>CAINND010000059.1 GCA_903851035.1 uncultured Acidobacteriota bacterium | reverse complement strand
GGGACGACGTGGACATGATGGTCCGCCAGTTCCAGAACATGACGCAGCTGGTCAAGTTCAGCTCCAAGCCCGTGGTGGTGGCTCCGTTTGGCATGGCGCTGGGCGGAGGATGCGAAGTCAGCTTGCACGGCGCGGCGCGCCAGCCTCACGCGGAGCTCTACATGGGCCTGGTGGAGGTAGGCGTGGGCCTGCTGCCGGGCGGCGGCGGATGCAAGGAGATGACCGTGCGCGCGCTGGACTCGGCGAGCTCGATCCGTACCGATGGGCGCGGCGAGAGCGTGGAACTGATGGAGGCGATGAAGAAAGCCTTTGAAACCGTGGCCATGGCTAAGGTCTCTACTTCGGCCTTTGAGGCGCGCGGGCTGGGCTTTTTGAGCCGTGGCGACGAGGTGACGATGAATCGCGAGCGCGTGCTGACCGATGCCAAGGCGCGTGCACTGGAGTTGGCGCGCGCTGGTTATCGCGCTCCGCTGCCACGCACCGACCTGCCCGCACCGGGAGAGAACATCCTGGCCACGCTAAAGCTGGGCGTGCATCTAATGCGGCAGGGAGAGTTCATCAGCGACCACGAGGTGAAGATTGCCGGCAAGGTGGCCGAGGTGCTCTGCGGTGGAGCCATTACGCCGGGTACGCCGATCAGCGAGCAGTATCTGCTGGACCTGGAGCGCGAGGCCTTCAAGAGCCTGTGCGGAGAACGCAAGACGCAGGAGCGCATCCAGTACACGCTGAAGACCGGCAAGCCGCTGCGCAACTAACCAACGGACGACGAGGAGACTAAAGACCATGCGCGAAGTAGTGATCGTAAGCGCCGTCCGCACCGCGGTCGGCAAGGCAAACAAGGGAACGCTGCGCACCACGCGTCCGGATGATTTGGGTGCCGTGGCCATCCGCGGCGCGCTGGAGCGCGTGCCGCAACTGGATGTACGCGAGATTGAGGATGTGATTTTGGGCTGCGCCATGCCGGAGGCCGAACAGGGCATGAACGTGGCTCGCATCGCGGCTCTACGCGCCGGGTTGCCGGTGGAAAGCTCGGCGATGACCGTGAACCGCTTCTGCAGTTCGGGATTGCAGTCCATCGCCATCGCCGCCGACCGCATTGCCTGTGGCGGCGCGGACGTGATCGTCGCCGGAGGCACGGAGAGCATGACGATGATTCCCATGGGCGGGCACAAGGTGAGCTGCAATCCCGGGCTGGTGGCGAGCTATCCCGACGCTTACCTGAGCATGGGATTGACCGCCGAGCGGCTGGCCACGCGCTTTGGAATCACCCGGCAGCAGGCCGATGAGTTCAGCGTGCAGAGCCACCAGAAGGCCGTGAAGGCCATTGCCGCCGGAAACTTCGCCGAGGAGATTGTGCCGGTCAACGTGACCTTCACTACTCCGGCGGCGGCGACGCGCGGCGCGACGGCCATCAAGCTGCAAACCCAGGCCATCGAGTTCAAGGTGGATGAAGGTCCGCGGGCGGAGACCACTCTGGAGGCGCTTTCGGCCTTGAAGCCCGCGTTCCACGTAAAGGGCACGGTGACGGCTGGCAACAGCTCGCAGATGAGCGATGGCGCGGCCGCCGCCGTGGTGATGAGCGCCGAGCGCGCAAAGCAACTGGGACTGAAGCCTCTTGCGCGCTTTGTGGCCTTTGCCACCGCCGGTTACAAACCGGAGGAGATGGGACTGGGCCCGGTGTTTGCCATTCCGAAGGCGCTGAAGCTGGCGGGGCTGAAGCTGGAGGACATCAGTGTCTTCGAACTGAACGAGGCCTTTGCCGTCCAGGCGCTGAGCGTGATTCGCGAGCTGGGGCTGGACCCGGCGAAGGTGAATCCGAATGGCGGTGCCGTTGCGTTGGGGCATCCGCTGGGCTGCACCGGAGCCAAGCTTACGGCGACGCTGCTGCGCGAGCTGAAGCGGCAAAAGGCACGCTACGGCATCGTAAGCATGTGCGTGGGCGGCGGCATGGGTGCGGCGGGAATCTTCGAGAGCCTTGCGTAACTGAATAGATCGAGACGGAAACATCAAGTCATGGAATTCGCGCCAGCCTGGAGGGCAGCGCAGAAAGCATCTGGAGGAATAGAGATGGCAACCACCGAAGCACCGGCGCAGAAGAAAATTGTGGGCGGCAACTTTTTGATTGAAGAGACGCAGCCACAGGATGTGTTCACCCCAGAGGATTTTAACGATCAGCACAAGCTGATTGAGCAGACGGCCGAAGACTTTGCCAATCAGGAGATTGTGCCCAACGCCGACCGCATTGAGCACAAGGACTTTGCCTTCAGCCGCGAGCTGCTGAAGAAGGCCGCCGACTTGGGGCTGACCAGCGTGGACATTCCCGAAGAGTACGGCGGCGCGGAGATGGACAAGGTCAGCTCGGCGATCATCGCCGACCGCATTGCTAAGCAGGGCTCGTTTGCCGTCACCTTCAGCGCGCACGTCGGCATTGGCACGTTGCCCATCATCTGGTTCGGCACCGCCGCGCAGAAGGCGAAGTATTTGCCAAAGCTCGCCAGTGGCGAGTGGGTTGGCGCTTACGCGCTCAGTGAGAGCAGCTCGGGCTCCGACGCGATGAACGCCCGCACCAAGGCCGTGCTCAGCGCGGATGGCAAGCACTACATCCTGAACGGCGAGAAGATGTGGATCACCAACGCCAGCTTCGCCGATCTGTTTGTCATCTTCGCCAAGGTGGATGGCGAAAAGTTTTCGGCCTTCCTGGTGGAGAAGACCTTCCCGGGCTTCAGCGTTGGCAACGAGGAACACAAGCTGGGTATTCGCGGCTCCAGCACCTGCCCGCTGATTTTGAATGACTGCCAGGTTCCGGTGGAGAACCTTCTGGGTGAGATTGGCAAGGGCGCGACCATCGCCTTCAACATTTTGAACGTGGGCCGCTTTAAGCTGGGCGCGGCGGCCATTGGCGGAGCGCGTACCTGCCTGTCGAGCTCCATCAAGTGGGCGCAGGAGCGCAAGGCCTTCGGCAAGCCCATCGCAGACTTCGGCATGGTGCGGGCCATGCTGGCGGATATCGCCATCGGCATCTACGCCGGCGAGGCGCTGGTGTATCGCACGGTGGGCATGATGGACTCGGCCACGGCCGACATCGTGAAGGGCTCGCCCGACGAGTCGAAGCTGATCCGCAAGGCCATCGAGGAGTACGCGGTGGAGTGCTCGATCATCAAGGTGTGGGCGTCGGAGATGTTCGACCAGGTGGTGGATCACCAGGTGCAGATATACGGCGGCTACGGCTTTGTCGAGGAGTATCCGGCGGAGCGCGCCTATCGCGACTCGCGGGTCAACCGCATCTTCGAGGGCACAAATGAGATCAACCGGCTGATCATCACCGGCTGGTTGTTGAAGCGCGCCCTCAGCGGACAGTTGCCCCTGCTGCCGGCCATTAAGAAGCTGATGGACGAGGTGATGGCCGGACCCAGCTTTGCCGAAGAAGACACGCGCGAGCTGGCGGCGCAGCGCAAGCTGATCGAAAACGCCAAGAAGATTGGCCTGATGGTGAGCGGCGCGGCATCGCAGAAGTATATGCAGCAGATTGCCGACCACCAGGAGGTGATGGGCGCCATCGCCGATATCGTCATTGAGGTGTATGCGATGGATTCCGTGCTGGCGCGCACTCTGAAGCTGATTGGCACGCGCGGCGCGGCGGCCAGCGCCACGGCCGTGGCCATCACCGACGTGTACCTGACCGAGGCGTTTGCCCGCGTGGAGCAGGCGGCGAAGAAGGTGCTGGCCGATGTGGCGGACGGCGACATGCTGCGCACCCAGGTGACGATCCTGCGCCGGTTGGTGAAGAGCGAGCCGGTCAATACCATTGCCGCCCGCGAGAAGATTGCGGCCACGGTGCTGGAGGCGGGCAAGTACGCCTTCTAGCTCTGCGTGATATATGCGCAGTACAAAATGCGGCGGGCGAGACCGACTGGTCCCGCCCGCTTTTTATTGCAAAGGTGACTTAATTACGAACATCATTAACGCGCGACGGGTGTGGTCTGCCGCTCCAGTTGCGCGATGGCGTCGCGCAGGTGAGCGCGCTCGGGATCGCTGATGCCGGGGTCGGTGATGCGTTGCCGCATCCAGGCCAGCGCGGCGCGGGCGGAGAGGTGTGGCGCGTCCGGCGTGATGGCGGTAACCACGAGGTTGCCATCGTGTTCGCGCATGTCGAACCGAACCCGTTGACTGGAGGAAAATGCGCTGTAACCATCGGCAATGTCGTACACGCCGGAGAGCTTGTAGGTGACGGTCAGCGAGTCAGAGGGTATCTCGACGGTTTCTATGTCCCAGCGGGTGACGATAATGATGCGCTGCCATTCCTGGGTGGGCCGCAGGGTGGTGTAGGCCTTGACGCGGGCCCAGGCATCGGGCTGCAGACGGGCGCCGTCAAAGTCCAGGCGTAAAAAGTTGGAGAGCAAGGCGCGCTGCAAGCCGAGAACCTCCGCGCTGCTGCGGTTGTGCAGCCGCACTCCGCCACCGTTCTGGTTGGAGACGCCAATCTGAGCAGGCAGCCAGGCTGCCGTCAGCAATAAAAATAGCAAGATGTACATACGCCGTGGCATGGATGGATAGATTCTCCTGCCACTAGCGTAACCGGGAGGGCGCTGAGGAGCAACCGTGACTTTCACTTCGTTTGATTGCGCCGGGGATTCCAGTGTGTACCGGTCGTGGAGTCAGGCTGGCGGTCCGCCGCCGGGCAAGCCGTGGCGCGGGATTTGTTTTAGGATGGACAGAAGGCTGAATCGAGCCGCCGCACGATGAGACATCTTCTACATGCCGCCCGCTGGATCCTGCTGCTGCAGCTTTTGCTGGTAGCGGGGTTTGCCCATGGCGCGCGCAGCGTCAGCGTGATCTCCGCGCAGACGAACTACCAGGTGGAAGTTCTCTCCCACGACGGTGTGGAGTATGTGGGCCTGACCGATTTGCTGGAGCCGCTGGGGCGCGTCGAATCGCATGTTGAAGGCAACCGCGTGCGCTTCCTCTTCAACGGCGCGGAGGCGGTGTTCGAGCAGGGCAACACGCAGTGCCGGGTGCGGAGCACGCGCGTAGACCTGCCGGCCAGCTTCCTGTTGCAGGATGGCCGCGGCTATATTCCCTTGGCCTCGGTGGGTGTACTGCTGCCCAAACTGGCCGAGCTTACGGCGGAGATGCATCCGGCCTCACGTCGAATTTTCGTAGGCATTGCCTCCATACGCTATACGGCGGAGTTGCGCACCAGCCCCTCGCGAATGGTGCTGAGCTTCTCCGCGCCGGTGAATCCCTCCACATATATGGAGAAGAATCGCGTGCGGCTGCTCTTCCGGCGGGAGCCCGTGGTTGGCGGTACGGCCAGCAAATTGACGTATAGCGATCCCTTCGTGCGTGGAGTGACTTTCAATGAAAGCGCTGCGGGCGCGGAAGTGGCCGTGCAGGTGGCGCAACCGGCCACGGTGACCGTCGGCGATGGTGGCCGCACGCTGACCATCAGCCCGGCGCAGGCTGCCGCGGCACCTGGAGCAACGTCGCCGGTAGCGCCACCAGACGCAGTATCGAATCCTGGTCAACAGGTGGCACCAGTAGCTCCGCCAGCCGTAAAGATTGCGCGCGGCAAGGCCTTTGTCATGCTGGACGCGGCGCATGGTGGCGCGGACGCTGGCGCGGCGAGCTCCCCGGCGGAGAAGTTGCTGACACTGGCCCTGGCGCGGCGCGTGCAGCGTGAGTTGGAGGCCAAGGGCATCAGCGTGGTGCTGGCGCGCGCGAGTGACGTGGCCTTGAGCTTTGATCAGCGCGCGGCGGCGGCCAACGTGGCGCGGGTCAGCCTCTATGTGGCCATCCACCTTTCGCCGGAGGGCCACGGAGCGCGTGTGTATTCCACGCTGCTGCCCCCGGCAACCCTCGCGGAGCAGGATCGCCGTGCTTTCCTGCCCTGGGATCTGGCCCAGGCACCCTATCTTGAGCGCTCCGCGCAGGCAGCCGTGGCCGTGGCGGGAGCGCTGAATTCGGCTGGAGTGACGGCGCGTAACTCGGCGGTGGCGCTGCGCCCGCTCAACTCGGTGACCGCACCGGCGATTGCCGTGGAATTTGCGCCGCTCGATGGCGGTGCGGCAGAGCTGGCCACGCCGGTCTATCAGCAGAAGGTCGCCTCGGCGCTGGCCGTAGCCATTGCCACTCTGCGCGGACGCTGGGAGGAGGCGCAATGATCTCCCGCAAACTACAGGTGTTTACCGTGCTGCTGGTGCTGGTCATCCTGGCCATGGCGGGCTACTTTGTGCACCTCAAGCGCAAGGCGGAGGCCATCGCCTCTCCGCAACTACAGCAGGCACTGGTGGCGCCCGTGAATGGTCCGGCGGAGACGACGCTGCTCTTTTTGCCCAACGATGAAGATGGCACTCTGCGCGCCACCTCGGTGACACTGGCACTGCCCTCCGATTCCGGTGAGCGCGCGCGGCTGGCGCTGCATACCCTGATCGCACGCGGGATGGAAAAGGATTCGCCGCATCCTTACGGCGCGGGAGCCGACGTGCATGATGTCTTCCTGATGGATCCGAATTCGGCGGTGGTGAACCTGAACCAGTCGCTGGTGGCCGGGCAGCACCCGGGAATCCAGAACGAGCAGTTGACCCTCTACAGCATGGTGCTGACCCTGAAGGCGCAACTGCCGCAACTGGCGCGCGTGCGCTTCCTGGTGGAAGGCAAGAGCGCTGAGACCCTGGCCGGGCACGTGGCCCTTTCCGACTGGATGGATGTTGCGCAGGTGCAGCAGTCGGCGCCCATCGCACACTAGCCGCGTCATCTTCCTAGCCAAGCGTGCAAGGCGCACTCACGCCCGCCCCTCGGTGGTATTCTGCTTGCATTGATTTAGCCAGACCATCTGGGCACCGCCCGCACACAGAGAGAAATCGCCACCATGATTCGTTCCATCTTTCGCGCGATTCGCGCCTCGTTTTCCATTCTTCTATTAAGCGCGTGCGCGCTGGCGCAGACTGCGGTTGCCAACTCCACTGCCAACTCGGCGGGAAAAGTCCCGGATGGACTTGCCGGCTTCCGCGATGCGGCGGCCGAACGCAAGCTCGAAGAAAAGTTCCTGGCCGTGCCGGAGGCGAAGCTGGCGCGCGAGCATCTGCGGATACTCACGGCGGAGCCGCACATTGCCGGTTCGGTGGAGGACAAGAAGACCGCCGACTACGTGGCCGGGAAGTTCCGCGAGGCGGGCCTGGATGTGCGCATTGACGAGTACAAGGTGTGGCTGAACCTGCCCAGGGAGATTCTGGTGGAGGCCATCGCCCCGCCCGGGCTCAAGATGAAGGGGCCGACGCGCGAACACGTCGAGGGCGATCCCTACCAGGATGACGCCAGGGTGGTGACGCCCTACAACGGCAGCTCGCCCTCGGGCAACGTGGAAGCCGACGTGGTGTACGCCAACTACGCCCGCCCGGAGGACTTCAAGAAGCTGCGCGAGCTGGGCGTGGAGGTGAAGGGCAAGATCGTCATCGCGCGCTACGGGCAGAACTTCCGCGGCGTAAAGGCCCTTACGGCGCAGGAGGCCGGCGCGCTGGGGTTGATCATCTACTCCGACCCGGCCGATGACGGATACTACCGTGGCGATGCCTATCCCAAGGGGCCTTACCGCCCGGCCACCGGTGTGCAGCGTGGCTCCGTGCAGTTCACATTTGAGTATGCCGGCGACGCGACCACGCCCGGAGTGGCCAGCACGCCCGATCTACCGGCCTCGGCGCGCGTGGCTCCGGAAAAAGCCGCCAGCCTGACGAAGATTCCCGTGACGCCGCTCTCCTACGCCGATGCTGCGCCGCTGCTGGAGCGGCTGGGCGGCCCGGAGACTCCGCGCGAATGGCAGGGCGCGCTGCCGTTTACCTATCACGTCGGCCCCGGCCCCACGCGGGTTCACGTCAAGCTGGTGCAGGACTACAAGCTGACTACGATCTGGAACGTCATTGGCACCATTCGCGGCAGCCAGCAGACGGACTCGCTGGTGATTGCTGGAAACCATCGCGATGCCTGGGTGTACGGCGCGGTAGATCCCAGCAGTGGCACGGCGGCCATGCTGGAAAGCGTGCATGGCGTAGGTGAGCTGCTGAAGACGGGCTGGCGCCCCAAGCGCACCATCATCTTTGCCAGTTGGGATGCCGAAGAGCAGGGCTTGATCGGCTCGACCGAGTACGCCGAACAGTATTCCAAGCAGTTGCAGGGCGCTGTAGCGTATCTCAACATGGATGTTGCCGTCAGCGGCCCGAACTTTGGGGCGAGCAGCGTGCCCAGTTTGAAAAGTTTTTTGCGTGACGTTACGCGTGCGGTGCCCAGCCCCAAGGGCGGCAGCGTGTACGACGTGTGGAAGGCGCAGGGGGAGAACTCTCGTCGCCGCCCGGCCACCAGCGCGGACACTGGCTCTTTCAACGAGCGCCGTGGCGAGTCCGATTCCAGCGAGGTCCGAGTCGGCGACCTGGGCAGCGGCTCGGATTACTCGGCCTTCTTGCAGCACTTGGGCGTGCCCTCCACCGATATCGGCTCCGGCGGACCCTATGGCGTCTATCACTCGGTCTTCGATAACTACGCCTGGTTCGTCAAGAATGCCGATCCTGACTTCGTGTATGAGCAGGAGATGGCCCGCGTCTTTGGCTTGCAGGCGCTGCGGCTGGCGCAGGCCGACCTGCTGCCCTTTGATTACGAGGCGTATGGCAACGAGGTGACCCGCCATCTGGAGACCGTGCAGCGCCGCGCCCGCCAGCTTGGCTGGGTGTCGGATGCGAGTGACGGCAAGGCCAAGGAGCAGAAAGCAGGGAACGCCGCGCCGCCGCCCGACTTTGCCGCCGCCCTGAAGGCTGCCGCGCGGCTGGCAGAGGCGGGCAAGGCCTGCCGCCAGCTTACGGCCACGGCCCCGGCTGCCCGGGTGGAGCGGCTGAACCAGGCTTATCGCGGCGCCGAGCGCGCCCTGCTGGGCGCGGGTTTGCCGCATCGTCCATGGTTCCGCCACACCATTTACGCGCCTGGCGAATACACCGGCTATGCGGCCGTGGTGCTGCCCGGGGTAACAGAGAGCATGGACAAAGCAGACGAGGCGGCCGCCACCGCCGGGCTAACGGAAGTGACCGCCGCGCTGCAGCGGGCGGCCACCCTGCTGGAGTCGGCGCTGTAAGCAAATTATCCACATCTGCCGGGACCTGCCGTCACAACGATTTGTGACACAAATCGCGTGCAATTGAACGCGTGCAATGGTAATTATCCTGAACGCAGCCCAAAAGTTCACATTCAGGAGTCTCCACTCGATGAGAGGCAAGCCGTTTTATAAGAGTCTGTACTTCCAGGTCCTGGTAGCCATTGCGCTGGGCATCCTCCTCGGCCATTTCCGTCCAGCTATGGGCGCGGAGATGAAACCCTTCGGCGACGGATTCATCAAGCTGATCAAGATGATGATCGCGCCGATCATCTTCTGTACGGTCGTGCTGGGCATCGCCGGCATGGAGAACATGAAGTCCGTGGGCAAAACAGGCGCCCTGGCGGTTCTCTATTTCGAGATTCTCAGCACCATCAGCCTTGTCATCGGCCTCGTCATCGTGGATTTTGTTCATCCCGGCACGGGCATGAATGTAAACCCGCTGACCCTGGACACCAAGGCCGTGGCCGCCTACACCGGGCCCGGCAAGATGCAGACCACTACGAACTTCCTGCTGGATATCATTCCGGACACCATTATCGGAGCCTTCTCCCGCGGCGATATCCTCTGCGTTCTGTTCATCGCCATTCTCTTCGGCTTTGCCCTGCACCTGGTTGGCGCAAAGGGCAAGGTCGTATTCACCTTCATCGAGCAGGTTTCCCATGTGCTGTTCCGCATTGTCGGCATGATCATGCGCGTGGCGCCCATCGGTGCCTTCGGCGCCATGGCGTTTACCATCGGCAAGTACGGGTTGGGCACGCTCTTCCAGCTCGGCAAGCTGATGGCCTGCTTCTACGCCACCTGCCTGATCTTCATCTTCGTAATTCTGGGCATCGTGGCCCGGCTGCACGGCTTCAGCATCTGGAAGTACCTCAAGTACATCAAGGAAGAGCTGCTGATCGTGCTGGGCACTTCGTCGTCAGAGGCGGCGCTGCCGCGCATGATGGCCAAGATGGAACTGGTCGGCGTCAGCAAGCCGGTGGTCGGACTGGTCATCCCGGCCGGATACTCCTTCAACCTGGATGGCACCTCGATCTATTTGACGATGGCGGCGATGTTCATTGCGCAGGCCACCAACACGCACATGACGCTCGGCCAGCAGCTTTACCTGCTGGCCATCCTCATGCTGACCAGCAAGGGCGCGGCCGGCGTGACGGGCAGCGGCTTCATCGTGCTGGCCGCTACTTTGTCCGCCGTCGGCTCGGTGCCGGTGGCTGGCGTGGCGCTCATCCTGGGCATTGACCGCTTTATGAGCGAGGCGCGCGCGCTGACCAACCTGATTGGCAACGGCGTGGCCACCATCGTTGTCGGTCACTGGTGCAAGCAACTGGACGAGGACAAGATGCGCGGGTACCTGCTGACCGGTACCACCATCGACGTTGAGAACCCGGAAGAAGTGGCCGAATAGTTTATCCGCTAGTCAACCATGGGCCTGGTGCGCGCCATTGAATCGCGCCAGGCCCATTTCCTTGGAAAGAAGCGCATGAGAGGCCGCAAGACCCGCTACACATTCGTCATTCAATTCCTGGGCGGAACCTACGTTTACCAGGCTTCGGGTGAGTCACCGGAGCTGGCGTTGCGCGAATTCCTGCGCTTTGCCAGCGAGGAGGATGACTGGACCGCCTATCGCGTGCAACTGCTGCGCGCGTTGGTGGATGAACGGGCCACACCCGTGGATGGCTGCGAGAACGTATGGTGCCTCTCCGGCTTTGCCGGCGAGTACCTCTTCCTCATCCACATTGTGGCCACCGAGAGCGGCCCCAGCGGCGGCGTGCAGACCCTGGAGGCGCAGATGGAAGGCATCGGCGCCGATCCCAAACAATGGGGCTGGGGAGACCGCTGGTAGAGATATCCGGTTGAGTGATTGTCTGGAAAGTGTTTTCCGTATAAAGAAAGGCCGCGCACAGGCGCGGCCTTTCAGTTTGCGTTGGCAGGGCGTTTACTTGCGCGCCTCCAGCTTCACAAGCTCGCTGTCTTTCCTTTCAATGCCGTGCACCGTGCGGTTGTACTCATCCACCTTGGCCGAGTAGTTCATGCTGCAGAACTTCGGTCCGCACATGGAGCAGAAAGACGCCTCCTTGTAGAACTTATCCGGCAGCGTCTCATCGTGCATGGCGCGCGCGGTCTCGGGATCTAGCGAAAGCTCAAACTGCTTTTCCCAGTCGAAGGCGTAGCGGGCGCGGCTCAGGGCGTTGTCGCGCTCCTGCACGCCGGGGCGATGACGCGCCAGGTCGGCGGCGTGGGCGGCAATCTTGTAGGCGATGATGCCGTCCTTCACGTCCTTTTCGTTGGGCAGGCCCAGGTGCTCCTTGGGCGTCACGTAGCAGAGCATGGCCGCGCCGTACCAGCCGATCATCGCCGCGCCGATGGCAGAGGTGATGTGATCGTAGCCCGGAGCGATGTCCGTGACCAGCGGCCCGAGGGTGTAGAAGGGTGCGCCGTCGCACCATTCCACTTCCTTGTCCACCTGCTCCTTGATCTTGTCAATGGGCACGTGGCCGGGGCCTTCGATCATCACCTGCACGTCGTGCTTCCACGCGATGCGTGTCAGCTCGCCGAGGGTCTTCAGCTCGGCATACTGGGCTTCGTCGCTGGCATCGGCGATGCAGCCGGGGCGCAGGCCATCGCCGAGCGAAAATGCCACGTCGTACTTCGCCATGATCTTGCAAATGTCCTCGAAGCAGTCGTAGAGGAAGTTCTGCTTGTGGTGATGTGCCATCCATTGCGCCAGGATGGAGCCGCCGCGGCTGACGATGCCCGTGATGCGCGTGGCCACCAGCGGCAGGAACTGCACCAGCAGGCCGGCATGGATGGTCATGTAGTCCACGCCCTGCGCTGCTTGCTCCTCAATGACCTCAAGCATCAGCGCGGCGTTGAGGTCTTCAATGCGCTTGACCCGCGCGACGGCCTCGTAGATGGGCACGGTGCCCAGCGGCACGGGACAGTTACGCAGCAGTGTCTCCCGGATGGCGTGGATGTCGCCGCCGGTGGAGAGGTCCATCATGGTGTCCGCGCCGTAGTGCACGCTGGTGTGGAGCTTCTTCAGCTCCTCCTGCACGTTGCTGGCAACGGCCGAGTTGCCGATGTTGGCGTTGATCTTGCACAGCGAGTCCACGCCGATGCACATGGGTTCCAGCTCCGGGTGGTTGATATTGGCCGGGATAATCAGCTTGCCTTCGGCTATTCGCGCTCGCACCAGCTCCGGCGCAAGCTGTTCGCGCTCGGCCACGTAGAGCATCTCCTCGGTCAGCACGCCCTTGCGCGCAAAGTGCATCTGCGTCACGTTCGTGTCGCCGGTACGGGCAGCCTCTGCTTTGCGCCGCGCCGTCCACTCTGCGCGCAGTTTGGGAATGCCAACTGTGATACCCGAAACTCCAACCTGGTGAGGAGCCGTGCCGTTGCCGCCATTGTTGCCCGAATTGTTGCCGGAACCGTTGTTTCCACTCATGTGAAATCCACCCCTTTATCCGAACCCTTAACGTGACATTATACGCCGTGGGATGTTGCAAAAATGGCCGCTTCCGCTGAGTCGCCCGGCGTTTTTGACGCATCCAATAGCGCAGGGCGTAGTGCGTCTTGACTGCGCACCAGCAGCTAAGTACCCTCAGGGGACA
Organism: uncultured Acidobacteriota bacterium; assembly: GCA_903851035.1. Classification (GTDB taxonomy): domain Bacteria; phylum Acidobacteriota; class Terriglobia; order Terriglobales; family Acidobacteriaceae; genus TOLSYN. The sequence goes on along the minus strand of CAINND010000059.1, from coordinate 5,396 downwards.
TGGGGAAGCGGATGGCGGCGCTAGTTGTTTGAGCGCGGGCCGTTCGACCGGGTGGATATTTAAGATGAACAAATATGTAAAGTTTGGCGTGCCCATCGCTCTCATCGTCTGCGGCCTGGCCTACCTGGCCGTCAGCGGCGTTGAGGAGAGCAAGAGTTATTACGTCACTCTCAAGGAAATGAGCCAGATGGGTGATGGCGTGTACAGCAAGCGCCTTCGCGTGGCCGGCAATGTGCAACCGGGCAGCATTCGCCGCCAGGGCACGCACGTGGAATTCACCCTGACCGAGCAGGGCCGCACGCTGCCGGTGGAATACAAAGGCACCGAGGCTCCGCCGGATACATTCAAGGACAACGCGCAGGCTCTGGCCGAGGGCAGCTACGGGCGCGATGGCGTCTTCCACGCCAAACAACTGCAGGCCAAGTGCGCGTCCAAGTACGCTCCGGCACAGCCGGATGGACAGACCACGCCGGGCAGCGCAACTCCGGAGAACGCCGCGCCGAGTAACGCTGCCCCGCAGCAGAAGGCCGAAGCCGTGGTTCCCGTTGTACGCTGACAAGATTGCAACCTCCCGCACGCCTGCAATGCGTGCACCATGGAATCACCTGTGAGCGGTATAGTTCCCGCACAACCCGCCGTGGAATTGCATGACGTGGCCCGCCACTTTGGCCGCTTTGCCGCCCTGCGTGGCATCACCGCGGATTTTGCCGCCGGACGCCTGCACGTTTTACTGGGCGAAAACGGCGCGGGTAAAAGCACTCTGCTGCGCGTGATGGCCGGATTGCTGGCTCCCACCCGAGGCACGGTTCGTGTGCTTGGCGCCACCACGCAGCGCGAGGTGGCAACCCGCTTCGGATACATGGGCCACGCGCCGCTGCTCTACGATGAACTTTCCGCGATGGAAAACCTCGCCTACTTTGCCTCGCTCTATGGAATTCATGACGACCTCCGTTGTGCGGAGGCAATCCGCACCGTTGGCCTCGACCCTAAGCTGGAGCGCCGCGTCGGCCAGTATTCGCAGGGAATGCGGCAGCGCATCTCTCTCGCCAGGGCAATTGTGCACCAGCCCGAGCTGCTCTTCCTCGACGAACCGTTCTCCAATGTTGACGTCGGCTCGGCGCGGCAGATGACCACCTTGCTGGCCGATATGCGCGACGCTGGCACGACGATCTTTGTGGTCACCCACCAGGCCGCGCTGATGGAATCCGTGGCCGACGAGTGCATGGTGCTGGAGGCCGGACGCATGGTGGCCCGCGAAAAAGGCATCCCCGAGCGGATGTTGTCGCCCTATGCGATGGAGGCCCGCGCATGAGCGCCACTCCTACGCTTTGGAGTATCACGCGCCGCTCGCTGGCCAAGGACCTGCGGCTGGAATGGCGCAGCAAGGATGCCATCAACAGCATGTTGTTTTTCGCGCTGCTGGTAGTGGTCATCTTCAGTTTTGGATTCGACCCCACGGCCGAAGAGTCACGGCGCATCGCCGGCGGCCTGCTGTGGGTGGCCGTACTGTTTGCCACCGTCGTCGCGCTCAACCAGACGTGGACGCGTGAGCTGCGCAACCAGGTGCTGGACGCCTATCGCCTCTCTCCCGCGCCGCCACAGGCATTGTTCCTCTCCAAGACCATCGGCAATTTTCTCTTCGTCGCCATCCTGGAAGTGCTGATGGTGCCGCTCTTTGTCGTCTTCTACAACCTGCGCTCGGTGGGACCGGTGTGGCAGTTGCTGGTGGTGGCCTTGCTGGCCACGTGGGCGCTGGTGGTCAACGGAACCTTCTTCGCCGCGCTCAGCATCCGCACCCGTAGCCGGGAGATCATGCTGCCGCTGATCCTTTTTCCAATCTCCATTCCAGCGCTGCTGGCCATGGTGGACGCGACGACCTCGATTCTAACGGGCGACAACTCGCCCTATTTCTGGATGCGGCTGCTGGCGGTCTACGACGTGGTCTTCACCGCCGTCAGCCTGCTTCTGTTTGAACCGGTGCTAAACGCGGAATGACAAAACTCTACAAAGCTTTTTCTGCCGTCACCGCCCTGCTGCTGCTCTACGGCTTCTGCCAGGCGTGGTACATCGCGCCCACTGAGGCGACGATGGGCAACGTGCAGCGCATCTTCTACTATCACCTGCCCTCGGCTTGGGTGGCGTTTCTTTTGTTCTTCGTCAACTTCCTGGCCTCGGCGTGGTATCTCATCCGGCGCACGGATGGCGCCGATGCGCTGGCCCTGGCTGCGGCGGAGGTCGGCGTCTCCTTCTGCACCATCGTGCTCATCACCGGGCCCATCTGGGCGCGTCCCATCTGGGGCATCTGGTGGACGTGGGATGCGCGACTGACCAGCACGCTGGTGCTCTGGCTCATCTACGTCAGCTACCTGGTGCTGCGCCACTACGCCACGGGAGGTCAGGTTCCGGTGCTGGCCGCCGCCTTGGGCATCTTCGGATTTGTGGATGTGCCGATAGTCTACATGGCCATCCGCTGGTTCCGCACCCAGCATCCGCAACCGGTCATTGGCGGCGGGCAGGGCAGTGGGCTCGATCACACCATGTGGGTGGCCGTGCTGTGGAACCTGGCGGCCTTCGCCATGCTGGCCGTGCTCTTTGTGTGGGCTCGTTACCGCCAGGCGTTGGCCGAGCGCGCGCTGGAGGAAGCTTACATTCAGGCAGAAGGGGAGGCGCAATGAATCCGTCATCCGGAAACGCCTATCTGTACGCCGCCTACATCGTTGTCTGGGCGGTGCATTCGCTGTATGCTTACAGCCTTCTCGGCCGCGCCCGGCGCATCCGCCGCGAGGCCGCGGAGCTGGAGAACCAGCGCCAGCGTTAAGATTTGTAAGCCCGGCGGCCACTCTGCAACTTCACGCGCCGGCCGGGTTCATACGCAGTGTAGTTTTTCCGCCGCGTGTATTGTCCGCGCGGGAGAAAGGGTGAAAACATGAAACGCCTGGCTGGATTTGTTGCATTGTTTCTGCTCTGCTCGGTAGGTGCTTACGCGCAGGGCCGCGGAGGCGAGCACAGTGGAGTTGGCGGCGGCCGCATTCCCTCGCACGGGCCTGCGCCTGTTCATCGTCAGCCCCCTGCACAGTCGCCCTTGCCCAAGCCTGTGCCGACGCCTCGTCCGGCGCCCACGCATCCCGATCAGCCCGGTCATCCGGTGGCTCCGCACGTGGACCCCAATGACCGCTGGGTCGGCCATGACACGGGCCGCCGCGACGCCAATTATCACCTCGACCATCCCTGGGAGCATGGCCGCTTCCCGGGTGAGATTGGCCGCGGTCACGTGTGGCGTCTGCGCGGTGGTGGTCCGGCGCGCTTCTGGTTCGACGGTTTCTACTTCAGCGTGGCAACCGTGGACTTTGATTTCTGCGCCGACTGGGATTGGATGACCGACGACGTGGTCATCTACGATGATCCCGATCACGTGGGCTACTACCTGGCCTACAACGTGCGCCTCGGAACTTACGTGCACGTGCTGTACCTCAGCAACTGACGTATCAGCAGTAAAAAGCCGGGCTCGCAATCAGCGGGCCCGGCTTCTTTTTGCGTGTGCGTGGCGGTTACAGCTTCTTGACCGTCTCCACCGTCACGGCGTAATCGTCGTTGGCGTGGCCGTCGGCCACGGCCTGCTCGTAAACCTTCTTGATTTCGCCGAGCGCGGGCAACTTGACCTTGGCACCCTCCGCCGCAGCCAGCATCAGCCGGATGTCTTTCAACATCAGCCGCAGTGGGAAGTTCGCCGTCCAATCCTGGGTGAGCACGAAGCTCGATTTGTAATCCGTCACGCCGCTCTTGATCATCGAGTTGTTAATCAGTTCGACCAGGATCTCCGGCTTCACGCCCAGCGCGCCGGTCAGGGCCAGGGCTTCGGCAAAGCCTTCAAAGATGGAGGCAATCATCAGGTTCATGCCGATCTTGGCGCTCTCGCCCGCCGAGGTCTCACCCACGCGGATGAACTTTTTGCCCAGTGCGAGAAAGAGTGGGCTCAACTTTTCAACCGTCTTCTCCGGCCCGCCGACGATGAACAGCAACTGCGCGTTCTCCGCGCCAATCTTGGAGCCCGTCACCGGCGCGTCCACAAACTCTGCGCCCTTAGTGCGCACGCGCGCCGCAAAGTCCAGCGTAGCCTGTGGCGCAATGGTGCTGGAGTCCACCACGATGGTGCCGGGTTGCAGGCTCTGGGCCGCGCCATCCGCGCCAAATAACACCTGCTCCACGGCTGCCGTATCGGCCACGCAGAGCCATACGACCTCCGCGCCTTTGGCCGCCTCGGCCGGTGTGGCTGCCGTCTTTGCGCCCTCCAGCGGCTTCGTAGTGCGATTCCACACCGTTACCTCGTGCCCGGCCTTTACCAGGTTTGCCGCCATCGGCCTTCCCATGATTCCCAGCCCCAAATATGCGATCTTCATGCCATTTCCTCCCACAAGCGCTAAAACTTGATTAAAAGCCAGCCGGGCAAAGCTTGCAAGTGCCTCCGGCGGAGTAGCATCTTTGTAGCAGCCGTTCCGCGCCTTCGCGCCCAGTGGCACAGCAACAAAATGGTAAAGCAATGATGAAGGTTCACATCAGCCGCAAAGCCGAGCACCTGGGCAACCTGGTCAGGCACTCCGCCTTGTCTCCCCGCACCGGGAGCACGCATCATCCCGAGCTGGCCGGGCCGCAGCAGATGGGAGTGACCTTCATCGGGCACGCTTCGTTCTTTTTGCAACTCGGTGGCGCAAGCCTGGTGGTGGACCCCATCTTCACGCCCTGGCTCTTCATCCTCAAGCGCCTGCGCCGTCCCGGGCTGCGCGTGCAGGACCTGCCGCCGCTGGACGCCGTGCTGGTGACGCACGCCCACTTCGATCATCTGCACCGGCCATCTCTGCGCGCCCTGGCCCGTGCCACGCGGCGCAAATGCGGACACGCTCCCACCCTGATTGTTCCCGCGCGCTGCGCCGACTTGGTCACTGGCCTGGGCTACGAAAAGGTGGTCGAACTGGACTGGTGGGAGGAGATGCGGCTGGGCGAGTTGAGCATCACGGCCACTCCCGCCAAGCACTGGGGCGCGCGCGTCATTCACGATATGCGTCGCGGCTACGGTGGCTACGTGCTCTCTGGCCGCGGCCATTCGATTTATCACTCCGGAGACACCGCCTACTTCGACGGCTTTGCCGAAATCGGCCGCCGCCTCCATCCCCAGGTGGCGCTGCTGCCCATCGGAGCCTATTCGCCGGAGAACTTCCGCGAGGTGCATGCCAGCCCGGAAGACGCTCTGCGCGGCTTTATGGAGATGGGCGCGCAGACGATGATTCCCATGCACTACGGCAGCTTCAAGCTCAGCCAGGAGCCGATGGAGGAGCCGCTCGAGCGTCTGTCGGCCGCCGCCCGCCTGCATGGCGTCAGCGCGCAGGTGCAGGTGCTGGAAG
>CAINND010000058.1 GCA_903851035.1 uncultured Acidobacteriota bacterium | reverse complement strand
GAGGGGTAAGCGCACGGCTTGCGGCAAATGGAAAAGGCGCGGATCACTCCGCGCCTTTCCTTATTGCCTGGATGCCGATGGCTACTGCTTAGTGATGGTGACTTCAATCTGGTAGGTCTGGTTGCTGCTCTGGTCTTCGATGGCGGCCAGCAGCACGGGCTTATCGAGCTTGATGGTGGTGGATGACTGCGCCTCTGCCTTGTGCAGCACGGGGCGGCCGTTTGGATGATCTGGGTCCGCCGAAACGTATTCCATATTGACATCGGTGATAAGCAGAACGCTGCCTTCGTCGAAATGATCTATGCGGGAGCGAATCTCCATGCCGGAAGTTATGTACTCGACCGGGCTGGTGTTGGGAATGGGGACACGCATCTGGCTCTTGCTGACGGCGCTCTGGCTGTTGTCGCTCAGCACGATTTTGTGAGTTCGCGTGTTCACCCGCTTGCCGCCCTGCAACTCAAAGATGTTGTAGACGAGCAGGTAAGCAGTGCGCTGGCGCACAACTTTCTCCACTGGCGCGGCAGGCTTCTCCTGCGCGAAGCCAACAGTGCTGACGGCCATGCAGAGTGCGAGCAGGCAGAGGGTGAGCGTAGATAGACGGAAGAGTCGCATTGGTTTCTCCTATTGTGCGTCGCCCGCTGAATTGGCGGGATCGGCATTGGCAAAAAAGCGTTTCAGGTCGGCATCGCGCTCGGCGGCCATGCGAGCGTTAGTGGCAAGCAACTCCGGCACCGGAGTGCGATCAACATAAGAGAGTAAGAGCCGCTCCTGCTCCGAGGGCGGAGCCGGAGTGGGGAAGAGCTCCTGGTGCGGAGCGGCGGTGTTCACGGCGGTGGTTGCGTGATGGCGCGTGGCTGGCAGCGCGAGTTCTGACTTCGACGGCGCCGATAGGATGGACACGACTGGAGTGGGTTGATCCGCTCTGACGACTGGTGTGGCTTGCAGCGTTGAGTCATTGGCAACCTGGGGCGCAGGGCGATGCCAGAGCGTGGCGGTGGAGACGACTGCAATCAGCAGCACGGCGGCAGCGGCCAGCATCCAGGGCCAGCGGTGCGCAATCGGCTTCGGTTTCGGCGGGGCCAAGGCGAGGCTGGCCAGCAGGCGCTTTTCCAATCCCGGCGCGGGCTCGGCCGTGGAGTATTGGCGCAAGGTGGCGTCCAGTAGTTGTTCGGTGAATTGATCACGCTCTTCCGGATTCATTGCGCCCTCCTTTCATCAGTTCGTTCAGCTTGTCCTTCAATCGTTGTCGAGCGCGTTGCAGCCGGGTTCGCACCGTGCCCTCGGGGATACCGAGAATCTCCGCGATCTCCCGCGAGTTCAGCTCCTCGAGGGTGGAAAGCGTAAGCACGTCGCGCAACTCGGCGGGCAACGCGGCCACCATCGTCTCGGTCAGCCGCAGCATCTGCGCGTCAGCAGCCAACTGCAGGGCGCTGGCCTGCGGACTGCGTAACTGCTCCAGCAGCGGAGCCAGGTCATCGTGGTCACGCTCGGGCGTACGCCGCACGCGATCCACGGCGATGCGCCAGGTCACGCGAGCCAGCCAGGCGCGCTGGTCGGCAACTTCCTCCATCTCCTGCCGGTGGCGCAGCACGCGTAGAAAGGTCTCCTGGGCGGCGTCCTCGGCGTCGTGATGGTTGCGCAGCACGCTGTAAGCCAGGCGAAAGACGAAGCGTGCGTGCTCGCGCACCAGCGCATCCAGTGAGGCCACGGCCACTTTGTCAGTGGCAGTTTTCGGATTGATCGCAACGGCGTTGACCAGCACTCTCAAAGGGCCTCAATGGTAAAGACGTAGCCAGCATAAAAGTGTTCGGATAAAAATGCGACAGGAAGGAGCAGCCGCCAGGCAGATTCGCAAGAAGACGCTGTCGCGAGGCTATACGGATAAGACTTCGGCGGCTTCCTTGGGCTCGGGCAGATGGGAGGGATTCGCGGAACCCTTCTCCGGCTGCTGTCTGCGCTCCTTTTTGGGGTCGTGGAGGAGAGCGACGAAGGGAATGAGGGCGAAAAAGACCAGGGCCATGAGCTTGAAGGCCTCGACAAAACTGAGCATGGCGGCCTGCTGCTGCACCATGCCATAGATGGCGGACTGGGCCTGATGGATGGCCAAAGCATGGTCACTGCCGCGGCTGTGGAAGTATCCGCCGAACTGCTGCATGAGGCTGTAGGCACGGGGGTTGCCCGGGATCATGTGCTCCACCAGGCGGTTCTGGTGGAACTGCTGGCGGCGCGCGAGGAGGGTGGTCATCATGGCAATGCCCACGCTGCCACCAATGTTGCGCATCAGGTTATAGATGCTGGTGGCGTTGCCCATTTTCTCCCGTGCCACATGAGACATGCTGGCCGCGGAAAGCGGCACAAAGACGCAGGACATGGAGGCACCCTGCAACAGTTGCGGCCAGAAGATATCCCAGTAACCGGCGTTGAGGTTGAGGTGAGAGAGCATGAGCATGGTGGTGCCGCCGACGGCAAAGCCGATGACGATGAGCCTGCGCACGTCCATGCGCGCGGCGATGGCGCCGATGAAAAACGTCAGCGCGAAGGAGCCCAGCCCGCGCGGCGACAGGGCCAGTCCGGCCTGGAGAGATGGATAATTCAGTAAAGTTTCGAGATATTGTGGCAGCAACACCAGGCTGGCATAGAGGCAAAAGCCGACGGCGCTCATCAGGCAGACGCCCACGGCAAAGGAGCGATCCTTGAGGGCGCGCAGGTCCACGATGGGATGCTCGGTGGTGAGCTCGCGCCAGATGAATATGCTGAGCGCAGCGACGCAGACGACGGCTTCGATGCGAATGTCCTGCGAGCCCAGCCAATCTTTACGCTGGCCGGTGTCGAGCAAAATCTGGAGCGCGCCAAGGCCGAGGGCGAGCATGCCGATGCCCCACAGGTCCACATCCGCCTCCCGATTGCGGCGCAGGTAGGGCGGATCGTGAACGAAGCGGGTCATCATTGCCAGCGAGAAGATTCCAACGGGAACGTTGAGGTAGAAGATCCAGCGCCAGGTGTAGTTGTCGGTAATCCATCCGCCGAGTGTCGGCCCAAGGATGGGCGCGACGATGATTCCCATGGCGTAGGCGGCCATGGCCTGGCCGTGCTTCTCCTTGGGGAAGGTTTCAAACATGATGGCCTGTGCGAGTGGCTGCAGGCCTCCGCCGGCCAGGCCCTGCAACACGCGGAAGAAGATTAGCCCACTGAGATTTGTGGCCGCGCCGCACAATACCGAGGCCAGGGTGAACATGGCCACACAGGCCAGCAGCAGGCGGCGGCGTCCGAAGTAGCTGGCCAGCCAACCGCTCATGGGCAGCACAATGGCGTTGGCCACCAGATAGCTGGTGACCACCCAGGTGCCTTCCTCGTAGGTGGCGCCGAGGTTGCCGGAGATGTGCGGGATGCTGACGTTGACCACCGTCGTATCCAGCACCTCCATGAACGTGGCCAGCATGACGCTCAGGGTGATAATCCACGGATTGACGTGCGGGCGTTGGTCGGCGCTCATGGTGGAGAACAACTCCATGCAAGAATACCGCAAGGAAGCCGCACAAGGAAACGCAGCGTATCGTAAATAGGCGGGCGCCCTTTACTGCGCGAAATTCGGCTTCGAGTGGCGCGTGGGCTCCATCCGGTGCCGCGCTAAAGCCATCGGCTTGCGCCGTGACTTATAATTCCTACCGACATTGATGCAGACAGCCCCATGCATTGGGACGAGCCTGCCCAAGAAGGATGGCATCTCCATGGCAAGTACAGAAGTTGCTCCCGGCCACAGCGCGGGGAACGGCGTGAAGCAGGAGCCGGTGGTCAATAATTTCAGTATCCAGGTAGCCACCGTCAACGGCTCCGGATCGCAATCGGCGAATGCGGTGCTGATGCGCACCGTGTTTTTGATGGGCGTTCCGGTGAGCGGCAAGAATCTTTTCCCCTCGAACATCGCCGGCCTGCCCACATGGTTCACCATCCGCGTGAGCAAGGATGGCTACGTGGCCAAAAAGCGCGACTCGGAGATTCTGGTGGCGATGAACGCCGAGACCGCCGCCGAGGACGTTGCCAAGCTCAAGCCGGGCTCGGTTGTGGTGTACGACGAACCGCTGAAGCTGGGCGCGCTGCGCACAGACGTGGAGTTCTTCGCCATTCCTTTTGACAAGCTGGTGGCGCCCGTGGCTCCGGAGCCGAAGCTGCGCAAACTGCTGCGCAACATGATCTACGTGGGCGTGCTGGGCCATCTGCTGCATCTTGAAATGACGGCACTGGAGACGGCCATCAGCAAGCAATTCCACGGCAAAAAGCGCGCCACGGAGATCAACGTGGCCGCCGCACGAGCCGGATACGAATACGCCGCGGCTAACTTCCAGCCGGTGCGCTATTGCGTGCAGCCCATGAACGAGAACGCGGGCAAGATCATCATTGATGGCAACGCGGCCGGCGCGATTGGCACACTTTTCGGCGGCGTCACATTCATCTCCTGGTATCCCATCACGCCGTCTTCGTCGCTGATTGAGGACCTGATGGACTTGCTCAAGGAGCATCGCCGCGCGCCGGACGGCACGCCCAGCTTTGGCGTGGTGCAGGCAGAGGACGAACTGGCGGCCATTGGCATGGTGTTGGGCGCAAGCTGGGCCGGAGCCCGGGCCATGACGGCCACGGCGGGACCCGGCATCAGCCTGATGGGCGAGTTCACCGGACTGGGCTACTACGCGGAGATTCCCGCGGTGGTGTGGAACGTGCAGCGCGTTGGACCCAGCACGGGTTTGCCAACGCGTACGCAGCAGGCAGATTTGCTCTCCACGGCATTCCTATCGCATGGCGACGCCAAGCATCCCATGCTGCTGCCGTGCTCGATGAAGGAGTGCTTTGAGTTCGGCTGGCGTGCCTTTGACGTGGCTGAGCGGCTGCAAACCCCCGTATTCGTGCTGAGCGATCTGGACCTGGGCATGAACAACTGGGTCAGCGAGCCGTTTGAATATCCCCTGGACAAGCTGGATCGCGGCAAGGTGCTGAGCAAGGAAGACCTGGACCGGCTGGGCGGCTTTGCACGCTACAAGGATGTGGATGGCGACGGCATTGGCTGGCGCACATTGCCCGGCACACCGCATCCCAACGCGGCGTGGTTTGCGCGTGGCAGCGGACACAACGAGCGCGCGCTGTACAGCGAGCGACCCGAAGATTACGTGAACAACATGGACCGCCTGAACCATAAGTGGGAGACGGCTCGCGACGTGGTACCCGCGCCGGTGCTGGAGCACACGACACCCGGCGCGAAGGTTGGCATTATCGCCTTTGGCAGCTCGCACTGGGCCGCCGTTGAGGCGGTGGATCAGTTGGCCAAGCAGGGCATTGCGACGGATTACCTGCGGCTGAGAGCGTACCCCTTCCACAAGACGGTGGCGGAGTTCATTGCCACGCACGATCGCGTTTACGTGGTTGAGCAGAACCGCGACGCGCAGATGCTGCAACTTCTCAAGATGGATGTGAATGCGGTGGAGGTCGTCAAACTGCGCAGCGTGTTGCATTACGACGGGCATCCGCTTGAGGCCGAGACCATTACCAGCAGCATTGCGAAGCAGGAGGCAAAGTAAATGGCCACCACTACACCAACACCCACTCCAAAGACGAATCGCATTGGCCTGCAAGTCATCGACTATCGCGGCAGCAAGAGCACGCTGTGCGCCGGCTGCGGCCACAACGCCATCAGCGAGCGCATCATCGACGCATTTTACGAGATGGGCGTGGAGCCCGAGCAGGTAGCCAAACTCAGCGGCATCGGCTGCAGCAGCAAGAGCCCGGCGTACTTTATGGGACGCGCGCACAGCTTTAACGGCGTGCACGGACGCATGCCGGCCATTGCAACAGGCGCCGCCGTGGCCAACCATAAGATGGTCTGCATTGGCGTCAGTGGCGACGGCGACACGGCCAGCATTGGCATGGGACAGTTCGTCCACCTGATGCGCCGCAACCTGCCGATGATCTACATCATCGAGGACAACGGCGTGTACGGGCTGACGAAGGGGCAGTTTTCCGCGACGGCCGACATGGGCAGCAAGCTGAAGACCGGCGTAGTGAACGAACTGCCCGCCATCGACACCTGCGCCCTGGCCATCGAACTGGGCGCGACGTTTGTGGCACGCAGCTTCAGCGGAGACAAGAAGCAGCTTGCCGCGCTGCTGAAGGCGGCCATCGTGCACAAGGGAACAGTGCTGCTGGACGTGATCTCGCCCTGTGTGACCTTCAACGACCACGAGGGCTCGACGAAGAGCTACAAGTTCATGAAGGACCACGAGGAGCCGCTGCACGATATCAACTTTGTGCCGGTGTTCGATGAGATTGACGTGGAGTACGAGGCTGGCAGCGGCGTGGATGTGACCATGCATGACGGCTCGCGCATGCACCTGACCAAGCTGGAAGAGGATTACGACCCCACCAGCCGCATTGGTGCACTGACCCGCCTGGCCCAGGCGCGTGAGAAGGAAGAGGTACTGACCGGGCTCTTCTACCTGAACCCGGAGGCGCCGAGCTTTACCGACCTGCTCGGCCTGGGTGACACGGCGCTGGCGCACCTGCCGGAGAGCGTGACACGGCCCGGCAAAGCCGTACTGGACGCGATCATGGACGAGTACCGGTAGGGGTTTCTCCATAAGGAGTCCGTATGCAACTTCCTGATCCAACAGCGGAATTGGTTGCAGTCAGTGTCAAGAAGTTCGACGACGAGAATCGAGTATTGGAAAATGCACTCCAACTGTTGGTGGAGCGTTTTCCTCGTAATGACAATCCATCGGGTGTCTTGCTCAAGGTAGTTTCAATCAATGCCTTGTATCGAACAGCAATACTTGCATTCGAGAATGTTGCTCGACATATTCTCGAATGCAAGGTTGATGAAGATATCCAAGCGGGAGAGGCTTTGGTAGTTGATCGGATTGCCCGTATCAGCTTGAATGGAAAGACGAGATACAACTACTCATT
>CAINND010000057.1 GCA_903851035.1 uncultured Acidobacteriota bacterium | reverse complement strand
GGAGCCTTTGCGACGGCGGCCGGGTATGTGGCCGATGCCCTGTGCCAGGTGTACTGCCAGCCGCGTCCGTAGGGGCCAAATGGAGCATTTTGGGAAGCGGCAGCCACTGCCCAATTTCTAAATTGACAAAATCCGATTAGGCCGTGATATAGTTTCGTCCGACATTTAGGCAATCGATTGCGCAGCTTACACAATCGATTATTTAATTCGGTCCTATGTATCAACAACCGGAGGTTCGGCAAGTTATCAAGGGCCCCGGGGAGCAAGCAGCGAAACTCAACTTTGGAGGATGAGCATGACGAATGGGGAGCGCAATCTACCCGGGTACGCCTGGATTCTAAGATGTGCACTGTTCGCGTTGGCGTGTGTTCTTGTGCTGAGCCCGATGGCCCAGGCGCAGTACAGAACTTCGATTCAGGGCGTGGTGAAAGATGCATCCGGAGCTGTGATTCCGGGCGCGACACTGACCCTGACCAATCCGGCGACAAACGATAAAATTGTCCGCACATCGAACGAGAGCGGCGTTTTCAACTTCAACGCCCTGCAGGCGGCTGCTACCTTCCGCCTGGAGGTTGTTGCCAAGGGATTCCAGAAGAAGGTGATCGATCACCTGGACCTGGTTCCCGATCAACCCAACGGTCTTAACGTTCAGCTGGCGGTTGGCGGCGAGTCGCAGGTTGTGACAGTGGATGCCTCGACGGAGCCCCTGCTGGCCACTGCCAACGCCAACACCGTCGGCGTCATCTCTGAGAAGCAGATTCAGAGCATGCCCGCCTTCGGCCGCGACGTCATGCAGTTGATTCAGCTGACCCCCGGCGTCTTCGGCGACGGTTCGCAGCAGGTCAACAACGGCAACAACATCCCCGGAACCCAGGGACCGGGCGGCACCGGCAGCGCGACGGGCATCTTTGCAACGGAGAACGGCCCGCAGGTTCTGGCGCATGGCGGCCAGTATGAGAACAACAGCTACACCGTGGACGGCATCAGCACCACCTCGGCGGTATGGGGCGGCACCACCATCATCACGCCCAACGCCGATTCCGTGGCCAGCATCACCGCGGTGGCCAATGCGTATGACGCCGAGTACGGACGCTTCAGCGGCGCGCACGTCGATGTGACCTCGAAGAGCGGCACCAACAATGTGCACGGCACCTTCTTCTTCACCCGTCACAGTGCTGGTTTGAACTCCTACCAGTCAGACAATGGCCTGAACAATCCCAAATTCAGGGACACCAACCAGTTCAACCAGTTGGGCGGCACAGTGGGCGGCCCGATCTGGAAGAACAAGATCTTCGGCTTCTTCTCTCTGGAAACGGTGCAGCAAGGCTCATCCCCCTACCAGACGCTTGGCTGGTATGACACGCCGGCATTCGACGCCCTGGCCAACTCCAACAGCATTGCCTACAAGTACCTGAACTTCCCGGGCAATGCGCCTAAGGGCACCATCAATGCTGCCGGCAGCACCTGCGCCAACGCTGGCTTACATGAAGGCATCGACTGTAATACGATCGCCGGCGGCGCTGGCATCAACGTCGGTTCGCCGCTGACCTCGGGACTGGGACATCAGGATTACAGCTTCGTCGCGGGCTTGCACCCCGGCGTTGGCAACGGCCTGAACACCACCACGCCCGACGTGGCACAGTACGTCCTTTCCAATCCCACCACTTCCAAGAAATATCAGTGGAACGGCCGCGTGGACGCCAATCCGACCAAGAACGACATGGTTGGCTTCATGATCTACTGGATGCCGCAGACCAGCAGCTTCTACAACGGCAACCGTACCTACGATATTTTCAACCACCATCAGATCACCGAAGCCTACACGGTTGTTTGGAACCACACCTTCTCGCCTACGTTCCTGAACGAGTTGCGTGGCAACGTGGCCGGCTGGCACTGGAACGAAATCGCCAGCAACCCGCAGTCGCCCGTGGGCCTGCCTGTTGACTCGGTTGACACGACCATCGGTTTCGGCGTCAACTCCTGGGGCCCCAACGTCGGCAGCTACCTGAAGCAGTGGACCTATGGCTTTAAGGACATCGCCACCAAGATCCAGGCCCGGCACACCATGAAGTTTGGCGTGGATTACACCCGGCTGTATTATTTGTCGGATTGCTACGGTTGCGGCGTACCGAGCTACAACTTTTACAACATCTGGGACTTCCTGAATGACGCTCCGCACAATGAAGGCGGCGCGTTTGATCCTGCCACCGGCAAGCCCTCGGTTATTCGCCAGGATGACCTTTCGAACTTCTGGGGCATCTTCGCACAGGATGACTGGAAGGTACGCAAGAACCTGACCGTCAACCTCGGCCTGCGTTGGAACTACTTTGGACCGCTGTATGAGAAGCACAACCAGGACTTCGTCGCGGTACCGGGCGAAGGCGCGGCCTTCCTGACGGGCATGTACATCCGCAAGGGCGGCAGCGCATGGAACGCGCAGAAGAACAACTTCGGACCTCAGCTTGGCTTCAGCTGGAGCCCGACGATGTTCAAGGACAAGTTGGTTGTGCGCGGCGGTTACGGCCTGAACTTCAACCAGGACGAAATGGCCATCACGCAGAACACGCTGAGCAACGTCGGCCTCTCCTACTGGCCGGACCTCAGTTCGCCTGACGTTAACCACATCAATCCGAACATCTACTACGCCGTCTCCTCGGATGCGCATAACATTCTGGGCTTCCCGGCGAACCCCAACACGGTCACCTCGTATGGCTCCAACGGACTGCCGACCGGAAACGGATCTGCCGGTGTTGCACTGATGCAGCCCAACAACCCCACCATGCGGACGCATCACTATTCTCTGGATGCGCAGTACGATCTGGGACATCAGTTCGTGGCGACTCTGGGCTACCAGGGAAGCATTTCGCATGACACGTACTTCCACATGAACCCGGTGGGCTACGCCGCGGCGATGGGCTATGCTCAGAACCCGAACATCGGCAGCTGCTGCGATTACTGGACGCATCAGGGACATGGCAACTACAACGCCATGCTGGCTGAATTGAAGCATCAGTTCTCGCATCAGTTCATGGCGGACGTGCAGTACAGCTGGTCGAAGAGCATGGACAACAGCTCT
This sequence comes from uncultured Acidobacteriota bacterium, assembly GCA_903851035.1. Lineage (GTDB taxonomy): Bacteria > Acidobacteriota > Terriglobia > Terriglobales > Acidobacteriaceae > TOLSYN. The sequence continues at coordinate 11,505 of CAINND010000057.1, read as the reverse complement.
GCTCCTTACTCGGAGCAGTACTACCCGGCTCACACCAACTGGTCTTACGGCCGTTCGGATTACAACGTGACCAACGCCTTCAAGCTGTATGGCATGTGGAAACCGGTTCTCTTCCGTGGCACCAACGCCAAGTGGGAGAAGATCGGTGGCGGCTGGTCGATCAGCGGCATTCTGAACATGCACTCCGGCTTCCCGTGGAACCCGGTGTACAACCTTTCGCACAGTATGTACAACCCCAACGGTGGATACTGGCAGGCATTGCCGAGCGCATACCTCGGTGGCGCCGGTCATAGCACCAGCAACCATGCCTATGAGTACGGCACCAACTTCCCGCTGCCCGGCACGGCTTACTTTGCTGCTCCGGTGATCAACGGTATGATGCCCGATCAGCCCGGCGTGGGTCGCAACTCCTGGACCCTGCCTGGTTACAAAGACGTGGATTTGACCGTGGTCAAGACCTTCGTTCTGCCCAAGGAGAAGGTGATCGGCAACAATGCTCAGCTCCAGTTCCGTATGGACATCTACAACCTGTTCAACAACGTGAACTTGAACCCGGGCAGCATTCAGACGGATGTGAACAGCAGCCGATTTGGCCAGGAAACCAGTGCACTGGGTGCTCGCGTCATGACCCTGGGCATGCGTTTCGAATTCTAACCACCAACCTTCTGCAGCCGGTGTACGATCGCCGGCTGCAGTTCTATTGTTCCTCCGCTCATGGGGGAATGGCCGATGGACGGCCGTTCCCCCGTTTGCGGCGCAACACTGTGCCGCAGACGGAGCGCTGTAGTCATCCCGTCCCAGGGGAGTTCGAGTGGTGGACGAAAATTCGGCAACACTCGTAACTCGATTGGGTAAGGCCGCATGCGACCGACTTGGCGCGGCTCTTGCAAGGTGCCTGGGAATGGCGCTGCTAGGCCTTGCGCTGGCCGGAGTGCTGGCATTGCCTGCCGTTGGCCAGGATTCAGCGCAACATCTCTTCTTTGAAAACAGCCTCTCACCTGAGGCCTACTTCTACAGTCAGGGCAACGCCAGCTATCCCAGCCGCCTCCGCCTGGTGGATGGCAAGCTGCCGGTGGAGACCGAGCATACGGTCAGCGCGCCCAACGCGCTTGAGCTCGACTGGTCCAGTGCGCCAAACGGCGCGTGGGATGCCACCATCCGCATCTACCAATGGCGCAACCGCCACGTGGACTTCCGCGGCGACAGCCTTTACATATGGATTTACTCGCCGCAGCAGATGATGGCCGGGTCGCTGCCGCAAATCACTCTGCGCGATCTTGATGGCGGTTTTACCGCGCCACTGCCGCTGGGCCGCTTCGCCCATCCCGTGGCAGCCGCACAATGGCAGCGCGTGCGCGTGCCGCTGGCGAGCTTCCATGGCGATGGTGTGCAGCCTTTTCATCCGCGGCGACTGGCGGAAATTATCTTCAGCCAGGGTGCGGCCGATGGCGTGGCGCACAGGCTATTTGTCGATGACATTCGCGTGGAGGATGCCGCCGCGCAGAACGCTGCGCCCGCTGCGGCTCCGGCTGAGTTGCGTGCCACCGCCTATGAACGCCATGTGGACCTGCGCTGGAAGCCGGCGAGTGCCGCCGGTGCGACGCAATATGTGATCTACCGCGCCGAGCCTGGCGGTGAATTTCGTCCTGTGGGCGTGCAGCGGCCGGGCGTGGACCGCTTTGCCGACTGGGTGGGCGATAAGCCTCGCGAGCTGCGCTATCGGGTAACGGCCCGCACCAGCGCGATGCGTGAGTCCAGGCCCTCGAACGTGGCCGCAGCCCGCACTCATGCCATGAACGATGACGAGCTGCTGACGATGGTCGAGGAAGCCTCGCTGCGTTACTACTGGGAGGCCGCCGAGCCGCATTCCGGCATGGCGCGCGAGTCTGTTCCCGGCGCCGACGATGTGATCGCCGTTGGAGCCAGCGGCTTTGGCGTGATGGCCATGGTGGTGGGCGCTGAGCGTAAATTTGTGCCGCGTGCCGCGGTGGTGGAGCGGCTGCTGAAGGTCACGGATTTTCTCGCTCGCGCTGATCGCTTCCATGGCGTGTGGCCGCACTTCCTCAGTGGGCGCAGCGGCCATGTGGTTCCGCTCTTCGGCATGTATGAAGATGGCGCAGACCTGGTGGAGACGAGCTTCCTGCTGCAGGGCCTGCTGACGGCGCGGCAATACTTCAACGGCACGGACGAAAGGGAAACGCGGCTGCGGCGGCAGATTACCGCGCTCTGGGAGGGCGTGGAATGGGATTGGTTCCGCGTGCCGCAAACTAAGGATGCGCTCTACTGGCATTGGTCGCCGCGCTGGGGCTTCCACATTGCCAACCGGCTGGAGGGCTGGAACGAGGTGATGATCACCTACCTGCTGGCCATCGCCTCACCCACGCACGCCGTGCCGGCTTCGCTGTACGACACAGGCTACACGGCACAGCGCGGCGAACATCATTATGGCGAGCGCCACACCTACTACGGCATTCCGCTGGCGATGAACTACACGCCGGGCTCGCCCGGGCCGCTCTTCTTTACGCAATACTCTTATCTAGGCTATGACCCGCGAGGCTGGCGCGACCGTTACACGAATTACTTTACGAACAATCGCGACGAAGCGCGAGTCAGCCAGGCTTACAGCGAGGAAAATCCGCACCACTGGAAGGGCTACGGCGCTGCCAGTTGGGGACTGACAGCCGTGGATGGTCCGTATGGCTACCAGGAGTACAAGCCATTCACAGAAGACGATGGCACGCTGGCTCCTACCGGCGCGGTCAGTTCTTATGCGTACACACCGCAGGCCAGCATGGCAGCCATCCGGCATTTTTACCGCGATTTAGGCGCGCAACTGTGGGATGTGTATGGCTTCCGCGATGCCTTTAATCAGCAGCAGGAATGGTATTCAGGAATTTACATGGGGCTCAACCAGGCGCCGCAGGTGGTAATGATTGAGAATGGCCGCAGCGGGCTGATCTGGAGATGCTTCATGCAAAATGAAGAGATCGCACGGGCACAACGTTTGATTGGGCTGGAGCGTGATGATCGTCAGCAGTAAGCAGGACTGGTTGTACTGTTTTATTTATCGCAGAGTGGAACAGAGGAGACCGAAGGTGCTTTCCTTAGAATGCCGTGCAACGCGAAGACTGGCGCGCACACTGTGCAGCGCAGCCGTGGCCGGGTTCCTTTACTGGGGCGCTGCTGTGCCGATACTGGCGCAGCAGCCTCCGGTGGCAGCGGCAAAGATCACGCATTCCGCCTCCAACCAGCAACTGGCTTCGCCGGAGATTGAGCGCCGGGTGAACCGCCTGCTGCAACGGATGACCCTGGAGGAAAAGCTGGGCCAACTGGTGCAGTACAACGACCAGGGCGTGTTGGGTGAGGTCGCACCGGTGGCGGTGGAAGGCGCAGAAGCCATCGCAGCCAATCCCGTGGCGGCCTTTAAGGTGGATGCCATGCAACTGGCCGCCGAAGGCCGGCTGGGCTCCATGTTGAACACCGTGGGCGCGGCGCGCACCAATGCCTTCCAGCGTGCGGCCGTGGAAAAGAGCCGCCTGCATATTCCGCTGCTCTTTGGCGCAGACATCATCCACGGCTATCGCACCATCTATCCGCAGCCGCTCGGGCTGGCTGCATCCTTCGATCCATCGCTGGTGGAGCAAGTGGCCAGACTCTCCGCCAGCGAGGCGGTTACGGCCAGCGTGCGCTGGTTCTACTCGCCCATGGTGGATATCGCCCGCGACGCGCGCTGGGGACGCACCACGGAGGGCGCCGGTGAAGATCCCTACCTGGGCGCGGCCATGGCCAGAGCTTACATTCGCGGTTATCAGCAGGGCGATCTCTCCCGTCCGGACAGTGTGGCTGCCTGCGTGAAGCACTATGCCGCCTATGGCGCGGCCGAGGCTGGGCGCGAGTACAACACAACCGATATGTCAGAGAGCCGGTTGCGCCAGGTGTATCTGCCGCCCTACGAGGCGGCGGTAAAAGAAGGCGCCGCCACGATGATGAGCTCCTTCAATGCGCTGAATGGCCTGCCCGCCACGGCCAATCCGTACCTGATGCAGGAGATTCTGCGGCATGAGTGGGGCTTCAACGGTTTCGTTATCAGCGACTACACGGCAGTGATGGAGCTGCGCAATCATGGCGTGGCGCGTTCCGCCGCCGAGGCAGCACAGAAGGCTCTGCTTGCCGGTGTGGACGTGGATATGATGTCGCATTACTACGACGCGGAACTGCCCGGGCTGATTCGCCAGGGCAAGGTTCCAATGTCCGTGGTGGATGAGTCGGTGCGGCGCGTGTTGCGCCTGAAGTTTGCGCTCGGCCTCTTCGAGCATCCATATGTGGACGAAAAATCCGAGGTGACTGCAACGGTGGACGCGCATCGTCCGCTGGTGCTGAAGGCGGCGGAAGAGTCGCTGGTGTTGCTGCAGAACCGGCCGCTGGCCAATGGCGCGCCTCTGCTGCCGCTGGTCAAACAGGCAAGGAAGATTGCTTTGATCGGCCCGTTGGCTGACGATGGCCATGAGATGACTGGCTCTTGGGCCGGCGCCGGGCAGCGCAAGGAAGTGGTGACGCTGAAGCAGGCGCTGGAAGAGCGCGCCCACACCCTGGGCGGCAGCCTGTTGTACGCCAGGGGCACGGAGATCGAAGGTAAAAACAGCGATGGATTTGCCGATGCCGTGGCATGTGCCAGTCAGGCCGATGTGGTGGTGCTGGCCCTGGGTGAGAGCGGCGAGATGAGCGGCGAGGCCGGCTCCCGCACCAGCCTGGATTTGCCGGGCGACCAGCAACAACTGCTGGATGCAGTGGCGGCCACGGGCAAGCCGGTTGTGGCCATCATCTTCTCCGGCCGTGCGCTGACCTTGACCCGCGCCTCACAGCAGGTGGCGGCAATGCTGGCAGCCTGGTTCCCCGGCAGTGAGGCGGGCAACGCCATCGCCAACGTGCTTTTTGGAGATGTGGCACCCAGCGGCAAGCTGCCGGTTAGTTTTCCGCGAGCGCTGGGGCAGGTGCCGCTCTACTACGCGCAGTTGCCCACCAGCCGCCCTCCGGGCAACGTGGACCTTTCACATCCCGGCCATGACAGCGACTCGCACTTCGTTTCGCGTTACATTGATATGCCCAACGACGCGCTGTTTCCCTTTGGCTTTGGCCTGAGCTATACGACGTTTGCGTATTCCGATGTGAAGGTTTCCCACGCGGAAATCAAATTGGCGCAGGCGCGGCTGTCGCAGACCAAAGTAAAAGGCCCGGCACTGGTCGTGGCATCGGCCATGGTCAAGAACACCGGATCCGTCGAGGCGACCGAGGTGGTGCAGTGTTACGTTCGCAACTTTGGCGCCAGCCTGGAGCAGCCGATGCGCAGCCTGCAGGGATTCACGCGCGTCACGCTGCGGCCCGGCGAGTCGCGCCGCGTGGAATTCCCGCTCGCTTACTCGGAACTCTCCTTCTACGATAATCGCGGGAAGCAGGTAATTGAGCCGACGGACTACACCGTCTGGATTGGTGGTAGTTCAACGGCGAAGGAGCACGCCAACTTTACGATTCGCCCCTGAGTGCTTTACTGAAGTTTGGTTTGAGGCGCGCCCCCGTGGCGCGCCTTATTTTGTGCTCGTCCTGCGGCGCAGGGTGTCCAGGCTGCGCGCCGGCGCGGTAGAGTTGCGCACAATCAGCTCGGGTTCCACCTGTATCTCCTCGCTGATGGAGTCGGCCTTGCTGCGAATACGCGAGAGTATGTGCTCCACGGCGAGGGTGGCCATGGTGCGCAGCGGCTGACGAATGGTGGTAAGCCCCGGGTTCTGAAATGCCGCGCTGGGAATATCGTCAAATCCGATGATCGAGATATCCTCGGGGACGCGCAGCCCGGCTTCGCGAATGGCGCGAATGGCGCCGATGGCGGAGATATCGTTAAAGGTGAACAGGGCGGTGAAGGGTTCACCGGTCTCCAGCAGGCGGCGGGCAGCATCGTAGCCGGGAACGCTGGTCGAACTCTCACCCTCAAGTTGCACCACCAGACGGGGGTTAATCGGCATCTGCATGTGCTCGGCGGCTTCGCGGATGGCCTGCCAGCGTGACTCGGTATCGCTGCTGAACGTCTGCCCCTTCATCACCGCCACCCGGGTGTGGCCCAGCTCACGAAAATGCCTGAGAGCAAGTTCAGCAGCCAGGCGGTGGTCAAGCACGATATTGGTCAGTCCCGTCATCTGTGAATGTCCGGAGATGGTGACCACGGGGATGCCCAATGCCTCACGCCAGGGTGTGTCGACGGCAATAATGCCCTCGACGGCCCGGGCCAGCAGCAGGCGGGGATACTCGCGCAGCAGATCCTCGCGATGCAGATGGCTGACCACGAAAAAGAAGTACCCATTGCTGACCAACGCCGTCTCCACGCCGTTCAGCACCGTGGAGGAATAACCTTCGCCGAGCTCCGGCACCATGACGCCGATGGTGTATGTGCTCTGCTTGCGCAGCGACTTGGCCACCATGTTGGGCTGGTAGTTCAACTTTTCTGCGGCGGCGAAGATGCGTTCCTGGGTGGAGGCGGGAATGGAGCGCGCGCCCGGAGTGCGATTAATGACCCGCGATACCGTCGAGGGCGAGAGCCCAAGATGGCTGGCCAGCTCGGCCAGGTTGGCCCGGTGCAGGGTGGCCCCCGGCGCCTGTTTTACCAACGCGAACTCTTTTTTCTCTTCCCGCATAATCTAATGAGTATAGCGCCCAAGGCAGCGAGATTCGCTTAAAACAGCGCCAATTCAGCAGCAGGCCTGCAACGGCGCCCAAGGGCATCCTGCGTAGTATGCGTTGACTAGCTGTTTGGCTGGAAGCCGGCCAGCGTCATGGCGTTCTTAATTTCCGGATTTGTCATGAAATTGTTCCACACGAAGCCGCTGCGATAGTTCTCCGCCATCAGCATGCCGATGCCCTGGTCGATGCCAATGACATCCTGGTTGTACCAGTTGTAAAGCGGGTTGAGGGCGTCGGTAAATCCGTAACGCCCCCAGGCGTTGGGATAGTACCCCCGCAAGTTGCGCAGCACGGCGATGCAGTCGGTGGGCACAAAGGGGACAGACCCTGCCGCGGCGCAGGGGACAACCGTGCCGTCGATGGGACCCATGGCCGGGGGACCGCCCCAGGCCACATAGCCGTTTCGCGAGTCGGACGAGGTAATGCCCCAGAAGTTTGCGCCGTAGTCGGAGAATTGTGGTTGCAGCGAGAGGCAGAAGAGCTTGTGTGCCTGGGTGGCATAAACCGAATTCTGGAAGTAGTCGGCGTAGCTGTCGTGCTTATTGCGGAAGTCAATCCACGCATGGGAATACTGATGCGTGAACAACGGATCGCCGGACGAAATATAAGTGATGCCCTGGTAAGTGTAGGTTGGCCGCGTCCAGGCCTGCCAGCTTGAGGCGGGCAGAGGATATGTGGTGGAGCCGATGCCCAGCAGGTAGATCATCATCAGCTCGCAATAATGATCCCAGCGCGAGCTGATAAAGCCGCTCTCCGGCGTCCATCCCATGGAAAGAGTTGTCCCGCCGTTGAGCATCCACTGCCAGTTGACCGCCTGGTAGAGCTGGTTGGCCGCCGCGACAATCGCCGCGTTCGAGGAAAAGTGCTGCCGCACGCTCAGAACGCCGCACATCAGTATGGCGGTGTCGATCGAAGAGAGTTCGCACTGGTTCAGGCGCGCTCCGCTGCCCCAATCCAGAAAGTGATAGAAAAATCCCTGGTGGCCGGCGGCCAGCGTTTGCAACGATTGCAGGGTGAGCAGCGCGCGATTTTGCAACGTGGTTGTGTCTGAATATCCCCGCGAGTCGGCGATGCAGAGCGCCGTCAGTCCGAAACCGGTGGATGCGATACTGCTGGCGTTGTAGCTGTCACTGCCCGCGGCATGCGCGCGATCCTTGACGAAGCCTGTCGACGGGTTGGCCTGATCCCAGAAGAACTGGAAGGCGGTGCGCTCAACGTCGTCCAGCAGTTGGTCGTCCGTGCCGGTGTAGCCAGAGCCCGTGGTGGTGGTGTTCGGGTTAGACGACGAGCAGGAGGGAATCCCCGCAAAGCCAAACAGTGGGACAGCCAGCAGCAGTCGGCTGCCCTGGCGCAGGAAATTGCGCCGACTTTGCAGGTGTCGTAAAAAGAGAGGAGCTTCGAAGTCCGGCATAAGCGGAAAAAGCATAGCACAGGAAACGATACTAGACAATCGATTGCGCAAAGCCTCTTGTCGGAGCCGTGCAGCTATGCCAAACTCCTTCAGCACATCCCTTTGCCCGCCCGCAATGCAGCGATGCTCCATCCAGGAGCGGCAGGGAACGTCCGGAGCTCGCATGCGACAATCCCTGGCACCTGCCTTTGCAGCCTATGTGATGCTGGGCGTGGCCACCACCATGCTGGGACCACTGCTCCCCCTGTTGCAATCGCAGTGGGTATTGAGTGACCGCTCCGCTGGCGGACTATTTCTGGCGCAGTTTCTGGGTGGAGTCTGCGGCGCGCTGCTCTCTGGCGAGATCACCCGGCACAGTACTTCGCGCACCTCTGCGGCGATCGGTTTCCTTCTGGCCGCACTGGGCTTTGCCGTGCTTCCCGGCGGCTTCCGCACACTGCTCTATGCCGGCTTCGCGTTGATTGGCTTTGGCACGGGTGTAGCCATGCCCGCCATCACACACATCGTCGTCGAGCGCAGCGGCGAGCGCTCCACGCAATCGCTGCACCTGCTGAACTTCTGCTGGGCGCTGGGCGCCATTCTTGCGCCGGGCATCTTCCTCCGCATTGTAGATGGCGACCTGCACCGGCTGCGCCTTGTATTGTGGATCGTGGCAGCCGTGCTGTTGCCCCTGGGCGCATGGCTACCAAAGGTGGCGGCGCAGGCAGCGGTGGAGGCTTCGTCGCGTCTCAATCGCGGGGAAGCACGCAATATCTTCTCCTGCGCGCTGCTGCTCTTTGCCTATGTTGGGTTGGAAAATGGCATCAGCGGCTGGCTGCCGTCGCTGGCACAGCGCATCGCTGGCTTTTCATCCTCGAGCGCGGCCCTGCTGCAGACGATCTTTTGGGGATGCTTCCTGCTGGGACGGCTGGCCATCTCCGTGGGAATGCGCAAGGGCACAGAGCTGCGGCTGCTGGCAGTTTCGCTGTGTACTGCCACCGTGGGATTGCTGCTGCTCCTGTTGGCGCCGTCAGGGCAGTGGTACTACCCGGCCGCCGTGCTGATGGGCCTGGGATTGAGCCCGGTCTTTTCCACCGCAGTAGCGCTGCTTTCCGCCCGGGGTTCGAGAGCGATACATTTGCGGCTGGGATGGCTCTTCGCCACGGGCGGGCTGGGCGGCGCCGTAGTGCCGTACTCCATCGGAGCGCTGGCTGGCGCCTCCGGCAGTTTGCGGATTGGCATGACCACCTGTTTCCTCTCCTGCGCCGTGATTGCCGCAACCACCTTTGACGCACGCCGCTGGTAGGGACGCACACTTTCCCAATCCAAAAAAGAACGCCACACGGAATATTCCGTGTGGCGCCAACTGCCAGAGTTTCTTCCGGCTTTGGTTTAATCGTTTACTGGTTTAGTCGTTCTCAAAGAAGAGGCGGAACTTATCCGCCCCCGGCGTTGGCGAACCCGCTGCCTCGGCCGCTGCCTTCTTCTTCCACTCGCCTTCGTCGAGCACGGTGATCGCCGCCAACTTCTTCGACGTCAGCGACTGGTTCAACGCCGCCAGCTTGGACGTGTTCAGTTTGGTGAACTCGCCAACCACGTCATCCAGTTCGTGGCTGAGCACGGCAGCGCGATCGGCCTGAGCTTTCGTCGGCCGTCCCTCGTAGCTGTTCACCGCTCCGTACACGCTTCCCAGGTACTCGCGGATGCGCTCTTCGCCCGTGATGGCGCCGCCCTCCTTGGTGGCCACAATGCGCGAGCGCAGTGCGTTTGCCTTGTCGGCGTAGGCCGTCAGTTCGGTGCGCAGCGGGTCACTGGCGTCCAGTCCGGCGGCGCGGGCGTTGGCCGCGTCACGCACGCCGGTAATGGCCTCCACGGCCCAGCTCATGTGCCCGATGGTCTCGCTCAGCTTGCCCATCAGCGCGAACTGCGCTTTGCGGTCTTCCACGGTGAACTTGGCGCGCGGGTCGAGTGCCACCTCCAGCTTGCCGTTGTACACCTTGCCGTTCTTGGTCAGCTTAACCGTGTAGGTGCCGGGCAGCACGCGCGGACCCACGCCTGCCTCAAACAGTGCCGTGGCCGCCGGAGGAACCTTGGGCGGCTTTTGCCGCATGGACCACTGCACGCGGTTGATGCCGCGCTTCATGCCAGGTGTCAGCGTGTCCATCAGCTTGCCCTGGGCGTCGAAGACCTCGATCTTCAAGTCGCCCTTCATGTGCCGTGCCCGCTGATAGTAGGTGATGGTGGCGGCCTCGGGGCGGCCAGGTCCATTAAACGTGTTGTCGCCCTCAGCCCACCCGCCGCCGGCTTGCAGGTATTGCACGGAGCGGCGCGAAGGCAGCAGCGCGGCCTCGGCGGAGAGTACCTCCGGAGTCAGCGCGCGCAGCGGCGAAATGTCGTCAATGATCCAGATGCCGCGTCCATGCGTTGCCAGCACAAGGTCGCTCTCGCGATCCTGAATGACGATGTCACGCACGGCCACTGCCGGGAAGTTGGAGCCCTTGTACTGCGCCCAGTGATCGCCGCCATCCACGCTCACCCACAGGCCCAGCTCGGTGCCCAGGAAGAGCAGCTTCGGGTTCTTTGTGTCTTCAGTGATGACGTGCGCGTAGCCATGCACGCCGCTCTCTTTTGCCGCCAATGCCTTCCAGCTCTTGCCGCGGTCGGTGGTCTTGTAAACGTACGGCGTCATATCGCCAAAGGTGTGACGATCAAACGTCGCGTAGGCCACGTCCGCGCTGTAACGGCTGGCTGCAATGGTGGTTACCCAACTGTTCTTGGGCAGGCCGGGCACGTTGACGACGACGTTCGTCCAGGTCTTGCCGCCGTCGCTGGTCACCTGCAGGTTGCCATCGTCGGTGCCTGCCCAAATGACCAGCGCGTTCTTCGGCGACTCGCTGATGGAGTAGATCGAGGTGTGCGTTTCTGCCGAGGAGTTGTCAACGGTCACGCCGCCGGACTCCTCCTGCTTCTGCTTCTCCGGATCGTTGGTTGTCAAATCCGGCGAGATGCGATCCCAGGTCTGGCCGTGGTCGCGTGAGCGGAACAGGTACTCGGCGCCAATGTAGATGGTGCCTTTCTGGTTCGGACTCATGTGTATCGGCGTGTTCCAGTTGAGACGCAGCTTCTTTTTGCCGTAGTCGGCGTAGGGATGGATGCTGCGCGCCTCATGCGTGATGCGGTTGATGCGTCCCAGTTCACCGCCCTGTGACTCGGCGTAGATGTAGTTCGGGTCAGACGGGTCTTCGAACATCCAGAAGCCGTCGCCGCCGTACATATTCTCCCAGCGCGAGTTGGTGATGCCGCCGGGATAGGAGGAATCGCCCACCCAGGCGCTGTTGTCCTGCAATCCGCCGTAGACGTGGTAGGGATCGGCGTGATCCACGCTGACG
>CAINND010000056.1 GCA_903851035.1 uncultured Acidobacteriota bacterium | reverse complement strand
GGGAGGAGGAAGAGGTTGTAGTGCGCGGCCTCCAGGAGCTTTTGGCGCGTGGCGCGATCGGTCCAGCGGATGGGTTCGACGCTCTTGATGCGGAAGGGTTCGATGATGGTGCGGATGGGCATGGCGATCCTTTATGCCGGACGAATTAAGAACCCATCATTGTAGCCGGGGAGATGGTTGCGGGTGCAACCGCGGGTGACGCGGCAAAGATGGGGGCAAAGAAAAAGCCCGCCGGCCGGGGCCGCGGGCTCAGAAAAAACGTTGCCAGGGAGTGACTACTCCTTGTACTCGAAGAAGATGACGCAAGGCTCGGTGCCTTCAAAGCGCGCGCCGCGCACCGACTGCAGCGCCGCGTTGGCCAGCAGGGGGTTGCCACCCAGCACTTTGATCTCGCGCACCTGTCCGCCCTGGCCAAGGATGACCTGCAGGCGGACGATGCCGAAGATACGCATCCGGCGAGCCTGCTCCGGGTAGGAAATCTTGATATCACCGCTCTTGCTGCGGCAGGGAGAGTCCTGTGCCACAGCCGTACCCGGGCTGAAAATGCAGAGGATGGCGGCGCTCAGAACGAACGCCAGACCGAAGCTCCGCAGCCGAGAGTGAAATGTACGCATAGCCTTCTCCTGCTCCACGCTTAGTATGACCCAATTTCGCGCGGAGGGAAGTCCCATGGCTGGTTACCATGGTCGTGGCACCAGTGGGGAAGGCTAAGCTATGGCCTGCCAGCGACTTACGGAACGATCACCCCACAGGCCACGCGGTCGCCGGCATTCCCCGCCGGGTCATTCAACATATCGTCTGCTTTGGCGTGAATCATAAGCGCCGTGCCGCCGTTGGCGAAGAGCGAGTTGGGCTTGCCAGGCTGGAGCGTAACGCGCTCGTCCTTTACTTTGACATCGGCAGTGCCATCGGCTGCCACGGTGATATTCGGCATGTCGCCGGCATGCGGACCGGCCGGGTTCTTAAGGCCGTGGTGCATGCTGGTGGGATTGAAGTGGCCGCCCGCGCTCTTGAAGTCCGGCGCAGTGCAGGTGGGCGTCTGGTGGAAGTGCAGGGCGTGCTCGCCCGGGGTGAGACCGCTGACCACCAGGTGAATGATGACGCCGCCTTCCTTGTTTTCCTTGATGGTGGCCGTGCCGGTGTTTGCGCCCTTGGCATTGACGATGGTGACGACTTTCTTGGGCGGCTTGCTGCCGGCAAAGAGCGAGGTAGCGCCGAGCAGCAGCGACAGGGACAGCAGAACGAGCAGAATGCGATTGGTCATGGTAATTCCCTTCCTGTAATGTGCGGCCGCGCGGGCCACGCTAAAGTTTGCCGTCCACCAGGGCGTCGAACTGCTGGCTGGTGAGTGGAACCACGGAGAGCCGACCCTGCCGCACGAGCGGCGAGGCGGCGAATAGCTTGCTCTGTTTGATGTCATCCAGAGTGGAGGGCCGGGCAATGGCCTTACCCACTTTAATGCGAACCAGCGGCACCTTGGGGTCGGCGGCATCCACGCTGAGGACGGTGGCCGTGCCCATGGCGCGGCGCTCGTCTCCCGTGTGGTAGATGATCAGTTTGTCGCCCTTGTGCATCTCTCGTAGATACTTGACGGCCTGTGGATTGGTGACGCCATCCCAGATGGTTTCGCGTTCGTTTTGCAGTTGGGCGAAGGAGTAAACTGCAGGTTCGGTTTTGAGCAGGTAGAACATGGGCCATGGTTTTAGCACAAATTGACCGGAAAAGGACACTCCGCAGACCGTGACGAGCGAAGCAGCAGGCAAGGAATTTTCACCGGATGAGATTCGCCGCCGGGTGATGGCCATCCCCTCGGTTGTGACCTTTGGCTACCGGTTGGAAGAGCTGGCGCCGGGCCGGGCGGTGATCATCGCGCCCTACGACCGCTCGCTGGACGGCATCTTCGAATGTTTCCACGGCGGACTGCTGGCGACGCTGGCGGACTCCACGGCGGGCACCGCGGCGCTGACCGTAACCGGAGCCGAGGCAGGAACGGCGACGGTGGAGATGACGATCCGCTTTATGTCGCCCTGCCGCACCGACGCCCGCGCCACGGCCACCGTGTCGGGCACCGAGCGCAGATTGATCCTGTGCCATGTGGATGTACACGACGTGACAGGCACACTCTGTGCCACGGCAGAGATTAAGTACATACGGCTGCGGGAGAATAAATAAGGAAATAACAGACTGCTGACCGACCTTGAGGCATTTGAAACTTACGAAATGTCATGGTGAGCGCAGCGCCCGCTGTTTGGGCGCGGAGTCGAACCACCTTTTGTTTCCGGGGGAAAGCAAAACAAAAGGTCACTCCACTACGCGCCTACGGCGCTTCGGTCGCAATGACATTTCAATTTATTCAACTTTGCCATCAAGCTGAAACAAGAAAAATTCAACAATCATGAGAAAACCGCGCCCGGGCTGGTTGACCCGGAACGCGGTTTCTTGCGCGTCACAAATATTCCTACCCGCGGGCGCTACTGAATGCGGCAGCGCGGCGTGGCTACCTCCAGCATGAGGCGCTGCACCTGGGGCACAAGGCAATCGAGCTGGCGCTGCAAACGCCGCCACTCGATCATGGCCTGTCGCCGGCGGCCACAGCGCAGACTGGTCTCCAGGGCGGCCAGGGTGCAGGTGATGACCTCACTGCCAAAGACGAGCAGACTGCTGCCGAGACGCTGCGCGTTGCCGGCGGCACTGATGTGCTCGCGCTGACGAATGGAGTCGGTAAGCCGCTCCATGTGGATGGGAAGCTCCGATAAAAAGTTGGCGCATAGCAGGACGAGCTGCGCGGCGTCACCGCCGGCGTAGGTGAGCACATGGCCGCCATCAAGGGTGATGTTCTCCAGCGCATCGCTGCCCTGGCAAAGGGTCTCCGGTTTGGGCTGCATCTGATTCATAAGTCTATCCAAAGAAAGCCAATCGCCTTCCTTTTGGTTATCGGCAGGCCGGAGGGAAATCTGAAATGGCGGCGCAACATAACTTGCACTGGCGGCAGATTCCGTGGATTCTTTTGCCAGGGAGGACCTCATGCACCTTGCCCTCACTTTGGCCCTGGCATCGCTGATGCCGATGGCACTCAACACCGCGCAACCGCCCCGCACATGCACCTCATATATTGATCCGGCGTGGGAAGAGCCCGTGCGCGCCGCGGCCACAGCGGATTGCACCTTCAGTGACGCGGCGCAGAAGAGCGGCGCTGAGGCCTGGGCCAACGCCGCTGCCGAGGATGTGGCACTGCCCAACATTGTGGGACGCCAGCAACTGCGGCAGGCCTTTGAGAAGGTTTACGCGCAAAAGGGATTCCGCCTGCTATGGCATCCCACGGGAGGCGCCGTCTATGCCGGATACGTGGTCACTACGGGCGAATACGAACGCCACATACTGAACGCAAGCGGCAACGACGAGGTGAGCCGGGGCCACTACGTGACGGTGTGGCACAAACAGAAAGACGGTGCGTACCGCTTTGTGTGGGATGGCGGCGAGTAGATTGCCGCAGACAAAAAACGGCCGGCATCTCTGCCGGCCAACGTCAAACGGAGCTAACACATTTTTGAGAATCCCTGACTTTGATGCCTACTGCATGCGCACCCGTCGGCTGCGCTGCTGCAGGAGCGAGGGCGGCAGGCCGAACTTGGCGCGGAATAAATTGGAGAACGTGGGCGCGCTGTGGTATCCGACGGCGCGGCAGATGGCGGAGACCGGCGTATCGGTGGTCTCCAGCAGACGATGCGCCATCTGCATGCGGCGGTCGGCCAGTGCGCGCAAGGGCGTAATGCCATAAACCTGGCTGAAGACGCGATGGAAGTGGTGCGGCGACATGCAGGCGACGCGGGCGATCTTTTCCAGGCAGAGCTCCTCGGTGTAGCTATCCTGAATGTAGATGTAAGCGCGCTGGATGCGGCGATAGAGTTCGGCGCGGGTGCCGGGACGCACGCTGTCAATGGAATCGATCTGGCGGCTGCTGGCGCCATAGACCAGCACGGCGCATTCGGCAACGGCGCGGAAGCGGTCGGCAATGTTCTCCGGGCTGTCTCCGCGGAGGCAGGCGGCGGAGAGTGCACGCAGCTTGGAGCCGATCTCAAAGGCCGACTCGTGCTGAACGCACTCCGGGAAGCGCATCACGACGCCGTCGTGATCGAGTTCCAGGGCGGCGGTGAGCGGCGACTGGAAGCTGCGCGCCACGTCGGAAATATATTTGTGCTCGAAGACAATGGTGGCGGCGCGCGGAGAGGTGCCGGGATCAACGACGATCTCACCCTTCTGCCCCTCGTTGAGGACGACAAAGGTGGTGGGCGTGATGTTGTAGTGGCCGCGCTCGGTGCAGATCTTGTAATGATCCTGCAGGGCAAAGCGCAACGAAAGCGGACTGATGAAGGGCTGCGTGCCGGGCTTGAGCAGACCGCAGGCAAATAGATTCTTGCCCACCATGGTCTGATCCGCCAGCTTGTTCGGCGCGGACTGATCTTCCACGCAGATCATGTTTAACTCGCTCATGCGGTTCGCTTCCATCTCAATTCCATTCAACATGCTTTACCCCCAGACTTGATGGTCACAATAGCTCTAACCCTGTGAATAGCCTTTGGACGCGGGAAAAGTTCCCGAAAGTGGGAGAATTCTTCCAGAGTTCACAAAACATCACAGAGCAGGCCGGATAACTGCCGCGATGGCAACACTTCTTAACAAACCATGGCCTAAGCGCTTGAGCTTATTCGAGTTTTGGACGCAATCCATGCGCCGCGGGTTACAGCCCGCAGGCAGATAAACGCACAAATAGATGGCATGAAAGTGGGGCACGGCGGACCGTGCCCCGCAGGTTTTATTCACCGCGCTTAGTGCCCCATGTGGATGCCCGGCTTGGGCTTGCGCGTGAGCAGCAGCAGAGGCAAAGCCGAGAGCGTGACAACACCCATGATGAAGTTGGTGTCGCGATACGCCAGCACCGCCGCCTCACGCATCACGGTGGCGTAGATGCTGCCATAGGCCTGCATGAGCCCGGCCGTGCCGCCGCCGTGAATGGTGAAGTATCCGGTCATGCCGTGCAGCATCTTCTGCATGGGAACATTGGCGGCGGAGGTGTGCGCGATGAGGTACGAGCTGTGCGTCTGCATGCGGCGCGAAAGAATCGTCGTCACAAACGAGATGCCGAAGCTGCCACCAAGATTGCGCATCAGGTTAATCATGGAGCTGACCTGGTTGTTGTCCTCCTGCGGCACACCGGAGTAACAGATGGTGTTGATGGGCACGAAGAGGAAGGCCATGCCGATGGACTGGTAGATGCGATACATCATGGCGGTGTGGAAGTCGATGCCGGGATACATGCCCATCATGTGGAACATGCTGAGTCCGAGCGTGATGAAGCCAAAGGCGATCATCTTGCGCGCATCCACCTTGCCCACAAGAGTGCCCACCAGCGGCATCAGGGCCATGACCACCAGCCCGCCCGGAGAGAGCGCCATGCCCGCCAGCTTTGCCGTATACCCCATCACGGTCTGCAGGAACTGCGGAATCATGACCGTGGAGCCGTAGAGCACGAAGCCGAGCACGAACATCAGGATGTTGCTGACCGATAGATTTCGATGTCGCAACATGCGCAGATCGAGAATGGGATGCTTCTCGTGCCACTCCCACAGGATGAACGACACCAGTGCAACCACGCAGATGACGGTGAATATCTGGATGAAGTGCGAGCTGAACCAGTCCTCGCGCTCGCCCTTGTCGAGAATGACCTGAAGCGTACCCAGGCCGACGGCAATCAGCGCCAGGCCGGTGTAATCGACGGGCTCGTGCTTGGCGCGCTCCTGGGCATCGCCAATCCAGGGTGGATCCTCCACCAGCCGCTCGGTGAGATACAGGGACAATATGCCCACCGGCACGTTGATGAAGAATATCCAGTGCCAGTTGTAGTTATCGGTAATCCAGCCGCCGAGGGTGGGGCCAATGGCCGGAGCCAGCACCACGGCCATGCCATACATGGCAAAGCCCATGCCGCGTTGATGCGGCAGGAAGGTGTCGGCCAGAATGGCCTGCTCGCTGGGGCCGAGGCCTCCGCCGCCCGCGCCTTGCAGGATGCGGAAGAAGATCAGCATGCCAAGCGAAGTGCTCAACCCGCAGAGCAGCGAGCTGAGCGTAAAGAGCAGGACGCAGGTCATGTAGAAGCGCTTGCGGCCAAAGCGGTCGCTCATCCAGGCAGAGATGGGCAGCACGATGGCGTTGCTGACCAGATAGCTGGTCAACACCCAGGTGGACTCATCCTGCCCGGCGGAGAGCGAACCGGCAATGTGCGGCAGCGCGACGTTGGCGATGGAGGTGTCCAGCACCTCCATGAACGTTGCCATGGTCACCGTCATGGCGACGGCCCACGGATTATGACTCGGTCGCCAGGGTCCCTTCCCGACGGCGGGTTCACTCATCGAACGCGTACCTCGGGCACCACGCTGAGGCCGGGGCGCAGACGGCCATCCTGATTGAAGCCCTGCTTGCCGGCATCATCGAAATCAATGCGCACGGGCACGCGCTGCACCACCTTGACGTAGTTGCCGGTGGCGTTTTCCGGCGGCAGAAGGCTGTAACGCGCGCCGGTGGCTCCGCCGATGGCAGTGACCTTGCCATGGAACTTGGCGCCGCCGAGTGCATCCACCTTGATGGAGACCGACTGGCCGGGACGCATAAACTCCAACTGCGTCTCCTTGAAGTTGGCGGTGACCCAGATGTTGCTGGTGGGCACAATCGAGAGCAGCTCCTGGCCGGCCTGCACATTTACACCCGCCTGGGCGTTGCGGTTGCCCACCACGCCATCAACGGGCGCGACAATCTTGGTGTAGCCCAGGTTGAGTTCGGCCTGTTCGAGCGCAGCCTTGGCCTTGGCGGCCGCCGCCTCTCCGGCGCGGGCGCGAGCCTGCGTCAAAGCGACCTGCTTGGGACTGATCTGCGCGTTGGCCAGCGAGGCCTGCGCCTGGCCGAGCCGCGCCTTGGCCTGCTTGACCACTTCCTGCGCGGAGCGCAGAGAGGCCTCAACGGCGGTGACCTGGGCGTTGGCGCTGATGGCCGCGGCGTTGGCCTGGTCGTATTGCTGCTGCGAGATTTCCTTCTTGGCAACCAACTGGGCGTAGCGCGCCAGATCGGCGTTAGCCGTCTGTGCGTTGGCCTTGGCCTGCACCAGGCGTGCCTGTGCTTCGTCCACCTGCTTGTTGGCCGACGAGATGCCGGCCTCGGCGCTGATGACGTCGCTCTGCGCGCTGTGGATCATGCTGTTGGAACCCACCTGCGAGATGGGCACGCTGAAGCCCGCGGCTTCGGCCGAGGCGGAGGCGTCCATGAAGTCGGCTCGGGCACGCTCTACGGCCACCTTGTAGTCGGTGTCGTCAATTTCGGCGAGCACGGTGCCGGCCTTCACACTCTGGCCGTCCTCCACGTTGACCTTGACGATGTGGCCGCTGATGCGGGCGCTGACGGGATAGATGTGTCCGTCCACCTGCGCGTCATCGGTCTCCTCAAAGCTGCGGCCATACCACCAGTAGGCAACCGCGCCGATGATGGCAAACACCACCACCACGCGCAGCAAGGTACGCAGTCCGGGATTGCGTTCAAAAAGCCCGGGTTTCGTCTGCCCGGCCGTGGCCGGAGTGTTCTGTTCTTCGTTCGCCATTCCAGTTCTCTCCAAAGTTCATTGGACGCCGCGAGGGCGCCGCCATCCCCGAAAAAATTAACGGACCGGCGCCGCAACCGGCGTCGTGTCCTCACCCAGCACGGTGCGCAGGGTCTGCTCCGCGGTGCCCAGGGCACGCGCCAGCAGCACCTTGGCAATGTTGTGCGCATACAGGCTGCCAATGTATTGCTGATGCGCGTTGGCCATGGCCTCCTGCGCCTGGATGACCTCGATGTTATTGGTAACGCCGTTGGCAAAGCGATCCTTCGACTCGGTCAGAGTCTGCTCGGCCAGCTCGAGAGTGGTCTTGGCCACCTCGACCTGCTCGGCGGCGGCGTTCACGTCCAGCATGGCGTTGGCCACGTCCTGCTCAATGCGGCCGCGCATATCGTCGTGCTGTGCGCGCACCTGCTTGAGCTTGGCATCGGCCTCGCGAATGTTGCCCTCGGTCTTGCCGCCCTCAAAGATGGGGATGCGCAGTCCGGCTCCCACCGTCCAGGTTGCAAAGGCGTTGCCGGGATGCGTGCCGATGGCACCGTAGTCTCCGCTGACGCCAAGTGCGGGAATGCGCTCGGCCTGCGCCGACTTCTTCATCAGCTCGGCGGCCTTCACCTGCTGCTCCAGCGCGAGGTAGTCCGGACGCGAAGCCAGGGCCATCTTCAACGCCTCCTCTTCCCCGATGCTGGGCAAGGGCTTGTAGGCGGCGCGGGTGACCAGCTTAATCTGCTGATGCACGGGCAGACCGAGGACGCGCAGCAGGGTGATGCGCTGCTTGGATAGATTATTGTTGGCCTCAATCAGATTCTGGCGGCGCACCTGGTATTCAACGCGCGCGCGCAGGGTGTCCACGTTGGGCGTCAGGCCGGCCTTCTCGCGGTCATCGGCCAGGGTTTGCAGGGCCTCGGCCGTCTTGAGCTCGGCTTCGGCGGCCTCGACCTGGCTCTCCGCGCTGATGACCAGCAGGTAGCTGGCGGCAACCGCCAGGGTCACCGTCTCCCGGGCGCTGCGGAAGGTGAACTCGGCGGCCTTGACCTTGCTGTTACCGGCACGCAGATTCTGAATGGCGTGCAGGTCGAAGAGGTTTTCAGTCAGGCTGATGCGGGCATCGGCGTTGGTGAAGTTGATGCCGGGGCCAATCTTGATGCCGGGAATCGAGAAGTTGAAGCCCTCGGCCTGCAGGTTGGCCTTGACGGCCGCCTCGCGCAGGCTGCCATCCAGATGCGGCAGGATGTTGCTGAGGTCCTTGAGGCGGTCGGCGCGGGCCGTGGCCGTGGTTTGGCCGCTGAGCACGATGCCCAGGTTGTACTTGAGGCCGCGCGAAAGCGCATCATCCACACTCAGTTCCAGCACCCCGGGCTTGATATCGCCATTCGGCACGCTGCCGGAAAAAGGACTCTGCTGGCCTGACGCCAGGAGCTGGTCCAGCGACTGAGGCACCTGAATGGCGCTGGCCGGACCGGCAAGTTGCTGTGCGCTGACCGGCGCTACCATCAGAATGCCGAGCGCCAGGCCAAGAAAATGTCGAAGCTGCATGATTGAATCTCCACCGGACTTCAATTAGTATATCTACGAAATCATACGCTTGATTTATTTGTCAACCAAACTGTGTAAACAAAAGTGAACGAGATGACGAAACTACTAACCCGCAGCAAGTCGCCATTTGGACGCTCGGCCTGCCAGGACCGCAGCGAACGCACCCGCCAGCGCCTGATCGAGGTGGCCGTAGAGGTCTTTAGCGACCTGGGCTATGAAGCGGCCAGCACGCGCACCATTGTGGAGCGCGCCCAGGCCAACCTGGTCTCCATTCCCTACTACTTTGGCAGCAAGCAGGGCCTGTACCACGCCGCCGCCGAGCATATTGGCGCGGAGGTGACGGGACGCTTTCAGCCGGCGTGCGATCGCGCCCGGCAGGGACTCTCCAAGCCCGGACTGAACCGTCATCAGACGCTGGAGCTGTTCGTTGAGTTCATGGTGGACTTTGCCCACGTGATGCTGGGCACCGACGCGCCCGACTGCTGGGGACAGTTTATCCTGCGCGAGCAGTCGCAGCCGACCCAGGCCTTTGACATTCTGCATGCCCACTTTACCAGCATCCTGGATATCGGCGCCGAGTTCGTAAGCCGGCTGACCGGACGCGCGGCGGATGCCCCGGAGACAAAGCTGCAGTTCCTGACGACGATTTCCATGGTGCTGTTTACCCGCACCAATCGCGCCAGCCTGCTGCGCACCATGCAGTGGAAGTCCATTGGCGAGGCCGAACGCCTGCTGGTGGAGGAGATGCTGCGCCAGAACATGCACGCACTCTATGCCCATTCAGCCTGAGATACGGCGCGTTTAATGACGGTTTCGCCTTTCGGGCCATGGATTTAGGCCCTGCCGGGGCGGAATCAGCTACGATAGTCTTTTGGAGGATGTTCAAGGATGGGAGTACCGGTTTCTCAGATGTGGGCGGTGTCGAGCTACGTGCTCAAGAACCGCTTGCAGGGACGCAAGCACTACCCGCTGGTGGTGATGCTGGAGGTTCTGTTCCGCTGCAACCTGGCCTGCGCCGGTTGCGGCAAGGTGCAGTACCCGGCGCACGTGCTGAAAAGCCAGTTGACGCCGGAAGAATGCTTCCGCGCGGTGGAAGAGGCAGGCGCACCGATCGTCAACATCCCCGGCGGCGAACCGCTGCTGCATCCCCAGATCGGCGAGATTGTCGAAGGGTTGATCGCGCGCGGCAAGTACGTCTACCTGTGCACCAACGCTCTGCTGCTGAAGGAGAAGATGCACCTCTTCAAGCCGAGCAAGTACTTCACCTTCACCATCCACCTGGATGGCGAACGCGACCACCACGACTTTGCGGTATGCCGCGAAGGCACCTACGACATTGCGGTGGACGCCATGAAGGAAGCCATCGCCAAGGGCTTCCGCGTGACCACCAACTCGACGCTGTTTGACGGCGCCGACCCGGTGGGCGTGCGGCGCTTCTTTGACACGATGATGGAGATGGGCGTCGAGGGCATGATGGTGTCGCCGGGCTACAGCTACGACAAGGCTCCCGACCAGTCTCACTTTTTGGGCAAGCAGCGCACGCGGGAGTTGTTCCGCCAGATCCTGAGCAACCGCAAGAAGAGCTGGCGCTTCAACGCCACTCCGCTGTTCTTTGAGTACCTGATGGGACAGCGCGATTACGACTGCACGCCGTGGGGGATTCCCACTTACACCATCTTCGGCTGGCAGAAGCCCTGCTACCTGCTCCAGGATGGCTACGCGGATACATTCAAAGAGCTGATTGAAGAGACCGCGTGGGACAACTACGGCGAGAAGAGCGGCAATCCGCGCTGTGCCAACTGCATGGTGCACTGCGGCTTTGAACCTTCGGCCGTCAACCACACCTTTGGCTCACTGAATGGCATTGTGGCCACGGTGAAAGGCATGCTGAGCACCTATCCTGACGCCGAGGCGCTGGAGATGCTGAAGGCTCCGCGCGCTGCTGTCGGCGGCGACCCGCTGGTGCAGATTGCGGCCAAGGCTGAGTCGGTTGAAACCGTAGAGGTGGCGCGATGACCACGGAGACGACGCGCACGGTGGATGCCGAGAACAAGCATAGAGAGACGCTGGAAGGCTGGGTGCCCGAACTGGCCAGCGAAGAAGAGACACGCGCGGCGCTGGAACAGGCATTCGACTATCGCGGCGACGTGACGCTGACGCTGAAGAACGGCGAAGTGCTGGTGGGCTATTTGTACGACCGACGCACCGGCGCGACACTGGCGCAGAGCCTGGTGCGCGTGCTGCTGAAAGAAGGCGGACGCCGCAACATCAGCTACAACGACATTGCCGCCGTGGCCTTTACGGGCCGCGACACGGCCGCCGGAAAAAGCTGGGAGGCGTGGGTGAAGAAGTACGAAGAAAAGAAAGCCGCCGGAGAAAAGAACATCGGCCTGCTGCCGGACGAGCTGGAGTAGCACGCGGCGTTTGGCGGAATCAGCGCCGTTTGTTATATTGAATGAGGCCCATGTGGCGCTATCGTCTAGGGGTTAGGACGTGAGATTCTCAATCTTAAAACCCGGGTTCGATTCCCGGTAGCGCTACCAAAAGCTCTTCAAAACCGCCTCGGCTGAGGCGGTTTTTGCGTTTGGAGACGAAGTGAGGCGGCAGGCGGTTATGCGTTGCGGTGGTGAGCTTTGCCATGCTTCTTCCCTCCTTCGGTTTCAATGCTGCGCTCGATGGATTCCAGTGAATGGCCCAGCTCGGGGCCATGCTCCGGCGGAGTTATTCCTTCTCCCTCGCGCGCGGATTCCGTCATGCGCGGCTCATCCATCTCTGCTCCGACGCGGGCAAGTCTTGCCTGGTCAATTTCGCGCTTCGGCTTGATTTCGTGGATAGACATATGACCACGATGCCATAAGTGGTGGGGGATTACAGGTCAATATGGAACAGATACGCGCTCTACCCTACCCCTGCACGCGATACTTCGGCGGCTTGAAGGGTGCATCGCTCGGGCGTTGCGGCAGCGGCTCTACCTTCGATAACGACTTTGTGGCCATCACCTGCTCGTAGGCAGTTTGGAAGCGGCGCATCTCCTCGGCGGTGCCGATGGTGATGCGCACGTGTGTGGGCCAGGCGGGCCAGGCGCGTCCTATAACGACGCCGCGTTGCTGCATGGCGTGGATGACCTCGGCCGTGGGGCGCTGCGCGTCCAGCATGAAGCAGTTGCTGACCGAGGGCACAAAGGGATAGCCCTTGCGGGTGAGCCAGTCGAAGACCTCTGCACGCAGTGTTGCCAACTCGCGGCGGCGGCGCGGCACAAGCTCCGCGTCTTGGAGGCTGGCCATGCCGGCGGCGACGGCCGTGACCGGGCTCATCGTCCAGCCACCCTGCATGAAGATTTTTTCCAGCAGATCGGGTCGCGCTGCCGCAAAGCCCAGGCGCAGGCCGGCCATTCCGTAGAGCTTGCTGAAGGTGCGCAGCACGACCACGTCTTTTCCGGCGGCGACCATGTCCAGGGCGGAAGGCTCGTCGCAGAAGTGCAGGTAGGCCTCGTCGATGATGAGGATGCTGCCCTGCGGCTTGTGCTGGAGCGCGTGCTCCAACTGATGGCGGCGGGTGACCGTACCGGTGGGATTGTTGGGCGTGCAGATGTAGAGCGCTCCGGCGTGGGGCGAGGCCTCGCACATGGCGCGCACGTCGTGGCTGTAATCCTTTGCCAGCGGCACCTGGAAGACTGGCGCGCCGCAGGCCTTGGCGGCCATGGAACCGGCCTCGTAACCGGGGTTGGCAATGACCAGCGGACGCTGCGGTGAGCAGAAGGCGAGCACCGAATAATGCAGGGGCTGGCTGCTGCCCGGATAGGCCATCACGTAATCCGGGTTCAGTCCGTTCTGCGCGGCAAAGAGAGCTTCCAACTGCTCGGCCAACTCCATGCGGTAGCGACCGCCGAGGGCGATGGCATCGGCGGCGGCGCGGCGCGCGGCCTGGCTGGGGCCAAGAGGATTTTCATTGGCGTTGATGTAGATGGCGCCCTCGACATAGGGAGGCATTTTGAGGCGCTCGGCGTGAGCCAGCTCGGGCTCGCCAAAAATTCTTGTGGCCGCGGCGGCGGCACCGATCATGGCGGCCGCGCGCAGGAATCCCCGGCGGGAAGAAGTGGTCAGCGGGGTGGTCAAAGGATTGACGGTATCCATTTGCGTGCCTCCGGCGAAGTTGTGTTGTGCGATGCGCTATGCGGTCTCCGAAACGGAGCCGAACGAGATTGCATAACACTGTAACCGAAAACCGTGCGTCGCGCGAAAGCGAGCGCCGCGAATTTTACAAATCGAAAATAGAAGAATACATTCCCGCGCGGGGCTTGGTTCCATGGCGGCGGCGTTTTACAATTGCGGCCTATGAAGGCCCAAGCGTACTTCACTCCCGAGCTATTCACCTTCCTGCGGCAACTGAAGCGCAACAACACGCGCGAGTGGTTCCAGCGCAATAAAGACCGCTACCAGGCGGTGGTGGTTGAGCCCGCGCTGCGCTTCATCACCGACATGGCCGAGCCTTTGGCCGTGCTGGCTCCGCACCTGGTGGCCGATGCACGGCCCACGCGCGGCTCACTCTTCCGCATCTATCGCGACACGCGATTCGCCGCCGACAAGACGCCATATAAAACTCACGTAGGAATCCACTTTGAACACGAGGCCGGTAAGGACGTGCACGCGCCACTCTTCTACCTGCATCTTGAACCGGGCGGCTGCTTTGCCGGAGGCGGCGTCTGGCATCCGGACGCGCCGGCCCTTACGAAGATTCGCACGGCCATCGTCGGCGATCCGGCGCGATGGAAGAAGGCTCGCGGAAAACTGGAACTGGCCGGTGACAGCCTGTCGCGTCCGCCCAAGGGCTTTCCCGCCGAGCATCCCTGCCTCGACGACCTGAAGCGCAAGGACTTTGTAGCCCTGGCCGCGCTGAGCGAGGAGCAGATTTGCGGAGCGCAACTGCTGAAGCAGTACACCGCGCTGTGCAAGAGCTTTGTTCCGCTGGTGGAGTTCACGACCAAGGCGCTGGGGTTGAAGTTCTAACGGTGCGTTTTTGCGGAACAGCGCAGATGATGGCGAGGTTTAATGAAACTCTCCCCAGTAGGCGCCCTTGAGGATGCGGCGCAGCAGGCGGTCGCGCACGAGGAAGGCACCTGTGTCGGGATCGCAGAGCACGTCCGGCGCAAGGGTTCGGCAGGCGGCCGGGCCCCAGGAGTTTTTGATCGTGTAGTAGCAGGCCTCGGCGTCGTTGTTCATCGCGGCGACATTCTTGGCATCAACATTCTTCGCATCTAAATCCCTCGCATCTAAATCTCTGATGACGCGCGCGCCATAGACGACGGCGGCATGCAGGTCGCGCGATTCGGGAATGGTGCGCGGGCTCAGTTCGTGGGCGTGGAAGCTGGCGACGGCGACGCTTCCCTTTTCCGCCAGGTGCTGCTCCAGGGCGGCATAGTCATCGCAGCAAAGGTGATGGTCCTCCGGCAGGTGAATGCGCGTAGGCGCGGGGCAGGCCAGCTCGTTAATCTTGCGCATGATCTCAAAGGTATTCTGCGCGCGCGCGGGCATGGCGGCCACAAAGCGCAACACGTCGCTCCACTCGGCATCGGTCAGGGTGGGGGCAATCCAGCGGCACTCAGGACAGACATCATCAATCTTCACCTCTGCGCCGGGCACGGGCTGATACTCGCGCAAACGCCGCTCCACGCCGAGGTAAACGTCGCGCAGACCGCCGTGCGTGGGAAACTCGCTGGGAAAGCGTGACTCCGGACAGATGCCGCGCTCCTCGACAAGGCTGACGAAGTCGTCAGCGTTGTGATCCACGCGATTGGTCTCCGTAACCTGGCTGTTCTCGTCGAGGAAGGCGCCGAGCAGTTTGCGGATGGTGTTGGGATCGAGATGGCTCTTCTCTTCCGAGAAGGCCTGCACCTCGAGGTCGAGTGCCGAGCAGCCCTGCGCGGCCTCCGCCGACTGCGGCCAGCGCCCCATGCGGCGCAGTTCGTAACAGATGTAATCGGCACTAGCCATGGCCGCGCAAACGCCGACGCGCTCCTGATTGCGGGAGAAACTTCGCGGCACGGCAGGATCGTAGCCGGGAAAGTCCACGGGGCGCACACAGTTCTCAGGACAATGCGAGCCATCCACAAGCACGCGCATGCCGGGCACACACTGCGGATTGGGCTGGGCCAGCGCCGCGGCAGAGAGCCATATCCACAGCACAGCGAGCCAGCAGCAACACGCCGCGCGCCGCAAATCGTATCTCGTATGGAATGGCTGCATCATGCAGGGGGTAGGATGCTCCCGCGTGGCGTTCGCGCGCAAGCCCTGTGAATTACAACTGAAAACCCGGTACGGTCTCCGCTCCGTCGCCCGCCACCACGAACCACTGCCGCACCTGCCAACCGCGCACCACCTGGTTGGCCACATAAGGGTCGGCGGCGGCAAAGGCCTCCGCGGCCTGGCGGGTGGTAAAGACGAAGACCGCGCCGTCGGCGGGCTCGGCCAGCGCTCCGGCCTGCGTCAGTTCGCCGCGATGGTAACAGTCGGCCACCAGCTTGAGATGATCGGCGCGAAAGGCTCCGCGACGTTCGACGTACTCCGGTCCCGCGTTGTAGATCAGCAGATAGCGCATGGTGTTTCCCCTTTGGCGCGTTGTGATGCCGCACCCCGTATTTTTGCATAAAGCGAACGCCCTCCCGCGGGAGGGCGCTCGGGTGAATCAAACGTGTGTCTATTCGGGGCTCTTGCCGGCGGCCACGCGCTGCACCTTGCTGTGGTGGCGGCCATAGGTAAAGTAGATGACCATGCCGATGGCCAACCAGATAATGAGCCGCGACCAGGTTTGCCAGGGCAGAAAGACCATCATCAGCAGAGCGACCAGCATGCCCATGATGGGCACAAAGGGCACCAGCGGCGTCTTGAAGGGACGATGCAACTCCGGCTTGCGCACCCGCAGAATCCAGATACCTGCGCAGACGATGACAAATGCCAGCAGCGTGCCGATGGAAACCAGTTCGCCCAGGATGCCGATGGGAACCACGGCGGCAAAGCAGGCAACGAAGATGCCGACGACGATGGAGCTCTTCCAAGGCGTGCGGAACTTGGGATGGATTTCGCCAGCCCACTTCCAGAGCAATCCGTCGCGAGACATGGAGTAGAAGACGCGCGACTGGCCGAGCAGCATGACCAGCATCACGGTGCTCAGTCCGGCCAGCGCTCCGGCGTTGACCACGTAGCTGCCCCACCGTACGCCGGTTTCGCGGATGGCCAGTGAGACCGGCGCGCCCACGTTGAGGCGCGTGTAGTGCACGGTTCCGGTGAGCAGGAAGCTGACCAGGATGTAGAGCACGGTGCAGATGAGCAGCGAGCCGAGGATGCCGATGGGCATGTCGCGCTGCGGGTTTTTGGCCTCCTGCGCGGCCGTGCTGACGGCGTCAAAGCCGATGTAGGCGAAGAAGACGACACCGGCGGCTCGGATCACTCCGGCCCAGCCATAGCCGGGCAGTTGCGGAACGAATGGCGTCCAGTTGGCCACCGACTGCGCCTTGTGCGCCATGACGTATCCGGCGGCGACGGCGATGAAGGTGATGACGGCGAAGAGCTTGACGAAGACAATGCCTGTGTTGAAGCTGGCCGACTCCTGAATGCCGATGACCAGGATGAGGGTGACCACCAGGATGGCGAGGAAGGCCAGCAGGTTAAAGACCGCAGTGGCGTGCGGCAGGGCGGAGTAATCCACGCCCGAAGGCAGCGTGGAGAGCGGCACCCAGCGCGCTTTATCGGTGAGAAAGACCCAGACCGTGCCCGGCGTGTCGCAAATCTGCGGCGGTATGTTGATGCCGTAATCCTGCAGGAAGGCGACCAGTGTGCTCGACCATCCGCTGGCGACGGTGGCGGCGCCGAAGGCGTATTCGAGGATCAAGTCCCAGCCGATGATCCAGGCGAATATCTCACCCAGCGTGGCGTAGCCGTAGGTGTAGGCCGAGCCGGCAATGGGGATGAGCGAGGCGAACTCCGCGTAGCAAAGCCCGGCGAAGGCGCAGGCCACGCCCGCCAGAATGTAGCTGATGACGATGCCCGGGCCGGCATAACGCGCGGCAGCCGAGCCGGTGAGCACGAAGATGCCCGCGCCAATGATGGCACCCACGCCCAGCATGATGAGGTTGATGGGACCGAGCACGCGCTTCAGGCTGTGCTCGCCTGTTTCAGCGGCCTCGTGCAGCAGCATGTCCAGCGGTTTTGTCAGCAGCAGATTCGCCATTCCTGTTTCTTCTCCCCTCGCAAAAAGGAT
This sequence comes from uncultured Acidobacteriota bacterium, assembly GCA_903851035.1. Lineage (GTDB taxonomy): Bacteria > Acidobacteriota > Terriglobia > Terriglobales > Acidobacteriaceae > TOLSYN. Next base: position 16,737 of record CAINND010000056.1, on the reverse strand, counting down.
GCGGAAGTGTTACCGAGCAGATATTTACGCCGCGTGACCGGAGCCCGTGCGGCGCGACCAAATCCAATAGACCGGCAGCCCCAGCAGCACGATGACCAGTCCCGGCCAGGTGTACTGCGGCTTGTAAATCAGCAGAACAATATCAATGAAGACGGCCATCACAATGTACGCAATGGGCAGCCACGGATAGCCCACGGCGCGATACGGACGCTCGGCATCCGGACGGGTGCGGCGCAGCACGAACAGACCCACCAGCGTGAGCACGTAAAACAGCAGCACGGCGAAGATGATGTAATCCAGCAGTTGTCCATAGCTGCCGCTCAGGCAGAGCACGGCGGTCCAAAGGGCCTGCACCATCAGCGAAATGTGCGGCGTCTTGTAGCGCGGATGCAGTTGGCCGCAGCTCTTGAAGAACAGTCCGTCCTTGGCCATGGCGTAGTAAACGCGCGAGCCCGCCAGCACCATTCCGTTGGCGCAGCCAAAGGTGGAAATGAGGATGGCGGCGGCCATCAACTGCGCGCCCGTCTGACCCAGCATTTGCTGCATGACGGCCGTGGCCACGCGATCTTCACTGGCGTACTGGATGCCGCGGCCCACGCTGGTCATGGCGTAGGGATCGCCCCACAAGGGCAGCACCAGCAGGTAGATGAAGTTGACGGCGATGTAGAGCAGGATGACCGATCCGGTGCCGATGGCCAGCGAGAGCGGCAGATTGCGCTGCGGGTTGCGCACCTCGCCGGCCGTGAAGGTGACGTTGTTCCAGGCGTCGGCGCTGAAGAGCGAACCGACCTGTGCCACGGCCAGCACGGTAATGGTGGAGACCAGCGCGGTGGCGCCGCTGACGCCCATGGGAATCCGGTGCAGCGCGCCCAGCCCGGCGTTGCGCCAGAAGTTGGCTCCGAAGTTGGCGGCCAGCGCCTCACTGGTACTTCCCGCCCAAATGCCCAGCAGCACAAGGCCCACCAGCGAGAGAATTTTGGCGGTGGTAAATGCCACCTGCACAACGGCTCCGGTTTTTACGCCGAAGACGTTGATGGCCGAGAGCAGCAGGATGATGACGACGGCCACCAGGTTCTGCGTGTTCAGGCCCACTTCCATGTTGCCCAGCACCATGGGGCCAACGTGGAAGGCGGGAACCTTCCAGAGGTGCAAAATCCAATTGGAGCTGCTGATGGTGGGAAAGAAGATGCCGAGGAATTTGCCGAAGGCCACGCCCACGGCGGCGATGGTACCGCACTGAATGACGAGGAAGAGCGTCCAGCCGTAGAGGAATCCCCAGAGCGGGCCGAGCGACTCACGCAGGTAAACGTATTGGCCTCCGGCGTGCGGCATCATGGCCGCCAGCTCGCCGTAGCTCAGCGCGGCGGCGATGGTCATGAAGCCCGTCACCAGCCATGCGGCAATCAGCAGCGCGGGCGAGTCCACCACGCGGGCGATGTCGGCGGCCACAATGAAGACGCCGGAGCCGATCATGGAGCCCATGACGAGCGTCGTCGCGCTGGTCAGGCCCAGGCCTTTGACGAACTCCGCGCCACCGGCAGCGTGGGATTGCTCTGCGAGTTTACTCACCGCTCTCCTTACCATCTGGCTATGGGTATCAGTTGTCTAGCATTGCGAGCCCGGCAGGTGTGCGATCCCCCGGCTCTCCGTATGGGTGTTTCCAAGAACTCTACATCATCCGGCGGAAAAATTCCCTAGCCGAATCACCCGGGGCATCCGTTAATTCACCAATCGCGGCCACGGCATCGGCTCCGGCGCGGCGCACCCAGGCGGCAGTTTCATGACGTATGCCGCCGATGGCCACCAGTGCCACCTCGCGCTCGCTCTCGATCAGCGCCTGCCGCGCCCCGGCTACACCCTCCAGCCCAACCGTAGGATCGGGATTCTGCTTGCTCGTGGTGTCGAAGACCGGCCCGATGGCGATGTAGTCCACCGGCTCGGTAAGCGCCACGGCGAACTGCTCGGCCGTGTGCGTGCTCAGCCCGACTATGCGCCCCGGGCCCACCACCATGCGCGCGCCCTTGGCGGAAAGATCCTGCTGGCCCACGTGCACGCCATCAAAACCGGCGGCCATGCAAAGATCGGCGCGGTCATTCATGATGAGCACGGCCTCGGGCAACATGCGGCGCAGGGCGCGGGCGCACTCCAGGGCCTCCTCCGCGGAGAGCTGCTTTGTGCGCAATTGCAGCACCGTGCAGCCCGCGTCGTAGAGTTCGCGCGCCTGTCCGCAGACCATTGCCCGGACGCTGGTCAGCGGCTCGCGGGCGGCCAGCGTGTCAGCGTCGATGATGGGATACAGCGCAGGCAGCTTAAGCATAAACATCGCGGATCGAACTTGGCATACAGCGTAAAAAACTGTTTGGTGCTGGCCTCAGGCAATCGACAAACCTGAGAACATCTCAAACTAACGAAATGTCATGGTGAGCGCAGCGCCCGCTTTTGGGCGCGGAGTCGAACCACCCTTTGTTTCTTGGCAGAGCAAAACAAAAGGTCACTCCACTACGCGCCTGCGGCGCTTCGGTCGCAATGACATTTCCTTTCATGCAACTTTGTCATCGTCATCAATGCACGAGGGCGGCACCGGGCCGCCCTCTTTTAGATAAACCCTACGAATGTTTCTTCTGCGGCATAAAGCGCTCCATGAACTTTGTGTCGAACTTTCCGGCCACAAAATCAGGATCGGCCAGCACGCGCTTGTGCAGCGGAATCGAAGTATGGATGCCTTCGACGATGAACATGTCCAACGCGCGATTCATGCGGGCCAGCGCCTCCTGGCGGTCGCGGCCATACACAATCAGCTTGGCGATGAGCGAATCGTAATACGGCGGCACCACGCCATCCTGATACTGAGCGGTATCCACGCGCACACCGTTGCCGCCGGGCGTGTTGAAGACCGTAATCTTGCCCGCCGAGGGCGTGAACTTCTCCGGATGCTCGGCGTTGATGCGGCACTCGATGGAGTGGCCCTTGGGTACGATGGGCAGGGTGATGATGTCCGTCAGCTTGGCGCCACTGGCGATCTGCAACTGCGCCTTCACCAGGTCCACGCCGGTGACGAACTCCGTGACCGGATGCTCTACCTGGATGCGCGTGTTCATTTCGATGAAGTGCAGGCTGCCGTCCTCATCCATCAGGAACTCGACGGTGCCGGCGTTCTGGTAGCCGATCTCCTTCATCGTCTTTTCCAGCACGGCGTTGATCCGTTTGCGTATTTCAGGAGAGACGGCGGGCGAGGGCGACTCCTCGATCAGCTTCTGGTGGCGGCGCTGCACGCTGCAATCGCGCTCACCCAGGCTGACGACGTTGCCGTGCTCATCGGCCAGCACCTGGAACTCGATGTGGCGCGGACGCTCGATGAACTTCTCCATGTAGAGGTCGCCGTTGCCGAAGGCCGCAGCGGCCTCGGCGTGAGCGCTGGCGAACATATGCGGCAGCTCCTCGGCCGAGCGGATGATCCTCATGCCGCGTCCGCCGCCGCCGGCGCTGGCCTTGACGATGACCGGGAAGCCGACCTGCTGCGCCCACTTGAGCGCCTCTTCCTCATTGGCGATGATGCCATCGGAGCCGGGCAGGATGGGCACGCCGCAGCGCTTCATCGCCTGGCGGGCCTTTTCCTTTTCGCCCATCATGCGGATGACCTCCGAGGGCGGGCCGATGAATTTGAGGCCGCTCGTCTCACAGACGTGGGCGAAGTTGGCGTTCTCGCTGAGCAAGCCGTAGCCGGGATGAATAGCCTCGGAGTTGGTAATCTCCGCGGCGCTCATGACGGCCGGAATGTTGAGGTAGCTCTCACCGGGGCGCGCCGGGCCAATGCAGATGGCTTCGTCGGCAAAGCGCACATGCAGAGAATTACGGTCGGGCTCGCTGTACACGGCCACGGTCTTGACGCCCAGCTCTTTGCAGGCGCAGATGATGCGCAGGGCAATCTCACCGCGGTTGGCAATCAGAATCTTTTTGAACATGCTTTGGTGTGCTCCCGGCGGAAGCGCCTTGTGCCCGTGTGGGGCGAAAGGCGGCTAACGCCGCTGGCCGCGTGGCAATAAAAATGGGTCTGGAACATCCAGACCCGCCACTGCATTACTTGACGCGAATCTTGAAGAGGGGCTGGCCGTATTCCACCGGCTGGCCGTTGCTGACCAACACCTTGACGATCTCGCCGGCGTACTCCGACTCGATCTCGTTCATCAGCTTCATGGCCTCCACGATGCACAGCACCTGGCCCAGGGCCACCTTGTCGCCCTGCTTGGTAAAGGCCGGAGCGCCGGGCGAAGAGGCCTCGTAGAAGGTGCCCACGATGGGCGACTTGATGATCTCCACGCCCTCCTCGGTGGCCGCCACGGGCGGAGCCGCGGCAACCGCCGGGGCCACGGGCGCAGCCACCGGAGCGGCGGCAACCACCGCCGGGGCCGGAGCCTGCTGCACCACGGCATAGCCGCGCTTGATGCGCAGTTTGATCTCGCCGCGCTCCATCTCAAATTCGGCGATGTCTTTTTCGACTAGAAACTCGACGAGCTCTTTAATTTCCTTCTGATTCATTGGCCGCCAGATGCGCCCGCGTCTTGCCCGGCGCAGCGTTGGATTTATCCCCTAAAGTACTTCCCCACTTTGCACGAATGCCGCAATCGGCGAATTGTAAATCGGCAGAGCGGGCTTTTACAGCAAATCGCGTTACAACAATTCGATCAGCGCTTTGTCCACCGGCGTCAGCACCTCGCTGCCACGGCTGGTCACCAGCACCATGTCCTCAATGCGGACACCGTAACGGCCGGGCAGATACGCGCCGGGCTCGATGGTGATGACCATGCCGGCCTCAAGGATGGCGTCACTTTTAGCGCCCACCCTGGGCGGCTCGTGAATCTCCAGCCCGACGCCATGCCCGGTGGAGTGCGTAAAGAACTTTGCCAGCCCCACGCGGCGCAAAACCCTGCGGGCGGCCGCATCCACTTCGCCACAGGTGGCACCGGGACGAACCGCTTCCGTTGCAGCCAGTTGCGCCTCCAGCACGGCGGCGTACAGGCTCCGCTCTTTGGCCGTGGCGCGGCCAAGGTGAACGGTACGGGTCATGTCACTGCAATACCCCTGGGAAACTACCCCGTAGTCTAACACCACGAAGCCTTGCTCCGGCAGATGGGCCGGGCTGGCCAGGCCGTGGGGCAGGGCCGAGCGCTTGCCACTGGCGATAATCGTCTCAAAAGACATGGCTTCCGCCCCGGCGCGGCGGGCTAGATACTCCAGTCGCGCGGCGGCGGAAATCTCAGTCTGGCCGGGTTTGAGGGCCTTTAAAAGCGCAGGAAACAAATCACTTGAGAGCTGGATGGCCTGGCGGATTAGGCGGATTTCGGACGGCTCTTTGACCGCACGCAGACCTTCGACCACGCCGCTGAGTGGCACAATTTTGACGCCTTTACCCAATTCGCGGCGCAGGGCCTGGAACTGGCTGAGAGGCATCCGGTCGGCCTCGACCCCCAGGCGGGCGACACGCTGCCCGTGGCAGGCCTTTGCGGCCGCAGAAAAGGCACTTCCGTGGGGGATGACGACCTTTGCCCCACGCACCTGGACGGCGGCTTGCTCCCGGTAGCGGCCATCGGTAAAAAACAGGGGTTTGGCCGAGGCCAGCAGCACGGCCGCGCTGCCGGTAAAGCCCGTCAGGTAGCGCACATTGGGCAGGTGCGTGACGAGCAGGGCGTCCACCTGGTGGGTGGCGTACAACTGCTGCAACCGGCTTTGCCGCCGTCGATAGTCCATCTCTAAATTGTAAATGGGATGCCTTGTAAGTGGAAGAAAGCAAAGCGGGCTTCCGAAGAAGCCCGCCTGCCTGCAATCTCCACCGGGGGGAGGAGAAAACGGTGATTAGCTCTGCATGATCTTCGGCGTGATGAAGAAGATCAGCTCGTCGGTTGAGGTCTTGACCGAGCGCTCTTTAAAGAGGTTGCCAAGCAACGGGATGCTGCCCAGAATCGGGGTCTGCGAGGTGCTGACCGAGTTTTGGGTCTGGATGACGCCGCCGATGACAACCGTACCGCCGTCGGTGACCAGAATCTGGGTGTTCACCTGCTGCGTGGTGAGGATGTAGTTGCTGTTGATGGTGCCGCTGGGCTGCGTGTTCTCCACGTCCACGGTCAGGAAGATGGTTCCCTCGGCGGTAATCTGCGGAGTCACGCTAAGGCGGAGCACAGCATCCACATAGCTGACACTGGCGTTGGCGTTGGCGGTGCTGGCGGTGTACACCGGCAGCTTGACGCCCTGCTTGACCTCAGCCTTGACGTTGTTTTGCGTGACCACGCGCGGACGGCTGAGCACCTTGGCCAGATTATGCGACTCAGCGGCCGTCAGCACGGCGTCAATGCCGTAGCTCTTGGTGATGTTGCTGAAGGAGAAGCCGCTGGTGGCACCGGCCGCAGTGAACGAGGTAAAGAGCGGCGGCAAGGTGCTGGAACTGGCCGTTCCGGTGCTGGTACCGCTGCCCGAGCTGGTGATGGAGCTGCCACTGCCGTTGGGGTTGGAGCCGCCAATGGTGGTGACGCCGTTGCCCCAGTTGAAGCCCAACTGCACGCCGAGATCGCGGCTGAAGGTGCGGGTGGCGCTGACGACGCGGACTTCGATCTCCACCTGCTGGCTGCGGCGGTCGAGCTGCGTGATCATCTTGTCGATGTTGGGCAGCACGCTGGGAATGTCACTGATGATGAGCGCGTTGGTGCGCTCGTCGGCGATGACCTCACCACGCGCGCTGAGGAATTTTTTCACTGTGGGCAGGGCCTGCTGTGCCTTGGCATAGCTCAGGGTGCGGGTGATGGTCTGACGCTCGACGGCCAGGGCGACGGCCTCGGATTGGGCGCGGCGGTCCACGGCCTCCTTGCGAAGGCTTTCGGTGGCGGCGATGCGCAGCACGTTGCCCTGCAACTCGCGGTCAAGCTGGCTGTTCTTCAGTACGATGTCGAGCGCCTGATCCCAGGGCACGTCGTCCAGCACGATGGTGATGGTGCCCTTGACGTTGGGATCGAGCACGATATTGAGACCGCTGATCTCGTGAATCAGGCGGAAGAAGTCCTTCAGATCCACGTCCTTCAAGTTCACCGAGATGGGTTCGCCGGTGTACTTGTTGTTGGCCGAGGCGCTGTTCAGCAGAGAAGCAGGCGTGCCCGCCGAGGCAACGGTGCCCGCGGCCTGTCCGGCGCGCTGGCCGGGATCGACCGCCGGGCGAACTTCTGCCGGAGTGGGACGCGGAGTGAAAGGCTCCTGCCCATCCGCCCTGGCATCGGAATCGGCGAGGCGATTCTGTATGGCCTTGACCGTCGGGATCACCGAGGTCTGTGCGGCCGGAGGCGGCGGAGTGCTCTGGGTATCCATCTGGACCCGCACGCTGGGCTTAACCGCCGGCTGCGGAGCGGGGCGGACGGGACGGGGAGCCGGTGCGGCCACGGCCACTTCGGCTTCCGTCTTGTTGACCTTCAAAGTGATTTTGCCCGCGCCCTTGACGACTTCATAGGTGCGCGGACCACCCAGATCGACCACCACGCGGGTGATGGGCGGCTCAAGCTGGTGGCGCGCCACACGGAGATGCAGCACGTCCTTGCCCTTGACCGGGAATCCCTTTACGCCCTGGTGTACGACCGTGTTGTTGAAGTCGAGGACGATGCGGTCGGGATTGGTGAGCAGGAAAGGCTCTGCCGACGTGACGCCGCTGATGGTGATGTTCACCGAATTTCTGGTGTGCTCCAGGCCGATGGCGCGAATCACCGTGCGCGGAGCCTTGGCGGAAGCCGCCGGGGCCGGAGCAGCGCTGGCCGGCTTGGCGGCCGGTGCAATCTTGGGCGCCGGGGCCGGAGACGGACTGGACGTGGCAGGCTTGGCGGCCGGAGCCGAGGCGGTCTGCACAGGCTGCACCGGATTGCGCACGATGGGCTGGGCGTAGGCGGGCACCGGCTTATTGGCCGCGGCTGCGGCCGGAGCCGGAGCAGGCGCGACGGTGGAAGGCTTGGCGCTGGAGGCCAGCAGCGTAATCTGCAAGCCGTCGGGCTGATCCGCCACCTGGAGGGAGACGTTGTCGCCGACGACGAGCTCGACCCGGGTCACATCGGCGCCACTGGCGCTGACGTAACTGGAGAGCCGGTAGCTCTTCAGCACGGAGGAACTCAAGGAGGCCGAGCGCTGCACCGCCGCATCCGGGGTGACGCCGCTCAAATCCACCAGCACCAGGTGATCGTCCGCGCGATATTCCTTATGCGTGAACGCACCTGTGGTGCGCAGGCTGAGCACCGCCGCGTTATCCTTTGGCGTAACCTGCACGGAGTTCAGTTGTGAAGCCGCCGTGGCCGTTCCGGCGCAAACCAGCGCCATCAGTGCTACCGTCAGCAGTCGCTTGACCCTCATGGTAAGTCTCCCCGCGTGGCCCGTTGCCGCGCCCCACGTGTGCTTCTCGTTCCTCGCTCTAGTTCGTAACATGACCGAGTCCTTGCCCTAACAAAAACATGACTGCGCCGGACTATCCGGCGGGTGTGCCAATCTTGCGCGTGACCTCACGCGTGGAAGAACGGCCGAAGTCGTCCTGATAACGCTCGCGCAGCACGATGGAATCATGATTGATGCGCTCCACCGAGCCGTTGACCAGCGGGTCGTTCACCCGCAGAAAATATGTGTGCTCGCCGGTGGTGACCACGGCAATGTTGCCATTGCTGGAGCGCACGATACCGTTGAGCGTAATCTCGCCGACCTCAAGGCACTGGCGTCCGGTGCCGTGGCAGGCAACGCCGCCGTGAACGCGCTCGACAACCGGGCTGACAAAGGGATCGCGCATGCCCTTGCCGGCAACCTTGGGCGCCTCAGAGGTTTTCTCCGCCGGCTTGCCCGCAGTGGACTTGGCCGCCGGAGCAGCTTTGCCCGCCATGCGGTCGTGCTCATGCTGCGGCGCGCGACGGGCATGACTGACGGGCTGCGGCGCGGGAGTCTTTCCTCCATGTGCCGGACCGCCTACCGGAACCGGTCCGTGCCCTGCCACCGGAGCTGGATTCTTCACCGGTGGGGGCGGAGTATTCTTTGCGGGCTGCGGTGCGTTCTTGGCTCCCTGCGGAGCGGGAACAGCCACCGGAGCCTTGGCCGCAGGAGCAGGCGCGGGCGCGGGCATCGGCGGCTTATTGACCGCCGGAGCAGGCGCCGGAGCCTTGGCGGCCGGAACCGCGGGCTTGGCCGGTGCGGGCTGAGCCTTTTGCCAAGGCCAGTGGATCTGCCCCCACGCGGGCAGGCTCAAACAAAGAGCCAGGATGATGACGCTCCTCTTCATGGCCTCACCTACTTTTTCACCGGAGGGGCCGGGGGGCCGCTCTTGGTGATGCTGTAGAAAGTTGTGACCAGCGCGCTGGCAGTCACCGTTTCGGTGGGAGCCCACTTATAGCTCTTCTTCACCGGGGTGCGACCACCCTTGATGGCACCCATGCCCAGGCGGCTGACGTTGACGATGCGCTCCAGCTTCTGGACGCGGTCAAAATAGTTGAGCACCGAGTAGTAGGGGCCATCGACGTCAATCTCAAACGGCACCTCTACGTAGTACTCCTTGGTGGCGGTGTCTTTGGGAGTGTAGCGGCGAACCTCGACACCGGCCTTGGCGGCCTCACTGGCCAGCACGGTGATGAACGAGGGCACCTCTTTCTCCTCGGGAACGATCTTCTTTTGCGCCTCCATCTGCGCCTGCAGAGAGGCGGACTGGGCGGTGAGTTCGGCGAGCTTGGCCTTGTAGGGGCTGAGCTGGGCGATCTCGGCGCGCTTGCTCTTCAAGGTCAGCGCGTCGGCCTCATTGGCCTTTTGCAGCGGCTGCAGAGAGAACAGGTAGGCGCCGCCGGCCAGCAGAGCGACCAGCAGCACCACGATTCCGATTTGCGCCAGATATGGCAGTTCCTTGAAGCTCACCATGACTTACGCCTTTGCCTTCTCACAGACGAGCGTGAAGCTGAAGGTCTGCATCTTATGACCCTCCTCCTGGAAGGTGTCCTTCAATTCCACGTTCTTGTAGTAGCCCGACTTCTTCAGATTGGTCATCAGGTTGGCCACGTTGTTGGGGCCAAGCGCCATGCCATCAAGTGAAACCGACGCACCATCGTCACGCATGTTCAGCACCCAGACGCCCTCGGTGTGGTTGACCGTGTCGCTGAGGTTGGTGAGCAACGGCACGGGGCCCACCTGTCCGGCGCGCAACTGGTCAATGATGTCGTAACGCCGCTTGTAGGCGTCGTACTCCTTCTGGCGCTCGAGGAAGGCCTGCTTCACCTTGGTCATCGAGGCGATGTTGCGGTTGGCCTCGCTGAGATCGGCCTGCAACTTCTCGTGGGTCTTCACCAGGTGCACATAGCTGTAGTACACACCCGCGCCGGCCAGCACCAGCATGGCCAATCCGGTAATCAGCGGGGACGGGCCGTCGGTGGTCAGCTTCGGCAGAGTAAACAGCCGACGCTTGCCCCTCTTCGGTTTTGCGAGACCGAGCAGATTAATCCGGATCATAATTTGTCAAAGCTCCGCAGCGCCAAACCGACGGCCACCGCCAGTTGCGCCGAGTTGCGCTCCACCACGTCAGCACCTTCGCCGATGGGGGGGACGATCTTAAGAAACGGGTTCATGATGTCCACCGGGATGGAGAACTCCTGTCGGAGGGCCTCCACCAGCCCCTGCACCTGGCAGGAGCCGCCGGCAAGATAGATGCGCTCGATGTGTTCTCCGCTGGCCGTGGCCCGGAAGAAATCAAAGGTCTTCTGAATCTCCAGCACGATGATCTCGGTCACCTGCTGCAGGATGGGCAGCTTGGCGTCTTCACTGACGGTGCCCACCTTTTTGCCCAGCTTGAGGGCCTCGGCGTCCTCGTTGGTGAGGTCGAGCTCTTTCTGCAAGCTGTCGGTAAACTGGTTGCCGCCCACGCTGACGTCGCGGGTGAAGAGCGGAATGTTGCCCTTGACGATGTTGATGTTCATCACGCTGGCGCCAATGTTGAGCAGTGCGGCCACGGCGTTGGGCGCGGGATCGTAGTTGTACTCGTAGCAGTTCTGCAGGGCGAAGGCGTCAATATCCACGATGGCGGGCTGGCGTCCGCTGAGCTGCAGCGCATTGGTGTAGTTCAGAATTTTGTCCTTCTTGACGGCCACCAGCAGCACGTCAATGGTCGGAGCGCCCAGGTTGTCGCTCAGCACCTTGTAGTCAATGTTGACGTCCGCCATGTCAAAGGGAATGTACTGCGCGGCTTCGTTGGCCACGGCTTCGCCCAGTTCGGGCTCCTCCATGGCCTGCATGGAGATCTTTTTGACGATCACGGAGTGGCCGCTGACCGAGGTGGCAACCTGCTTGGCCTTGAACGCGTGCTCGCTGAAGATTTTGCCGATGGCGCTGGCCACGCTGCCGCTGTCCACGATCATCGAATCCACGACAATGTCACTGGCCAGCGGCTCAATGCCGAGATGGCTGACCATGACCTCGCCACGGTTCCGCTGCAGCTCCACGGCCTTGATGCTGTTGGAGCCGATATCGAGACCGACGATCGTCTTTTTGGAACCGAATAAGCTAAGACCAAACATACTGGCGCACCCTTATTGCAGCTACCGCATGGCCGCCGTGCGCAATGCACGCGGCTTCTTTTTCATCACCACTTCACCGCCGCTGCTCTTGCTCTCCATCCAGCGGTCCAGCAGTGCCTTCTTGAACTTCCAGCGATTGCCCAGCTTGAATGCCGGGATTTTGTCCTCCGACACATACTTGTAGAGCGTGTCGGGACTGACCCCAAGATAGCTGGAGGCTTGCCGGATGTTCATCACCTCAGGCGATTCGGACATATGCGTAAGCCCTCTCCAAAGCACAATGCCTTACTGACAGGGTCCCCAAAACGCGATGCCCCGGCGGAGTACGTCCGCACGGCATCGCGGCCACCGGCCAGGCCCGCTCAGGCATGGGACGGCCAGCCAGGTTCCTTGCTTTCTCGGGGGGATGCTACGCGCTGGTTATAGCAGAGTTCCGGGCGGTCAAGTCAACCCAAACTTCCGGAGAAACCCGGAAGATAACAGGTGTCTTCCCGGTAAATAAGGGGTACGGCCACCCGGAAGGGCCATACTTGGTAGCCGGTCCGCCGCATAACCACAATATACTGGGGCGTTAATGCAAACGATTCCAAACTTATCAATCGTGCCCTGTACCCCATTACGAACGTCCGCAATTGGAGTCCGAGTGGGCTGACGCTACCCCCGCCCGAAAGCCGGTCGGCAGCCTCCGGCACCCCGCATCCGGACAGATACTCCCGGTAAATCACGCAATAGCCGCGCCAAATTCTTTTGCTGATATAATGAGCGGGAAGTCATTCATACCTGTGTACTGATACTGGCCGGACTCATTGTCCGGCCCTTTTTCTTGCCGCAGCCTGCCGCTAGTTCCCCGTAAAGATCAGTTCCAGGGAAATGACACCGTCGGCCGAGTTCTTCATCTGCCTCATCTGAATTTTGTAGGATGCCAGGTTCTTGATCAGACGCACGCCCACGGTAAAGCTGCGCAGCAATTCAGGGTCGGCCACGGCGCCGGAGAGCTTTTGCCACTGGCTTTGCACCAGCGCACCCTGCTCCTCGCTGAGGCCCTCCGTATGCAGCGGGCCGTAGTGATATAGTTTGCCTTCGCTGATGACGATGCGGAAGTCAACCTTCGCGGCCGCGTCGTCGTATTCGGCATCGACCTTGGCAGCGGCATCGAGGTATCCCAGCTTTTTGTAAGCGCCCTGCACCACCTGCAGATCAAATTTCAGTTGAATGAGATTGGCCGGCTCGCCTGGCTTGAGATGAAGACTGGCCTGCAGTTGCGCGGCGTCCATGGCGGTATTCCCCTCCCAGTGAACCTCCCTCAGGGAATAGCAACTGCCCTCCGCAACGGCGAGGCGGACGATGACGGCGTTCTCCCCGGGGGCGACCGGTTGGGCCTGCGGAGCCGAGAACTTTGCCTGCACATAGCCGCGACGCTGGTAGATGGTCAGCAACTCCCTGTGGGTGAAATCCGTCAACTCCATCACGGAATAATCCCGGCCCAGCTTTTCGCCGGAGCGCTGCTGCAAAAGGGTCTCCAGCGCAGGGCTGGCCCCGGCGAACTCAAACTTGCGGATCGGTGTGTGAACCCCCTTCACCGTATAGAGGTAGCTGGTAATCTTCGAGGAATCGATCCCTCCCTCAGGTCGACCCTCGACGCCGGCCTGCACGCCTTTCTCCTTGAGAATGGCCTCCAACTGCTCGGCGATTTGATCTGACATGTGACCGACGCCGGGAACCTGGCCGCGAAAGAACGGAACACGGCGCTTGAGTTCGGCCAGCAAATCAGATTCGCTGAGCCAGACGAAGTTATCGAAGCGCAGCGGGTAAAGAGTCTTTTCGTCGGTCAGGATAAAAGTGACCTTCTTGCCCAGGTAGCTGGTTGTGCCGGTGTACTTCATGTCGCGGAACATTCCGCTCTCTGAAAGCACCTGTAAGGCCTGCTGCAAATTCTCCTCGTGGCCGTCACTGCCCACCGTTAAGCCGGTTGCGGCGGAGATATCCTCGGAGGTGAAGCGCGTGGAGCCACGAAACTCCAGGGCGATGATCTTGTAAGGGTCGGGGGTGGGAGACTGCGCGCGGGCAGCGTGGTTTTGCGCAAGCACAAAAGACGAGCAGGCCAACAGGGCAAACAAGAGAATGGTCCGGGGCATGACGAGCATTCTACAAAGCGTGGCCGAGGCTCACAATTGGCAAAGTGTGCAATAGCTCGATGGCACATGCGCGGGCACAAGAAAAGAGGAGAGCCCGGTGGACTCTCCTCTTGAGCTTACGGCCGAGGCCGCGGGTTAGTAGTTTATGTCGAACTTTTCCTGGTGCAACTGGGCGTCGCTCTTGACCAGCACGGGACGGCCGAGCAGCTCTTCCATCTCCGTCAGCCAACGGCCGTTGCCGCCCTTGAGCTCCTTGGCCACCTCGGGGTTGACCCGCAGCATGACCTCCTTGCCCTGAACGTGGCGGCGCACCTTGCGCATCTCGACGTAAATCTCATTGCATATGGTGGGCACGCTCTTGACGAAGCCGGTGGAGTCGCAATACGGGCACGGCGTGCCCAGGGTGCGCTCCAACGACTGCTTGACGCGCTTGCGCGTGATGGCCACCAGTCCGAAATCATTAAACTGCAGGATTTTCGACGGCGCACGGTCGGCCTTCATCGCCTCTTCGAGCGCGGCCATCACCTTTTGGCGATTCTTGCGCTCGTCCATGTCAATAAAGTCCACGATGATGATGCCGCCAAGATCGCGCAGGCGAACCTGGCGGACGATTTCCTTGACGGCGTCAATGTTGGTCTTGACGATCGTGTCTTCCAGCCGCGCGGTTTTGCCCACGTACTTGCCGGTGTTGATGTCGATGGCGACGAGGGCTTCCGTCTGGTTGATGACGATGTAGCCGCCGCTCTTGAGCCAGACCTTGCTCTTGAGGCTCTTGTTGATCTCCTCGCTGATGCCGAACTGCTCGAAGAGCGGCGTGTCCTTGGTGTAGAGCTTGATGCGCCGCACCAGGTTGGGCTGGAAGCGCGAGGCAAAGCGCACCACGCGCTCGTATTCGGCTTCGTTATCCACCCAGATCTGCGAGAAGTCGCTGGTGACCTGGTCGCGCAGAATGCGCTCAACAAGGTTGAGATCGTGATAGATGAGCGCCGGGCTCTTGCCGCTTTCGGCGCGGGTGCGAATCTCGTTCCACAGGTGCTTGAGGAAGCGGATGTCGGCGCGGAGTTCCTCTTCGCGGATGTTGGCCGCCGCCGTGCGCACGATGAAGCCGCCATGTCCGTTCTCACGCTCGCTGCTGACGATGCGCTTCAGGCGCTGGCGCTCCTCGTCGCTGTTGATCTTGCGCGAAACGCCGATGTGGTTGACCGTGGGCATGTAAACCAGGAAGCGGCCCGGCAGGGCGATGTGGCTGGTGATGCGCGCACCCTTTTTGCCGATGGGCTCCTTGGCAATCTGCACCAGTATCTCCTGGCCTTCCTTCAGCAGCTCACTGATGAGGGGCACAACACGCGACTGACGCGGGGCGCCACGGCGTCCGCGTTGCGGAGCACCACGACGGCCACGGTCGCCACGATCATTGCGGTCACGGCGGCCTCCACGTTCAAAGCGGCCGCGGCGGCGCGACTGGCGTCCACCGGGAGCGCCTTCGCCCTCGGCGCCGGGCTCGGCAGTGGCTTCACCTTCCTCGGCTTCGCCTTCGTCCTCTTCTTCCTCTTCTTCCACGGCGGAGTCGCCATCGGCGAGCATCTCGCTCTCCTCGAACTCCTCGCCGCCAAAGTCGTATTCGTCATCTTCGAGTTCGTTTTCCTCGCCGGTGTCGCGCACGGCGGTGCCGAACTGCGAACCCTCGGCCTCATCGTCGTCGCTCTCGTGGTAGCGGCCGACATGCTCGGCCAGGGCCGGCATCTCCGCCTCTTCCTCGTCGATCTCCTCGTGCTCCACGGCGCCGCCTTCGATGACGAAGCGGCCCTCGTCGTGGCGCGTACGAATCGGCCTGGGCTGCGGCACGGGCTTGGCGGCGGGCTTGGACTCCTCCGCCGGAGCTGCTGCCTCTTCGGCCTCCAGCTCGTCGTCATCCGTCGCATCCTCGTTCGTCGCGTGGCCTTCCGGCTGCGGCGGGGGAACGTAGGAGGAGCCGAATATCTTGGAGACGCGGTCGCGCCAGGAGCGGCGTCCGGGACGAGCTTCAGGCTCGACAACCGGAGCTTCCTGGTGCTCAGGCTCATGCTGCGCGGCTTCATGGTGCGCGGCTTCATGAGTCACTTCATGGTGCGCTTCCTGGTGAGTAACTTCTTCGTGATGGACGCCCTCGGCCAGATGCGACTGGGCTGCGGCCTCTTCCGTCGTCTCCTCGAATTCGTCTTCCTCAATCTCATCCACGTCACCGGCTTCGGCGGCGCTTACCGGCACATCGTCGTGGCGCTGCGTCAGCGAAGGCAGTCCGCTGTTGCCGGAGTAGCTGGCGCTGGAGCGCGGCTCGTCATGATTATTTTCGTCGGGATTCGACTCGGCCCTGGCTTCGGACTGGGCCGGAGCTTCCGGCTCGGGCTGATGCACGGGCTCGGGCTGATGCGCGGGCTCGGCAATCGCCGCCGGCTCCAGATGAGGCTGGGCCTCGGGCTCGCTCACCTCAGTGTGACGGGTGAAGACATCGGCCTGGTGCACCACCGGCTCGGCTGCGGGCTCGAGCAGTGAGGGCACATCCACCGGCTCCACGCCGCGATACTTTGAGATCGACTCGCCGGGCAGCAGGATGGGCGTGTAGTTTTGCGGGCGCGCGTAACCCTCATCACGGGAGCCACCGCGAGTGCCTTCACGCGGCTCACGCGGAGCACGATCACGGCCACCGTCGCGGCCACGATCATCACGGTCGCGGCGTCCTCGGCGTCCTCGGTCGTTACGATCGCGGCGCGGTTCACGCTCGCTGCGCTCGCCATCGGCAGAAGCAGCGGGAGCTTCTTCGCCGCAGGTTTCCGCGCGAGGGGCGCGAGTTTCTCCGCCACGATACTTGGAGATGGATTCGCCAGGCAGAACACCGGCAGACGCCGCGGGCTGATCGGATGGCGAGGAGAATGACTGCTCGGCCACGCTGGCCTCGCTCTCAAACTCGTCCTCTATCTCAGGCGCGATGGCGTCGGCGTCCTCAAGGTTGCGGGCAATGCCGTGCTCGGCCAGGCCACGCGGCTCACGCGGAGCACGATCACGGCCACCGTCGC
>CAINND010000055.1 GCA_903851035.1 uncultured Acidobacteriota bacterium | reverse complement strand
GTGAGAATGTCCGGCACCACGCCGCGCTCTGCCAACTCGGGGATGACGTCGGCGCAGTTGCCTACCAGCCCTACGCTGATGTTCTCCTTCTTGCGCAGCGAGTTCTTCAAAATGCGCAAGGCCTCGTCCAGCGAGTTGACCATGAAGTCGCAGTAGCCGCTCTTCAGGCGCTTCTTGATGCGCTCCGGGTCCACGTCGATGCCGAGGAAGCTGGCGCCGGTCATGGTGGCCGCCAAAGGCTGCGCTCCACCCATGCCGCCCATGCCACCGCTGACGATGAGCTTGCCCGTCAGGTCGCCGCCAAAGTGTTTATCGGCGGCGGACATGAAGGTCTCAAAGGTTCCCTGGATGATGCCCTGCGAACCGATGTAAATCCAACTGCCGGCGGTCATCTGCCCGTAGGCCATCAATCCGGCGCGCTCCAACTCGTTGAACTTATCCCAGTTGTTCCAGTGGCCGACCAGGTTGCTGTTACACAGCAGCACGCGCGGAGCGTACTCATGCGTACGCAGAATGCCCACCGGCTTGCCACTCTGGATGAGCAGCGTCTCGTCGTTCTCCAGCGACTTCAGCGAGGCGACGATGGCGTCAAAGCACTCCCAGTTGCGCGCGGCGCGTCCCGTGCCGCCGTATACCACAAGGTCCTGCGGACGCTCGGCGACCTCTTCATCCAGGTTGTTCATCAGCATGCGCAGAGCGGCTTCCTGCGCCCAGCCCTTGCAACTCATCTCCAGGCCACGAGCGGCCTTGAGCGGAGTGTACTTGCGGATAGCAGCTTCAACCGTGGAAGTAGACATGAGTTCGCCTCACAGGCTCCGGCTTGCGCCGGGCGGGGATGAAAAATCGTAGTGCGTGGGAGGGGGTAATGGCAAACGGGGAAGGGGATTTGACTAGATGTAGAGTTTATTGTGATTCACTACCCGCTCAGCCGCAAGTATTCCTAATGCAGTAATAATGCAGGTTTCATCGCTAGTAAGCTCAATATGCCGGCTGGAGTGCAATTTCTTTGCTATTCGTTTGAAATCATATGTATTTGCATATTCTATCGCTGTACGGAGGTCAGTGAGCTTTTGAGGACTCTTGTCATAGAGTAATAGCAGAATCTTCTCTCGTGCAGTTAACTTCGAATTCAAAACACGTACAGTATCTCCATGTTTCCATAACAATCCAAGCTCACGCTGTACAATCTCATCAATAAGAGTTTGCGTTTCCGAGGAAGTTAACCCAGACGCTAAACGAACAAACTCAGCGAGTACCCACTTTACGTTACTCAAAATTAGACTACAGTCCATTTTGTTTGGAGAAATCGTGCCAAGATGTCCGACACCCCGTTTGTTACGTATGCCATAAATGGACCATAGGAGTCGCGGAATTAAAATACGCAACGACTCGTCGCCCTGTGCTTGTTGATACCCTTTGAGAACAACCTCATTGAAATTAGGTAGATTAGACCCGATAGGTGTGGCTTGCCCAAACAACTCGAATTCCAGCATACGGCGTGCAGCCTCCACAAAATGCCCCGCGTCCAATTCAGAGGCCTTCCATTTGCCGAGTGTGTAGTTGTTTTCGATTTCCTTGTACGCAGAGATTAGGGCGTCAACCACATTGGCATGATATTTCCCCTTGAGTATTGTATCGACGCTCATTTTGCTTCATCTGCCTTCTGACCAGCTATTAATTGAGCTGCTGCTTTTGAACCCGGAACTGTCAGCTTTAGTGTTTGTTTCTTACCCGATCCACCAAAAATGAATGAACTCTTTTCGCTCTTTAAGTAACTGGACATATTTCCTACATCGTAAAAGCCATGTGCCCGACAGACATCGGCTACTTCCTCAAAAAAAACTATGTCTTTCTTCTTAAACGCAGTCAGGCCATAAAGTAGTAGTTTTGCCGCATTCACTGTCTTTGAGGATTTGGAATCTCCCGGAATGTCAATCAGGATCTGGACACCATTCTCTGTCTCGGCGAAAATCTCCTCTAGACCTTCAGGGACGGCAGAGATATCGGCACTATTTTGAGCAGGCGACTTCCCACCTTCATTCTTGTGAGTCTGTGCTTTTAAACTGAGCTCGATTGCACCGGCAAATTTGTCGAGTTGCTTTGTAACAAATTCTTCAGACCCTTCAAATTGCAGGGAGCCATTAGCGAGTGGGATGGTAACTTTAGCTTCTGTCATAATACGTGAGGATATACTCAAGGAAATCAATTAACTAGAGATGATTTCGTTAATAATAAATTACTAACTTATTGATTTGATATATGGTTACTCATTGATATTAATTATAGTTATCCCTACTCAATCCACCCGCCGCCCAGCACTTCGTCTCCGCTGTACAGCACCACGGCCTGGCCGGGAGTGATGCTGCGCTGCGGCTCGTCGAAGGTGACGGTTACCTGGCCCTCGCCCGCGGGCTCGACCGTGGCTGCCGCAGCCGGATGGCGGTGGCGAATCTTGGCCGCGACGCGCATCGGTTCGGTCAGGTTTTCAATGGCGATCCAGTTCATCTCCCGCGCCCGCAGAGTGCGGCTGAGCAACGCCTCGGCGGGACCGACGACAACCTGATTCTTTTCCGCGCCGCTTGCATCGCCAATGCGCACCACGTAGAGCGGCGAGCCGGTCGCCACACCGAGCCCCTTGCGCTGGCCGACGGTGAAGTTGTGCGTGCCTTCATGGTGGCCGATGACCTCTCCGGTGGTAGTGACCAGTTCGCCCGCAAGATTCGGCATGGGGCGGCCCTGCTCGGCCAGGTATGCCTCCAGAAAAGCCTTGTAATCGCCGCCCGGAACGAAGCATATCTCCTGCGAGTCGGGCTTTTCGGCCAGCACGGTGAGCCCCTGCCGAGCCGCCTCTTCGCGCACCGCGGGCTTCTGCATCTCTCCCAAGGGAAAGAGCGTGCGGCTGAGCTGCTGCTGCGTCAGTCCAAAGAGGAAGTACGTCTGGTCCTTTGCGAGGTCGGCGGGACGGCTCAGTATCCAGCGCCCGCGCGTGGCGTCCCAGTGGTTGCGCGCGTAGTGGCCGGTGGCGATGAACTCCGCGCCAACCGACTGCGCCGTGCGCAGAAGCTGATCGAACTTGAGGTGGTTGTTGCAGAGGGCGCAGGGGATCGGCGTGCGTCCGTGCATGTAATCTTCGACGAAGGGGCGCACCACGTCCTGCTCAAAGCGCGCCTCCTGGTTGACGACGTAATAGGGGATACCGAGGCGCGTGGCCACCGAGCGCGCGTCGTACACATCGTCCAGCGAGCAGCAGCGCCCGGCCTGCGGCTCGCCTGATGGATTGGCCTGCGGCAGGCGGCGCTGGTTCCAGAGTTGAAGCGTGAGGCCGATACACTGCTCACCCGAGGAGACGAGCATGGCCGCCACCGTGGATGAGTCCACGCCGCCACTCATAGCCACGGCGATGGTGCGCTTGGGGCTCACGACGGCTACTTCCCTGCCCACGCGGGCGAAAGCTCACGCAGCTTGCGGACGACGCCGGGCACCATGTCTAGCACGATATCCACTTCTTCGGCTGTGTTCTGCTTGCCCAGGCTGAAGCGAATGCTGCCGCGAGCCTGTTCGGTGAGGCCCATGGCGACCAGCACGTGACTGGGCTCGGTGGCGCCGCTGCTGCACGCCGCGCCGGTGCTGACGGCCACGCCCTGCAAGTCCATGGCGATGACAAAGCCCTCGCCTTCAACGCCGGGGAATGCGATGTTCGAAGTGTTCGGCGTGCGCGGGGCCCGTCCACCGTTGACGCTGGCGCCGGGCACGGTGCGGCAGATGCCCTGCTCAAGTCGGTCACGTAGGGCGCGCATCTCCTGCTGGCCGCCATTGGCGAACCACTCCACGGCCAACTGTGCGGCGCGGCCAAAGCCGACGATGCCGGCAAGATTCTCCGTGCCGGCGCGGCGTCCGCGCTCGTGGCGTCCGCCAAGCTGTCGACTCTGCAACAACGTGCCGCGACGAACATACAGAAGGCCGACGCCCTGTGGACCGTTCATCTTGTGCGCGGCCAGGGTCAGCAGGTCGCAGCCAATCTCGTCGACGCTGATGGGAACCTTGGCTGCGGCCTGGACGGCGTCGGTGTGGAAGAGCGCGTTGGCCTGATGCGCGATGGCGGCAATCTCCGCCACGGGCTGCAGCACGCCAGTCTCGTTGTTGGCCATCATCACCGAGACGAGCTTTGTGTTGGGTCGCAGGGCCTCCTGCACGGACTCCGGTTGCACGACGCCATTGGCATCGCAGCCGACGATGGTGACCTCGACGCCCGACTCTTGCAGACGCTGCGTGCTGGCCAGGATGGCGTGATGCTCAATGGCGCTGGTGATGAGGTGGTCGCAGGGCTGCACGGCTCCAAAGAGTGCAAGGTTATCGCCCTCGGTGCCACCGCTGGTAAAGACGATCTCCGCCGCGCGGGCGCCAATGAACGCTGCCAGTTGCTCGCGGGCGGCCTCCACCTGGGCGCGGGCGCGCTGACCCACCTGGTGGATGGAGCCGGCGTTGCCGAAGCCCTCGATGAAGCAGGGCTCGATGGCGGCAAGCACCGGCGGCAGCAGCGGCGTGGTGGCGTTGTTGTCAAAGTAAATTCGGCGCATCACGTTCTTATTCTATCGCTGAATGCGCTGTGGACGCTGGGTTGGGCCGAGCGGGCTTGCATGGGTGGAAAACGGTTTCAACATCAAGGCGTGCGGCACAAAGAAAAGCCCGGCATGAGGTGCTCGCCGTAGCGAAGCCTTCTGCCGGGCCGGATGATGCGCAACGCCTCGGTTTAGCGCTCGTCGATGGGAATCCACTTGGACGGATAGACCGGGCCAATGTATTCCGCGCGCGGGCGGATAAGGCGGTTGTCGTTGAGCTGCTCCATTACATGCGCCGTCCAACCGGCGATGCGGCTGACGGCGAAGAGCGGCGTGAACAGGTCCACGTCAATGCCCAGCGTGTGATAGGTAGAGGCCGAGTAGAAGTCCACGTTGGCGTTGAGCTTGCGCTCCGCGTTGATGAAGTCCTCAATGGCCTTGGAGTACTCAAACCACTTGGTCTGACCGCTGGAGTAGCCCAGGTCGCGCGACATGCGGCGCAGGTGGGTGGCGCGGGGGTCCTCGGTGGTGTACACGCGATGGCCGAAGCCGGGCACCTTGGCCTTTTGCGCCAGCATGCCCTTGATGTACTCCACCGGATCGGCTCCGTTCTGATCGATCTCAATCAGAATCTTGAAGACCGCCTCGTTGGCTCCGCCGTGCAGCGGTCCCTTCAGGGCTCCTATGCCGGCGGTGATGGCCGAGTGCATGTCACTGAGCGTGGCGGCCACGACACGGGCGGCAAAGGTGGATGCGTTCCACTCGTGGTCGGCGCTCAGAATGAGCGAAATATCCAGGGCTCGGATGGCCGTCTCACTGGGGCGCTCGCCGTTGAGCATCAGCAGGAAGTTGCCGGAGTGCGAGAGCGAGCGGTCGGGCTCGATCAGCGGCAGGCCCTTACGGATGCGGTCGTAGCTGGCCACGATCATCGCAATCTGCGAGAACAGGCGCATCGCCTTGTGATAGTTGGCGTCCTTGGTGTTCACCGTCTCTTCGGGATCAAAGAAAGAGAGCGAACTGACGATGCTGCGCAGCACGTCCATGGGCAGGGCGTGGCGCGGCGCCTGGCGCAGCAGGCTGATGATCTGGGCGTCGAGCTTGCGCTCGCGCGCCAGTTGCAGGGTAAAGTCGGCCAGTTCGCTGCGATTGGGCAGACGACCGTGCCAGAGCAGGTAGGTAACTTCCTCGAAGGTCGCATTGTCGGCCAGTTCATGAATGTCGATGCCGCGGTAGGCAAGGACGCCATTTTCGCCGTCAATGTAAGTAATGGCTGATACGCCGGCCACGATATCTTCGAGGCCACGGGATGCAGGTGTTGTAGTGGACATCAGTCCCTCTCAGGATTCAGATCGTTGTTAGAAAAAATGCGGAGACACGCCTGCTAATCCGCTTCCCTCCGTGTGCCATCGCACGGGGGAACAGCATTTATAGTGGAACGGAATGTTATATCACATGGCATTCCCGGTAGCCTCTTATTTTTACGGGACAAATGGGCTCACGGGGTGGTTGCCTCGCCGGGGCGCGGGGTCGTAACATTCCCACGGCCTCCACGCGCGCCCAAGGCCGCGCTTTGCCGGAGCCGGAGATTGCCCTACATGACGAGTATTGCCGCACTTCGCCGCTACTTTCTGCTTTTTGCCCTTCTTTTTTCCGCCGTCAGCGCCCTGGCCGATGAGGGCATGTGGCTGTATAACGCCTTTCCGGCGGCCAAGGTAAAGGCGCGCTACAAGTTCGCCGTCACTCAGCCATTTCTTGACCACCTGCGCCTTTCCAGCGTGCGTATGGGAGCCTCGGCCAGCTTTGTCAGCCCGGATGGACTGGTCTTTACCAACCATCACGTCGGCGCCGGCTGCGTGCATAACATCAGCACCGCCGTGCATGACTACATGAACGAGGGCTTCTATGCCACATCGCGCGACGCTGAGCCGCCGTGCCCGGGCCTGGAGGTGCAGAACCTGCTGGAGATCCGCGACATCACGGCCGAGGTGCAGCAGGCAGCCCAGCCCGGCATGAGCGACGCCGACGCCGGCGAGGCACAGCGCAAGGCCATATCCACCCTGGAGGCAGCCTGCTCCGACACCGCCCACAACATCCGCTGTGAGACCGTCACGCTCTATTCCGGCGGCCTGTACCACCTGTACAAGTATAAGAAGTACACCGACGTGCGCCTGGTCATGGCGCCGGAGTTTGATGCCGCCTTCTTTGGCGGTGATCCCGACAACTTCACCTATCCGCGCTACGACCTGGACATCACCTTCTTCCGCGTTTATGAGAACGGCAAGCCAATCCATGTGGACGACTACCTGAAGTTTTCGACAGAGGGCGTGAAAGAAGGCGAACTGATCTTCATCAGTGGCCATCCTGGCTCGACGGGAAGGCAGTTGACCACCGCGCAGCTCAGCTATCTGCGCGACCTGGCCTACCCCACGCGCTTGAAGACCTTGAAGCAGAATATCGACATGCTGCTGGCCTTCAGCGCGGAGTCTCCGGAGAACGCCCGGGCCGCCGAACGCGTGCTGTTTGGCGCGCAGAACAGCTACAAGGCCATCACCGGATACAACCAGGGACTGAACGACCCGGCGAACATTGCGCGTAAAAAGGCCGAGGAGGACAAGCTGCTGAAGGCCGTGGCCACTAACCCCAAGCTGAAGGATTCCGCCAAGGCATGGGATGAGATTGCCGCGGCCATGCAGTGGCAGCGCGAAAACTTCAAGCGCATCAACTGGCAGAGCGACACCGCGCTGGGTGGCAGCTTTGCCGGATACGCGCGCACCCTGGTCCGCCTGGCCGCCGAACTGCCCAAGCCCAGCGGACAGCGGTTGCGCGGCTACCAACAGCAGAACATCCCCAGCATCGAAAACTCGCTGAAGTCGAAGGCGCCGATGTCGAGGGCGCTGGAGGTGCGGCAGCTCACGCTCAGCCTGCAGGCGATTGCCGATAACCTCGGCGGGGACAGCGACTTTGCCCGCACCGTGCTGGCCGGCAAGTCACCGGCCGAGCGCGCCGCCGAACTGATTAACGGCAGCCACCTTGACGATCCCGCCTTCCGCTGGGAGCTCTACCAGGGCGGGCAGGTGGCCATCGAAGCCGCTGCCGACCCGATGATTCAACTGCTACGCCAGATTGATCCCATCACGCGCACAACCCGCAAGGACGTGGAAGACCGCGTGGATGCCGTGGTGCGCCGCAACGGCGCGTTGGTGGCAAAGGCCCGCTTCGCCCTCTACGGCATGGACGCCGCGCCCGACGCCACCGGCACCTTGCGCCTCAGCTATGGAGCCGTGAAGAGCTACACCGAGAACGGCAAGCGGGTGCCTTACTTCACCACCTTCCGCGGAGCCTTTGAGCACGAGGCGGCACACGGCGGCAAGGCTCCCTATGCCCTGCCCGCCAGCTATCACCGCGCCAAAGACAGCCAGACCAATAAGCTCAACCTGAACACCGTGCTCGACACGGTCAACACGGGAGACAGCATCGGCGGCAACTCCGGCTCTCCGGTGGTGAACCGCAAGGGCGAGGTGATCGGCATCCTCTTTGACGGCAACATCCAGTCACTGCCGTGGAACTTCCAGTTTGAAGAGGAGATTGGCCGCAGCGTGCTGACCGATACGCGCGGCGTCATCGAGGCGCTGCGCAAAATCTACAACGCGCAACCGCTGGCCGACGAACTGGTGCCGCCGCAGAAGTAACGTGGCTGTGCGGAAAATAGTGTCATGCAAAGCAAGGCCCCATCCTGCGGGATGGGGCCTTTGTTTTTGTGAAATTTACAGGTTCACTCAGCTAAGGCCGCGGCGCTGCATCATCTCCACCACCCAGTGATGCGCGTTGTTCTGCCACTCCCATGCCTGCTGCTCGGTGCAGCCCAGCCTAATGCAAAGCCCGGGAATTTCCTCCCAATGGCCGCGCCCGACGGCCGTACACAGCCGCAGGGCCAGCCCGGGAGGGTTGTCCTCCCCGGCCAGCGCCGCACGGCAGGCTGAGGAGATCGGCACATGCTCCACAATCTGCGCCATGGGCCGATCGAGGATGGCCTCCAACAGCGAAAACAGGCCGGCAAGAAAGAACTCCGTGGGGCGCTCGCCCAGATGGCGGGCCACCTGCTCGCAAAAGCGGGCACGGGTCAGCGCAATGCGAATGAGCTCGCGTGAGCGCGGGCCGGCCAGGCTGATGGCCGTGACCATGCTGACCCACTTGCGAATTTCGTCGCGCCCCAGCAGGTTGAGCGCCTGCACGATGGAGCTGACTGCGCACACGCCAAAGGCCGCCGAATTGAGATAGCGCAACAAGCGGTACATCAGCGCCGGCTCCTCGCGGATGGCGTTGGCCAGGGCGGGAATATCCAGCTCATATTCATAGGCGCGGCGCAGGATCTCCATGTAGCCGAGGTGCGCGCTGGGCAGGTCGCGCGCCTGCATGGTCTGAGGACGGCAGAAGAAGTAGCCCTGGAAGAGCGTGTAGCCCATGGCTCGGGCGGCATGGAACTGCTCGTGCGTCTCCACTTTTTCCGCCAGCAGGCGCACGTGGCTCCCCAACTGGCGCGCCAGTTCGCGCTGCTGGGCCTCGCTGGTCAGTAGAAAATCCACTTTGACGATGTCAGTCAGGGCCAGCAACTCCGGACGGTCCTCCGGGCTTACCACATCGTCGAGGGCCAGCATGTAGCCTGCTTCCTTCAGCCCGCGGCAGGCGGCAATCACCTCGGCGTCGGCCGGAACGTCTTCCAGCACCTCGATAACCACAAGCTCATGTGGCAGCGTGTAGGCCACGCCACTGCACAGCGCCTGTCGCGTGCAGTTGATAAATGCCGGATAGCCCTCAGTAAAGGAAACGGTGCCGAGCAGGAGAGAGAGATCGAAGGTGGATTGCGTCGCCACCTCGCAGCTGACCGTGTTTACCGTCTTGCCGGCATCGGCGCGGAAGAGCAGTTCGTAGGCGTACAGCTCCTGCGTGGCATCCAGGATGGGCTGCCGCGCCAGGTAGCGAAACTCGCCGGGGGTGGCCAACGATGCGACGGCCGGGGGTGCGGCTGATAAGGCGGAAGCCGGATTGGCAGAGGGAGCGGCTTCCATGTCCGTAACTATTTCACCCATGCCCAAACGGCCAGTCCAATGGCGCACCACAGGGCCAGTGAAACCGGCAGGATCAGCATCAAGCCACGCATGGCAAAGCCTTCCGGAGAGGGTCTGGGGCGATAATGGCGCACCCTCGCGGCACGCTCCTGCATGGCGTGCAGCGCCGCCTGTGCCGCCACGGGCTCTTCGGGCAGGCCTTCCCGCACTTCGTAAAAGCTTTCAGTCTGCATGGCGTAGCTCTCCCGGCGGCTGCTCCGTTTGGGGGAGGAGCATCGCGCACCTCTAGAGCATTGCTGATGGAGCGCAGATGCGCAGGCGGAAAGTGCAGAGTGCCTGGGGATTGAATTTCAAGCTGGGAGGGATTTTCAAATCGGGAAGAGTGGTGGGGTGGGGCTTTCCAAAATGATAAAGCCGGACATCGGCACCTCACTGCGCAGGAAGCGACCCGTTGCCGTTGCTTCCTTCCGGACCTGGCGGGGTTGGCGGGGCTTCATCGCGTAAGACCGATGTCCGACCAGATTCGATATTATCATGCTCGCAGTTCGGCTACATCCAGCAAGCGTGGAAAACCCTTTGCGGCCAATGGCATCGCGCCCTTTCCGGGCCTCCTCTATACTGTGGTACAGATGGCGCAGGTGCAAACACTTCGCAGGGCTCCGGCGGAGATTGAGCGGCTCTTCCAGACCTCTCTTTTTCTGCTGGTGGTCACCGGCTTTGCCACCCTGGCAAGCACGGGCAAGCTGGACGCCCTGAGCATCGTCTTTGTCTTCACGGCCCTGGGCCTGCGTGCGTTTCTTCTGCTGCGCGATATCACTTTTACCATTCCGCCGCGCGTCACCAGTTGGCTGGCCGTGGTGTATGTTGCGCTGTTCTTCGTGGACTTCTTTTTCCTCTCCGGGCGTGACTTTGTAACCCCGGCGGTCCACCTGGTTTTGTTCGGCATGTGCGTCAAGCTCTTTAACGTGGAGCGCGAGCGCGACTACGTGTACCTGGCGGTGCTCAGCTTTCTGATGGTGCTGTCGGCGGCCATCCTGACCGTGGATTCGGCCTTTCTGGCGGCTTTTGCGCTGTTTATTGTGCTGGCCGTCTTCTGTTTCATGGCCCTGGAGATGCGCCGCTCTGCCATTACAGCCAGCAACGCCGCCCATCTGCTGCTGCCCGGACGCCGCACCCGCCGACGTGCGGTTACGCCCTTGCAGAGGCTCTCGCTGGCCCTGGCGCGCACCACGGGCGTGATGGTGCTGGCTATCCTGGCCAGCGCCGTGGTGCTTTTCTTCTTCATGCCGCGCATCACCGGCGGATACCTGTCGCGCTATGTGAAAAGTGACACGATCTCCACCGGCTTTTCCGACACGGTGAACCTGGGCGAAATCGGACGCATCCAACAATCCAGCGAGGTGGTGGCGCACCTGCGCATTGAGGGCAGCCAGTTGGACGAGAGCAGCCTGCGGCTGCGCGGCGCCGTGCTCAGCCTATTCGATGGGCGGCAATGGACCAACCCCCAGCACAGCAGCCGGATGATGGCGCAAAGCTATGGCAGGGTCTTTCAGCTAACGGCGCGCCCTGCCAGTCCGGAGCGCCACGAGGAGATTCGCGTAGCCCGCGGCACACGGCAGGTGAGCGTCCATTACCGCATGCTGATGGAGCCGCTCAACACCACCGTCATCTTTACCATCCCCTCGGCGCAGGCCATCTTCGGCTCCTTCCGTGAGATTGGCATCGACGACGATCAGACCTTCCACAATCTGGATCGTGAGCGCACGGTGAGCATCTACGAAGGGGTCAGCGATATTTCACAGCCGCGCCCCGTGGATTTAACTGCGCTGCGCGGCGAGCTTCCACCCGGCATGCCCGCGCGCTATCTGCAATTGCCGGAGAAACTGGATCCGCGCATTCCCGCCCTGGCGCGCAAGGTGGCGGGAAACGAAACCGGAGCCTACCGGCGCGCGGCGGCCGTTGAGCGCTACCTGACGACGCAGTTCGGCTACACGCTGCAACTGCCCAGCGAGCCGCCCGACGATCCGCTGGCCGACTTCCTCTTCCACCGCCGCCGCGGCCACTGCGAATACTTTGCCAGCAGCATGGCCGTCATGCTGCGCACCCTGGGAATCCCCTCGCGGGTCATCACCGGCTTTCGCGGCGCGCAGTTTAACCAGGTGAACTCGACCTACATCGTACGCGCCCGCGACGCCCACTCCTGGGTGGAGGCCTACATCCCCGGCGCCGGCTGGACGACCTTCGACCCCACGCCGGCCTCCGACGCACCGGCCATGACGGCATGGTCGCGCAGCCAACTCTACCTGGACGCCGCCCGCGAGTTTTGGCGCGAGTGGGTGGTCAACTACGACGCCGCGCACCAGCAGACCCTGAGCGTGGCCGGCACGCGTGCCACGCGCAGCCGCATGGCCCGCATCCGCCTGTGGGCACATCTGCGCTACCAGGGCATGATGGATTCGGCCAGGGCCGTGCATCGCGCCGCAACGCATGATCCGCAGCGGCTGGTGCGTCCTGCGGTCAAGGCACTGGTTGTGGCGCTGCTGCTGGCCGCGCCCTTTGTGTTATTCCGGTTGCGGCAACAGTGGCGGCGGAGTTCGGTGCGGCGCTCGCCGCTGGCGGCCTCGACACTCTACTACCAGCGCATGGCGCGCCGGCTGGCCCGCAGGGGCTATCACCGGGCCGAGGCGCAGACTCCAACGGAATTCGCCAGCGCCATCCCGGATGCCGATCTGCAGGATGCCGTGTTGCGCTTCACCGCGGCCTACCAGCGTGCCCGCTTTGGAGCCAGCCCGCAGGCCGCCGCCGAACTTCCTGTTTTACTGGATGATATCCGCAGGGTTCTGGCGCGCGGCTGACGCGCCTCCCATTTTGGGTTGGTCCGCAACGGCAACAACGCAGCCGTAATTCTGCCTTCCCCACTTCAGTGCCACGCCTGCCGCCTCCGTCAACTCCTGTGAGGCAACGGTATGGCGAAAGCACACAATCCGGATGGCATCCACCGCTCACTGGTGGAGGAATGCCCCTTCGGCATTGTGCTCTTTAACATCAGGCGCAGCCGAATTGAGCAGGCCAACCCGGCCGTGCTGTGCACCCTGGGATACACCCTGGAGGAGCTCTGCGCCTTACCGACACCGGAACTCTACGCCATCCCCGGTGAGCGTGACCGCTTTTTGGCGGCGCTGGAGGAGAATGGCAGCGTGCGTGATTTTGCCGCTCAGTTCCGCCAGCGTGGCGGAGGCATTGTGCACACCCGCATCTCCGGCTACCTGTGGACCGATCCATTCAGCGGTGAACGCTACCTGCAAAGCTATCTGCTGGACGTGACCCGCCAGCGCGAACTGGAAGAGACCCTGAACCACGCGCATCGCATGGAGGCCGTTGGAAGGCTGGCCGGTGGCGTGGCGCACGACTTCAATAACATCACGCAATCCATCAGCCTGAGTTGCGAGCTTGGCCTGCAACAGTCGCTTACGCCGGAGATGGACGGGCTGCTGCGCGACATACTGCGGCAAACCGCGCGCGCCGCCCAGGTCACCCACCAGCTTTTGGCCTTCAGCCGCCGCCAGGTGCTGCAGCCGCGGGCGGTGGATTTGAACGACTGCCTGCGCCATGCCCTTCCCCTGTTGCGGCGCAGCGTCGGCGTAAAGGTCAACGTTGAACTGCGCCTGGAGCCTTCAATCGAGCATGTATTTATCGATCCCGAGCAGTTGACGCTGGTGCTGATGCACCTGGCCGACAACGCGCGCGAGGCCATGCCTGGTGGTGGCGTGCTCACCCTCAGCACCTACGCGGCGTGCATGGAAGAGACGTCCGCAGCGAACAGACCGCGCCGTTCCATGGTTCGGCTCAGCGTCAGCGACAACGGACGCGGCATGGACGACAGCACGCTGCATCACATCTTTGAGCCGTTCTTTTCCACCAAGGAGACGCCTCTCACCACCGGGCTGGGCCTCTCCACCGTGCATGGCATCATTGCGCAGAGCAAAGGCCGCATCGAGTGCTCCAGCCAGCCCGGCAAGGGCACCAGCTTCCACATCTACCTGCCGGTGGCACAGCAAAGGGCCGGCAGGAGGATGCAACCATCGGCTCCGCATCAGTCTCCGTGTGTGTTGCTGGCAGAGGACGACCCGATTGTGAATAAGCTGCTCAGCCACGGGTTGCGCCACGCCGGCTTCAGCGTGGATGCAACGCGCAACGGACAGGAGGCGCTGGAGATGTTCGACGCCGCGCGCCACCATGTGCTGGTCAGCGACATCCTGATGCCGCAACTGGATGGCGTGGAGTTGGCTACACTGCTGCGCGCACGCAAACCAGAGCTGCCCATCGTGCTCATCAGCGGCTTCAGCCAGGAGATTGGCGTCTTTAACAAGCTGCCGGGAGGTAGTATCAGCTATCTGCAAAAACCCTTCCCCGTGGAGCGGCTTGTCGGGGCGATACGCAACCTGCTGGCACAGAGCGACGAGCAGGAGCAGCCCATTCCGCCAAGCTAAGCACAATGAAAAGCCCATCCCGGCGGGATGGGCATCATCGTATAGAGAATATTGCCGGGTTATGGCAAAAGCTAAACTTGCTCTCCATCTGCCGGGCTTTGTGTTTTCGCGGACAGTTGCAGGGCAAGCAGAATAGCCGCCAGTCCATACAGCGGAACCATGTGCCGCATGTAAAGAAAGCCAGTGAAGTATGGCGCCAGATACGCGGACACCAGCAGCAGGAAGAGCCACTCCGCCTGACTGCCACGCCGACGCAGGATATGAACACAGGCCAGCAGCGCCACAATGTCAAAGAGCAAATGATTCACTCCATTACTCATCATGACCATGGGCCGTGTGTGTCCCGGCGTGTGCTCAGGGGACTCACGCAGATCGCAGCAGGCAACCCATAACTTGATGGCGTCCATACGCAGGGTCTGCCCCGGATGAGACATCATATACTTCCGTCCCATTGCCATCTGTGCGTGGTTTAACTCCCACTCATTCTTTACCTCGGTCGTTGGCAACAGAAACCCCGTCGAATCCAGCGTGTCCAGTGTGATGCGCGGATATAGCGCCGGCACTTTAGCGTTATTGCCCTTGTAGTAATTCCCGCCGTTCCATGAGGAGGCGTCGGCGCCGACGGCGAAGACCCCGGTGCGGGCATGGATGAAACCTCCCCATCCGAGGATGGCCGCGGCCAGCAGCACGCCAGGAAGAATCGCCGCCAATCGATCCTTCTTCCACATGGCTACAAGCACCCACAGCACGGCCACACCACAGACCAGAAACATCGAGCTCTTGGCCAGATAAATGGCGGCAACCAGCGCGCCCAGGGCGGCAAAATCCCAGCGGCTGCGCCCGGTGACCAGGAGCACATAGAGCAGCCCCAGCAACGCCACCAAGTATCCTTCCTCAATATCCATTTGGCAGGCGATGTTCAGGTTGTAGGGGACGAACAGAATCACGGCAGCGGCCAGCAGAACCCAGTGGTCAGCCAGGGCAAAGCTCTTGCGCAACCGCAGCAGTGCATAAATCCATAGCGACCAAAGCAGCAGATTCTTGACCAGCCAGAAGACCTTGATGCCACCGGAAAAGACGAGGGCTACCAGCACGGCAAAAAGTGGAATCAGTGGCATCCGGCAGGCGTAGCTCCACCAGCCATAATGTCCATCCACGACGCCATAACGATGCTGCGACAGCAGCGCTTGCACCACCGGACCAAAGCCGAATCCGAGGTTGAAGACCGGAGCCCCTAAATCTACACGGTGCCCGCTCACCCACGTTCCCAGAGCGGCAATGCTGATCAAAAGCAGTGGAACCAGCCAGCCGCGCTGCCTGCCCTCATGATTTGCTGGAATCACGCTCACACTCCTAGAACTTCAGCTTCTTTGCCACCTTCTCCGGGATGGCCTTGATGATGGCCATGATCAGCCACCAATAGCCGGGGACGTAGATCACGTCTGCCGAGCCGTTCTCCATGTCGCGGTATATGGCCGCGGCAACCGCCTGTGGAGTGGCCGTCAGCAGGCCTTTTTTCATGTGCGCGATCATCGGCGTATCCACCGGGCCGGGCTTGATGGTGAGCACCCGCACGCCGCTGGCAAACAGCCGCGCGCGCAAACCCTGCGCAAACAAAGTCAGCGCGCCCTTGGCCGTGCCATAGACGTAGTTGGAACGCCGTGCACGGTCGCCCGCCACACTGGTGATTACCGCGAGCACGCCCTTCTTGCGCGCTTCTAGCTGCTCAGCCGCATGCATGAGCAAACTGGCCGCACTGGTAAAGTTCGTGTTCAGTTCACTCAGCGTGTAGTCAATGTCATTATCGGCGCGCGCCTGGTCGCTGAGCGATCCGTAGGCCAGCAGCACCTCGGCGGCGTCCGGCATATCGGCTTCAATCTGCTCCCATAGAGAAAAATGTGTGCTGATGTCGGCCAAATCGGCGGCGATCACAGTTACCTTGGAAGCACCACGCGCACGCAAGTCGCCTGCGACGGCCTCGGCCCGCTCAACGCTGCGCGCCACCAGCAGCAACTCACGGCCATGGCGGGCGGCAACCCTGCCCACCTCCTGCGCAATCTTCGAGGTCGCACCCAGAATGATCAATCCTTCGCTCATCGCGCCACCTCCGCCACTCTGCGCCAGAAGCTGGAACTCAGCGCCGGGTCCACGTACTTGCGGAACTCCTCCAGCCGTGGATAGCTGAGCCGGAACATCCGCGGACTCATGCGCGGGTCCTTTGCCGGGTAGAGCGCACCCTTCGCGGCCGCAACCACCTCATCCAGCTCGCTGAACAGCCGCAACGTCTTTTCGCCACGGAACGGAAAATCCAATGCCAGCGTCAGCCCGGGACGCGGAAAGCTCATCATCCCCGGTGAAGGCACGTTGCCGAACTTCTTAATGACACCGAGGAACGAGCCCTGGCCGCCGTGCGCAATGCGCTCAAGAATCTCCTGGAAGGCAGCAACCTCCGTCTCCGGCACCACGCACTGGTACTGCGTGAATCCGCCCTCGCCGTAGATGCGGTTCCAGTTGTTCACCTTGTCCAGCGGATAGAAGAATGGATCGTACGGAACCTGCGAGTGTCCGCCCTTGGCCTTGCCCATGGCGTAATACAGCGTATTGAACGCGCGAATGGTCAGCGGGTTCAGCGTAAAGCCCGGAAGGTTGAACGGCACGTTGAGCTTGATCTTTTCCGGATGCGTATGCAGCCCGCCCGTGGTGGCGTGATTGCCGCGCATGAAGATGCCGCGCGTCTTGCGTCCGCTCAGGCAGTCCACCCAGCCCACGGTGTACTCGTATCGCGCGCCCTCTTCGTCGCTGCTAAGGCGGGTGAAGTCCTCAAAGGTGTTGAAGGCGACGGTGTCCATCTCAATCAGCGAGCTTTCAATCTTCTTCAACCGCAGCTCGGCCCATGGAATGATGCCCGTTAGCCCCATGCCGCCGATGGTCGCCGCAAACAGTTCGGCGTTCTCCGTGCGCGAGCAGATCACGGCCTCGCCCGTCGAGCGCACCAGTTCGAAGCGCTCCACGTGGCAGCCGATGGTGCCTTCCACATGATGATTCTTGCCATGCACGTCGTTGGCGATGGCGCCGGCCAGCGTCACAATCTTCGTCCCCGGAGTCACCGGCAGAAACCATCCGCGCGGCACCGCAACCAGCAGAATCTCGCCCAGTGAAACGCCTGCCTCGCAGACGATTCTTCCCTGCTCCACGTCAAACTCAAGAATGCGATCCAGGCCGCGGCAGTCGAGCAGGGTGCCGCCATCGTTCAGGCAACTGTCGCCGTAGCTGCGCCCCAGCCCATAGGCCAGTAGCGGAGCGTTCTCCCTGAGCGTCGCGCCGGTAATCTCATCCATCCACGATGGCCGCAGAATCTTCTTGTGCGACGCCCGTGGGTAGTTGCCCCAACTGCGATAGCTGGTGTCCTGCGCCGGATCTTCGTGATTCCCGCTATTCATTCCGTATGAGTCCTTCCCTGCCATCTATAAATTCGATTGATTGATTCACTACCGCCATAAGAACGTGAGCAGGATGCAGAACATGCAGGCCACGCCAACCATGTAGCTCATCGGGTCGCTGAGCGCCAGGGTGACCGGATCTTCTTTCAGCTCGCCGCGTCCGGCGCGCATCCACACTCGCATCAGCCAGTACAGCAGCAGCGGAGCGATCAGCATCAGCGCCCCGGGATGCGGATACAAGCCTGAGACTTCCGGGCTGCGGGTGTAAAAGCTGAAGACGATGATCGCCGCGAATCCGCTGGTTACGCCCATCATGGCCAGCAACGGTTGATCCTCTGCGCGATACCCACGCCCGCTGTTACCCGCCTTCACCAGCTCATGAGCATGATGTAATTCGCTGTAACGCTTGGCCAGCGCCAGGCTGAAGAAGAAGAACATGGAGAAGATGAGGAACCAGCTCGAGAGCGGGGTGCGCGTAATCAGCGCGCCGGTGATGATGCGAATCCCGTAAAAGCTGGTGAGCACGAAAACATCCGCCAGCGGCTTGCGCTTCAGCAGCATGGAATATGTCAGCGAGAGCACGCAGTAGAAAGCCACTGCCGCGCCAAATCGCCATCCCAGCCACATCACGCCACCGCCAATGCCGCACAGCAGCAGCAGCGGTGCCATCATCACGCCCGATGCAATGGAGAGCCTTCCTGCGGCAAACGGACGCTGCCGCTTCCAGGGATGCTTGCGGTCGCTGGGCAGGTCGAGCAGATCGTTGAGAATGTAAATCGCCGAGGCCGCCAGCCCGAACAGTGCCATGCCGGCCAATGTGCGCAGCCATGCCTCCGGTTGCCAGCGGTGCGCCAGCACCAGGGGTAGCAAGAGTAAAACGTTCTTGCTCCAGTGGTGTGGACGCAGCGCGCGCCAATAATCATGCGGCGTCGCCGTTGTGGTGGCAATGCGCTCGCGTACCTGGGTCACCCGCGCGGCGCGCTCGGCCAGCCGCTGGCTGCCCACGACAATAGCCGCCTTGCACTTGGCCCACACCGCTAGGTCGGCCGCGTGGTCGCCGATGTAGAGAATGTCATCGCCGTAGCGCTGTTGCAGCACTTCGGCCTTGCTCAACCCTTTCAGATTGCGCTCGTCTGTGGTGGCCAGCACATCGTCAAACAGGCCCAGATGCTCCGCTACGGGCAGCACCAGCCGCTCATGAGAGGCCGTTGCCAAAACAACGCGCTCGGCGCCATCCAGCCGCAGTTGCTCAATCGCACGCAGCACATCTTCTCGATAAGGCAAATAACGCGGATCCACCGGCCCGGCCTCGGCCAGCTTCTGCTTCAAATAGGCCCGTCCACGCGCCAGCCACAGGGGCAGCGCCAGCAGCCGCCAGGGATGCCGCTTCAAGGCCTCCAGCAGGCTCTCCCACAGCAGGTCCGTGGCAATCAGCGTGCCGTCCAGGTCCACACAGATGGTGGCCGGGACAGCCCCTGTGGTGCGGTCTGACTCTGCGCCATTTTGCGGCATCACAGTTGCTCTCCGGAGATCAGCGGAAGTATCTGAATTCTACCCCACCACCAGCAGCAGCGCATAGGCACCGTGTGTTACATCTTCGCTAGAAAGAGCTGTGATAGCATCACTTTCAAGCAGGCATTCCAGTGCCTTCGGGGTGCGGTTCTTCTGCGCGGCCGCCCCGTTGTTCTGCCTGCCGTCATGACCCATGTCCGCGCGGAGAAGAAGGTTCCGGCCTGATGTGCGATGCAGCCCACGCCCGTACGCCTCACGTTACGAACATGCTCCGTGCCAGTGCATGGATGCTGCTGGCGGTGCTGCTATGCGTGCCTGCCCTGGCGCATACCGCGTCGGTCTATGTTCCGGTGGATCACTGGGCCTATCCGGCGGCGGAGCGCCTGGCCGTGCTGACCGGTACTCCCAATGAGGTACTCGGCATGCGTCCCTGGACGCGCCAGCAGTTTGCCCGCTTCCTCGAGCGCGCCCGCGAATACGATCACAATCCCGAGGCCACGGCCCTGCAAAAGGAGCTGGAGCGCGAGTTCTCCGCCGAACTCAACAGCGAACCGGAGAAGGAAGTCCGCGAATCGCTTTACGCCCGCACCACGCAGATCGCCGGGGCCCCGCTTCGCGACAGTTATCACATTGGCCAAACACTGGTGAACGATTTTGGCCGACCCTACGGCGAGGGCTTCAACGCCATCGCCGGAGCCAGCGGCTACGCGCAGTACCGCGCCGGCATGATCTACATGCGTGGCGAATATCAGCATGCCGCCAGCCTGGCCGCGCCATCAGCCGCCGCCGTGGCCGCCATGGCCGCAGAAGACAGCGTGACTCCCAACAAGGTGCTGACCCAGGGTGGCCCCGCGCAAAACACTCCCCGCCTATTGGATACCTACGTCGGCGCAAGCTGGGGACGCCATTGGACCGGCATCTTCGGCAAGCAGAGCCTGTGGTGGGGGCCTGCCCTTGGCGGCGCCTTCCACGAGACCAACAACGCAGAACCCGTGTGGATGGCGCGCCTGACCAACGATGTGCCCTATCATCTTCCGCTGCTCGGCAACGCCCGCCTGGATATGTTCTACGGCAAGTTGCAGCAGCATGTGGCGGAGCCGCAGGCTTGGATTCACGGCGAGAAGGTCACCTTTCAGCCGGTTCGCAATCTGGAGATCGGCTTTACCCGCACCGTCGTCTTTCTCGGCGTGGATTACCCATTGAGCTTCAAACGCCTGTGGGATAGCTACTTCAGCGTGGGCGACAACAACGCGACCTACCTGCCGCAGAACAATCCCGGCTCGCGCCAGGGCGGCCTCGATTTCAGTTGGAAGCTGCCGCGCATTCCCGTCACGCTTTATACCGATAGTTACGCCGACGACGATCCTTCTCCGCTGGCTTCGCCGCACCGCTCGGCCTTCCACCCCGGACTCTACTTTGCCCGCATGCCGGGGCGCCTCTCCCACATGGACCTGCGCATGGAAGGCTCCTACACCGTCGGTCTGGATAGCTCGCTACCTGACTTCTTTAACTACTGGAAGGAAGACTACCGCGACGGCTACACCAATAAGGGACTCATCATTGGCGACGTGACCGGCCGCGCCGGCGTCCAGTGGCAGGTGTGGACGACTTACTGGTTCAATCCGCGCAGCACCGTGCAGGTCAGCTTCCGCGACCGCTATGTGCCCCGCACCTTCTTCGGCGGCGGCACCCAGAGTGACCTGAAGGCCGTTGGCAACCTGCATTTGCGGAAGCAATACGACCTGGAGCTTGGCATACAGTCGGAGCGTTACATCTTTTACCAACTCACTGGTACGCGTGCGCCGCGTTACGACGTCAGCGGCTGGGCAGGCATTCGCTACACTCCCAGGCAAACGCACCGCTAAAGCACTTTTACCGGCTATGAATTTACCCTCTGCCCTGTTCGCAAGTGACGGTGGATAAATCACTTTCCCCACTTGGCGGGGGCTGCGGCCCATGACGTATAATGAATACAAATTCCAAGGATTGTGAACTTTAGCCGGAAGCTGCTTTCCTGGGATGGACAGAGGCGCGATTGCATGTGCCACGGTGGGTCGAGTAGCCCATCCACCGGCCCAATATCTTCCTGAAACCTGGGCTTTCGATTCTTGCTCCGGCTCCGTGCCGGAGATGCGCCGGCGGGAATTGCGTTTATTTAGGAGCAAGGAATGAGTGGAATGAAGCAAGAGGACGGAGCTTTGGCTGAGTCGCTGCGTTGGACTCCCAGCCCGGACCAGGACCCCGAAAACGAGATTTCACTCACAGACATACACCGTGCCCTTTTTAAGCACAAGTGGCTCATCCTGATTACAACCCTGCTGGTGTTTGCCGCGTCTGTGCTCTACACAGCGCTGACTCCCAAGGTGTATGAAAGCAGAGTCACCCTGCAGATTGATCCGGGCCGCTCCTCCAGCCCGGGCTTGGAAGACCTGATTAATGAAAAGCTCGGCTCCGATGAAGGCGGCGGACGCCTGTTGACCGAGGTGCGCATCATTGAGAGCGCCACTGTCGCATCCCGAGTGATTGACACACTCAACCTAGCGCAGAATCCCGCCTTCCTTGACCGTAATCAGTTGATCCCGGCCGACAAGCAGCCCACCAACCGTCAGCGCCAGATGATGGTGTCCATCTTCCTGCAATCGCTCAAGGTTCGCGCCATTCCCAGCACCCAGGTGGTTGAGGTGTACTTCCGCAGCCGCGATGCCGCGCTCTCCGCCCAGGTGGCCAATACCCTGGTGGAAAAATACATGGAGCGCAACCTGGAAACGCGCTACCAGGGCACGGTGCAGGTCTCCAACTGGCTGAGCCGCCAAATGCAAGACCTGCAGACCAAGGCCGATGATTCTCAACGCAAGCTGGCCGATTTCCAGAAGGAACACAACGTCATTGGCGCCGATGAGAACGACAACATCATCGTCGACCGTCTGAAGCTGCTCAATCAGCAATTGACCGAAGCCGAGGCCGACCGCATCGTCAAGGAGGCCCGCTATCGCCTGGCCGCCACCGGCAACCCGGAGTTCATCGCCACCGTGGTTCCCACCCTGCAAACCCTGCGCACGCAGGAAGCCGACCTGCGCGCCCAGATTGCGCAGCTCAGCGCCAAATACGGCAGTGGCTATCCCCGCCTGCGCGAGTCACAGGCGCAGCTCAAGGAACTGCAAGCCACCATCCAGAAGGAAGTCGCCAACGTCGGCACGCGCCTGCAGGACGAATATCAGTCCTCGGCCAAGGCCGAGCAGGGTTTGCGCAACGAATTCGAGCAACAGAAGAATGAGGCTTACAAGCTCAACCAGCACGCTATTGAATACGCCGTGCTCAAGCATGATGTGGAAAGCGGCCGCGACCTGCATGACAACCTGCAGCTCAAGCTGCGGCTGGCAGGTGTGACCGCTGGCCTGAACTCGACCTACATCAGTGTCATTGACCGGGCCGAGGTGCCCAACGGGCCCGTGTTGCCCCGGCGCTCCCTGAACCTGCTGGTCGGCCTGCTCGGCGGCCTCCTGCTTGGCGTCCTGCTCGCCTACATCGTCGAGTCAATGGACGACACACTAAGCAGTTCGGAAGAGTTGGAGGCCGTGGCCAACCTGCCCGTCCTCTGCAACATTCCTGACTCCGGCAAGCTACAGCGCAGTCATAAACGTAACGACGAGCTGCGCGACGAACTGCCCAAGATTCCCGTCATGCTCGAGCATCCCAACTCGCAGGCCGCCGAGGCCTTCCGCGGCTTGCGTACCTCGCTGCTGCTCTCTTCCCCGGATCGCCAGCAAAAGCTGATTGCGGTGGTAAGCTTGCTGGCCGCCGAGGGCAAGACCACCGTCTCGGTCAACCTCGGCATCGCCTTCGCGCAGCGCGGTGAAAGTGTGCTGATGATTGATGCCGACCTGCGCCGCTCCACCATGCACAACCACTTCGGTTTGCCGCAATCTCCTTTCGGTGTCAGCACCGTGCTTACACAGGGCTTTGACGAACGAGCCTTGGTGACGCCGGTGGCCTCACTGCCCCAGCTTAAGATGATGTCCGCGGGGCCTCATCCACCAAATCCCAGCGAATTGCTCAGTTCGCGCCGCATGCAGCAGATGTTGCAGGAACTGTCGCAGCGCTTCGACCGCATCGTGATTGATACGCCACCGGTCATCAGCGTGGCGGACTCGCTGGCGTTGACTCATATTGCCGATGGCACAATTCTGGTGGTTCGCAGTGGAGTCAGCCGTCGCAAGGCCGTCCGCCGCGGACGCGACCTGCTACGCCGCGCCAAGACCAACCTGGTCGGAATCGTCTTCAACTGCGTCAACCTGAGTCTGGAAAACTACTACTACGCGCGTGGCTCCTACTACGGCAAGAAGATGAACAGCTATTACAACGACGACAATAAGGAGCAGGACTGATGATCCGTCACGTTGATGTCCGTTTGTGCCGGGCGCACTCATTCGCTCCGGTCCTGACACTGCTTGTCTGCCTGCTGCTTGCCGCACTCCCATTGTGCGGACAATCCGCGCCCATGCCGCAACCGGCCGCGGTAAGTACTTTGCATATTGCCAGCGGCGACCTGCTCGAACTGACCGTCTTTGACACGCCGGAGTTTTCTGGCAAGCTCCGCGTCAGCGAGACAGGAGACGTACTGATTCCCGTCGCCGGCAGCGTGCATGTGGCCGGGCTTACCGCCATGGAAGCCGCCGGGGCCATCGAGCAGCGCTTCCGCGAGTTGGACGTCCTCAAGGCTCCGCACGCCAGCATCTTCATCCTTGAATACGCCACGCAGGGTGTCACCGTCAGCGGCGAGGTTCGCGCGCCCGGTATCTATCCCCTGCTGGGCAGCCACAACCTGCTTGACCTGATTGCCGCCGCCGGTGGCGCCACCACCAACGCCGGACACGTCATCGTCATCTCGCACCGTGATGGCAAGAGCGATCCGGTATTTGCTCAGTTCGACCCCAAGTCCGGCACGGTGAAGAACGACGTGGACATCCGCCCCGGCGATACGGTCAGCGTCTCGCGCTCCGGCGTGGTGTACGTCATCGGAGACGTGGCCCGCCCGGGTGGCTATCTCATCGAAAACAACGGCCACCTGACGGTACTTCAGGCCGTGGCTTTGGCTCAGGGCAGCAACCGCACGGCGTCACTCAAGCACACGCGCCTCATCCGCAAAACCGAGGTTGGCCGCGAGGAGTACGCCATCAACCTCAAGCTCATGCTGCAAAACAAGCTGCCCGACTTGACGCTGAGCGACGGAGACATCCTTTACGTGCCATCCAGCCAGGGCAAGTACCTGGGTTATCGCGGCATTGAAGCCGCGGTGCAGGTAGCTACCGGTATCGCCATCTACTCGCACCTCTAACTTGGCAGGAGCGCAGGCGGCTTCACCAAGCTGCCAACAGAACATCTCCGCCGCCCTGTTGGCGGTCATCCAGATTAAGGTCAGTCGCTGGCACAGGCCCAGGGAGTGAGTTTGATGGAAGAGCAGAAAGCGAATTCCGGCCAGGCTGAAGTTGGGCACGGAGTTGGCGCGTCCGCGTGGCGGCGCCTTCTGCCTTTTCGTCAGGAGTTTGCTGCCGGCTCTCCAGAGGCGCGCGCCGAAGTACGCCATCGCCGCGCGGCTTGGACATCGCTTGCCTCCCTAGGCGCCAAGATGGCTTCCGTACTCACCATCCTTGTCACCGCTCCGCTCTCCATCCACTACCTTGGCATGGAGCGTTATGGCATGTGGATGACCATCGCCGCCGCCGTGACCATGCTCTCCTCGGCAGATCTCGGCATCGGCAACGGTCTGATGACCCTCATTGCAGAGGCCCATGGGCACGGTGACACCAAATCTGTCCGGCAATACGTGGGCTCGGCGGCGGCCATGCTCAGCGCAGTGGCAGCTGTCATCCTGCTGATCACCCTGTTGGTCTATCCCCATCTGCACTGGTCGTCCCTCATCCGCGTCACTTCCCCAGATGCACTGCACGACGTGGGACCGACTTTCCTGGTGCTGATGGTCTGCTTTGCCTTCAATATGCCTCTCGGTATCAGCACGCGCGTGCTCTACGGCTACCAGGAAGGCTACCTGGCCAATCTGTGGATCATGCTGGGCAGTGTGCTGGCCTTAGCGGCAGTGCTGTTAT
Source organism: uncultured Acidobacteriota bacterium (assembly GCA_903851035.1). GTDB lineage: Bacteria > Acidobacteriota > Terriglobia > Terriglobales > Acidobacteriaceae > TOLSYN. The sequence goes on along the minus strand of CAINND010000055.1, from coordinate 9,296 downwards.
CCGTGCATCTGCACATGGGACTGCCCTGGCTGGTGCTGGGCTTCGCCGGCGCACCCGTGCTCGCCTTGGCACTTAACGCCCTCCGGCTGTTTGGAAAGGACCGCCCCTGGCTGCGGCCCACCCTGCGCGATGTGCACGCGGAAACCTCACGCCGCCTCTTCAGCATGGGCATTCTGTTCTTCATTCTGCAAACTTCGCTAGCCGTGGGTTTCCAATCAGACAGCATCGTGATTGCGCACTTCATGGGCGCAGAAAAAGTGGCACTGTACTCGTTGACCGCCCGCCTATTCTCGCTCTGCGGCGTGCTGCTCAACTTCATCATCATGCCTCTGTGGCCGGCCTATAGCGAGGCCGCCGCCAAGGGCGACCACGAGTGGCTGATCCGCACCTTCCGTCGCTCCCTTCTGTTTGCTATTTCGTTTTCCATTGTCACTAACCTGCTGCTCGTCTTCGCCGGCCGGTTGATTTTACGGATTTGGATCGGACCCCAGGTTGTGCCCACACTAGCACTGCTCATCGGCCTCGCTATCTGCCAGACGTTGCAGTCCATTACTGTTACCTTTAGCGTCCTGCTGAATGGGCTCAAGATTCTTCGCTTTCAGGCCATCTGCTTCTCTGCCATGGCGGTGGTCAACATCCTTTGCTCCATCGCGCTCACCCGCCGCATCGGAATCCCCGGAGTGGTTTACGGCAGCATCATTGCCCAGTTGCTTTGCTTCATACTACCGCTGGCACTACTGGCACCGCACTTCCTACGCAACTTAAAATGCGCGCCTCCAACTGTGAATGAGCGCCTAGGAAGTGCGTATGAGTAGCGCATCCCCTTTTGAAAAGAAGATGCTGGCCGATACCATCATCCGTCGGATGTGGTATTTCCACACTCTTAGCGATTGCGTGCAGAATAATCTACGCGAGCTGATGTCGTTGGCTGGATTTCACAAAGGGGGTACGCGATGAACATTAGCAACGCACTGGCGATGATTCCGCGAGCTTTGATGGCGTGCGCCAAGAACCCTCTGACCATCTACATGCAGTATTTGGCGAACGCCGCCAGCAACCATCGGCACTTCAGTAACTATCGCCAGGGATACATGGCGCGCGTACTGCTCTGCAAGTGTGAGCCCTGGGTGCAGGTCTGCGAGCATGCTGAGATTTACGCTTCCACCATCGGCGGCTTCAGCTATGTAGCCCGCAACACCCAGGTCAGTGGCTGCCAAATCGGGCGCTTCTGCTCCATCGGCCCCGATTGCCGCATCGGACTTTCCAGTCACCCTTCGCGAGGTTTCGTCAGCACCAGCCCGGTTTTCTTTTCCACCGTGCGGCAGTGCGGTACCACCTTTGCCAATCGCGAGCTCTTTGAGGAGAACACCACTACGATCATCGGCAACGATGTCTGGATCGGTGCCGGAGCGATGATTGCCGGCGGTGTCCGCATCGGCCACGGCGCCATCGTGGGTGCCGGCGCGGTGGTGGTGCGAGACGTTCCGGATTACGCGGTAGTTGGAGGCGTTCCCGCACGTCTGATTCGCATGCGCTATGCAGAGGAAGACATCACCTGGCTGCTGCGCTTTGCATGGTGGAATCGTTCCGAGGAATGGCTGCGCGCCAACGCTGCACTCTTTTGCGATATCGCCGCGTTGCGCAGAAATTTTGGTGATGCCGGGAGTGGGGCGGGAGAAACACAATGACCTTCCGGCGCCCACAAACGTTTCCAGATTCGCCCGCCAGCGGATCGTACGGTTTTGCAAATGTCTGCTTGGATATCTTCATACTGCTGGTTCCAATCATGCAGTTTGTGCGCATTCAGTCCATCGGCGTGCTTTTTGGCACGGACTTGATGCTGCTTGCCGCGCTGCCTGTTTTGCTGGCGCGCCGGTTGCGCCTCTTGAAGCAGAAGCAGGTTTTCCTCATCCTGATGCTTGGTCTGGCCTGGTTCGGCTCGCAGGTTGTCACCGACCTCGTTCGCGAGTCTGTTGCCTCCGACTACATGCGCGGCTGGAGCAAGATCATCTTCACCGTGGCGCACTTCGCCACCATCTGGATGCTGATTGGCAATTCCATCCGCCGCTTCGTCATCTATGGCGTTGGTGCATCCATTGGCGGAGCGCTGGCCTGCATCTTTACGCCGACCCCCTACCAGGTAGCCGAACCCTGGAAGTTCGGACTCGCTCTGCCCGTCACACTTAGCGTTGTGCTGCTGGCCACCTGGATGTCGAACACACGCCGCCCGTTGGGTCCACTGGCGTTGGCCTTCATGTCGTTCGTCAATCTCTTCATGAACCTGCGCAGTCTGGGACTGCTTTGCCTGATGGCCGCAGTGCACTCCTATGCGTTGATGTATCTTCGTGTCAAAGCCCGGCGAATAAAGAAAACACAGATGCTCGCGCTGGCCTGCGTGGTCATATTCAGCATCCTGGGATTCGAGCAGTTTTATGTGTATGCGGCCGATAACGGATGGCTCGGCAGGCAGGCCCAGATGAAGCTGGCTGCGCAGGGTGGTGGTGGTGCAAATCTCATCCTGGGCGGACGAAGTGAAATTCTGGCCTCCGGCGCTGCCATCCTTGATTCGCCCATTCTCGGCCATGGCTCCTGGCCGCGGGATCCGCAATACGCAGCTATTCTTGCCGAGCGCAAGGCGGAACTCGGATTTAAGCGCGATCCGCAGAGCACTAGCGACTTGATCCCCACGCACTCGCATATTCTGGGTGCATGGGTAGAGGCGGGTATTCTCGGCGCTGTTTTTTGGATTTGGGTTCTCAAACTGACGGCATCTACATTGATTCGCGCCACGGGTGAGGAACCGATTTTGCCGGTTTTCTCGCTCATGGGCTTCAGTCTGATGTGGGACCTGCTGTTTTCTCCCTATGGAGCCGAGCGCCGCTTTATGACCACCTATCTCATGGTCGGCATTATTCTGTTCGCGCAGTTAAGCCGGCAAACGCTCCGGAAGGCTCGATGACTCCGCGACTGTATAACTTCCACTCGCTTTTGTGCGTGGCGCAATACGCCCCGTCTCCGGATGAGTTCATAAATGTTTCCAGATTTGGAGGATTAAGTTCGCTGCGATGAAAGTTTCCATCGTCACCATCTCCTTCAATCAGGCGGAATTCCTCCAGCGGGCCATGCGCTCGGTGCTCACACAGGATCATCCTGACGTGGAATACATCATTGTCGATCCCGGCTCCACCGACGGCAGCCGCGAACTCATCGCCGCTCAGGGTACGCGCATCAAAGCCATCCTTGAGAAGGATAATGGCCCCGCCGACGGACTCAACAAGGGCTTTGCCGCCGCCACCGGGGATGTCTTCGGCTACATCAACGCCGACGATGCTTTTCTGCCCGGCGCACTGCGCCAGGCGGTGGACGCCTTTCAGCGGCATCCCGTTGCCGATGTCGTCAGCGGTCACTCCTACCTAGTGGATCAGCATGGTGCAATCCTGCGCCGGGGATACAGCGATCAGTTCAGCCTGGCGCGCCGCGCGCACGGAGCCGCTACTCTGTTGCAGCAATCCACGTTCTTCCGCCGTCAGGCTTTTCTGGACGCCGGCGGCTTTAATGCGGAGAATCGCACCTGCTGGGATGGCGAGCTGATGGTGGATATGGCTTTGGCCGGCATGCGCTTCCACGTCGAAAATTCCTTCTGGGCCATCTTCACCCTGCATCCCGGCGGCATCTCCGGCTCCGGACGCTTAATTGAGCGCTATCGTCGTGACGAGCAGCGTCTATTCCACAAGATCACCGGACGCGATCATCGCTCCACGGATGCCGTGCTGGATGCCCTCTATCGCGGCCTTCGACTGACTTCGCATCCTGCACGCAGCCTGCTCCAGTTCTATCGCCGTATTGCAGGCGAGCACGGAAGGATTGAGTTATGAGGGTGGCCGTACTGTGGACGAAGCTCTCCGGCTATCTTGATAGCTGCCTGCGCGCGCTGGCCGCCGTCGAAGGCACGGAGCTTTTCGTCAGCTACCAGGCATCCAGTCCAGACGCGCCCTATGCCGATGAGCAATTTGCCTGGATTCCGCACGCTTACCGCTATCCTGAATTGCCCGATGCCGCCGAGTTGCTTCCCCGTCTGCGTGACTTCCGCCCCGATGTCATGCTGGTGGCAAGCTGGCATGTGCCTGCTTACCGCGAGATTTGCCGTGCTCTTCGTGGGCACACCCTGCGCGTCTGCTGCACGGATAATCCCTGGGTCGGTTCAGCTCGACAGTGGCTCGGAGTCATTACATCCCCATTCTTTGTGCAGCGCCTTTTTGATGCGGCTTTTGTGCCCGGCGACCATCAGGCAAAACTGGTGCGGAGGCTGGGCTTTTCTCCCGAACGCACCTGGCGTGGACTCTTCAGTTGTGATCACGCTGCCTTTGCCGCCACCCTCGCGCAACGCCATCAACAACCTGTGCCGCGCAGCTTCCTTTACGTCGGCCGGTTGGACGCCAACAAGAACTCAGATAAAGCCATAGACGTTCTCCGTGAAGCCTATCTGGCATATCGAGCACAAAGCCCTGCGCCATGGCCGCTGCTCATCGCCGGGGATGGCCCTCTGCGCCATCTTCTGGTGGGTGTCGCCGGAGTGGAGATGATTGGCTTTGTACAGCCCCCGCAGCTTCCGTCCACCATGCTGGGCGCCGGATGCCTGTTACTGCCAAGCCGCGTTGAGCACTGGGGCGTTGTGCTGCATGAGGCGGCCTCCGCCGGACTGCCCATCATCTGCACATCGGCATGCGGCGGGGCCATTCATCTTGTCCGCAATGGCTACAATGGATATGTGATGAACCCGGGCAGCACAATTGAACTGACCGAAGCCATGATGCGCCTTAGCAGTCAGAATGAAACCGGTCTGCGCAAGATGGGCGATGCCAGCTTCTTGCTTTCGCTGCAATTCACCCCCCAGCGCTGGGCGCAAACCGTGCTGAACAATGCCTCCACACTACGGCGCCAGCTCGGCATGGAGACCGCCTGAGATGAAAATCCTGCACATCATCGCCAGCGTCAATCCGGCCGGCGGCGGTCCCATTGAGGGCATCCAGCAACTGGCGCGCGCCAATAGACGATTCAATCAGGATATTGAGATCCTCAGCCTCGACGACCCCTCTGAGGAGTTCGTCAAGAACTTTCCCTTGCGGGTACACGCCGTCGGGCGCGGCAAGCTGACCTACCGCTACAATCCAAAACTCGTGGAGTGGCTCCGCGAGAATCATCATCGCTACGATGTGGCTATCATCAACGGTCTGTGGCAGTATCACAGTTTTGGAAGCTGGCGCGTGCTGCATGACACCTCGCTTCCCTACGTTGTGTACACCCATGGCATGCTTGATCCCTGGTTCAAGGAAGCGTATCCGCTCAAACATCTGAAAAAGTTGATTTACTGGCCTTGGGCAGAGTATCGCGTCCTTCGCGATGCCGGAGCCGTGTTGTTTACCTGCGAACAGGAGCGCTTGCTGGCCCGCAAGTCTTTCCCGCTCTACCGCGCGAAGGAAATCGTCGTCGGCTACGGAACCAGCGCCCCGCATGTGGAGCCGGAATCCGTACGTCAGGAGTTCTTCGCGCAGTTCCCCCATCTGCGTGGCAAACGCATCGCGCTCTTTCTTAGCCGCATCCATCAGAAGAAAGGCTGCGATCTTCTCATCCAGGCCTTCGCCCGCGAACTTGCCGCCGATCCCGACTGGCACCTTCTGCTCTGCGGCCCGGACCAGGTAGGCTTGCAGCCTCGTCTGCAAAAGATGGCCGACGAGCTCGGCATCGGCGACCGTATCACTTGGGCGGGCATGGTTCGCGGCAACACCAAATGGGGTGCAATCTACGCCTCTGAGATATTTGTGCTGCCCTCTCATCAGGAGAACTTCGGCATCGTCGTTGCCGAGGCTCTTGCCTGCGGCGTGCCGGCGCTCATCTCAAATAAAGTAAACATCTGGCATGAAGTGCAGCGCGATGGAGCCGGCATTGTTGCCAACGATGACATGGCCGGTGCCTGCCAGTTGCTGCGCCAGTGGCAACAGATGACTCCGGAGGCGCGGGCCACAATGCGTACCAACACCGAGCGTTGTTTCTGGCAGAATTTTGAGGTGCACAACGCTGCCGTCAACCTGCTATCCACTTTGCATGATGTCGTCCAGCGGGCCGGTGGCAACTCGCGGGAGGTAACGTTATGAGCGCCCCTGATCCCTATCTGCGCCCTGCATTTCCGATCGCCGACCGTCTGCGCCGCCAGTTGTGGGGCATCGTCTGGACGCTGCTCTTCCGCCCCTCGCCGCGACCTTTGCATGCCTGGCGGCGCATGCTGCTGCGCCTCTTCGGCGCCAGTATTGGCAGCAACTGTCACATATATCCCGGCGCGCGCATATGGGCGCCGTGGAACCTGACCTGTGGCGAGGTGGTCGCCGTGGCCGATGGTGCCATCATCTACAATCCAAGCCGGATTTACCTGGGATCGCACTCCACCATCTCGCAGGAGGCTTATCTCTGTGGTGCCACCCATAACTATGAAGACCTCGACTTCGCATTGACCTCGGCAGAAATTTACATTGGAGAAGAAGCCTGGATCTGTGCACGTGCCACCGTGCAATCCGGACTTCGCGTCGGCCCCGGAGCGGTGCTGGCGCTCGGTTCAGTGGCCACGCGCGACCTGGAACCTTGGACTGTTTATGCCGGTGTTCCGGCCCGCAAGATCAAGCAGCGCACACGAAGGGAGAGCTAGCATGGTCACACGTGCCCATACCGACGAAGCTAAATCCATCGCCGCCACAGAGTTTGAGTGGGATGAGTCCGGCAACACAGAATCACACCGCTATCTGCTGCCGACTACATTCCAGTGGCTGGTGTCAAAGGGTGCTCGCTCCGTGCTCGACCTCGGCTGCGGCAACGGCTCCGTCACCGCCATGCTGGCCGCAAAAGGCTATGCCGTGCAGGGCTGTGACGCCAGCGCCAGTGGCTTGACCATCGCCCGCAAGGCCGCTCCCGGAGTGAATTTCTTTCAGCATGACCTGGCCAATCCCCTGCCCGCGGAACACACCGGACACTATGACGCTGTGGTATCGCTTGAGGTAATTGAGCACCTGTTGCTGCCGCGCATACTGTTGAACAGCGCTTGGCAGGCTCTGCGTCCCGGCGGGCTCTTCATTCTCAGCACGCCCTATCACGGCTACCTGAAGAACCTTGCGCTGGCACTGACCAATAAGTTCGACGATCACTGGCATCCGATGCGCGACTTCGGCCACATCAAGTTTTTCTCACAACGCACCTTGCATGCGCTGCTGGAGGAGTGCGGCTTCCGCGTCTACAAATCACGGCGCGTTGGGCGCATTCCCCCATTTGCCTGCTCACTGCTGGTTGCCGTGGAAAAGAAATAGGTTCGCCGATGATCTCCATCCTCATACCCACGAAGAACGAGGCGCAAGACTTGCCCGGCTGCCTCCAGTCCGTGGCCTGGTGCGACGACGTACATGTCTACGATTCTGGCAGCACCGATGCGACAATCCAAATGGCGCATAACTTCGGCGCGAATGTCGTTGTCCACTCCTACGCGCCCGGACTACCCATCTTTGGCGGCGATGAAGCTGCTCACAAGAACTGGGCGCTGCATAATATTCCCTTCAAATACCCTTGGGTCCTGCATCTGGATGCCGACGAGCGCCCCACGCCGGAACTGGTGGAGTCCATGCGCCGCGCCGTCGAATCTCCCGGAGACACCGTCGCCTTCCGTGTCCAGCGCCGCGATTTCTTCCTTGGCACCTGGCTGCGCCACGTGCAGACCTCTCCGTTTTATCTGCGCCTCTTCCGTCCGGAGAAAATGCGCTACGAGCGGCTGATTAATCCTGTCTCCATTCCCAATGGTCCCACCGCGCAGCTCGACGGATACCTAGACCACTACCCCTTCAGCAAGGGCATGGAACACTGGCTCAGCCGTCACAACTCCTACAGCACTTTGGAGGCACGCCAGATCGTCGCCAATCGCGCCTCGCACACAGAGTTCAGCCTTGCCAAGGCCCTCTTCTCCCGCGATTTTCACGAGCGTCGATTCCACCAGAAGGAACTTTTTTACCGCCTGCCCGCGCGCCCACTGATTAAATTTCTCTACCTCTATATTGCCCGCCGCGGCTTTCTCGACGGTCGCGCCGGATATACCTACGCACGCCTGCAATCCTTCTACGAGTACATGATCGTTCTAAAAACAAGAGAGCTTGCCATTCGCGATGCCGACACTGGCAGCGGTACACTGTAGGTTAGATACGATGCCCAGCACTCTCCATGCCGTTCCTGGCCTTGCCTGCCGCCTGATGATTGCCACAGGCGTCGCCGTATTTGCTCTCGGCGGTAGCGCCTTTGCGCAGGATGCCGTATCGCAGAAGATTCCGGAAGATGCGGCCAAGCATGTGGAGCAGTTGCCTGCGGCGATCAATGTAAGCACTCCCGGGACCATCAACGCCTCGCCTGTCACGGAAGTGCAGGCTGATGTCTCGTCCACATACACGGCTCAGCCAACTCCCGATCCTTTGTTTTCGCGTCCCGCACCAAAGCCTGCATCCTCATTTGCTCCGGCGCGAGTGCAGGGCCCTTTGCCTAATCCGAATCACCCGTCGAGCAACATCCGTCCACTGGACTCGGCTCGGATATCACCCCAGCTCAACAGCCCGGCTACGGCACACAAGGATTTCACATACACTCCGCGACCCTCCGCGCTGAACAACCACAATGTATCGCCCTCGGCGAATTCTGCTTCTCTGCCTCCACGCGCCAGGACGGCGGATATCGCTGCGCCTCCCCGTGGCGGATTGTCCTCTCCTATTAACAAGCCGTCGTTCGCAAAATCAAAACATTCTCCAAATGCATCACACGCTCATACCACGCAGCATGCTAAGCGCAAGACGGCCACCAACGGTGACAGGTTTGGAGCACCACCGTCATCTGCTGCGCATGCCAAACTCGCTGGCAATAAACAGCCGCATGCCACTCACGGAAAATCACAGGCTGCTACCTCAAACAAGTAAATCAACTTCATCGCAGTCTCACTTCATCTGCTCCCTCTCATAGCACTTACCTATATGGGACTTCCGCAGAGCTAACGAACAATCATCGCCGAATATCACCTGCCATCTTGTGTCCCGCTCCAATTTGCAGACACGAAAAAGCCCTGTCGAGAAGTTCTCGACAGGGCCGGATATTCAGCCTTGGCCAGTGGGCCGGTGTTTGCCGTCCCCCGGCCTCTGGCTTACTTCTTTGACTTCGGTGCCAGCTGCATCGTGGACTTGTTGGCCGGTACCACAGGCTTCTTCACACTCGGCAACACTCCGCCGTTG
>CAINND010000054.1 GCA_903851035.1 uncultured Acidobacteriota bacterium | reverse complement strand
TGTCGCCGGCATCGCACTGGCTTACAAGCCGGAAAGCCTGGTAGGCCGCAAGGTGGTCATCGTTGCCAACCTGGAACCGCGTAAACTGCGCGGCCTCACGTCCCAGGGCATGATCGTCGCCGCCAGCTTCGATAACGGCACCCCCGCTCTCGCCAGCTTCCTGGAGTCGGTCCCCAACGGCGCAAGACTCAAGTAGTCGGCCACACACACCCTATCAACAAGCCCCATGCCTGACTAGCGTGGGGCTTTTCACTTTCATGCATCGGGTGCCCTACCCTTCCGCCCTCTGTTGGCGGATGGTGGGGTATTTGCTGTACCTCTTGTTTTTGCTGTAGCTCTTGTTTTTGCTTTGGCTCTTGTATTTGTTTTTAGTGTCATCCTGAGCGAAGCGAAGGACCCCAGCACCGCTGGCAGCTTAACTCTCAGTCCCAGGTCACCAACAGCCGGGTGCCCCATTCAAGCCTTCTTTTGGCTTGAGTGGGGTAGTTGCCTTTGCTTTTGCCCTTGCCCTTAACTTCCGAAACCTCCGAAACCTCCTCCGCCTCCGAAACCTCTCCGTCCTTGAAACCATGCAACCTTTGAAACTTTGAAACCCCTGCGCCTTATAATCTCTCCATGCTCCTCGACTCCCACGCTCACCTCGACGGCCCTCAGTTCGCCGCAGACCGCGATGCCATGATTGCCCGCGCCCACGACTCCGGCATCGAGCTTCTGCTTGCCATCGGCAACGGAGACGGTCCCGACGACCTCGCCTGTGCCCTGCCCTTTGCCGAGCGTTACGATTGGGTCTACGCCTCCGCCGGAGTCCACCCGCACGAGGCCAAGTTGGTCGAGGAGCGCCACTACGCCGAGCTGCTCCGCCTCGCCGCCCATCCCAAGCTCATCGCCATCGGAGAGATCGGTCTCGACTACTGGTACGAACATTCTCCGCGCGACCTGCAGCAGCAGGTCTTCCGCCGCCAGCTCGCCGTCGCCGCCCAGGCCAAACTCCCCATCCTCATCCACTGCCGCCCAGCGCCTGCGGCGGGCAGCGCAGCGTTACCCCACACCGAGACCCCCACCGACGCCTGGGACGACCTCCTCCGCATCCTCCGCGAGGACTGGGCCGCCACCGGGCTCGGCGGCGTCATGCACTGCTTTACCGGTGACCTCGCCCAGGCCCGCGCCTCGCTCGATCTCGGCTTCCTGCTCAGCTTTGCCGGCAACCTCACCTACCCCAAGGCGCTCAACATCCAGGAGGCGGCTCGCATGGTGCCGCTCGACCGCTACCTGCTGGAAACCGATTGCCCCTACCTGGCGCCGGCTCCGCACCGCGGCCAGCGCAACGAGCCCGCCTACGTCGCCGACACCACGCGCTACTTCGCCAACCTCCGCGGCATCACCCCGGAGGAAGCCGGAGCGCAAGCTTTAGCCAACTTCCGGCGGTTGTTTGGAATTTAGACTTGATCAGTTCAAGATCGATGTATGTCGTAGAAGTCAGTGGAGGATATCGAGAATGAGAAGCCTCATCCTGATTCCAATCATCTGCGCAGCATCTCTTTTCTCATTCGCGCAAAACTCGGTTTTCCCCAGTACGGCGATTATTGGAACTCATACATTTTTTGACTTTGGCCCGCCATTTGATTTCTATGAGATTTACATCTTGAAAGCCGATGATCGAGTCACTTCTCTCCAAAGAATCACACTCACTCCAGCCGGAGATAAATGTCTTCAACCGGCAAAAGTTGAGAGCGTGCGAGCCCAACTCAATGAGCCTTTGTCCTCGCTGCTAGAGAACAGGAACCCATGCGACGTGGATGAGCGCCGATTAAAGCGGGAAATGCGGCGAAAAACTAAGAGCGGCCTGGTGTTTAGTGGGGCCAATCTTTCAATGCAGGTCAGTTGTGCAGGTAGTGACCGAGTACTTGCGCTGAAGGTGTTGGATCAGGACTGGTTCGATCAAGCGCCAGACACTCCGCAAAATACTTCCTGGACGATGCGTGTGCTTAGCAAATTGAACGCTGCGGCCGGACCTGGGGTGATGGATCGTCCAGTCTTCCCGGTGTCCACGGAAGCTCCTGCGCCTGCTCTAACTGATACTGATTTGTCGGGCCTGGCCACGGGGGTCTATGACAGGCTTTTCTTGGGTGCCCCACACAAGCCGTCTGAGCTTCTCGCCGCGTCTCGAAAGCCCGTTTCAAAGCCATCTGTGCAAATTCTTTCGATTGATCCCGTCATGCCTGATTCATACGCCACCCCTGACTATCCTCCCATAGCGCGGGTTGCCCATCTCGAAGGTACGGTCACCCTGACTTTGGCAGTTGAACAGGGCGGAAGGCCCGGCAAAATTGCGTTTGTGAGCGGCATCCCGATTCTGCGCTTCGCCGTGGAGAACTCAGTAAAACACTGGCAATTCCCGGATAGTGCGATCGGGAAGGAGATTAGTGTCTCAATAGCATTCAATCTCAATTGCTCTGGTGCAAAATCCCCTTAACCGACCTTGTCCGTCCGAACCCTCCCGCCCACCCTCCTAGTGCGATATTTCCCGCTTTGTCATACACTAGAAAACAATGGCCGCAGAAAATTCTTTCGATATCGTCAGCAACGTCGAGATCCCCGAGGTTCAGAACGCCATTCAGCAGGCGCTCAAGGAGATCACCCAACGCTACGACCTCAAGGGGTCGCACTCCAACGTCGAGTTCGACGGCAAAGCCGAGCTCACCCTCACCAGCGCCGACGACTACAAGCTCAAGGCCGTCACGGACATTCTTCAGTCCAAGCTGGTCAAGCGTGGCGTCTCGCTCAAGGCCTTTGAGTACGGCAAGGTCGAGCCCGCCGCCGGCAGCACCGTCCGCCAGAAGGTCAAAATGCAGCAGGGCATCCCCATTGAGAAGGCGAAGGAAATCGTCAAGCTCATCAAGGATTCCAAGCTCAAGGTGCAGGCCAGCATCAACGCGGAAATCGTCCGCGTCACCGGCAAGGATCGCGACTCGCTCCAGGAGGTCATTGCCCTGCTGCGCAAGCACGACTTCGGCCTCGATCTCCAGTTCACCAATTACCGCAATAATTAATCCACTAAGGGTCCAACCGACTTGAACAGCCTGGCCGCCGCTACCGGTAAAGAAATCTTCGACCTGCTCCGCGACGACCTCGCCGCCATTGAGCAGGAGTTCGGCGGCTACACCCGCAGCCAGGTCCATGCCATTACGGAAATCGGCGAGTACCTGCGCCAGGGTGGCGGCAAGCGTCTGCGTCCCGCGCTGCTGCTGTTGGCGGCAAAGCTCTTCAACTATCAAGGCAAGGGTGCCGTGCGCCTGGGCGCCGTGGTGGAAATCATCCACACTGCCACGCTCGTGCACGACGACATTATTGACGAAGCCGATGTCCGCCGCGGACGTCCTTCGCCCAACACCATCTGGGGCAATCCCAAGTGCGTGCTCGCCGGCGACTGGCTTTACATGCAGGCCTTCCAGATTTCTCTGGAAGAGCGCAACCTGCACGTCCTGGACCTGTTGATTGACCTCACCAAGCAGATGGTGGAAGGCGAGCTGCTCCAGATGGAAAAGCTCGGCACGCTCATCGACCGTGACGCGCACCTCGACCTCATCTACCGCAAAACCGCCTGCCTCTTCGCCGTCTGTATGCAGCTTGGCGCCGTGCTGGCCAAGGCCCCTGAGGAGCAGCAGCTACGCCTGCGCGAGTACGGACGCGCCGTCGGCATGGCTTTCCAGATTACCGATGACGTCCTCGACCTCACCGCCAGCGAGCAGGTGCTCGGCAAGCCCGTCGCCAGCGATCTCCGCGAGGGCAAGGCCACCCTGGCCGTCATCCACGCCCTGGAGCATTGCACTCCAGAGGAGCGCGCCAAGATTCAAACCATCCTTGAGCAGCGCGCCTTCAACGGCGTCACCCATCAGGACATCCTGGCCATCCTCGCCCGCTACGGCTCCATCGCCCACGCCAACCAGCAGGCCACGCACTACGCCGAGTTGGCCATCCAGCAGCTCGAAGGCTTCCCCGACAACGACTTCAAGCGCGCCCTGCTCTGGCTGCCCAAGTTCGTCGTCGCCCGGGAAAAGTAAGCCCTACTGCTTCACTCCGTAGTTTTTGAATTTATCTTCGATCTTGGCATCCAGCTTCAATGCTGCGGCAATATCTGCCTCGGCCCCGGCGGCATCGCCCTTTTTCCTCTTCGCCAGCCCCCGCCCATAAAATGAGCCCGCTATCGTGGGATCAGCCTTCAGCGCGGCATCGTAGTCGGCGATTGCCTCATCCAATTTGTCTAGCTTCAAATAAATCAACGCGCGGCTGTCCAGCGTATTGCCGTCACCCGGATTCATCTCCAGACTTTTGTTGCAATCCTGTAATGCCTCGTCTAATTTCCCCATCAAAGCATGGCACCAGCAAAGATGGTTCCAATACAGGGGATTCTCATTATCCAATTCCAGCGCCTTGCGTGCATCCACCTCCGCTGGGCCATACTGCGCTAAATCGACCAGTAGCATGGAGCGAGACTCATAAGCAATCGGCTGGTTAGGAGTCTCCCGTATGGCGCGATCCAATAGGACACGGGCTTCATCCTGCTTGTGTTTACGCATCAACAATCGCGCTTTATTGACTTTCGCTTCATACAATGTTCCGTCCAATTGCAAAGCCTTGTCGTAATCCGCCAATGCAAGCTCCACATTGTCCTGCCGGGAATAATAGTCGCCGCGTGTGGAGTAAGCAGTACTGGAGTTAGGGGTCATACTGATGGCACGATTGATATCCTGCAGAGCCCGATCATATTCTTTTATAAGCTCGTAAAGCACTGCCCTTGACCACAAATACGGAGAATAATTAGGCTGTCGCCGAATGGCCTCCGACATTTCATTAACGGCTTCGTTATACATTCCTAAATAAACATGGCAACTCCCCAGGGCGAAATATGCCATATCGTTCTCAGGGGACATCTTCAAATATTGCTGGAAGTCCGGCAGGGCAGCTTGGCAACCTTCCACTGGGTTCTTCTTGCTAGCGTCGATTACTTTTGCACGGTTGAAATAAGCAAGTGCATAATCCGGCTTGAGCTGGATGGCCCGATTAAAATCTTCTATTGCCAGATCATATTTTTTCAGGGCATGTAATACATTGCCGCGATTGTTGTACGCCGTTACATTATTTGGCGTCAGAGCAATCAGATGATCTAAATCCTTCAGGGCATCTTCATATTTTCCTGTCCTCTCGAGCACTACCGCCCTTTTATTCAGAAATAATGTGTCGTCTGGAGTGAGTGCCAGACAAGCATTCAGATCTTCCAGAGCTTTGTCCCACTCCCCTAATATTTGGTACACATCACCGCGCGAACCGCGAAAGTTAGCGATATTTGGAGCAAGCCTTATCGCCTCGGAGTTCTCGGCAATCGAGGCTCTCCAATTACTTTCCAACTGGTATTCCCTGCCAAGGTTATGGTGTGCGTCAGGATTAAGCGGGTCCAGGCGGATCGCTTCACTAAAATCCTGCTTCGCAGCTTCATGATTGTTCAAATCGCTTTCGCACAATCCACGGATGTTGAACGCGCGGTCTGATTTTGGATTCAACTGAATGGCAACATTCGCATCATCCACACATTCTTTCGTATGTTTCGTGCTCCAATAGACACTCGCCCTTGCTGCCAATGCCCGCCAGTACGTCGGGTCAATCTTTAAAGCGGCATTTATATCCGCCAATGAAGATTGATAATCCTCTTGCCAATCCTCAATTTCAGCTATCCCAACTCGCGCTGTTACATTTTGGGAATCAAGCCACAAAGCAGCCTCGTAGTCTTGACGAGCTTCTTTTTGTTGCAGCAATTCAACTTTGGCGTTGCCACGCCTGGCATAGGCCGCAGCATAATCTGGTTTGATTCGAATGGCTTCCGTATATTGCCGTACGGCCTCTACCCATAGCTTGGCATCCATAGCATTTTCCGCAGCGGCAAAATACTCCTGCGCGCTCTTGGGCACGGACTGCTGGCCAGCCAGAAGCGTGGGAATGAATAGAATTATCAAAACCAACAGACAGCAGAATCGTTTTCTCATATGTTCTCCAACCATGCCACAGTCATAGTGGCAAGCTAAGGCATAACCTCATCTCTGTCCATACCAAAGCTGTTGCTTATGCCTCCCATATGGGAGATTTTTCGCTGTATGCCGGGGTCTGCGCAAAACAAAACCGGACTCGTGGCCCGGTTCTTTGTTGATCACTTGATGGCTTGTTTAGCTGCCAGTGCCCTGAAAGACCACGAAGACCGTCTTCAGCAGGATCTTCGTATCCAGCCAAAGGCTCCAGTGGTCCACGTAGTAGAGGTCGCACTCGAAGTAGGCTTCCGGAGAAGGATCGTTGCGTGCCTCCACCTGCCACAGCCCGGTGATGCCCGGCACGGCCTCCACACGCCGCCGCTGCTCCTTGGTGTAGCGCGCGTATTCGCTGGCCAGGCACGGACGCGGTCCCACCACGCTCATCTGCCCGGTCAGCACGCTGAAGAACTGGGGCAGCTCATCCAGGCTGTAGCGCCGCAGCAGCCGTCCCAGCCGCGTAACCCTGGGGTCCTTGCTGATCTTGAAAAGATGATGGCTATCGCGCTCATTCAGGTGCAGCAACTGGTTGCGCAGTTGTTCGGCGTCTTCCACCATGGTGCGGAATTTGAGGAAGCGGAAGCGCTTGCCGTCTTTGCCAATGCGGTCGCTGACGTATAGCACCGGCCCCGGCGAATCCAGTTTGACGAGAATGGCAATCAGTGCCAGTGCGGGAAAGATAAAGACCAGCGCGAGCAGGGAGAAGACAACATCAAAGCCGCGCTTGGCGGCCTTTTCCAGCCGTAGGCTCCAGCGCTGCTCCATCCCCAGCGTGTACCGTTGCCGGAGGCTCCATTTCCACGATTCTTGTCCCGCCGTAATACGATGCATCAATGTTCCCTCAACTGCGCCCGGCCCTGTAATCCGGGACTTATGAGTAACACTAACGAACGGCCCTATGGCCAGGTATGATTGCGCGAATCCAACAACTACATGGTCAAACCCACACGGCCATGTAAGAAATCAAAGTGCCGCTTTCAGATAAAGAGCATCCTGCCAATCCCGATCAGGCAATTCCTCCTGGCCGGTGCTGGCTGCTGCCCTGACACAAAATGGGGAACCCTGCTAGGATCCTCCCGCTTTGCCATGAAAACGGGTCGTGGGTGCGCTGAAGCAAGGCTACCATAGGTAATCGTTACCATTCCAGCAATTCCACTCACGCGCAGGTTTGTCACTTTGCAGCCCCCCTCCACCGTGCCGCCTCATCCTGTATTCTGAGATTACCCTGGCAGCAACAGGCAAACACCGGATGAAACCTATGCAAAAATTACCTCGCGTCCTTATCCTCGGTGCCGGATTTGCCGGCCTGTATGCCACCCGTCTGCTGGCCCAGGCCGGCTACCCGGTCACGCTGGTGGATCGCCGCAACCACCACACCTTCCAGCCCCTGCTCTACCAGGTGGCCACCGCCGCGCTCTCGCCCGGCGAAATTGCCTACCCCATCCGTCACATCTTCCGCCAGGACGCCAACGTCAGCGTGCTGCTGGGCCGCGCCACCGGCTTCGACCTGGAGCGCAAGTGCATGAAGCTTGATGACGAGGGCGAGCTTCCCTACGACTACCTGCTGGTGGCCTCCGGCGCCACGCATGACTACTTTGGCCACTCCGAGTGGGCGCACTTTGCGCCCGGCCTCAAGACGGTGGAAGACGCACTGGAAATCCGCCGCCGTATGCTGTTGGCCTTTGAGATCGCCGAACGCCACGCTCACCTCACCCAACGTCCAGAGCCTATCAATTTTGTCGTCGTAGGGGGAGGACCGACGGGAGTTGAACTAGCGGGCGCACTTGCCGAGATCGCACAGCAGGTTTTGGCCACGGACTTTCGTGCTATTGACCCGCGCAGCACCCGTGTTCTTTTGGTCGAGGCCGGTCCGCGAATCCTGCCCGCCTTCGACGAGGCGCTTTCCTCCAGCGCCGTGCGCCAATTGCAGAAGATTGGCGTCGAAGTGCTGACCGGTTCGCCAGTCACCAGCGTAACCGCGACCCAGGTTCGCATAGGAGAAGACAAGGTCGTGCCGGCCTCGGTCGTCATCTGGGCCGCCGGCGTCGCCGCATCGCCCATGGGCAAGCTGCTGGGCGCCCCTACCGACCGCGCCGGCCGCGTGCAGGTGCTACCGGATCTCAGCATCCCCGGCCATCCCGAGGTATTCGTGCTGGGCGACCTTGCCAACTTCATGCAGCCCAACGGACGCCCCGTGCCGGGCGTCGCCCCGGCAGCCATCCAGATGGGCGAATTCGCCGCCTCGGCCATCATGGCCGACCTTAAGGGGCAGCCGCGCGGAGAGTTCCACTACCGCGACAAGGGCAGCATGGCCACCATCGGCCGCAGCTCGGCCGTCGCCCAAATGAAGGGATTGAAGCTGAGCGGACTGCCGGCCTGGCTGGCATGGCTCTTCGTACACCTGATGTTTCTTATCGGCTTCCGCAGCCGGGTGCAGGTGCTGTGGGAGTGGTTCTGGGCCTACCTGCGCTTCCAGCGCGGCGCGCGTCTTATCACCGGCATCAGCCGCAGCATCGTGCCCCCGGCGGTGCCGGGTGCGCCAACATCTCCACCCAAGTAGCGTGGATTTGTGCAAGCTCACGGCAAAAGGAAATGCGCCCCATTCACGGGGCGCATTCTTGCTTCGAGCTTAAACTTTACTTACAGCTTCTCGTAGAACTCGCAGGCGGAGCAGGAGATATACACGCCGCCCGGCACGTTGCGCTCACGATCCTTTACGCGCTTGACGATGCGGGTCGGCTTGCCGCACTTGGGGCAATCCGTGCTCTTGCTGGTGTCCATTACTTTTTTGCGATCGGCTGTCTTTGCGATCTTTGCCATGGGAAAAACTCCTTGTTCGGGGCCGGCGCGAAGCTCGGCGAAATTGCTCTGGCGGGGCATGGGAACACCGCGCACATTGGCGCGGGCTTCTGCCCGTTTCCACCCAGGAAGCTTACGCTTGCACCGGAACCCTCCGAGCGGCCCACACCGCGTTGGCGGCGGCCCTCCCGCAAGGGTAGCTCTATGATTGTATATCAACACGTTGTATCCTGCTCAGGCATCCTGCGGAGGAGAAATCGATGGCAGACCTCGAATTAGAAGCCCTGCGTTACCCGGTCGGCAAATTTAACCTTAGCCGCGGCCCGCTCACGGCCGAAGAGCGCAAGCAGTTCACCGACGAGCTTGCGACGCTGCCTGAGCGCCTGCGCCACACCCTCTCCGGGCTGAACGGCAAGCAGTTCGACACGCCTTATCGCGAGGGCGGCTGGACCGTCCGCCAGGTGGTGCACCACATTGCCGATAGCCATATGAACGCCTATATCCGCTACAAGCTGGCGCTCACCGAGGACGCGCCCACCATCCGCCCCTACAAGGAGGCCGCCTGGGCCGAGCTGGCCGACAGCCGCCTGACACCCGTGGACGTAAGCCTGGCGCTGGTGGAGAGCCTGCACGCGCGCTGGGTGGTGCTGTTGCGCACCCTGCAACCGGCGGACTGGGCTCGCACCATGATTCACCCCGAGCGTGGCACCATGAGCCTGGAATTGACGCTGGCCATGTACGCCTGGCACAGCGCGCATCATCTGGCGCATATCACCGGCCTGCGCAAGCGCAACAACTGGTAAGCAGGGCGGCGCGGCGGCTTCCGCGCGAAATCACTCCCGCCGCGGTCACAAATCATTGACCGCTGGAAGATGCCTTTGATACTTTCAAACGTTCTCCCCTGGGCCCGGTCCACGGGCCCAGCAGTACGTTCGGCATACCCCTATGGCCTTAAAGTATCGCGGCGTTGACTTCCTGGAATTCGACTCTCTGCTGACAGAAGACGAGCGCATGGTGCGCTCCACCGCCCGCCAGTTCGTGGAAGACAACCTTATCCCCATTATCGAGGAGTGCAACCGCGAGGGCCGCTTCCCGCGGCAGATCGTGGCTCCCATGGGCGAGCTTGGCTTCTTCGGCCCCACCATTGAGGGCTACGGCTGCGCGGGCATGAACAACGTGGAGTACGGCCTCATCATGCAGGAGCTGGAGCGCGGCGATAGCGGCCTGCGCAGCTTTGCCAGCGTGCAGAGCGGCCTGGTGATGTATCCCATTTATGCCTTTGGCAGCGACGCGCAGAAGGATCGCTGGCTGCCGGCCATGGCCAAGGGCGAAAAGCTTGGCTGCTTTGGCCTCACCGAGCCCGATGCCGGTTCGAACCCCGGGGCGATGCGCACCCGCGCCGCCTCTACGCCAGATGGCTATGTGCTGAACGGCGAAAAGATGTGGATCACCTCCGGCTCCATCGCCGACGTGGCCGTGGTGTGGGCCAGGAGCGAAGAGCATGGCGGCAAGGTGCGCGGCTTCCTGGTGGAAACCGACCGTCCCGGCTTCCGCGCCGAGGATGTCCACGGAAAATGGTCCTTGCGCCAGCGTCACCAGTTCCCTCTCGCTGCAGGATGTAAAGATTCCGAAGGAAAATCTGCTGCCCGGCACAGAGGGCCTGAAGAGCGCGCTGATGTGCCTGAACCAGGCGCGCTATGGCATTGCCTGGGGCGTCATCGGCGCGGCCATGGCCTGCTACGACTGCGCTTTGCAATACTCACTCTTCCGCAAGCAGTTCCGCGACCAGCCCATTGCCAGCCATCAGCTTGTGCAACAGAAGCTGGCCTGGATGATCACCGAGATCACCAAGGCGCAGTTGCTGGCCCTGCAGGTGGGCCGCCTCAAGGACGAAGGCCGCGTGCAGCACTTCCACATCTCCATGGCAAAGCGTAACAATGTATGGATGGCCCTGGAGTGCGCGCGCATGGCGCGCGACATTCTTGGCGCCAACGGCATCGCCGACGAGTACCCGGTCTTCCGCCACATGGCGAATCTGGAGTCGGTCAAGACGTACGAAGGAACCCACGACGTGCACACGCTCATCATCGGCGCCGCCGTCACGGGGATTGACGCATTTTAACAACGCATAGCACAATGACCCCGCCAATTCATCGGACGGGGCATGACCCGGGGGATGAAAAGTTGAAAGCACACGGCACAAGGCCAAACGCAAGTAAGAAACAGAAGCCGCGGCCGCAGGACTCAGGAGCAATCATGGCGACTCAGACTCAGAATAAGGCGGTTCATCTGGAAGACAACATCCTGACGAACCTTGAAAGCGACCTCGCGCTGGAACTGCTGCGCGTGGTGGAAGCAGCGGCCATCGCCAGCGCCCGGGAGATGGGCACCGGCGACCGCAAGAAGGCCGATCACGTAGCCACGGAGACCATGCGCCGTGTGATGGACACGGTGCCCATGCGCGGAACCATCGTCATCGGCGAAGGCGAACGCGACGAGGCTCCGATGCTCTACATCGGCGAGAAGGTCGGCCGCGCGCCCGTCGAGGGCTTCACCTATCCCGAGGTTGATATTGCCGTGGATCCGCTCGAGGGCACCAACCTCTGCGCCACCGGCGCACCCGGCTCCATTTGCGTGCTGGCGGCCAGCGAGCGCGGCGGCCTGCTGCACGCGCCGGATTGCTACATGGAGAAGATCGTCGTCGGTCCCGCCTGCAAGGGCGCCGTTGACCTGGACGCTCCCACGGCCGTGAACCTGAAGATGATTGCCAAGGCCCTGCGCCGCGACGTGGAAGACCTGGTCATCATCGTCCTCGACCGTCCGCGCCATGAGACGCTGATTAACGACATTCGCCGCGCCGGAGCACGCATCAAGCTCATCGGTGACGGCGACCTCGCGCCGGGAATCGCCGCGGCCGTCAACGGCACCGGCGTGCATGCCGTGATGGGCACGGGCGGTGCGCCGGAAGGCGTCATCACCGCGGCCGCCATGCGCTGCCTGAATGGATACATGGTGGGCCGCCTGACCGGCTACACCGACGAGCAGCGCGAGCGCATGACGCAGTATGGCATCAGCGACGTGAAGAAGACCTACACGGCCGAAGAGCTTGCCCCGGGCAAGAACATCATCTTCGCCGCCACCGGCGTCACCGAAGGCTCGCTGCTGCAGGGCGTGCGCTTCTTTGGCGAAGGCGTCCGCACCTCGTCCATCGTCATGAAGATGGCCTCGCGCAAGATTCGCTTCGTTGAGGGCATTCACCTGGAGCAGAACAAGGAATTCGCCGTCCGCTTCTAGCTTCGGCGCAGACACAAAGGGCGCGGCTTCGGCCGTGCCCTTTCTCTTTGTGCGATGAATATGAAATCTGGCCGCTACTGCGGCGGACTAATGACGTTCAGCAACGCCAGTCCGTTGATGACGAACTGCACGGCGATGGCCGTCAGCATCAGTCCCATGATGCGCATCATGATGCGGATGCCGGTGTCTCCCATGCGGCGGCGCACTTTGTCTGCCGAGGCCAGGATGTGAAAGCTGATGAAGGCCGTCACGGCGATGGCGCCAAACACCGGAATGGCGTGCTGCCAACTGGGCGATGCGCCCATCAGCACCATGACCGTGCTGATGGCACCCGGCCCGGCCAGCAGGGGGATGCCGAGCGGCGTGATGCTGATGTCTTCCTTCTGCGCACCCTCTTCGGTCTCACTGCTGTCGCCCTGGGTGCTGCGCCGCGCCTGCAACATCTCCAGGCCGATGAGCAGCAGGATCAACCCTCCGGCGATCTCAAAGGCCGGCAGGGTGATGCCAAACAGCTTGAAGATGAACGAACCGGAGGCGGCGAAAAGACTGAGCACAATGCAGCAGGTAATCGCCGCGCGCTTGGCCATCTTGCGACGCGCATCGGGCGTGGCGTGGGCTGTCATGGCCAAAAATGGCGGAGTCGCGGCGAAGGGATCCACCAGGAAAAAGATGGAGCTGAACGCCACGAAGGAGAACTCGGTGAGCGAACTGAGGAAGGTATGAATGCGTGCGGCTTCGGCTGGCAGATACATGCGTTCTTAAACGACTCCAGCTACTAGCCTACACCGTGCCGTGCTGTTCGGAGAAATGCCAGGGCCGTTTCATGTTTCGCCGAGCTTCGCCGGCCACCTCGCCCTCGCCGTTGATGGCCATTGCCCGGCGGTAGCGTTCAAGGGCCGCGCCGCGCTGACCGAGCGTGTCATACATCTCGCCACCGGACAGCAGCGCGCGCTGCACCAGCGCGGGGTCGGCATCCTTCACCATCGCCACCTGGTCAAAGGCCTCCGCCGCCGCTGCAAACTCACGCTGCCCGCGCAGGCTTACGCCCAGCCCCCAGGCCGCCGTCTCCAGATGAAAGTATGTGTACTTGCCTTCGCGCCCGTTTTGCAGCACTACACGATACTGCGCAATCGCCTCGCGTCCGTGACCGGCGGCGTTCAGCAGATGTGCGTACTCCACGGCCAGCAAAAAGTTGCGCGGATACTGCCTGCTGATGCCGCCCACCAGCGCCAGCGCCTCGGGATACAACTGCTCGCGCCGCAAAAAAAGGCTCAGCGCCATGGCCGCGTCGTTGGCGGAGGTGCTGCCCGAGCGGCTCACCTCGCGCAGATATTCCAGCCCCTTTTGCTTGTTGCCCGTTACGCCCACCAGCGCCACGGCGGCGCGACCCGCCCAGTTCAGCGAGCCGATAATGTAGTTGTGAATGCCCACGGTCATCTTGGCATCCACATAATGAGGATCAATCTCCAGCACCCTTTCGTGATCTCGCCGCGCCGCCAGCGCCGAGCGCACGGCCGTCAGCCAGCGCTTTTCCGCCATGCCCATGTAAGTGGAGCGGAAGCCCTGGGCCACGCCGCGCGCGTAGAGTGCATCCACGTCATTCGGATTGCGCGCCAGCCGCTGATTGCAGTGGCTCATCACATCATCAATCAGTGTATGGATGCGCCGCTGCGCCGCCGGGTCCAGCGGACGAACCGGCTTGGAGTCCAGAAAGCTGTCGCTGGAGTAGACCTCCGTGTCGAGGGCGCCAATGCGATTCAGTTCCTGAAAGATTTCGGCAGCCAGCAGGTAGTTTTCAGGAAAGGGATCGCCGGGATGCTCGGCGCGCAGGCGGCTAAAATCGCGCAGCGCCGCCGCGTAATCCATGTTGTAAAGCTCGTTGAATCCGCGCGCCGCAAGCGGATTATTGCCCGGACGCACCGGAGCTTCCTGCGCCAGGGCTCTGCGCGGCGACACCATGGCCGCACCGCACAGCAGCACGGCCACCATCAATAATATTTTTCCGCGAAGCCCACGCATAGCCATCAATCCATCCAGTGTAAACCCGGCGGCCGTGCCAAGGTTTCATCCCGATGAATATCAATCGCCCACGAGCGCAACCTCGCGGAAGGCCCCCAGCAGCGGGAAGAACAACGCGCAGCGCACCGGAAGCTCATCCCACAGGCGCAACACGCTACGATAACGCTGCATGTCCGGAAGATACTTCTCCTCCTGCTGCATGAGGAAGCTCTCCACATCACCGCCCTCGCGCCCGGTGATCTTGTAGTCCACCACCCAGCGCGTGCCATCCTCCACAAATGTGCGATCCAGCCGTATGCGCTCGATGCGGCCATCCACCTCCGCGCTCAGGTCAAGCTCACAACGTTGTTGTTCGTGAGCGCCCAGAACCCAGCGCCCACGCTCGCTGCTCAACGCATAACAGATAGCCTCGGTCACTTCGTCAGCGCCTCGCTCTCGCTCCTCGCTGGCCGCGCCCTCACGCTCCAATGCTTCGGTAATCTCCGTGCGGATGCCTTTCACACGAGCCTCATCCCACCTGTGTAACCCCTCGTTGGCAATGCGCTGCAACAGCCAGTGCGACACCACGCCCACATGACGGCGCAGATCACCGGCCCAGTCAAAGGTATGCGCCACGGCCGCGGCTTCGCGCTCCGGAGTCGTCCATGCCAGCGCCGCAGGCACAGCCGCTGGCTCGTAGCCCTGTGGCAGGCGAAGCAACACAACCGGCAAACGCGGCGGCGCAAGATTTTGCGCGGCGGCACTTTGCGTCACGTAACTGCCCTCTTCCATCTTCGCGGCCGCAAGGTCATTCGCTGCGGAATCTTCTACTCCGGCGGTTGCGGTAAAAGCTTCGCTCATTCCCGGCACATTCCACAGCAGCCGCAGCATGGTGTCTGGCCTGGGATTCTTCGCCGGCAACACTGCTGAAAGGTACAGCCGCTGCCGCGCGCGCGTGGCCGCAACATAGAAGAGGCGCTTCAACTCCTCTGCCTTGGCATCCTTGGCCAGGAGTTGCAGATACTTCTCCAGCGAGGCGTCCTTCGTCTTCGCCATGCCCGCGGCCTCCATCGGACCCAGCAGCGGCTCTTCTCCGCTCCCATTCCGCGGCCTCAAATACAGCAGGCTCTTGTCATCAGGACGCGTGTAGCGCTCCAATGCCGGAAGAAAGACCACGTCCCACTCCAATCCCTTCGCCTGGTGAACCGGCATCACCTCGACGCGAATCGACGGGTCGGTATCCGCCGGCGAGTAAAGATCCTCCAGCTTGCGGGCAAAGCTCTCCTCATCGGCCAACCCGCCGGCCACGCCCTCCGCATCCAGCAGAGTGAAGTACGCGGCGGCATCGCGCGCCACCTGCTCTCTGCATTGCGATACTTCGTCGGCTTTGCGCGCCTCCATGGCCGCGTAGGCCGCGCCTCCCAGCCGCAGCCAGCAGCGCTCCAGCATCTCGCGCACTCCAACCTTGCCGCACTCTGCCAACGCCGCATCCAGCACAGGCATAACGCGGCGCAAACGCCGTTGAGCGCCAGCGCTCAGTTCGGATTCGCGCAACCTCAGCAGCTCGCGCACCGTAAGCTCGCGCTGCTGTTTCGCATCTTCGCCCACGCCACGGCATAGCCGCCACAGGTCGGCCAGTTCCAGCCCGCACCACGGAGCACGCAACACGCCCAGCCACGCCGTGCGGTCCGCCGGATCGCACAATGCCCGCCGCAGGTTTTCCAGATCGCGCACCACCCAGCGCTGGATGAGCCGGTCGGTCTTCACCGCGCGATAGCGCACATTCTTTGCGTGCAGCGCCTCGGCCAGCAGCGGAAGATGCGAGCGCGAGCGCACCAGCACGGCCACCAGCGCAGGCTTTGACTTGTCAGCCCCGCCCGTCGCGCGCGACTTTTCTTCCGATTGCAGACGTTCGACCTGCGTCATTCGCTCAACTTCGTCGCGCACCTGCGCGGCCACCCACTCAGCTTCGGCCTCGCGTTCGCCCGTGGCAAAGCCGCGCACAAAAACGGCTTCGCCCTCGGCGGCCTCCCGCGATGCCACCGCGTTATCTTCTGGTTTGGGATAGGCCACCGCGTTGGTCAACTCGCTCTCGTTGTTCAAAATTTGCGGGAAGGTCTGGTTGAACCACTCCACCAGCCGGGCCTGCGAGCGGAAGTTCTGGCGCAACTGGCCGAACTCATGCGCCTGTTCGCCAAGATGCTTTTCGTCTTTCAATCTTTGAAAAATACTCACGTCCGCCCGGCGGAAGGAGTAGATGGACTGCATCGGATCTCCGACGTAAAACGTCGAGCAGCCTTCGCCCTCATCCCAGGTCTTCAGCAGCCGCTGCAACAACTGAATCTGCGTATCGTTCGTGTCCTGGAACTCGTCCACCAGCACGTGGCGGATGCGGTAGCCGAGTTGCAGCGCTAGCTCCGTGGGCTCGCCCTCCTGGCCAATGGCATCCAGCGCGCGCTGCGCGTACTCGGCAAAGTCCATGCGGCCTTCGCGGGCAAACACCAGCTTCAGGTGCGCCGCCGCCAGCGGCAACAGTTGCAGCGCCGCCAGCATGAACTCCCACTGATCCTCCGTGTACTGCGCATCCGGCAGGCAGCGCACGCGCGCCAGCGCGGCAGTAAAGGTTTCCTCGTCTGGCTGTGCGGCAATCGCCTTCAGCAAGGCGATGCAGCGTGCCTTCCATTCGCGCTGTTCATCGTCGCTCACCGGAAAGCCTTGCCGCCGATCCACGGTCTTTCTTAAATTGCCGTCTCCTGTAAGCAGCAGCCCGGCGATCTCCCGCCATAACACGATCTCTGCGGCGTCCGCCGGAGGCCATGCGGCTCTGCGCGCTGCGCCCGTCGATGGCATCTCCACAACGCCCGCGGCCATCGCCGGAATTTCTTCCGCACCGCCAACTCCGGCAAGTCCTTTGGAGTAGCGCACCAGCGCCATCACTTCGCCTCGCTCGCCGGCATTCAACACTCGCCGCGCCGCGTCATCCACCCGTTGCAGTTCCTCGCCCACGGCGCGCGCCAGCGCTCCTTCCAACTGCGCACGGAACTTCGCCTGCTGCGTGGCGTCGTAGGCATCCGAGCGCCCCAGGAACTCCAGCCACTGCTCGCGCCGCTCCAGCATGGAGGCCAACAGCGTGCGTGCCATTGTCGTGCTGTTGTCCACATGCTGCAGCAGCCGCTCCACACTCTGACTGCGCGCCGGGTTGCCGCCGCCCAACTCTTCCAGTGTCTGCTGCGCTGCCGCCTCGTACAGCGGCTGCGCATCCTCGCTCACCTCGGCCGCGCCGCCCAGTTGCCCCTTGAAGGGCGCGCGCTGCGCCACCGCCTCACAAAAGGAATCCAGCGTGCGCACCTGTAGCCGCGAGGGCTGTTCCAGCAACCGCCATCCGCGGCGTTCGCCGTTGGCCAGTGCCGCCTGCGCCAGCTCTCGAGCCTGCCGGGCGTGTTCCTCCATCTCGCCGGTAACGGGCAGGCTTGCACGCTCCAGCGCCGCAAGAATGCGGTCGCGCATCTCCGCCGCTGCCTTGCGCGTAAAGGTAATGGCCAGCACCGACTCCGGCTGCTCCACCTGCGCCAGGCAGGCCAGGTAGCGTTGCATCAGCAACTCGGTCTTTCCGCTGCCCGCCGGAGCCTGCAACATCCACGACTCATCTGGCCGCAGCACTTGCTGCCGGACGTCGGCATCCGCCACTGCATTTGTTTTACTCATCGGCGTCCTCCGGTGCGTCCTCGTCTTCATCCACCACGATGTTGTCCTGCACGCGGCACAGCCCGTCCAGATGGCAGCGCTCGCAGCTCGAACCATTCTTCCCCGGCGCAACCTTCGGATTCACCTCGGCGTCGCCTTTCAGAAAGTCTTCTGCCAGCCGCGTCATCTCCTGCTCCCAGCGCGGCAGGTACTCGTCAAACGTCTGCCCGTCAAAAGCCTTCCCGCGCGGAGGATCGATCCCCAGCAGGCCGCCATCGCGCAGAAAGCCCTTAAACTTCGCCTCGCCAGGACGCACCACGGCAAACGCAATGCCGGCCACGTCGCGCTCCATTTCACTGTGCTCCTGGCTGCCCTGTTCCTTACGCAGCGCCAGCGCATACAGCGGCAGTTGCGGCAGCAAAGGACGCGGCACCTCCCAGTTTTTTGGCTGCGTATCGCGGCCGGTCTTGTAATCAATCACCACCTGCTGGCCATTCACGCTATCAATGCGGTCCATCTTGCCGCTCAGTTCCAGCCCGCCCAGCTTGAACCGCACCTGCCGCTGATGCTCGAGCACCGTAAAGGCCGGCCGCGTGGACTCCAACTGCAACCACTCCAGCAGCACGCGCTCGGTGCGCTCAGCCTCTAGTTCGCGAAACTTCTCTATCCACTTATCGTGCCGTACCGGCAGCTTTTCGCGCATCGCCTCGGCCACCGCCTCATGCACAAGGCTGTCCAGGTCGGCACCCGGCAACGCCGCGCTGTTGCGCAGCTTCTCCCACACCAGTTGCAGAGCCGTCTCTACCACCATGCCGCGCTCAGTGGCCTCCATCGCCTCATTCGGCCCCTCTATCTGCGTGGCGCCAAGCCTGCGGATGGCAAAGGCGCGGAATGGGCACTCCGCCTGCTCCTTGATCAACCCTGTGCCGCCCCGGATTAACTCATCCTCCGCTCTTGGCGGCGCCTGCTCGTCCGTGAGCAATTCCATCTCCACCGCCGCCACCTGCAGCGCAATCGCCACCGGCTGTGCCATCGGCGCTTTTGCCAGCGGCACATCGGCAAACGCGGGACTCCACCTTTGCGTGCGCTCGTCGGCCGTGCGCAAGGCCAAACTCAGCTCCACCCGCGCGGACGATTGCAACAGCCTCGCCGTCGTGCGCTCGGCCTCCGCCTGCTGTACAGCCGAGCCCACCAGCGGGTACCCGGCTTTCTCCAGCAACTCCAGCGGCAGCAGCGGAGAGGGCTTTTGCGCCGCCGGCCACAGCTCATCGGTGCAGGCGCCCACCCACAAGGCGTCAAACACCGAGCCCTCCGCCTCGCGGGCGTCCATGATCTGCACCGGCGCACCAAGTGACTCCGGCTTAAATCCGCGCGCTCCAGCCATCTGTCCCAACAGGGCGACAAAGGAGGCAAAGTCTCCGCGCCAGCCCACGCGCTCCAACGCCGCAGCCTCGCTCATCACATCGCGCCAGGCCTCGGTGCTCTGGTAGGCCTCGCTATCCAGCACGGCGGCGGGCCAGCCCACGCGCCGCAGCAGCTCGCGCGCAATCCTCGCCCAGTAACCCGCGCTCTGCGTGGAATCGAAGGCCTCATGGCTGGGCAGCTCGCCCGTCGCGCGTCGCAACTCCTCCGGCCCATTCAGGTCGCGCAACCATTCGGCAAAATCGGCGTAGCTCACCTGGCGCAGCGCATTGCGGCGCGCGCGCACAACAAAGGCCGAGGAGCGGCCAACCTCCCGCACAAAGTACGGCGAGCGCAACAGCTCCGCAAATTCGTGGAACTCCACCGGCCCGGCCAGCAGGCGCAGCCAGCGCAAAGCCGCCAGCACCGCCGGGTAGGACGCAAGCGCCGGCGCGCTGGCAATCTCAAATGCCGACTCAGCGCGCGTGCCCAGCAACTGCTCGGGATGCAGCACGCTGCGAAAGGCCGACTCCACCTGCTCGCGCCGGCGCTCCAGATCAAACAGCACAACGCCCACCCGCGCCTGCGGATTGGCCTCCACTTTTTGCCGCGCCCACAGTGCAGCCGCGTTCAACTCCTCGGACTCTCCGCCAAAGCCATGGCGCGCGGCGTCAACCTCGCGGGACTCAATCGCATCGGCCTCCCGCACCGTCACGCCCGCCGCGGCCAGCGCCGCCAGCAATTCGCACTCTGCCGGTACCAGCGCAGGATGAAAGACGAAAACGCTCGTTGGCAACGAAAGCTCCGTTGGATGCTCCTTCACCAGAGGCGCCATCTCGCGCGCCAGCTCCGCCGGGCAGCACCAGCCTTCCTCTCGCAGGCGGTCGCGGAACTCCGCCGCCCAGCCGGAGAAAGCCCTCGTCTCCGCCGAGGCGCTCATCGCACCCGCCTTCAGGTTGAGTCCGTACTGCTCTGCCGTGCGCAGTGCCGACTGCGCCAGCACAGCCGCCGACTCCGGCAAAAGCATTCCCGCCCCGGCCGGAGAGGCGGCAATCACCTCTCGCCAAATCTGCAACTGCTGCGCGTCGCTCAACACACGCCGCTGGAACAAGCCCGCGCTCTGCGCGGCGCCCGCCAGTTGTTTTTCAATGAATACCGCCAACGGCAGCACCCGCGGAGTCTCCCACGCGCCATGCCCGCGCCGCATACGCTCCTGTGCCGCGTGCAGCACTCCGCGCGCCGCGCGCGTGTTGCCCACCAGCACGGTCGCGCCCTCGGCCGCCGCCTGCACCGCCTGCTCCCAGCTCTCCCGGTAGCCTGCCAACTTGCCTCCACCTGCGCCGCAACCGCGCGTGCGCCACTGGAACCGTTCTACCACCCACAGGCCCTCCTCTCAAGGAATCCGAGCTCACCACAGCGCATTTCATTGCCCCGGGCTATAACCCGGCATCCGGCCCGGCCGTGCCGCCCCACAAAGTGCCACCGCCGCATCATCCGAACAACAACTAAGCGATTTGTAATCATTCACTTCAGTTGCCTTTGGTTGTGCATCACATTATTCTGTGACAACAGCATCTGTCGCTTCCGGCAAAAGCGGGGTAGAATAAAACTGGTATTGAAAATGGTTTTCAACTTCATGAAGCAGCGCGCCCGCAAGCCCCGCCACCACCTCTCCGATCTCAACGTCGGCGAAAGCGGCATCCTCGCTGGTTTTGAGCTGGAGCCCTCGGTCGCCGAGCACCTGATGAACCTCGGCTTCGTCCCCGGCCTCGAAGTCCTGGTGGCCCGCAGTGGACCGGGCGGCAACCCGCGCGTTTATCGCGTGGATGGCACGGAAGTCGCCCTGCGCCGTGATCTCTCCCGCTGCATTGAAATCCGCCTCTTGGGCGCCGAAGCCGGAGCCGACTGAGTTTGAGCCAGCCAGTCACGCTCTCCGGGCCCGCATCTCAGTCTTCTCATAAAGATGGCCACGCCGTGTATCGCACGGTCGCCGTCGTTGGTCCGCCCAATGCCGGCAAGACCACACTCTTTAATCGCCTGACCGGTCTGCGTCAAAAGGTCGGCAACTTCCCCGGCGTCACCGTGGAGCACCACACCGGCAGCTATCGTCTGGAGAGCGGCGACGAAGTCAACTTGATTGACCTGCCCGGCGTTTACAGCCTCAATCCCAAGTCGGAGGATGAGCGCGTCACGGTGGATGTGCTCAACGGCCGCATGCCCGGCGCGGAGTTGCCCGACGCCATCATCCTCGTCCTCGACTCCAACAACCTGAATCGCCATCTCATCCTCGCCGGCCGCGTCATCAACCTGGGACTGCCCACCCTTGTGCTGCTCAACATGGGCGACGAGTTGCGCAAGCAGGGTGGCACCGTGGATGTGTTGCAACTGGCCCGCCAGCTCGGCACGCCCGTCGCGCTGGTCTCGGCCGCCACCGGCGAAGGGCTTTCCGCGGTGCCGAATTTTCTGGTGGCCGCGCCGCAAGCGCCGGAGCCGCTTGAGTTGCCCATCTTCGGCGATCCCCGCCACTGCCGCGAATGGGCCGTGCGTGTGGGCAGCAATGCCGCCTATCGACGCGGCGCCACGCCGGAGTGGACGCGCCGCCTGGACAGCATCTTTCTGCACCCCATCTGGGGCGGAGTCATCTTCTCGGTCGTCATCGTCGGTGTCTTTCAGACCATCTTCAGCGTCGGCCAGCCCGCCAGCGATCTTTTGCAGCACTTCCTCGATCGCGTTGCCGTGCAACTCGCGGCCGCCATCCCTCCGGGCTTGTGGAACTCGCTGATCGTCAACGGCGCGTGGAAGGGCGCGGGTTCCGTGCTGGTTTTTCTGCCGCAGATTCTGCTGCTCTTCCTCGTCATTGGCATACTCGAGGACTCCGGCTATCTCGCCCGCGCCGCCGTCATCAGTGACAAGGTGATGGCCAAGGTTGGACTCAACGGCAAGAGCTTCATTCCTCTGCTCAGCGCCTACGGCTGCGCCGTGCCGGCCATCATGGCCACGCGCACCATTGAAAACAAGCGCGACCGCATCGCCACCATCCTGATTGCGCCCTTCATGACCTGCTCGGCGCGGCTGCCCGTTTACACCATGATCATCGCGGCCTTCATCCCGAACCGGCCCGTGATCGGACCCTTCATCGGCACCCGCGCCGTGGCAATGCTCAGCCTGTATGTGCTGGGATTCCTGATGGCGGTGCTGACGGCCAAGGCGCTCAAGAGCAGCGTGCTGCGCAGCCGCGAGCACGGCTTCATCATGGAGCTGCCGCCCTACCGCTGGCCGCAGTGGAAGGGCCTGGCCCTGCGCCTGATGGATCGCTGCAAGGCTTTTCTCTTCCGCGCCGGAACGGTCATCCTCGGCGTCAGCCTTGTGCTGTGGGCGCTCACCTACCTGCCCATGCACAACGGCCAGCCGCCGGCCATCGCCGATAGCGCAATTGCCAAGGTGGGACACTTCATCGAGCCCGCCATCAAGCCGCTTGGTTTTAACTGGAAGATTGGCGTGGGATTGCTGAGCAGCTTTGCCGCCCGCGAGGTCATCATCGCCACCATGGGCACCCTGCACGGAGTGGATCCCGAGTCGCACGCCATGGACATGCAGCAGGCGCTGCACAGCGACCTCTCACCCGCCGGAGCCATTGCCCTGCTGGTCTTCTTCGCCTTCGCCATGCAGTGCATGTCCACCATGGCCGTCGTCCGGCGAGAGACCAACAGCTGGCGCTGGCCGATTCTGCAATTCCTCTACATGACCGTGGTGGCCTACGTGGCGGCCTTTATCGCCTATCGCGTCACGCTGTTGTACTGGAACTAGACTCTCCGGAATAGTTGCCTGCAGGTTCAGCCCGCATATCATCCTCCACCCCGGAATTGACTTCGCCCTGCGTCATCTGGGAGCGGTGGATGTGCAGGCGCTTCATCTTGTAGAGCAGCCCTGTGCGGGTCACACCCAGCAAGGCGGCCGCGCCCTGGCGTCCGCCCACCACGCCTTGTGAGCGTGCCAGCGCCGCATTAATCAGCTCGCGCTCCATCCCGTCCAGCATCGGCTCCAGTGCCAGCTCCGTGTGGAAGTAGCGCTCCGGCACGCCGGTACGCCGCTGGCGCAATCCACTTTCCAGTGCGGCCACAAGCTCTGCCTCGCCTGCATGCGAGCTCAGGTAATCCACCGCGCCCAGCTTGATGCTTTTTACCGCCTCACTCACATTGGGCTCCGCGGCCAGGCTCACCACCGGAGAGGCCGTGTGCCCATCTGCCTGATGCTGCAGGATCCGCCGCGCCGACTCCGCCTCGGCAAAGATGCAGTCCATCTCCTGCCGTGCCGCACTCGTCAGCAGCTCTTCTCCCATTGCAAAAATCTTCACTTCTCCATGGCCACCCAGCGCCGCACGCAGGTACTCGCACACGGCCCGCTCTTCATGCACAACCGCAATCTTCGGCCTCGTCATCAGCACTCCTTGCAGGAATGTCCGGAACCTTCCCGGCACATCCATTCGCGCATCACATCGGTGGAGATACAGAGCCTGCGGCGGCTCCGCCGGAACCCGGACTGCTAAATTCGTCCAGGCACTTCTATGCAGTAAGACTGCGAATAGGAGGTACAGTTATTCCCCACTGCCGGGGTAAAGACTTATGAACAGGCGCGTCTCGACAAAATCTTGACGCGGCCTTCACGATTGAAATCACCATATCGTGAAACGATTTCTGCCAGTGTAAAAATGTAGTACGAAGATTCTGCATGGTTAAATTTCTTGCACGGTGGTTGAAGCAGATTGCACGCAACGACAATCGCGGGGCTTGTAGCCCGCGGCAACTCCTCGCAGAGTGCCCACATTGGAATGCAAGCTGCTGTTTTCCAAAGGCCCAGCCCCGGCCGGTTGACCTAGCCCCATCAGGTTGTTACTATGATGTTGCGGGGTGGAGCAGTCTGGTAGCTCGTTGGGCTCATAACCCAAAGGTCGCAAGTTCAAATCTTGCCCCCGCAACCAATCGATTCAACGAGTTGCGAGTAACTAGCACTCCGATCGCAGAGCCGCACAGGTCTGGGATCGTAAATGCAACTGAAAAGGCTGCCATGAGCAGCCTTTTTTCATGCTTATGCGTACCGGGCGGCCACTTTTACAGCAAACAGGCCAGCCGAAGCCCCACCAAGACCATGCCCCGAAAAAATGACCTGCCCGCTCTCTTGTACCTTTCTTGCCATGCAAACTGGTACAAAAAAGCGGGCAGATCAGGGGGAAGCGTTGTTGTTTATGCCGCAATAGCTCCTATTTTTTGCCCAGCCGCAGCAGCAGTCCTGTCGTCAGGCGATAGTTGTGCTGCGTGCCGCCCAGGAAGTTCGTTCCCAGATAGTCTGCCTGCACCACCCGCCAGTACAGTTTAGGAGCGATATGGCGATCCCAGGCCGCACCGGCTGCCCATGCCGCGGCTGTATCGGTGCGCGTGGCATCTGCTCCGCGCGCGCCACCGGCCAGCGCATGCACGCTGACCGTGCCCAGAAAGACGTGCTGCGATAATTGTGCTCCACCCATGAAGGTGTGGATGCTCTGCATGCCGCAGCAGTACATGCCGCCGAAGTCCGCCACCACGGCCACGTGATGGTTCAGCCGGTAATCAAGCGATGCCTCCCAGCCGCTGGTATCCAGTGCCGGTCCGCTCGTGGGATTCACCCGTGTATAGCTGTAGCCGCCGAAGACGTCCATCTTGGGTAGCAACTGACCGTAGCCGAGGCACGAAGTCAGCAGAACAATCGCGAAAACTGCAATCAGCTTTTTCATCGTTCCTCCTCGCTTACGGCAGTATCAGCACGCCGTAGGGATAGCTCATCGTATTGGCGCCTGGTGTGGATTCACCCTGGTTCTCCGTGTTGCTGGTAAAGTTCGGCTGGCCAATCACCTTGCTGGCAGCCATGCCGTTTGTAAATGGCGGTTCAAAAACCAGCACGCGGCTGTTCTCTTCGTCGCTCACATAAATATTGCCTGCCGGGTCTGCAGAAACGTCGCTCGGATAGTAGAACCCGCTTGCCGTGGTAGCACCCGCACTGGAAGTGAAGTCCGGCTGGCCCAGCACCACGCTGGCCGCCATGCCGGTCGTAAACGGCGGCTTGTACATCAGGACGCGGCTATTATTCCCATCCGCCACCCACAGGTTGCCACTCCCGTCAAAGCCCAGGCTCCACGGGCCGTCGTTCGTTGTCGCGGAAGTTCCGCAACTGGTGCTTGTGAAATTCGGTTGGCCTATCACCACCGAGGCTGCCATGCCGTTTGTGAAGGGCGGCACATATTCCAGAACACGGCAGTCATCGTAGTCGGCAACCCAGAGGTTTCCGCTGGCATCAAAGCGTACGCCAACCCAGGGATAGCACAGTCCGGTGGCTCCACCAGCGCATACTCTTGATGTGAAGTTTGTCTGACCTATCACCAGGTCGGCTGACATGCCGTTGGTGAATGGCGGCGAGAAGCGGAGAACGCGGTTGTTCTCGTAGTCAGTCATCCAGAGGTGACCAGAAGTGTCAAACGTGCTTCCCGCAGGCCAGCAAAAGGTGCTGGCGCTTACCGTGCAACTAGTATTTTGTGTAAAATCCGTCTGCCCGATGACCACCGAGGCCGACATTCCGGTCGAGAACGGCGTCTTGTATTGAAGAATGCGGTTGTTGTCGTAATCAGTAACCCACAAGTTACCGGATGGGTCTACGCTTGCATTGATGGGTTCATAAAGTGTCGATGCAGTTGTTCCATAACTGTTCGAGGTAAAGTTCGTTTGCCCCAGCACAATGGATGCGCTCTGATTCGTGGTGAATGGCGGGTCATAGATCAGCACACGGTTATTGTCGTCGTCTGTCACCACCATTTGCCCTGAACTCTTGGCGCCCAGGATGCTTGCGCCCGTAAAGCCGGAGCACCCCGACATCATCAAGGCAGCGGCTAAGAACAGTACCGTGCCCCATACGAGTAAGTACTTATGAAAACTCCCGGTCATCTTCCCCCTCCCTATCTTCAGCTCGCAGGGTACCCGCCTTACGTTGAATAAGGCGCGCCACCCTAAGCGGAACGCTCGAGGAACGAAATTGTCAGGTTTCACAGCTACCGCGGCGGAATTCTATCGCCGTCAGCCGAATTTGCAAGGCTAAAATAGCAATTTGGCGGGATTTTGATTATTAGCGGAATCAGTCGTATCTCTTTGTCGACCAGCCGATGGGCGCAATTTCTCG
Source organism: uncultured Acidobacteriota bacterium (assembly GCA_903851035.1). GTDB lineage: Bacteria > Acidobacteriota > Terriglobia > Terriglobales > Acidobacteriaceae > TOLSYN. The sequence goes on along the minus strand of CAINND010000054.1, from coordinate 15,001 downwards.
ATTTCCCCGGCACTCTTCCGGATGCCAATCCTGCGTCCGTAGCCGGGCCTCAGGCGCGCAGGTGGATGCCCTTTCGGTCCAGTATCCAAACCACCAGGTAGCAGAGCGCGACAAAGGCCAGCGAGTATGCCAGGCCGGCCAGCGGCGGGGATGGTATCCAGCTAAATAGCGCGTTGTAGATCCACCGCTGCAGGCTGATGTGCGCATCGCCCTCGCCCACGCCCCATGTCCACAGCGCGCTGGCCGCAATCTCCGAAAAGAAGTAGGCAACAATGGCGTTGCCGCCAAAGACGATCAGCACGCGGCTCCAACGCAGGCGCAGTTGCAGCACGTCAAATGCCCAGTAGCACAGCGAGAGCAGCAGCAGGGCCACGCCCACGCTCACCAGCACATAGGAGCTCGTCCACAGCTTTTTGTTGATGGGAAAGCTCAGGTTCCACAATTCGCCGCCTGCCAGGCACAGCACGCCGCAGCCGAGTAGCCCTCGCAGCAGCCGCAACGGTTTCTCCCGCATGGCCACAATCCACTCACCGGCAAACACGCCGCACAGCGCGTTCACCAGCGCGGGAAAGGTGCTCAGCACGCCTTCCGGGTCGCGCGTGCCCTCGTACAGATGCCCCATCATCAGCCGCCGGTCCAGCCACGCGGCAAGGTTTTTGTCAGGATGAAGCAGCGGCACATCCACGCCCGGCACGCCAAACCCCGGCACCGTGACATGCCGCATCAGCAGCCAGTAGCCCACCAGCAACGACGGCGCCAGCAGCCAGCGTGCCCAGCGCGGCAGGTAGAGGTACAGCACCTCCGCCGCCAGGTAGCAGAGCGCGATGCGTTGCAGCACTCCGGGAAAACGCCATGTGTGCAACACGAAATTCGGAAAGGCGTTGACGATCAGGCCAAGCGCTATCAGGATGACCGTTCGCCGCAGCGCATGCAGTACCAGCCGTTCCCGGCTCTCTCCGCGGGCCAGCCGCGCGCGCGTGGAAAACACCAGCGAGACGCCGAGGATAAAGACAAACGACGGAAACACCAGGTCGGTGGCCGTCCATCCATTCCACTCCGCATGGCAAAGCTGCGCGTAGGCGTGGTCGTTACCCGGCGTGTTCACCAGGATCATGAAGGCCACGGTGAGGCCGCGGAAGATGTCCAGCGAGCGCAGCCGCGTGTTGCTCTTCGCGTCGGCAGAGGTTGTCGGCAGGTCGTTCATCGGCGCATGCTCCGGCGTGGGAATTCCCTCTTACAACTGGTCGTGATAGCGCTCCAGTGCGATGCGCACCAGTTGGCTGCGGGTGCGCACGCCTGTCTTGTGGAAGAGCTGTTGCAGCGTGGCCTTTACCGAGCTTTCGCTGACCTGCAACTGGTCGGCAATCTGCTTGTTGGCCAGCCCTTCAAACACGCCGGAGAGCACCTGCCGTTCGCGATCCGTCAGTTTGCGTGCCGGGGCCGTCTCGTCCGGCGGCTGTTGCACCATGCTCTTCAGCGAACTCTGATCAAACCACACGCGTCCGGCCAGCACCTCGCGGATGGCGTCTACCAGCGCCGCCGCCGGATCATGTTTCAGCACCACGCCGCTGATTCCCCGGCGCACCAGCGCCGCCGTGCGCGCCTCGTCCAGTCCGGCTGTCACCATCAGCACGCGTCCAGTGTAGCCCACGGCAGCGGCCATGCTTAAAAAGTCTTCGCCGTCCTTCTCGCCCAGGTCGTAGTCCAGCAGCACCAGGTCCACGGACTGCCTTTGCAGCACCTCTCTTGCCTCTTCGATGGTGGTGCAGCCGGCCACCACCTTCAGTCCCGCCTCGCCGTCAAGGAAGCGCGCCACGCTCTCACGGAAGAGTGCGTGGTCATCCACCAGCAGGATGCGTGCCGTGGCCATCGCCGTTTTTGTTTCGCTACTCAACGTCTGCCTCCTCACCGCCGGAGCGCGATAGCACTACTGTAAAGCAGGAGCCTCCGGGGATCGGCTCATACAGCAGGTCACCGCTGAAACTCTTCACCAGCGCGCGGGAAACATACAGTCCCAGCCCCGTGCTGCGCGCCTCGCTGTGGAATGGGCGGAAGAGCATCTGCGGATCGCTGACGCCGCCACCGGAATCTTCAAAGCGCACTCGCACTGCTTCGTCCTCCACCGTCACGCGAATTGTCAGCTCCCGCGCCGTACTGTTTTCCAACGCGCGCAGGCTGTTTTTAGATAGGTTCAGGAAGACCTGCACCAGCCCGTAGCGATCGGCCCAAACCAGCGGCAGGCTATCCGGCACCTGCCAGCCCAGGCTCACCCGCCCATCCTGCGCCGCGCTGGAGATCAATACCCGCAGCTCATCCAGCACGCTGCCCAGCTCAATGGCCGAGCGCCGAGCCGGCACCTGGCCGCGCAGGTCCATGGCGGAGATATATTCCAGGCCGTGGATCAGCGTATTCAGTGCGTCAAAGTCGGCGTTGTCCTTCAATGCCTCCACCTTGGCCAGGTTGCGGTGGACCACCAGCGCCGCGCCGCACAGGTTGCGTATCTCATGGGATACGGCGCTCATCAGGATGCGCGTGTTGGTCAGCAGATAGTCCAGGCCCAGGTCTTCGCGGCTGCGCAGCTCCTCGCTCAAATCCACAAAGATGGCCGCCAGGCGGTTGCTCCCGGCCACCGCATAGGTGGAAAACCACACCCCGGCCAGGAATACATCTCCGCCCGCGCGCTGCCCGCGGCACTGCAAGGTGGTGCGGAAGTTGCGCCTGGTGCGCGACTTGACCGCCGCATCCAGCGCCGGCAGGTAAGCGGCCGCGGATTGTCCCTTCAGGGCCGCGCCGCCGGGCGAAAGCGTCTGCTGCGCCGCTTCGTTGGCCAGCAGAATCACGCCCTGCTCATCCAGCGTGAGGATGGCCGCCGGGCTGCTCTCCACCAGGTACTGTAGTTGCACCTCGGCATCGCGCCGCGCCTGCACCTGCTCTTCCAGGTCGTGCAGATGCGCCAGCACCATGCGGCGGTTGTGCACCAGCTCGCCAATCAACAGCCCGGTGCCGACAAAACCGGCACAATTCAGGATGAACCGCGGCCACTCCTGCGCTACCGGCAGGTTGCTGAACTTCTCCGTCAGGAAGGCGCACAGAACCGCCATGCTCACCATGCGCGCGCGGGAGAGAAATCCCCCGGCAAGCATGATGGGAAACAGGTACAGGAAGCCAAGCGATACGGGATTGATCCACCAGTCGGCCACGGCGATCGCGGCCGTCATCAGCGCAGCCAGCGCCAGCAGACGGCGGCGGTTCTCCGTGGTGTAGATGGATAGCGCCTCGTTCAGCCGCATCTCTTCCCTGCCTCTCCCGATACGCCAGAATATCCGTCCTTGCGGCATCCACCGCAACCAGACGAAAGATAATCCCGTTTCATCAAAAATACACTTCTTCTTTCCTCCGTGTTCGCTGAATATAAAAGGGTTGCAAGTATAATGCGAAGGACGCCGTCCGCCTTGCCGGGCCCTTTAGATCATTTACAGCATCTCTTTCGGCACTTTTCATGGCGGATGGTTTTGAATGGCGAGAACAGTCAAACCCGGGACAGCCTTCTATCGTCTGCCAGCCTGTTACGGCCGCCGATGAACCTTGTCTTCCGGACGCAAATGCGAAGAGGGTGGATGCAGTTGAGGATACAAAAGCTCTGTTGGATGCTCTCGGTGACCTTGCTGGTGGCCGCCGCGGCCCATGCCCAAACCAAAGCTCCCATGAGCTGGGAGCAGGTGCGCCAGCGCTTTGAGCAGAACAATCCCACGCTCCTTGCCGGAAAACTCAACATCGAGGAGTCCCGGGCGCTGGAGCTGACGGCCAATCTGCGCCCCAACCCCACCGTCAGCCTGACGGCCGATCAGTTCAATCCCTTTCCCGGAGGCCCGGCGCACAGCTGCTGCGGCAGCCTGCTCACGGTGGCCGCAGTCAGCTATTTGCACGAGCGCGATCACAAGCGCGAGCTTCGCCTGGAGAGCGCGCAGAAGGGCACGGCCATCGCCACCAGCGCCCAGGCCGATCTGGAACGCTCGCTGCTCTTCGGCCTGCGCACGGCATTCGTCGGCACCCTGCAGGCCAAGGCCGTGCTGCAACTGGCGAAAGACAACCTCGCCTACTACGACCACGTCCTCGAAATCAGCCGCGCCCGCTTTGCCGCCGGAGACATTGCTCAGATTGACCTCGACCGCCTTGAGCTTCAGCGTGTGCAGTATGAGAGCGACCTGCAAACCGCGCAGGTCAACCTGCGCACCGCCAAAATCACCCTGTTGATGCTGCTCAACGAGCGCACCCCGGTGGATCAATACGATGTGACCGGCGTCTTCGACTTCCAGGAGCAGATACCCACCCTCGACGAGTTGCGCGCCACCGCCCTCGACAGCCGTCCCGACTTGAAGGCCGCAATGCATGCCGTGGATAAGGCGCAGACCGATCACCGCCTGGCCGTGGCCAACGGCAGCACCGACCCCACGCTCAGCGTCGATGCAGGCCGCAACCCGCCCATCGATCAGTATGTCGGCTTCAACATCAGCATTCCCCTTCGCATCTTCGACCGCAACCAGGGCGAGAAGCTGCGCACCAAGCTGGACATTGCGCGCAGCGAGCGCCTCCGTGACGCCGCCCAGGCCCAGGTCTTCAGTGACGTGGACTCCGGCTACACCACGCTGGCCAGCACGGTCGCGCTGCTCAAGCCCTATCGCGCCAAGTATCTCGAACAATCCCGGCGCGTGCGGGAGACCATCTTCTTCAGCTATCGCAACGGCGGCGCCGCCCTGCTCGACTTCCTCAACGCGGAAAGTGAATACCGCACCGTGCAACTGGCCTATGTGAACCTGCTGGGTTCCTACCTGTCGTCCGCCGCACAACTCAACATGGCCGTCGGCCGTGAGGTGATTCAATGATGAGACTTCGCGTGGGCCTGGCCCTGCTCTGCTGCTCCCTGCTGCTGGTTTCCGCTTCCTGCAAAAGCGGCAAGGCGGATGAAAACGCCGGCGCGCCCCCCAAGGCCACCGTCGTGCCGGAGATGGACCCCAACAACTTCAAGGTGGAACACGCCGAGCGCTTCACCCTGACCACGGCCGTCGAGTACAAGTCCGCGCCGGAGCTCACCGTCAACGGCAGCATTGCGCCGGACGTCTCCCGCACCGTGCCCGTCATTTCCTTAGCCACCGGCAAGGTGGTGGAGATTCACGCCCGCCTCGGCGACAAGGTCAAGAAGGACCAGCTCCTGCTCAAATTGCAGAGCAACGACATCAGCTCCGCCTTCAGCGACTATCGCAAGGCGGTCAACGATGAGCGCCTGACCCGCCAGCAACTCGAACGCGCCAAAACGCTTTATGAAAAAGGCGCCATCGCCAAGAGCGCCCTAGAAGCCGCCGAAGCCACCGAACAGGACGCCGCCGTCACCCTGGAAACCACGCTCGAGCACCTTCACCTTCTCGGCGTGGACAAGGATCACCCCAGCGGGCTGGTCAGCATCTACGCCCCGGTCAGCGGCATCATCACCGATCAGCAGGTCACCAACTCGGCCGGAGTGCAGGGCCTGAGCGGACCAAACCCATTCACCATCTCCGATGTCAGCCACCTCTGGGTCGTCTGTGATGTGTACGAGAATTCGCTCGCGCAGGTCCACCTCGGTGACACCGCGGAAATTCACCTCGCCGCCTATCCCGACAAGGTGCTCAAGGCCAGGGTCAGCAACATCGGACAGATTCTCGATCCCACTTTGCGCTCGGCCAAGGTTCGCCTGGAGGTGGAGAACCCCGGCATGCTGCACATTGGCATGTTCGTCACCGCCATCTTCCACGGTCAAAGCGCGGTCACGCACGCGGCCATTCCCAGCACGGCGATTCTGCATCTGCACGATCGCTTCTGGGTCTTTGCCCCCTCGGGCAACGGCTACTTCAAGCGCGTGGAAGTCACCACCGGTGCGCAGTTGCCCGGCAATCAGCAGGAGATTCTCAGCGGCCTTGCCGTCGGCGCGCAGGTGGTGGAGAAAGCGCTCGTCCTGGAAAACACGGTGGAGCAGTAGATGATCCGTCGGATTGTAGATTTCGCGCTGGACCAGAAGCTGATGGTGCTGGCCATCACCGTGCTGCTGATTGCCAGCGGCGCCGTGGCCTTCCACCGCCTGCCCGTGGACGCCTATCCGGACGTCGCCGACAACTACGTCGAAGTCATCACGCAGTGGCCCGGCATCAGCGGCGAGCAGGTCGAGCAGCAGGTCACTGTGCCATTGGAGACGGCTCTCAACGGCATTCCGCACGTCGTGCACCTGCGCTCGTTCTCGCTCTTCGGCCTCAGTGACATCAAGCTCATCTTCGATGACGACTCCAGCAACGACTGGAACCGCGAGCGCGTCCTCGAGCGCATCAGCCAGGTCACCTTGCCCAACGGCGTCACGCCGCAGATGGGCACCGACTGGAGTCCCGCCGGGCAGATTTACTTCTACACCCTGCACAGCACCAATCCGCGTTATGACGTGATGGAGCTCAAGTCGCTCCAGGACTGGGTGGTGGAAAAGAACCTGAAGGCCACCACCGACATCGTGGATGTGAACACCTTCGGCGGCCCCACCCGCGAGTACCAGGTCAAGCTCGATCCCAACAAGCTCATCGCCTACGGCCTCAGCCTGCAGCAGGTGGAGCAGCAGCTCACCAACAACAACACCAACGCCGGCGGCAGCTTTGTGGAAAGCGGCCTGCAGCAAATCAACGTCCGCGAAGTCGGCCAGATCAAGACCGTGCAGGACATCGAGAACACCGTCCTCATCACGAAAAGCGGCATCCCGCTGCGCGTCAAAGACGTGGCCACCGTCGCGCAGGGCCCCAAGATTCGCCTCGGCCAGTTCGCCCGCGCCATTCGCAAGGAAGATGGCCGCATCATTGACAACGACGACGTGGTCAGCGGCATTGTGCCCGTGCGCAAGGGCGCCAACATTGATACGGCGCTTACCGCGCTGCAAGCCAAGGTCAAGTACGTCAATGAGCACATCCTGCCCAAGGGCGTCACCATCGTTCCCTTCCTCGACCGCAGCGAGCTCATCCACTACACCACCAGCACGGTGCTGCGTAATCTGACGGAAGGTTTCATCCTGGTCACGCTGGTGCTGCTGCTCTTTTTGGGCAACGTGCGCGGCGCGCTCATCGTCGCCCTCACCATTCCCTTCTCGCTGCTCTTCGCCAGCATCTGCCTGGACCTGCGTCACATCCCGGCCAACCTGCTCTCGCTCGGCGCACTCGACTTCGGCATGGTCGTCGATGGCGCCGTCGTCATGGTGGAAAACATCATCCGCCACCTTGGCGCGCAGGATACCAAGGCCAGTGTCCACGACCGCATCCGCGCCGCCGCCCATGAGGTGCAGCGCCCGGTCTTCTACGCCGTCGCCATCATCATCACCGGCTACCTGCCCATCTTCACCTTGCAGCGCGTGGAAGGCCGCCTCTTCCGCCCCATGGCATGGACCGTGGCCTTTGCCCTGCTCGGCGCCGTCATCTTCAGCATGACCATCGCCCCCGTGCTCGCCAGCTTCTTCTTCCGCAAGGAGACGAAGGACTGGGAGAATCCCGTGCTGGTCTGGCTCACCGAGCGCTATCGCCACACCGTCGCCTGGTGCGTGGATCACCGCATGGCCATGGTCGCCGTCGCGCTCTGCGCCGTCAGCATCAGCGGCTTTCTCATCTTCTCCGGCGCCATCGGCTCGGAGTTTCTGCCTCACCTCGACGAAGGCGCGCTCTGGATTCGCGGCACGCTTTCGCCCTCCACCGGGCCCACCGAATCGCTCCGCGTCATGAACAAGGCGCGCATCATCCTCTGCTCTTTCCCGGAGGCCACCGAGTGCACCAGCGAAGCTGGCCGCCCCGACGACGGCACTGACACCACTGGCTTCTTCAACACCGAGTATTACGTCGGCCTCAAGCCGAAGGAGCAGTGGCGCCCGGTCTTCCACGAGGACAAGGAGCAGCTCATCGCCGCCATGCAGCGTGAGCTAGACAAGATTCCCGGCGTCTTCTGGGGCTTCTCGCAGCCCATCGCGGATAACGTCGAGGAGGCGGTCAGCGGCGTCAAGGGTCAGTTGGCCACCAAGATTTACGGCGACGACCTGAAAGAACTGGAAAACACCGCCGACCAGGTGGCCAACGCCATGAAGCAGGTGCCCGGCATTGAGGATCTCGGCGTGCTCCGCGTTCTCGGCCAGCCCAATCTCAACGTCACCGTGGATCGCCAGGCCGCCGCGCGATACCAGATCAACGTCACCGACGTGCAGGACGCCATCCAGACCGCCGTCGGCGGCAACGCCCTCACCCAGGTTCTGCATGGTGAGGCGCGCTACGATCTCGTCCTGCGCTATCAGCAGGAGTTCCGCGACCGCAAGGAAGCCATCGCCAACATTCGCCTGCTCGCGCCCAGCGGCGAGCGCGTCAGCCTCGCCCAGCTTTGCAAGATCGAGGAGCGCGAGGGCGCCAGCGAAATCTACCGCGAGGGCAACCAGCGTTACATCGCCGTCAAGTACAGCGTCCGCGGACGCGACCTCGGCTCGGCCGTCGAAGAATCCATGAAGAAGGTCAACGCCCAGGTCAAGCTGCCCACCGGATATCACATTGACTGGGAAGGCGAGTACGAGAGCCAGAAGCGCAGCTCAGCCCGCCTGGCGCTCATCGTCCCCGTCACCATCTTCCTCATCTTCATCATCATCTACGGCGCCTTCGGCTCGCTCAAGTGGGCCTGCCTCAACCTGCTCAACGTGGCCATAGCGCCCTTCGGCGGATTGATGGCCTTGCTCGTTACCCGCACGCACTTCAGTGTCAGCAGCGGCGTCGGCTTCCTCGCGCTCTTCGGCGTCAGCGTGCAAATCGGCGTCATCATGGTGGAATACATCAACCAGCTTCGCGCCCGTGGCATGCCCATCCGCGATGCCGCCATCGAAGGCGCCGTCCGCCGTCTGCGCCCCATCATGATGACCATGCTGGTGGCGACCCTCGGCTTGTTGCCGGCCGCAACTTCGCACGCCATCGGCTCGGATTCGCAGCGGCCCTTCGCCATCGTCATCGTCGGCGGACTCATCGCCGACCTGGCACTGAGCATCCTGCTGATGCCCACCTTCTACGTCTGGTGGGCGCGGCCGGACGATCACCTGCCCGCACCCGAGGATTCGCAGAGCGTTTATGAGCACGAAAGCTATGGGCATGAAGGATAAAATTGCGGGCATGTAGGATAGTTGATTGCCACTACCAGCCCAATGATCCACATAAGGACTGCAGAAGGAGCACCGCCGTGAAACGGGAAGAAATCCGCAATAAGATTCGCGAGATTGGCATCATTCCCTCCGTGCGCGTCAAAAGCGCCGAGCTGGCCCTGTTCGCCGTCGAATACATCGCCGCCGGCGGCATCCCCATTGCGGAGATCGCCGCCACCATCCCCGGTTGCACGCAGGTCATTGCCGACCTCCGCCAGCGCTTTCCGCAGGTCATCACCGGCGCCGAAGTGCTTTCGCTGGAAGATGCCGAGCGCCAGTTCGAGGCCGGCGCGCAGTTCCTTACTGCGCCCGCCTTTCAGCCGGAGATTGCCGACTTCTGCCGCCAGCACGATTGCGTCTTCATCCCCGGCGCCCTCACGCCAACGGAAATTCTTGCCGCCCACCGCTCCGGAGCCGATTACGTCAAGGTCTTCCCCGTCGGCGAAGTCGGCGGAGAAAAATACATCCGCGCCCTCAAGGCCCCTCTGCCGCAGGTCGCGCTCATCGCCGCCGGTGGCGTCACCCAGAGCGCTGCCCAGGCCTACATCCATGCCGGCGCCGCCGCCCTTGGCGTGGGTGAGGACCTCATCCCGCGCCAGGCCCTGCGCTTCCGCGAGGGTGCCTGGATTCGCGAGCTCGCCCTGCGCTTCCGCAAGTTCGTCGAACAGGCCCGCAGCCCGCAACACTAAGCCGGACTGACCGTCCGCTCACCGCTATTGGTCGGCTGTCTCCCATCCCTGCATACCGTCAAAGATTTGTCTTTGAGACGCCGCCTCGTCCGATTAAACTTGGTTTGCTATGCCCGGAAAAACTTATATATCCTTCCGGGGCGCACGCTGGTGCGCCCTCGCCGCCCTTCTGTTTTTGTGTGTCGCCCTCCATGCGCAGAGCGTCACGCCGCAGCAGTTTGCCGACCTGCAAAAGCAGGTAACCGAGGCGCGCAGTAATGCCGACAACGCCTGGATGCTCATCAGCAGCGCTCTCGTCCTGTTGATGACCGGTCCCGGCCTGGCGCTCTTTTACGGCGGCCTTGTCCGCAAAAAGAATGTCCTCTCCACCATGATGCAGAGCTTTGCCATGATGGCCGTCATCACCGTGCTCTGGGGAGTGGTCGGCTTTAGCCTGGCCTTCGGCCCCGGCGGCAGCGTCATCGGCAACCTGCAGCACCTCTTTCTGCACGGCGTCGGCGCCGCGCCGGATGCCGATTACGCCGCCACCATTCCGCTCCAGACCTTCATGGTCTATCAGCTCATGTTCGCCATCATCACTCCGGCGCTCATCAGCGGAGCCTTCGCCGAGCGCATGAAGTTCAGCGGCATGCTCGTCTTCCTCACCCTCTGGTCGCTCGTCATCTACACTCCCATGGCGCACATGGTGTGGGGCAAGGGAGGCCTGCTCAACGCCTCGCTCGGGGGTCGCATCCCCTGCCTCGACTTCGCCGGCGGCACCGTCGTGCACGTCACCAGCGGAGTCAGCGCCCTGGTCTGCGCCCTCTACCTGGGCAAGCGCCGGGATTACCCGCACGAGCAGCTTCGTCCGCATAGCGTCGTGCTGGCCTTCATCGGAGCCTGTCTGCTCTGGGTCGGCTGGTTCGGCTTTAACGCCGGCAGCGCCCTCGGCAGCGGAAGCCTGGCCACCTCGGCCTTCGTCGCCACGCATTTTGCCGCCGCTGCCGCCGCCCTCGGCTGGATGGCCGCTGAGTGGATCTTCTCCGGCCATCCCAGCGCCCTCGGCGGAATCTCCGGCGCCGTTGCCGGGCTGGTGGCCATCACGCCCGCCGCCGGATTCGTCGGCCCCATGTCGGCCCTGGCCATCGGCTTCCTCGCCGGCCCCTTCTGCTACTTCATGGTCGTCAAGGTCAAGTCCTACTTCGGCTACGATGACTCCCTTGACGCCTTTGGCGTTCACGGCGCTGGCGGCACCATCGGCGCGCTGCTCACCGGAGTCTTCGCCAGCCGCTACATCAACCCCGTCTTCAAGGATGCCCAGGGCAACCTGACCGGCAGCGGACTCTTCGATGGCAACGCTCGCCAGCTCCTCAACCAGGCCTGCGGAGTTCTCATCGCCTGGGTGCTGGCTGCCGTCGGCACGCTCCTACTGCTCAAGCTCGTGGATTTGACCGTCGGCCTCCGCGTCACCGCCGAGCAGGAGTCCACCGGCCTCGACCTCACCCAGCATGGCGAGGAAGGCTACTCGCTGGATACTTAATTCCCCGCCATCCGGGGCGCAAAAAAGCGGAGCCCATCGCGGGCTCCGCTCTTTTTTCCGCTCAGGATTGGCTTAGCAGCAGCCCATCTTGATCTGTCCTTCTTTCGTCTCCGGCGGCCCGAAGGCCTCTTCCGGAACCGGCCCGCCGTTCAGCACGCTGATCCAGCGCCGGATGGCGTCAATCAGCACCAGCACCACGCCGGTGATAAAGATCACCATCAGCGATGTATCCAGCACGCCCACAAAGTACTTGCCCGGCTGCAAACGCATCGGCCAGAAGTTGGTCTGGATGCTCAACACGCCCGCCGAAATCGTGGTGATGCCGACAAAGACCATCGGAATGAAACTCAGCCACGCGTACTTGGCCTTGCCCATGTTGATCAGGAAGGTCGTCACCACGGCCAGCGCAATCGTCGCCAGCAACTGGTTGCCGGTGCCGAACAGCGGCCAGATGGTCGTGATGTTGTTCGTCCAGATCAGGTAACCCCAGCCCGCTACCACCACCGTGGTGGCAATCAGGTTGCTCGGCAGCCATGCGTTGTTGGCAAACGGCTTGTACACCTTGCCCAGCAGTTCCTGCAGCACGTAGCGAGCCACGCGCGTGCCGGTATCCACCGTCGTCAGGATGAACAAGGCCTCGAACATGATGGCGTAGTGATACCAGTAGCCCATCAGTTTGGCCATGCCCGGCAGGCCGCGGAAGATCTGCGCCATGCCGATGGCCAGGCTGACTGCGCCGCCGGTGCGTCCTGCCAGGTTCTCGCCAACTTCCTTGCTGAACTCGCCCAGGTTCACCGTGTGCAGTCCCAGCTTGGCAAACACTGCCGGAGGAGTGTTGATGGCGAAGTAGTCGCCCTGTGACAGCGAGCAGGCCGCGATCAGCGCCAGCACGCCGACCAGCGATTCGCACAACATGGCGCCGTAGCCGATGAACCTTGCGTCCGTCTCCTTGTCCAGCATCTTCGGCGTCGTGCCGCTGCTCACCAGTGAGTGGAAGCCGCTGATGGCGCCGCAGGCAATTGTCACAAACAGGAATGGAAACAGCTTGCCCTTGATGATCGGTCCGCCGCCATGCACAAACGCCGTGAAGGCCGGGAACTGAATGTCCGGGTGCACCACGAAGACGCCGATGATCAGCACGGCGATCGTGCCTAGCTTGACGTATGTGGACAGGTAGTCGCGCGGTTCCAGCAGCAGCCATACCGGCAGCACGCTGGCGATAAAGCCGTAGGCCACCATCAGCAGCGTGATCTGGTGCGCGTTAAAGCTCAGCGCGTGGGCATAGGAGCTTTCCGCGAAGGTGTGGCCGAAAATAACCGCCGCCAGCAGGCAAACCACGCCGAAGATGCTCGGTCCCGTGATCTTCACCTCGCCGTGGCCGCTCTTGAACATCCACACGCCCATGATGAGCGCGATGGGAATCGTCCAGCCAATCGTAAACACGCCCCACGGACTGTTCGCCAGCGCGTTCACCACCACCGTGCCCAGTCCGGCCAGCGTCACCAGCAGGATGAACAGCACGGCGATCATCGCCACCAGCCCGGCAAACGGACCAATCTCCGTCCGCGCAATGTCGGCCAGCGAGCGTCCCTTGTGGCGGACGCTGGCTACCAGCACCGTGAAATCCTGCACGCAGCCCGCAAACACCGCGCCAATCAGAATCCACAAAAAGCCCGGCGCAAAGCCGAACTGGGCCGCCAGCGTCGGACCAACCAGCGGTCCGGCTCCGGCGATGGCCGCAAAGTGATGCCCAAACAGCACCCACTTGGGCGAAGGAACGTAGTTGTGGCCATCTTCGTAGGTGTGCGCCGGTGTGATGCGGCGATCATCCAGCACCAGCGCCTTGGCGGCGATAAACGCGCTGTAGTAGCGGTATGCCAGTGCGTAGATACACAACGCGCCCAGCATAATTGGAAATGTATTCATAGATCCCCCTGCATGAGCTATGTGATTCCGGTCAAAAGTTTCCGTTCAAAAGTAAAAGAGCTTTACTGCTTTCTATGAGTTGGAACTCGACTCGAAACTATATGCGGGATTGCTTTTCCATGCAATGGGAATGCCGCAGGTTTTCACCACGGAAAGCAGAACGCTCGCCGCTGCAAATCATGATGTGGAAGCCATCGCCGGCATACAAAAAAGGCGACGCCATCGCGCCGCCCGTCAAACAACCATCATCCGTATTTACATCATCAAAAACATCGCCGCGCAGCCCACAAACCTACGCTCGTGACAACCTGCCGCTGGCACGCAGGGCCAGCAAAGGCGCTGCCCCCACCAGCAGCGCCACTCCGGGCAGCAGGATGTTCGTCAGCATAAAGCTCAGCCACGCCACCATCAGCTCCCTGGCCGGAGCCAGCGAACCATACAAGTACTCGATGGGCAAACCAATGAAGATGAACGCCGATATAAGCGCCAGCATCGCCAGTACCGGCAACTCCGCCGCCCACAGCCGCTGACGCCAGTTGCCTCCCATCCAGCGGCACAGCCATGCCGCCAGCGCGCCGCTCAACACCATCACCAGCAGCCATGGAGCATCGCCCCAATGCAGCGGAATACCGCCCCAGCCATGAACATCCACCAGCCCGCGATAGTAGTGGAAGGTCATCGTTGGCCCCCAGCCCACTTGCCATAGCAATCTCTGGCCGGCGGTGCTCACCAACAGCGCCACCGCGCCCGGCAGCAGAATCTTCGGCATCCGCTCTATCATCTTTCCCTCCCTTGCTACTTCGATCCCGCGCTCCAGCCGCTTCCAGTCGCCCGCCCAGGCCAGAGCCTCACGCTCGGCCTCCGCCGGGGTCAGCCCCTTCGACAGCAGCTCGCCGTACAAATCCTCCAGATGACCGGCCAGCTCGCACACCACTTCATCGCCAGCCGTGTCGGCATAGCGCCCCATGCGGCTCTTCACCAGCCGCGCAAAATCCGGCTGCGACTCAGCCATGGCTCGCCTCCGCCTGCGCCTCGACGAATGCCGTACCTCCAAACGCGTGGTTAAAGCCCGTCAGCCGGTCCAGCGCCCCAAAGAACTCCTTCCACTGCTCGCGCAAGGGAACCAGCCGCGCCCTTCCCGCTCCCGTCAACTGGTAGCAGCGCCGCTTCCGGCCGCTTGCACTCTCCTCCCACTCGGCGCTCACCAGCTCATCCTTCTCCAACCGGTACAGCAAGGGGTAAAGCGATGCCAGGTCAAACGCCAGCACTCCGCCCGTCTGCTCCTTGATGCGGCGGGCAATTTCATATCCGTGCAGAGCGCCAGCGCTCAGCACACTCAGCACGGCCAGCTCGGCGCTGCCGCGCTTCAGGTTCGGATCGATCATCGGTGTCGTGATAGGTGTTGTGCTCATATATTGTGTTTCTATATATACAGCACCGGCATGTCATGTCAACAGTTTTCTTCCACAAATTTTCGCTTGGAAAACGAACCGGGTGCCCTACCCTTCCGCCCGCTGTTGGCGGAGGGTGGGGTTGTTGATTTTGAACTTTCCGGGTGCCCCATCCTAGCCGTATTTGCTAGGGTGGGGTAGTTGAATTTCTACCTCGGCCCGCGCTCGCCGTAATCGAACTCGGCCACCATGGGACCCA
>CAINND010000053.1 GCA_903851035.1 uncultured Acidobacteriota bacterium | reverse complement strand
GCCGTGGTCGCCGTGATGATGACCGGCTCGCTCTCCACCGTCAAGATTGTGGAAGCGCAATCCGGCTTCACCGGTATCTTCCCGCACTGGTATGTCTTCACGCCCTGGGGCTTCCTGGGCTTCATCCTGTTTGTGATTGCGGCCCTGGCCGAGACCAACCGCTCGCCCTTCGATCTGCCGGAAGGCGAATCCGAACTGGTCGCCGGATACTTCACCGAGTACTCTGGCTTCAAGTTTGCCCTCTTCTTCCTCGGCGAGTACCTGGGCATGCTCTCCATCGCCGGCTTTGCCATCACCCTTTTCCTGGGCGGATGGGGCGCGCCGCTTTCGGTGTTGGGCTTTGTCCCCTCGTGGGCCTGGTTCTTTGCCAAGCTGGCAGCCGGCATTCTCTTCTTTATCTGGCTGCGCGGAACCATGCCGCGCCTGCGCCAGGACCAGTTGATGAACTTTGCCTGGAAGTTTGTACTGCCAATGTCCCTGCTGAACCTGGTAGTAGCAGGTACCTGGCGTTTTATGCCCGACACTTGGCTGCGCTGGGTCGTTTCGGCCGGGATTTTGGGCTGCGCCTACGTGCTGCTCGGCCGCATCCTCATGCGGAAGCAGGGCTTTGGGCCACGGAGCTATCGATATGCGGAATAACTTAAGCTGGACAAGCCGGATGCAGGAGGGCACGCGATGATTCACGGAGTTGGCCTGCCCTTTTTCCTGGCATCGATGATTACGCTGATTGGGGCGCTGGCTGCGGCAACCATGCGCAACCTGGTGCATTGCGCGCTCAGCCTCACGGTCGCCTTTGGCGGCCTCGCGCTCATCTATCTGCAACTGGACGCCCAGTTCGCCGGCTTCGCGCAGATTCTCGTCTACATCGGCGCGGTGGCCATTCTGGTGGTCTTTGCCATTCTGCTCACCCGCGGCGTCGGCACCACACTCATCCATGTCTACGCGCAAAAGTGGATCCTCGGCCTGCTGCTTGCGGCGGGCGTCTTCGCGCTGCTCGGCTGGGCCGTGCTCACCAGCATTCCCCGTGTTGCGGCTCCTGAGATTGCGGTGCCGACCGTACTCACCATCGGCCAGTCGCTGATGCATGACTACGTGCTGCCGCTCGAAATCACCGCCGTGCTACTCACCGTCGCGCTCATCGGCGCGGTCATTGTGGCCATGCCGGAATTCAAGAAGAACGGCGGTGCCGAATGACCCCGCTTACCGCATACCTGCTGCTGGCAGCCATGATCTTCGCGCTCGGCCTGGGCATCGCGCTCACCCGCCGCGTTGCCATTCTGGTGCTCATCGGCATTGAACTGATGCTGAACGCCGCCAACCTGAATCTGATTGCCTTCTGGCGCTTCGGGCCTCACCCGGAAGCGCTCACCGGCATGATGTTCGCCATTTTCTCAATTGCTGTGGCTGCGGCCGAAGCAGCGGTGGGCCTGGGTCTGGTGATTGCCTATCACCGCCACGCTCGCACCACTGACCTCGACGCGATGACGCGGATGAAGGGATGAACGAGTGATGATAACGACCCTGGCATCCCTGATGAACACAAGCGCGGAGCCGCAGTTGGGTACCGGCGCGGTGCTCTCCTGCTGCCTTCCGTGGATTGTGCGCAACCTCTGGTTGATTCCCGCCATCCCGATGGTGGCATCCGGCCTCATCGCCCTGCTCAAGCAGCCTTACAAGCGCACCAGCCAGGCACTGGCCATCGGCGCAATGGCTTTCTCGTTCCTGCTTTCGCTCTGCGCCTTCTCGCGGGTCTTCCTCAGTTGGCACGCCGGCACACCGACCCGCTACCTCTTCAACTTTGACTGGATGGCGATGGGCGCCAGCTCCGTGCAGATTGGCTGGGTACTCGACCCGCTGGCTGCCGTGATGCTGGTGATGGTCACCTTCGTCGGCTCGCTCATCTTCATCTACTCCACCGGCTACATGGCCCACGACAAAAACGCGACCCGCTTCTTCTGCTTCCTGTCGCTTTTTGCCGGCGGCATGTTGGGCGTCATCATTGCCAACAGCCTGCTGCTGCTGTTCATGTGCTGGGAGATTGTCGGCCTCACCTCGTATCTGCTCATAGGTTTCTGGTATCACAAGCCCTCGGCAGCAGCGGCAGCGAAAAAGGCCTTCCTCACCACCCGCATCGGCGACATCTTCTTCCTGCTCGGTATCGTCTGGCTCTTCGCCCAGACCGGCACCACGCTCTTCTACAACTACGGCGCCGGAGCCATCGAATCCAGCGCATTGAACACGCTGCTGCATCAGGGTGCGGGTTTCGGCCTCACAGCGGCAACCGCCATCGCGCTGCTCATCTTTGCCGGAGCCGCCGGCAAAAGCGGCCAGCTTCCGCTGCATGTCTGGCTGCCCGACGCAATGGAAGGCCCCACGCCGGTCTCCGCGCTGATTCACGCGGCAACCATGGTGGCCGCCGGCGTCTACCTCGTCGCCCGCGTCTACCCGCTCATGTCTGCCGGTGCTGGCCCTGGGCAAACCACCGTCGCCCTCACCGTCGTGGCCTGGATTGGCGCGGCAACCGCGCTCTTCGGCGCACTGGTTGCCGTGGCGCAAAACGACATCAAGCGCATCCTGGCCTACTCCACCGTCTCGCAGCTCGGCTACATGATGGTCGGCCTCGCCACCGGCGGCGTCGCCGTGGGCATGTTCCACCTCATCACCCACGCCTTCTTCAAGGCGCTGCTCTTCCTCGGTGCCGGCTCGGTCATTCACGGCTGCCACGAGGAGCAGGACATCCGCCACATGGGTGGCCTGCGCAAGGCCATGCCCGTCACCTACGCCACCTACATGATCGGTATGCTGGCGCTCAGCGGCTTCCCGCTCCTCTTCTCCGGCTTCTGGAGCAAGGACGCAATCGTCGGCGCGGCCCACAGCTGGGTCGGTTCGCAGGGCCCGTTCTATATGCTGCTCACCGGCGCCGTGCTCACCGCCTTCTACATGACGCGGCAAATCGCGCTGGTCTTCTTCGGCAGCTACCGCGGCCACGGTCATGCGCATGAGAGCCCGCTGGTCATGACCGCGCCGCTTGCCATCCTCGCCTTCTTCGCGGTGGTTCTCGGCATCCTTGGCACTCCGGCCTGGCCTTGGTTCACCGGCTTCCTTGAGAGCCGCCCGGTGCCATTTGATTTCGCCGGCTTCAGCGAACCCGGCCTGCTTCCGCTCATGGCAATCGCCACCGTGCTGGTCTTCATCGGGCTCGGCGTCGGCTGGTCGCTCTATGGGGCCAGGCAGCGCAAAACCGCCGAGGAACTCGATCCGGTCGAGCAGGCGGTTCCGGCTCTGGCTGGTTTCCTCGGCAACCGGATGTACTTTGACGAGCTGTACGAGGCGACGGTGCTGCGCTGGTATGCGTGGCTGGCTGCTTTGGCGGGTTGGCTGGACGTGCGGGTCTGGGGCGGTGCGGTCGCGGCCGTTTCGCTCTTCTTCCGCGGATTGGGCAGGGCAAACAAGGCTGTGGACAGCGTTTGGATTGACGGCAGCTTCGACAAGGGCTGCGAAGAACTGGTAACCGGCGGCGGTTTGCTGGCCTGGATGCAGGCCGGCCGCGCTCCGGGCTACCTGAGAGTGCTGGGGCTCGGCGTACTCATCCTCGCCGG
>CAINND010000052.1 GCA_903851035.1 uncultured Acidobacteriota bacterium | reverse complement strand
TGGTCGAGCGCGGCCTGGCCCCCTCGCGCGAGCGCGCCCAGGCCATGATCCTTGCCGGACGCGTGCTGGTGGAGGAGCAGAAGATCAGCAAGGCCGGGCACAGCGTGGCCGAGGATTGCGCCATCCGCCTGCTGGGCAGCGAGCAGCGTTACGTCAGCCGTGGCGGATTGAAGCTGGAGGCCGCGCTTGCGCACTGGGGCATCGGGCTTGAAGGCGCAACCTGCATGGACGTTGGCGCCAGCACCGGAGGCTTCACCGACTGCATGTTGCAGCACGGCGCGCGCAGCGTGCTAGCCGTGGACACAGGCTACGGCCAGATAGACGCGCGCTTTCGCGACGATCCCCGCGTGCGTCTGTTGGAGAAGACCAACGCACGTTATCTTGAGCCGCAGCAGGTGCCGGAGCCGGTCGAGTTCATCAGCATGGATGTGAGCTTCATCAGCGCCACGCAGGTTTTGCCCGCCGTGCTGGCCTCGGCATTTGCCGAAAAGGGCCAGCCGCGCCGCGAACTGGTGCTGCTCATCAAGCCGCAGTTTGAGGTAGGCCGCGAACTGGTGGGCAAGGGCGGCATTGTGCGCAGCGAACCGGCGCAACAGATGGCGGTGGAGAAAGTCCGTCAGGCGGTAATCGAATTCGGCGGCCATGACATCGACGTGATCGACTCGCCGATTCTGGGCACGGAGGGCAATCGCGAGTTCCTGTTGCATGCGCGTTTCAGTGCGCCAACGGCGGCCAAAATGGAGTACAAATAAGACGTGAAGATCG
Organism: uncultured Acidobacteriota bacterium; assembly: GCA_903851035.1. Lineage (GTDB taxonomy): Bacteria > Acidobacteriota > Terriglobia > Terriglobales > Acidobacteriaceae > TOLSYN. The sequence goes on along the minus strand of CAINND010000052.1, from coordinate 37,516 downwards.
CAGCCATCGTCAGCAAACCCGCCAAGCCGGAGCTTGCGGCCATAGTGCCGGAGACATTGCGCTGGCTGGAAGCCCGTGGTTACCGCGTTTATGTGGACCAGCAGACCGCGGTCTACGCTGCGCACGAGCCAGCGGTGACCCGTGCTGAGATTGCGGGCTGCGCTCCGGAGTTTGTGCTGGTGCTGGGTGGCGACGGCACGTTGCTATCGGCGGCGCGCGCCATTGGCGAGTCGCAGATTCCGGTGCTGGCCGTGAACCTGGGATCGCTGGGCTTTCTCACCGAGGTGCGGCTGGAGGAGCTGTACTCCACGCTGGAGGCGGTGATTGCAGGCCGCTGCCCAACCGAGACGCGCACCCTGCTTGATTGCCGTCTGCTGCGCGATGGCCGCGAACTGGCGCGTTACCAGGCGCTGAACGATGCCGTCATTAAAAGCACGGTGGCGCGCCTGCTGGGCTTCGACCTCTGCCTGAACGGCGATGCCGTGGTGGAGTACCAGGCCGATGGCATCATCATCAGCACGCCCACGGGCAGCACAGCCTACTCGCTGGCCGCCGGAGGCCCGGTGCTGATGCCGAGCGTGGACGCCCTGGTCATCACGCCCATCTGCCCGCACTCGCTTACGCACCGCCCGCTGGTTGTGGGCGATGACATTGTGGTGAGCGTGCGGCTGAAGAGCGGCGCCGACGGCATGTTGAGCGTGGATGGACAGGTGGGCATGGCCGTGATGCAGGGCGATGAAATCGTCTGCCGCAAGGCCGCCTACGGCTTAAAGATATTGCGCATGCAGCGCAGCTTCTTTGACATTCTGCGCAACAAGCTGCGCTGGGGCCAGCGCTAGTCAGCAAGTTGAATCGAACAATTACTTTTCCAGCCGCACAACATCCTCAAAGCTCTCACGGCGGCGGATGACCTGCGCCTTCTTGCCATCCACCAGCACCTCGGCGGCACGGCCGCGCGTGTTGTAGTTGGAGGCCAGGCTCATGCCGTACGCTCCGGCGTCGAGGATGGCCAGCAGGTCGCCCGGCGCCACGGGCGGCAGCTCGCGCTCGCGGGCGAAGAAGTCTCCCGTCTCGCAGATGGGGCCAACCACATCCATCGCGCCCTCGACCGTCTTCTTGCCCGCCACGCGCGGGTGCAGCGGCACGATCTCATGGTGCGCGCCATAGAGCGACGGCCGGATCAGGTCGTTCATTGCAGCATCCACGATAAGGAACTGCTTGCCGCCATTCTCCTTGGCGTACAGTGCACGCGTAATGAGCGCTCCGGCGGCGGCGACGATGGCGCGCCCCGGCTCCAACAGAAGGTGTAGCTCGCTTCCACGCAGGGGCTTCATCAGTGCCTGTGCATACTGCCGGATGCTGCGCTCGCGCACGGTGGCGCTGGCATTCTGGTAGCGTATGCCGAGCCCGCCGCCTGCATCCACAAAGCTGATATTGAGTCCATCGGCGCGCAGTTGGCGAATCAACTTCACCACGCGCTCCATGGTCTCGCCAAAGGGCTTCACGTCGGTTATCTGCGATCCGATGTGCACGCTTACGCCGATGGGATCGAGCCACTGCTTGGCGGCTGCACGTCGGTAGAGCTCACGCGCCTGTGAGATGGGCACTCCAAATTTGTGCTGACGCAGACCAGTGCTGATGTAAGGGTGCGTCTTCGCTTCAACATCCGGGTTCACACGAATGGCGATGCGCGCGGTCTTTTTGAGCCGTGCGGCACGGGTGGCCAGCAGTTCGAGTTCGGCTGCGCTCTCTACGTTAAAGATGAGGATGCCGGCCTTGAGCGCCAGGTCCATCTCCGCGGCGGTCTTGCCCACGCCGCTGTAGACCACTCCGGCAGCAGCCTCTGGCCCAACGGCAAGCACGCGCTGCAGTTCGCCGCCGCTCACCACGTCAAAGCCGCATCCCAATCCGGCAAGCAACCGCAGCAGGCTCAAATTGCTGTTGGCCTTTACCGAGTAGCAGACCGTGTGCGACTGGCTGGCGAATGCCTTCTGGAAGCCGAGCACGTTGGCGCGGATCGCCGTCGCCGAATACACATACAGTGGTGTTCCGTGGCGCCGCGCCAGTGTGGTCAGTTCAACCTGCTCGCAGTGCAGCGCGCGCGCCGCGCGTTTGCCACCGTAGACGAATGCCGGCGGACGCTCTTCGATCCTGACCTTGTTTTTGCGGCTGCTCACTTGGCGTTGAGTCAATTCTTTTGTGCCGTGTCCTTGATTTTGATGATCGCGACCGTCTGGTCATCGAAGGCTTCCACGCCGCCCACAAACTGGTTCACCTCGGCGAAGATGGCGTCCACGATTGCGGCGGCCGGTTCGCGGCGATGTTTTTCCAGCACATGCGCCAGCCGCCCCATGCCGAATGCAACTCCGCCTTCGTTCTGTGCGTCGGGAATTCCGTCGCTGAAGAAGAGGAAGACTTCGCCGGGGCGGGCGCGGAAGATGACTTCATCGTACTCTGCCTTGGCAAACAGGCCAAGCGGCATGCCGCTGATCTCCACGCGCTCTGCCTTGCCGGTTTTGCGGCAGCGGAAGGGATGCGGCAGCCCGCTGTTGGCGATGCGCAGCGTCATTTCGTGTTCATCCCACAGAGCATAAAGGATGCTGACAAACTGAGCCGCGATGGGACGCTCTGCCAGCGACTCGTTGACCGAGTGCAGCATGCGCGCCGCGCCCGGTTCGTCCTCCGCGTGCAGGCGCAGAATGCCGCTGACCAGCGCCTCGTAGATGCTGGCCGGTGCGCCTTTGCCGCTTACGTCACCCACGGCCAGGGCCGTGATGCGCTGCCCGGGGTAGCTGAGGTAGTCGTAAAAATCTCCGCCAATGGTGCGCGCGGAGATGGTGCGCGCGGCAAACTCCGCGCGCGGCAGCATGGGAGCCTTCTGCGGCAGCAGGCGGTACTGCAGCTCGCGCGCCAGCAGCAAATCGTTTTCCAGCCGCTGCTCCTGCCGCGCCACCGTCTCATACAGCCGCGCGTTTTCTATGGCAATGGCCACCTGCGCCGCCAGCGTCTTCATCATGCGGGCGTGCTCGCCGGTAAAGTAGCCGCGCTTGGTGTGCTCCATGTCCAGCACGCCGATCACCTGATCCTTGTACACCAGCGGCACGCAGAGCTCGCTCATCGTCTCGGGATTCAGCGGAATGTAGCGCGGGTCCTGGGTCACGTCCGGCACCACCAGCAGCTCATTGCGCTCGGCGGCCAGCCCCACCAATCCGCGCCCCAGCGGAATCTCATGTTTAAGCTGCACGTTTTCGTTATAGCGAATGGAGAAACGATGCTGCAGCCGGTCGTGGCGCTGGTTCGTCAGCAGAATGGAAAACATCTGGTAGTCGATGAGGCGCCGCAACTGCTCGGCAATGCGCTTGAAAAGCTCATCCAGGTTGAGGATGCTGGTCAGCTCGCGGCTGATCTCATTCAGCACTACAAGCTGCCGTGCCTGCCGCGCCACCCGCGTATACAGCCGCGCGTTCACCACGCCAATGGCCACGCGCGAGGCAATCAGAGAGAGCAAGCTGCGGTGCTTGTCGGTAAAAAAGTTGCTCTCACTGGCCTCCACATCCATCACGCCAATGACTTTGCCTTTGACGATCAGCGGCACGGCCAGTTCGCTTAGAACCTTGGCGCCGCTGGCGATGTACTCTGGATTTTGCAGGACGTTATTCACCAGCACAGGTTTGCCGGTTTGCGCCGCCTTCCCGGTAATGCCCGAGCCCACTTTGACGCGAATGCTATCCGCCACCTCCTGCGAATGGCCCACCTGGAAGCGGATGCGCAGCTCGCGGCGGCGCTCGTTGAGCAGCAGGATGGCGAAGACATCGTAGGGAATGATCTGCTTGACCAGCACCGCCAGCCGCTGCATCAGGGTGTCCAGGTCGAGCGTGGTGTTCACCGCCTCAGTCACGTCGCGCAGCAACCGCTCCAGCGTCGGGCTCTTCTCCAGCACATGAGGCTTGGCGGCAGCGGTCTCCCGCGGGGTGCGCTTCTCGGGTTTTACGGGCGGCACTCGCATAGAAAAAAACGACGCGGCTGGATGCAGCCGCCAGACGGATTCTACCATCCTCACAACGCAGGGCCGCGAGGCGTTAAAATGTCTCTTCGCCGCCCCAGTACGTTTCAGCGCTGGCGACAGATGCAACGGAGGTAGCCCATGCCCAGTCCCGAGTACTTTCAGCTCGTCAACGAAGTAAAACGCGATGTCACGGAGATTGCTCCGGCCGATTTGCGCCAGATGATCGACGCCGGCGAAGACTTCAGCCTGATTGACGTGCGCGAGCCCGATGAGTGGCAGCAGGGAACCGTGCCCGGCGCCATCACCATTCCGCGCGGCGTGCTGGAACTGAAGATTGACCAGGTGACCACAGACAAAGACCGCAAGATCGTGCTCTACTGCGCCGGAGGCATGCGCTCCGCCCTGGCCGCCTACATGCTGCAACGCATGGGATACCGCAAGGTGCTCTCGATGGTTGGCGGTTACAAGGGCTGGCGCGAGTCACAAGGCTAAACGATTAATTCAATCACTACTTTTGAGGACGACGACGATGCCGCACTTTCTTACATGGCTTGGCCACTCCACCTTCAAGCTGGAAACCGCCGAGGGCAAGACCATCCTGATTGACCCCTGGCTCACGCAAAACCCACTATGTCCGGAAAGCGAGAAGACGCAGACAAAGGTCGACGCCCTGCTCTGCACGCATGGCCACGGCGACCACATTGGAGACGCGGTCGCCATCTGCCGTCAGCATCAGCCTACGGTCGTCGGCATCTACGAACTGGCAAGCTGGCTGGGCGGCAAGGGTGCCAAAAACATCTCGCCCATGAACAAGGGCGGCACGCAGCAGGTCTGCGGCGTCAAGGTCACCATGACGCACGCCGTGCACTCCTGCGGCATCCAGGAAGAGGATGGCAGCATGGTTTATGGCGGCGAGGCCTGCGGCTATGTGGTCGAACTGAGTGGCGGCCTGCGCCTCTACCACGCGGGAGACACGGCCGTGTTTAGCGACATGCAGATCATCCACGACCTGTACGCGCCGCACTTTGCGCTGCTGCCCATTGGAGATCACTTCACCATGGGCGCGCGCGAGGCCGAATACGCCTGCCGCCTGCTGCGTCCTAAGGTGTTGGTGCCCATGCACTTCGGGACGTTTCCTGTGCTGACCGGCAAACCCAGTCAACTGGCCTCGACAGCCACCGAGCTGGACTTCAACATCTGGGACCTGAAGCCCGGCGTGCGCCGCGAACTGACTCTTTCATAAGGCTTTACGCCCCGCGCTGGAGTAGTTTCCGGCGCGGGTGCAACACTTCCTCCGCAATATCGCTGCATCGCATTCAAGGAAGCTTCTCCGCAGGCCGCTAGCGGCGTCAAAGTTACATTTTGATGAATTGCCGGAGCCGCGAAAAACGCGCTTCCGCACGGCTTTTGCACCGTAGTCATGCGGAGAGCACTGGTGCCGGTGGCAGAGGCCGGATGCGTGAATCCGACGATGGCGGATATCGATTTGAAGCAGTGTTTATGCGCCTTTTCGCGATACTTCGATTTTTGCGTGCGCTGCCGTGTGTACTGTTTTTTGCAGGAAAAATTCATCCGGCTGCACAAAACATAATGCAGGGCCTTGTGGATGGGCTGCACTCGATTGAAAACACGGCAGATAGAGTTCCGCCTGTTTGCTTGACTCTTTTTACGGTTGCGGTACAACAACAATCGTTCTTTGACAGTTTCCCAAGTTTTCCCAGTTGGTGGTGAGTCCGGGGCTCAAGCGAGCTCACTTAGGCCATCAACGGACTTGGAAGTACACAGCGAATCCGGCGACGGCGGTTGCCGGAACCTAGGGACGGCAGTCCCGGGCGAAGAGGGTGCAAGCCCTTGGAACCCCCTATCGGCACGGCGGTGCTGGTAGGAAATAAAGCCTGGCGCCCGCAAAGGCGACAGGGCCAGGAGAGCGCAACTCTTCTGGTTCTCCCGTAGGGTCGCAAGACCTGAAGGAGCAACGCGCCGGCCGCAAACCGGTGCTAGGGCAGGCGGGTCGCACCGCATGTCCGACGGTTCAACGGAGCAATCCAATGGGCCTGCTGTGTACGACATCCGTTGTTGAGCTTATGAGGGGCAGCGAGGGTCTATAGCGAGCTGCTGGTTGAGGCGAACAGGATACTGTGAAAGGCAAGATAGGATCCCGAGGAACGAGTCGGTTTGTCCGATTGGTCGGTTAGCCCGGAGCCCGAACCGGGACCGCACGGGGCAGTCAGCTGAAAGGCTGAAAGCAACGAGAGCAGGTCTGGTAAGGGTCTAACGCGAACTGCTGGTCGAGGTGAATCGGGTCGCCACCCTCGGGATTCGTGTTTGTGTTGGAATCCCACCCCGCAAAATTTTCTGTCGATTCCCTCTAGCTCCTCTTGCACTCCCAAGGCACCTCGGTCAGGTGGCCGGTGGTCACGTCGTAGACGAAGCCGCGCAGGGTCAGCTCTTTTCTCACCCAGTTGTGCGAGGCCAGCCGCTCCAGCTGTTCGTGCACGTTTTTGGCTACGTCCTTAAAGGCGTGGAAGCGCACGGGCATATTCGGGGGCCGACCGGCCTTGGTCTCGATAATCTGGTGCATCTCCTCCTCCGTGGCTTTCATTAGGCCGCAGTCGGTGTGGTTGATGACCATGACCTCCTTTGTGCCGAGCATGTAGTGGCTTACGAGCAGGGAGCGGATGGCGTCATCGGTGGCGATGCCGCCGGCGTTGCGGATGAAGTGTGCGTCGCCAAAGTCGAGGCCCAGGGCGGCGGAGAGCAGGCGGGTATCCATGCACATGAGCACCGCCAGGTGGCGGCGCGGGCTGGGCGAATAGAGAGACGCGTCGTGCGTCTCCTTGTAGCGGGCGTTAGCGGCCAGGACTTCGTCAATCACGCTCATGGACAATTGCCTCCGATGGTTGATGACGGTTGAATTTCTTATCTGTAAAAGCGTTGTCTACTTTTTGCGCTCGACCAAATAGCGGGCGATCTCCGTTAGCGGCAGCGCGCGCTGGCCAAAGCTATCCAAGGCCGAGCAGGCGGTGCGGATGAGTTGCGCGGCCATCTCTTCGGCCTTTTCCAGTCCAAAGAGCGCGGGGTAGGTGACTTTCTCGGCCACCAAATCCTTGCCCGCGGTTTTGCCCAGTTGCTCGCTCGTGGCGGTCACGTCCAGGATGTCATCGGCGATCTGGAAGGCCAGCCCTGCGGCGCGTCCAAACTCACGCACGCGCTGGACCTCCACGGCTGTGGCTCCGGCGTAGTAGCAGCCGGTCAGCAGAGAGCTGACGATGAGCGCTCCGGTCTTGGCGCGGTGGATGTATTCCAAAGTAGGCAGGTCGGGCTTGACGTGCTCGCTTTCGAGGTCCACCACCTGACCGCCGATCATTCCGTCAATGGTGCCGGTTCCGTGGGCCAGCTCGGCGATGATGCGCACGCGCGCCTCGGCCGGGCACTTGAGCTCGGCCATCACCTCGTAGGCCTGGGTTTGCAGAGCGTCACCGGCGAGAATGGCCGTGGCTTCTCCAAAGGCCTTGTGGCAGGTGGGGCGTCCGCGGCGCAGGTCGTCGTTATCGAGCGCGGGCAGATCGTCGTGCACCAGCGAGTAGGTGTGGAGCATCTCAATGGCCGCGCCGAGGTCTTCGACGCCCTCGGGCAGGGACCCGGCAATCATGCGCGCCGCCTCCATGCAGAGGATGGGTCGCAGGCGTTTGCCTCCGGCGAAGACGCTGTGGCGCATGGCCTGATGAATGGTGGTGGGATACTGCGTGCCCGCGGGCAGGAGTTTCTCCAGCGCCGCGTCGGCAGCCTTTTGACCGTTGAGAAGAGTTTCTTTCAGCATGGGCGACTCAAAGTGTATCAGCGCGGCGGCGGTGGATGCCAGTGGGCGGCGGAATGGAAAAGCCCGGCCGAAGCCGGGCTTCGAGTACTGACCAACCTAGAGACATCTCAAACTTACGAAATGTCATGGTGAGCGCAGCGCCCGCTGTTTGGGCGCGGAGTCGAACCACCCTTTGTTTCTTGGGAGGGCAAAACAAAAGGTTGCTCCACAACGCGCCTGTGGCGCTTCGGTCGCAATGACATTTCCATTTATGCAACTTTGTCTTCAAGCAGAAGCCCGGCCGGAGCCGGGCTTCCCGTTTGGATTGAAGCTCAGTTACTTGGCTTCGCTGCTGGTCTTCCGGATGAAGTTGGCCACAGTCTCGTGCAACTGCTTCAGGCACTCCTCCTGCAGATAGACCATGTGCCCGCTCTCGTAGAAAGCGTAGTCGATGTTTTTGACCAGCTCGGGCGGAATGGCCATGTGGCGATTCTCAAAGACGGCGGCAAAGTACGGTGTCGCTAGGTCGTAGTATCCGGCATTGAGCAGCACCTTGAGGCGCGGGTTCTCCTTCATGGCCGTGGCCAGCTCGTCAATCACGTTGACGTTCATGCGGCGGCGGCGCGGCTTCCAGCGGTGACCGCCGAACTGCGCGTAAAGCAGGTAGCTTTGGTCGGCGCCCCACTTCAGGTCGCGACGAACGTAGTCGTTAAAGCTGCTGACGTAGGCGGCGCCGATGGCCGAGCTCATGGGATCGTATTCGGCGTTGCGGCTGAGGGGATCGAGCGTGGGGCCGCTGAAGCGCGTGTCCAGACGTCCGGTGGTGATGCCTTCATCATCCTGCAAGGACTTTTCGAAGACGCCGCCGTCGATGCGCAGATCCGCCTTGAGCAGCAGCGCGACCGGCAGTCCGGTGTAGTTGTGCAGCTTTTCGGCGATGGCCTTTTTGTCAGCCTCCGGCAGAGCCGTGCCGAGGGCGAGCGCGTGGGCGAAGTCGCCGAGTGAGAAGTTCTCCACTTCGGTGAGGAAGGGCTTCAGCTCCTTGGGCTGGTTGGGCACGCGGTGGTGATACCAGGCCGAGGCGGCGTAGGTGGGCAGGTCGAGGATGAACGGCAGGTCCTGGCCGGGCTCAGCGCGATCGGGACTGCTGGCGTAAGTCATGATCTGCGAGAGCATGATGACGCCGTTGAGGTCGATGTTCTTGCGCTGTTGCAGGATGTTGGCCAACTGCGCGGCGCGCGTGGTGCCGTAGCTTTCGCCAAAGATGTACTTGGGCGAGTTCCAGCGGTTGTACTTGCTGACGAAGCGCGCGATGAAGCGGGCAAAGGCCTCGGCGTCCTGATCGACACCCCAGAAGGCGTCTTCCTTGTCTTTGCCATAGATGCGGCTGAAGCCGGCGCCGGGCATGTCAATGAAGACGATGTCACTGGTATCCAGCAAGGTGTAGGCGTTGTTGACCAGCGCGTAGGGTGCGGGCGGCATGTGATGATCGCCGGGGGTGGGCACGCGCTTGGGGCCGAAGGTTCCCATGTGCAGCCACACGGTGGCCGAGCCGGGGCCGCCATTGAAAAGGAAGGTGATGGGGCGCTGCTCGGCCTTCTGATCCTTGCGGAGATAGGCAACGTAGAAGATGCGCGAGGTGGCGGGCGCGTCCTTGGGCTCGGCAGGAGGCTTGATGTCGGTGCCTTCCAGCGGCTTGCCCTGGGCGTCAATCTGCGCGTCGTACTCATCACTGCCGCCCACGGTGATGGTGCCGGCGATGGCCTGGTAGGCGATCTTCTGTCCGGCGGCTTCGACGACGTCTTCGGTGATGGAATCGGCGGGAGGCGCGTTGAACTTTGAGGTTTCTGCGGGCTTCTCCGGTTTTTCCGCGGCCACGGCGGCCGATGAGAAGACAAGGGCAAGGGCCACGAGTACTAGACCCACGACAAGCGCGTTACGCTTCATCTGTTTCTCCACTGGGAATTTGCGAACGAATCGAACTATGCCCTAATTATAGACGCACAGAAGAAGTGACTTAGCACAGAAGTGCCGGCTGGATTCAATGGCGCATCGGCGGCGGCAAGCTACGCGGCGATTGGCCATGCAGGATGCGAGTACGAGGCCTGCTGCGCGGCGTGCAATATAACCGCTAGATCGTGCGGGTGGCAAAACTCTGCGGCCCCGGCGCGGATGGCAGCCATCCACATGCGCTCGTCCGGCGCATGATGCGTGCATATGATGGTGAGCCCGGCGAAAATGCGGCTCAAGGCCGTGACTTCGTCGAGCGTAATAAGTTCCAGGCCCACCACGGCGACACTGGGTTGGTGTCGGCGCATGATGAGGGAAAGTTCCTGTGCGCTGGTGGCCACGCTGACATGCGTAAAGTGCACGCCAAGCTGATCTGACAGCTCACGAGCTGTTGCGGGATTGCGCTGCGCGATGACGATATTGAGCGAAGGCATAAACCCTCCGTACTGCGGCCGCCGTGCCGAAGGCACAGACGGACGGAAAAGGTTCTTGCTTCGTCGTAAAGGATGCGGAGGGCGGTGCTACTTTTCAGATTCGCCAAATGGCTCGGCGCGCATCTCTCCATTCTGCTTCAGCAGGATTTCCACCTTGCCTTCGGCTTCTTCCAGTTGCTTGCGGCAAGTACCGGAAAGAGCGATGCCTTCTTCAAAGAGCTTCAGCGAGGCCTCCAGGGGCAGTTCGCCGCGTTCCATTTCCTTTACGATGCTTTCCAGCCTTTGCAGGCTCTCTTCGAACTTTGGCAAATGACCCTCCGTACTGCGCTCATTTTAGCGCGAATCGAGTTTGATGGAGCAGATGTTATTCGCGCGGAGAAATAAATCATCGGCGATGTGTGCAAGTCACACGGCATGAAGTGACACTCACTCGGCGAGCCGCGCCGTGCGGAGAAAATCGTAGTTGCCTGCTGGTGAGATGGTCAGCCCGGTCAGCCGCCTTGTGTGCACCACCACGTTATCCGCCCACCACAGGTGGATGTAGGGAAGGTCCTGATTCAGCAACGCTTGCAGATTGTGGTATGCCACGGTGCGCGTGGGCAGGTCCACCGTGCGGCGGCCCAGGGCGATGAGGCGATCCGCCTCAGGGTTGGAGTAGTAGCCGCGGTTGGCACGCTTGGGCGCGAAGCTGGCGGAGTCAAAGACATTCTCGAATACGTCAGGATCCTGATTGCTGCCGCCCACCCAGCGCAGCGAGTAGAGCTGAAAGGCGCCCTTGGTCACGTCGGAGTAGAAGGTGGCGAACTCGTAGCTGCGGATGTCCAGACTGATGCCGACCGCCCGCAACTGCTGCTGCAAGACGGCGGAGAAGAGCCGCGTCGTCTCATCCGTGCTGGTCTTCATCGCCAGGTGGAAGCGCACGCCATCGGCCCCGGCAGGATATCCCGCCTGATCGAGCAGGCGTTGCGAAGCCGTGGGATCATAGTCGTAGTTTTGTGCCCCTGCGAAGTACGCCCAGTGCTGCGGAGGCAGCACGCTGTTGGCCGGACGAGCCATGCCGTGCCACAGGGATTCGATGATGGGTGCACGATTGATGGCCAGGGCCAGGGCCTGGCGCACGCGCACGTCGCGCAGGATGGGATCGCGAAGATTCATCGCCAGGTACTGATAGGCCGTGCCGGGGGAGCGCTCCAGCGCGAGGTTGGGCTGGCGCTCCAGCACGGGCAGCATGTCGGCGGGCAGGGCATTGATCTCCACGTCGGCCGAACCCTTGCGCAATTCGAGCGCGCGTGTGGTGGCATCCGGAACCACCTTGAAGTGCACCTGCGCGATCTGCGCGCGTTCGCCCCAGTAGTCATCGTTGCGCTCGAGCACAACCTCGCGGTCGGGCTGCTCACTCTGGTAGCGGAAGGGACCGGTGCCGATTGGCTTGTGTCCCGGCTCGCCAGTGGTGCCATGCTCAACGACGCCGAAGGCTCCGTCGGATAGATTCCACAATAGCGCGGCATAGGGCTCTTTGAGACGCAGTATGACGGTCTGCGCATCGGGAGCCTCCACGGAATCAACGTAACGATAGGCGCTCGTTTTGGCTGAACGCACTTTGCCCGCCAGCAGCGAGTCAAGCGTCCACTTCACATCGGCGGAGGTCAGCGGGTGGCCATCGTGGAAGCGCACATCGCGGCGCAGATGAAAGACGTAGGTCAGGGGATCGGGAATCTGCCAGCTTTCGGCCAGGCGCGGAGCCAGCGTGAAGTCATCCTGGCGGCGGACAAGGCCTTCGAAGATCAATTCGCCAATGCGCTCGGATTGTGCGTCGGTGCCGATGCGGGGATCGAGGTTGAGCGGCGAACTCTCGATGAGCATGACCACCGTGCCCGGCTCCGGACGCGAGTGCGTGCAGCCGGTTAGCGTGAGGCAGAAGAGCGCGGCAAGCAGCCACGAATAGAGCGCGTTACGCCTATACACGACTCACCTTGCCGAGGATGGCCGAGTGTTGCGCGCCGGTAGCAGCGGGAACATTAGAGGGCTCGCCGCGCCAGGTCTGGTATGCGAGCACGGCGAAGGCCAGCGCCTCCTTGGCCTGCGAGGGGATGCCGGCGGCGTCGGTGTGCTCGATGCTGAGGCCGAGCGCAGCAAGCTCACGTGAAAGTATGGTCATCAGGGTGCGATTGCGTGTGCCGCCGCCACTGATGAAGAGATCGTGATACTGATTTTCGCCAAAAAGTCCGCGCACGGCCCGTGCGATGGAGTGCGCGGTGAGGGCCGTGGCCGTGGCGAGAACATCATTTGCGCTGGCTGTGCCGCAGGCAGACAAAAACATTTCGGCGAATTCGCGGCCAAACTCCTCGCGCCCGGCGCTGCGTGCTCCACGGCGGCGGAAGAAGGGATGGCGCAGTTGCGTGGTGAGCACCTTCTCAAGCACCACGCCTTTGGAAGCCAGTTGGCCGCCGCGATCGTAAGGTAAATTGAAGAGCTTTTCGCAGAGGGCGTCCATCACCATGTTGCCGGGGCCGGTGTCGAAGGCGCGAACGTCTTTTGCGCTGGCGGCGGCGGGAATGGCCGTGAGGTTGGCGATGCCTCCTATGTTGAGCACGATGCGGCCGCGGCGTGGGTGGCGGAAAGCCAGCAGATCGAGGAAGGGAACCAGCGGCGCGCCCTGGCCATGGGCGGCGATGTCTGCGGGACGAAAGTCCGCGACCACCGGCACGCCGAGCCGGGCGGCCAGCACCGAGCCGTCGCCAAGTTGCCAGGTGCAGGCAATATTGCGTGCAAGATATTTTGCCGGGCGGCCCTGGTGATAGATGGTCTGTCCGTGGCAGCCGACAAGCTCCGCGCGGACTCCGGCAGCGCGCTCGGTTTTGCGAACGCAATCGGCGTACAGTTCGGCGAGCAGAAAGTTGAGGCGCGCCAGCTCCGCCACGCTGATGGACTGGGCGTTCATGGCCGCCAGCACGGCCTTGCGGACAGCCACCGGATAGCGGAAGCCGCGATGGGCGACGATCTCAAATTTTGTGCGCAGGCCGCGGCCTGTAAGGCGCACCAGCGCCACGTCCACGCCATCGGCCGAGGTTCCGCTCATCACTCCTGCAACGATCAATGCTGGCTCCTGCGCACGCGTGCGAATGTTGGCATTGTACTATCGCCTGTACTATCACTAAAGACGTGCAACGAGCATTGCGCACAGCGGAGTTACAATCCTAGCGGAGGCCGGCCATGAGCGAAGAACCCGTCATCGTATCAGCCGATAGCCCTAAAACAGCGCGGCGGAGTCGCCTGCACGAATCTGCAATTGGCGTGCGGCGGCTGGCCAGCGCCTGGGGAGCCGTCAACCTGCTGCTGATCGTCTTTCTGCTGGTGGGCGAGCTTACGGCCGGCGGGCGCGGTCCTTCGGCGCGGGAATGGCTGGGGCTGGCGCTTTGGCCCATTGGCGTCGGCATTGGCTTGATTTTTTGCTGGTTCCACGCACGCCTGGGCGGATGGATTACCTTGGGCAGCCTGGTGGCTTTTTATCTGTGGAATCTGTATGCGGTGGGTAGTTTTCCGCGCGGGCCTTACTTTATTCTTTTTGCCGCGCCGGGAGCTCTGTATCTGTTGGCCGACTGGATGCTCCGCCGGGCGGCGCGCGCGGCCTGATTAACGCTTGGCGAGGGCTTGCGCGCGGGCGGCGCAATCCTGGCAGAAGGTCTGCTCCTTCAGGTCAATCCATTCCACGGCGTGCGAGCTGCTCATGACGCAGCGGTAGTCGTCGCAGTGGTGCAGTTGCAGGGTGTGGCCCAGTTCGTGGATGCTCTCAATGAGCAGGCGGCGGGCGAGTATGTCTTCGTCCGCCGGAAGGCCGTAGAACTCCTGCTTCAAACGGGCATAGCTGACCACCGAGCACTTGCCGCCCATCTGCGCTTCGCCAAAAACAAAAGTCAAAATGGGGATGTAGAGATCGACGGGCGTGACGCCCAGCACGCGCCATGTGCGCCAGTTGGCGTACTGCTGCATGCGCCCCAGAATCTCACTGGAGTGATACTGTCCGCGCTCGGCGTGGAAGGCAAAATCCGGGCGCAGCGGGGGACTGATGATCTCGCAGCGGATGCGGAAGGCCTCTTCCAGCTCCGAGCGGAGCCACTCCAGCAATGGGCCGTGCGGTCCCCCGATGGGTAGTAGTTGCAGAACTTTCATTTGCTTTCGGGCGTGCCAAGCATCTGCTTGCTCCAGCCGTACTTCTTCAGCTTATGGTGCAGCGTCACGCGGTCAATGTCCAGCACCTCGGCGGCGCGTGTCTGGTTGCCGCCGCACTCATCCAGCACGCGCAGAATGTGGTTCTTCTCGATGTCCTCGAGCGAGCGCACGTCCGGCATGGGTTGCGCGGTGGTGGCGTGGGGCTGAATGGTGAAGTCGCGCTCGCGCAGCTCCGGCTCCTGGCCTACGACCATGGCGCGCTCCACGGCGTTTTCCAGCTCGCGGATGTTGCCCGGCCAGTGGTAGGACTGCAGCAGGTCCATGGCGCGCGGACTGACCCGCAGCATGCGCTTGTTCATCTCCTTAGAGAACTTGCGGACGAAGTGATCGACCAGCATGGGAATGTCGTCGCGACGCTCGCGCAGGGGCGGCAGCTCGATGCGGAAGACGTTGAGGCGATAGTAGAGGTCGGGGCGGAAGCGGCCCTCCTCGATGGCCTGCTCCAGCGGCTTGTTGGTGGCGGCCACGCAGCGGAAGTCCACCTTGATGGCCGTGTTGCCGCCCACGCGTACAATCTCGCGCTCCTGCAGTACGCGCAGCATATCGGTCTGGGTGCGCAGGCTGATGTCGCCAATTTCATCAAGGAATACGGTGCCGCCTTCGGCGACCTCGAACTTGCCCTTTTTGCGGTACTGCGCGCCGGTGAAGGCGCCCTTTTCGTGGCCGAATAGCTCGCTTTCCAGCAGCGTCTCCGTCAGCGCGCCGCAGTGGATGGCGACCAGCGGGTGGTAACGTCGCGGGCTGGCAAAGTGGATGGCGCGCGCGACCAGCTCCTTGCCGGTGCCGCTCTCGCCGGTGATGAGCACGGTGGCGTCCGTGGGGCCGACGGTCTCAATGGCCTCAAAGACCTTCTTCATGGCCGCCGATTGGCCGACCATGTTGTCCGGCTTGGCCACGTGGTCCATGGTCTCGCGCAGGCGCACGTTCTCCTCGCGGGCGGTGCGGTGGCTGAGCGCGTTGTGGATGAGGTGCGCGATCTCGTCGGGGTCGAGCGGCTTCGTCACATAATCATAGGCGCCGTTCTTCAGCGCCGCCACGGCGGTCTCCACGCTGGCGTAGCCGGTCATCATGATGACGATGATGCTGGGATCGAGCTCGTGGATACGCTTCTGCAACTCGATGCCGTCGGTGCCGCGCATCTTGATGTCCAGCAGCGCCACGTCCCAGGGATGCTCGGCCAGCCGCAGCAGCGCCTCGCTGGCGTTTTCCGCCGTGCCAACTTCGTAACCCTCTTCGCGGAACCACTTGTTGAGCGAATCGCGCACGCTCAATTCGTCATCCACAATCAGTAAACGGCCCTTGTTATCGCTCACGTTCTGGCTCCCGCGCGCCGCTGGGCGCGCTTAACTTTCATGCATCGCTGCTGCCGGCTGTGCTGCTGGCAGTACCGCGCGTAACGGCAAATAAATTAAAAATGTCGTACCAACGCCAAGCACGCTTGTTACCTCGATGTGCCCGCCATGCATCTCTACAATTCCCTTGGAGACGGCCAGTCCCAGTCCAACGCCCTTGCCGACCTCTTTCGTCGTGGTGAAGGGGTCGAAGATGTGCGGCAGTATCTCCGGCGGAATGCCGATGCCGTCGTCGCGCACCTGCAACTCCACCTGCTCGCCGGGAAGCTGACGGGTGCTGACCCAGAGGTTTCCGCCGTGCGGCATTGCGTCAATGGCGTTGATGATCATGGCCAGTGCCACTTGCTCAATCTGCGCGGCGTCGCAGTTGATCGGTGGTAGGTTCCTGTCCAGGTCAACCTGCAGCAGCACACCCGCAATCTCCGCCTTATGTTCGGCCAGCCGGATGGTGCGCGTGACAATGACGTTCAGATCGGAGAGGCTGAGGTTGATGGGCGAGCTGCGCGAAAACTGCAGAAGGTTCTGCAACAGCTCACCGCAGCGCTTGCTCTCACTGGCAATCAGGTCCAGGCTCTCCACGGCCTCTTGTTTCTGCTCTTCGCTGCTGATGCCGCGCAGAATCCACTTTTTAATCAGCTTGCTGTAAGTCAGGATGCCGGCCAGGGGGTTGTTGATCTCGTGAGCCACAACGGCGCTCATCTTGCCGATGGCGATCATGCGCTCCACGCGCAGCATCTGCTGCTGGGTGTTTTGCAACTCGCTGGTCTTCTGCTCCACGCGATGCTCAAGGGTATGCGTCCAGCTGGTAATCTCGCGCTGCGCGGACTGCAACTGCTGGCTCATGCTGTTGAAGGCGCGGGCCAGGTCGCCAAGTTCGTCGGCTGAGTCCACCGGAATCTGATAGCCCAGTTCGCCATCGGCCAAATGCTCTGTGCCGGCCCGCAGACGGGAGAGAGGCGTGTGCAGCACAATCCTGATAGCCAGCCACACCAGCACGCCAATCAACGCCCCGCCACCCAGCAGGAAGCTGACAATCAGCAGGTTGCTGCTGGCCAGGCTGGCGTCTTCCTGGCGCAGGCTCAGATCGGTATCCAGCACTCCCAGCAGCCGCTGGCTTGCCGGGTGCGCGTGGCAGGCCGCATTCGAGCACTCCGGACGGTTTTCAATCGGTGTGATGACGCCGAGCACACGATGGCGCCCATCTTTGTTTGAGTTAAAAATGCGGAAGCGCTTTTGCAGCGTCGGGCCGCCGGCAGCCGAGTGGCAGTCGGCGCAGGGTGTTGCCGTGCGCAACTGCAGCGTGCCTACGTCGGCCGGATCGCTGCTGAAGGCGACGCGCCCATCGTGATTGATAATCCGGACCCGCTCCACACCCTCATGCATACCGATGGCTTGCATGGCCTCCGTGATGTCACGGCGGTCGTTGTTCATCATGGCGTGCTGGGTCGTGTCGTGGATGAAGTCGCTGATGCCGATGCCCTGACGCAGTTCCACCTGTTCCAGGTCGTGGCGATGCAGGCTAATGTTGATGTAACCGAGCAGGGCGGAGCCGACTGCAAGGCAGACCAGCAGCAGCAACAGCAGTTTGGTGCTAACGTGCTTGACCCGGGTTTGCAGTTGCTCCAGCATGTCGGGCTCCGTGTTGAGGAGGCCCCGTGGTTGCGGTGGCCTCCTCAACACAAGGGTCTAGTGCACCAGCGTCGCCTGCTCGGAAATTGGAATCAGCGGGGCAGGCGCGTGTTTTTCATCGTGCTCGTTCTCGAAGATGGGCAGGAAGTTGACCGCGATCGAGAAGCAGAAGAAGCCCATCGCGCAGATCATCAGCGTGATGGAGACTTCCGTCCATTTCGGCAGGTAGTGATGTCCTACCCAGGTTTCCATGCTGGTCATGGCCACGTTCAGACGGTTGGTGACAAAGCCCAGGATGGTGCTCAAGCTGGCGATGTAGAGCAGTGTCGGCGATTTGCGTACCGCCTTAAAGCTCAACATGATGATCGGAATCACAAAGCACATAATCAGCTCCGCCCACAGGAAATAAGCTTCATACGAGGGCTGGAAGATGGTCATGAAGATTTTGCGATGCCAGAAGTCCTGGAAGCGAAGCAGCGCGATCACCAGCAGGACGATGTACAGCGCTCCGCCCAGTTCGGTCAGCACCGAGCGCTCCAGGCCGAGGCCGAAGGCGCGCGAGCTGAGCGTGGATTCAAAGATGGTCATCGCCAGTCCGCAGGCCATTGCCGAAAGAAAGAAGAAGAACGGCAGCGCCGGCGTGGACCAGAAGGGATGCATCTTTTCCGGGAAGATCAGGAAGAGCGAACCCAGCGAGCTCTGGTGCAGCGTGCTGAGCAGGATGCCCAGGATGATCAGAACCGGGTAAACCTTTTTGACCCAACGAATGGGAGCCTGCAGATTGAAGCGCTCCAGCACGTTGGGCAGGAACTCAAAGAACAGGACCGTGGTGTAGGTCATCACGCACATGCCGACTTCGAACATCACGGAGTGGAAGTTCATGTAAATCATCTGGTGCCAGATGAACCAGGGGCGGCCCAGATCGTAAAGCAGGCCGACGATGAACAGTACATAACCGAGGAAGGCCGTCAGCACCGTCGAGCGCACGATGCAGTGCAGGCGCTCCACATGGAAGATGTACACCGCGCCGGTGACCATGAAGCCGCCGGCGGCCAGCATGATGCCGCACAGGCAGTCAAAACCGATCCACAATCCCCAGGGGAACTGGTCGGTCATGTTGGAAACCGCACCCAGTCCCTGCAGGTAGCGGACGTAAGTGGAATAGATGCCGAGAACCATGATCACGACGAACACGACTCTCCAGAAGGTAACTTTCACGCCCATGATCGTCATTTGCCACCTCGCAGAGCGCGCTCTTCGGCTTCGACTTCAGCCACTTCCGCGCGGCGATTGCTAACCCAATACACGCCACCGAGCACCAGGGCCCACAGGGGAATAAAGTCCGGCATCATTTCCATGACGCGGCCGGTGTACTCCGGCAGCGGCGTATCGCCGAGCTTTTCCAGCTTGGGCAGTCCGTACTGCTCAAACGGCACGGAAGAAAGCAGGAAGACGCTGGTTCCGCCCACTTCATTCAGGCCATAGATCTTGTTGACGTAGGTTGTGGGATTCTGCTTCAGGCGGTCCTTGGCTTCGGCGATCAGGTCATCACGCTCGCCGAACTTGGTTGCGCCCGTCGGACAGGCTTCCGCACAAGCCGTGGGCTTGCCTGCCTGCACGCGATCCGGACACATAATGCACTTGGTGACGCGCGGGTTCAGCTTGCCCCATTCGTACTTGGGTTGAGAGAAGGCGCAGGCCATCATGCAGTAGCGGCAGCCGATGCACTTCCAGACGTCGTACACCACGGGGCCTTCCTTCGTCTTATGGAAGGCGCCCACCGGACAGACCGAGGCGCAGGCCGGCTCATTGCAGTGCTGGCACAGCCGGCGCATGTATTTATCGTTTTGAGTCAGGACGACCGTGTATTTGTGCTCAGACTGAATCGCTTCGCCCGCCACCTTGTCGTCATAGGGGAGCTTGTTTTGCTGTGCACAAGCGCCTTCGCACTGTTTACAGCCGATGCACATGGTCGCATCGTATAGGATTGCCTTGCTCATAGAGTCTCCACACCGCTAACGGCTGGCATTTGCATGGCAGCCGGATTCGATTCCTCGAGCGTGGGAGCACGGCAGGTTGGTTTGGAGCAGGGCCGTAACGCATCTTGTTCGCGTTACATCACGCAGGCCTGCGGTTCGCGCCGCAGTGGACGAGCGTGCAATTGGCCCCAGCCGTTGCCTTGTGCCGGAGTTCCCACATCGCACTCAACTTGCCACCAGGATCGCTCCCGGTGCGTTGCTCTTCCTAATGACTGCCTGACGCGTCAACGGAGGGCTCAGCTTCAGCCATCCGAAATCTCTGTGCCAGTGCCTGTGGCCCTGGTCTCGTCTTGCCCGTCCAAAAGTCCCTTTCGGCAGGCCGACGTAATCCACATCGCGGTGATCTCGCACACTTACGATGCGCAGTCACAATGTTCCTCTTATTCCGGCGTGGCGGTGACCGGGGTCACAAAACAACGTGTCCCATGAGCCGACAGGCGGTGAATTTAGAGGCAAAGCGCAACAGGCAAGTGCGAAAAGGTGCGACAGTGTTGAAGAAGTATGCAGGTGGTCACTGTGATGACTGCGGTGATTCGCCACAACTTATTTTTGTAAAGTTTTCAAAAAAGGGAAAAGCTCACCGTTTCCGATGAGCTTCTTTACACCTTTGTGCCATATGGCGAAACCGTTAGGCACCTACCAGCCGCTCCAGCGCCGGCTTGTTGCGGATCATCAGCGTGGAGCCTTTCAGCACCGCAATCTGCTTCTTGCGGAAGTCGGCCAGGGTACGTGTGACAGTCTCGCGCGAGGTACCGATAATCTGCGCGATCTCCTCGTGGGTGAGGGCAACCTTGATGCGCGTGCCACCTTCATCGGCGCCTTCGCCATGTGACCACTCCAGCAGCAGGCGGGCCAGGCGCTCCGGGGCGGAGTGTGACAGGCCCAGCGAGCGAATTTGCTGGTAGGCCGACTGGCAGTCGCGGCTCAGGTGCTGTGCCGCCTTCAGGCAGGCGTCGCCATGACTTTGCAGAAAGCGGAGAAAATCCTCGCGCTTGATGAAGTTGAGCTGGCAGGGCTGGCCGGTCTCGGCCGTAATTTCATAGGGAGTGTTGCTGACCGTGGCGTGGAGACCGAGAACTTCTCCAGGCTGCACAATTTTGAGGATGAGAGTTTTGCCGTCGGCGGAGGTGGTGGAGAGCTTCACCCGGCCCTTACACAGCATATAGATGCCGCGGGGCGCCTGGCCTTCCACGAAGAGCACGGCGCCGGCAGGGTAGGCGGCCGTGAACTTCAGCTTCTCAAAGGCATCCAGCGATTCCTTCGGCAGTCCGCAGAAGAAGCTGTCAGTGCGCAGCTTACAGTAAACACAGTTGTCAACCAGTTCCAAGCCGTATGGAGAACCCAACACACCCTCCCCGGTAAGCCTGTGCGGGCTTGCCAGCCTGCGGTACGGCGGCAAAACTTCCGGAGAACCGCAGGACTACCTCATGTGACTTATATCACAAAAAGGCTGTGACATGGTCAAGGGAAATGGCCGTCCGGAGACGGAAAAGGGGTAGAGCCAGGACTGAACTGCCGGCTCGCTCCTGGCGGGGGCGGACTGTCGGCAGGCGCGGAGGTGGCTAGGCAGCCGCTCGGCAGCTGGCGTCCATCCCCGTTGCGGGCCAGGAGCGCCGGGTGACCGGGGTCACAGTTTCTATGTGATTAGGATTACAGACGCAATCCTAACGGCTCCAGCAGAATATCTTCAATGAATCAGGGGCGAGTCGCGCAGGTGTGACACATGGCGCGATGCGTTGGTGAACCGCGGGTTCCACCTCCACCACCACCCAACCTGCGGACACTATCCGGCAACAGCTCGGAGCGCATCCGGTCCAAGTTCCACCACCCTACCCCACACGCGCGGCCGCCCCGATTTTTTTGCCCTCTTTTCTTCTTGCAGCCATGATGCACTCCCTTATATAGTTACGCGCCAGTTCAAGCATTTGCCAAAATATCGTTTTCTATCCGGTGTGTTACGGATGGAGGCAGCGTTTTATGGGCAGGCTTGGCCGCCAGTGCTAGGGGATGAGCGCGGCGGAAGCAAGACATACGGCAATGGGACTACATAAGCAGCAGGGTATTCATTGGTACCTGATTACTACCGCCTGATTACTACGCAACTCCATTACTTCACTACGCAGCTTTGCGACTACGCGCCAGGGAAATTGCAACTGCCGTAAACGAAACTGCACCACCTGATTCCATTGGCTTCTCTGTTTTGAGGAACAAGCAACGGCAGTACCTATATCCATGCTTTTCTTACGGCATCATGCGCGGGGCGGATTGCCCCAAACATTTCAGGAGGGTGAGCAATGGCATCACAGAATCCGGTCGACAATACGTCCGCACCGGGGAAGACCAAGTGGGATCGCGTCCAGGAGATGGACGAGTTTCGGTTGTTGATCCTGGCGAAGAAAGAGTTCGTCATTCCGGCGACGGTGTTCTTCGTCGTCTACTACTTCCTGCTGCCGATTCTGGTCGGCTACGCTCCGGCACTGATGTCCCGGAAGGTATGGGGAGCGGTCAACTGGGCCTACCTCTTCGCACTCTCCCAGTTCTTTGTGGCCTGGGCCATCGCGTTCCTTTATGTCAACGCCGCCAAGACCTTTGACAAATACGGCGCGCACATTCTGGAGACCCTCAAAAAAGAGGGCTATGACGATCGTCAAGATGGAAAGGAGGGCCTGTAACCATGCATCTGGACATGACCCTGTTCCTCTTCCTGGCCTTCATCGCCATCACCCTGGGCATCACGGCCTGGGCATCGGGGCGCTCCAAGAGCTCGGCGAGTTTCTTTGCCGCAGGCCGCTCCATCACTGCCTGGCAGAACGGCGTGGCCGTGGCCGGCGATTACATGAGCGCCGCCTCGTTCCTCGGCATTGCCGGCCTCATCGCCTTCTTTGGCTATGACGGATTCCTGTTCAGCGTGGGCTGGCTGGTTGCCTACCTGACGGTGCTGCTGATTGTGGCCGAGCCCTTGCGCAACGCCGGCAAATACACCATGGCAGACGTGCTGGCCTACCGCATGAATCCGCGGCCCGTGCGTGCCATGGCCTCGCTCAGCACGCTGACCGTGAGCACCTTTTACATGATCGCGCAGATGATCGGAGCCGGTTCGCTGGTGGCACTGCTGCTCAAGGGCAGCGGCATCAGCTTCACCGTGGCCGTCAGCGGCGTTGGCGTCCTGATGATCATCTACGTGGTGTTTGGCGGCATGCTGGCCACAACCTGGGTGCAGATCATCAAGGCCGTGCTGCTGATTCTGGGTACCATCCTGTTGAGCGTGCTGGTGCTGGCGCACTTCCACTTCAGCTTCTATGAGTTCTTCCAGGCCGCCTCTGCCGTGCATTACCACGGCCCCGATGGCAAGGAAGTGGTGAAGGACTTCATGACGCCGGGCTTGCGCTTCAAGCTGCCCTATGGGCCGTTGGAGCTGATCTCACTGGGCGTGGCGCTCATCTTCGGCACCGCCGGACTGCCCCACATCCTGGTTCGCTTTTACACCGTGCCTGACGCCAAGACCGCCCGCTACAGCGTGGTCTGGGCCATGGTTATCATCGGCAGCTTCTACATCATGACCACCTTCCTGGGCTTTGGCGCCGCCACCATCGTGGGTCGCGACTTCATCGCCAAGAACGGTGGTACCAACATGAGTGCTCCGCTGCTGGCCAAGGTGATTGCGGGTGATGTTTTCTTCGCTTTCATCTGCGCCATCGCCTTTGCCACCATTCTGGCCGTTGTGGCCGGATTGACCATCAGTGCCTCCACCAGCTTTGCGCATGACTTCTGGACGAACGTCATTCACAACGGTGTGGAGCGCAAAGCCGGCGAAGAGCGCAACGTGGCCCGCATCGCGGCCTTTGTTGTGGGCGCCATCTCCATTGCCATTGCCATTGCCCTGGGACCGACGGCCAACGTCGCCTTCCTGGTGGCGCTGGCCTTTGCCGTGGCCGCCTCGGCCAACCTTCCGGTGATTCTGTTCTCGATTTACTGGAAGCGCTTCAACACTACGGGTGCTGTGACCGGGTTGCTCTTTGGACTGGTTGGCTCGATCGTGCTGATTCTGATCGGCCCCAGCATCATGGGCATCGATCCTCCGGGCACGGCGGCTGCGGCGCGTCATGCCATCCAACACGTACCCATCTTCCCCCTGGAAAATCCCGGCATCCTGAGCGTGCCGATTGGCTTCTTCGGGGCGATCCTGGGAACCTATCTGGGCAAGGTCGATCCGCGTGCGGTACAGCGCTTTGAGGAACTCGAAGTGCGCGCCAACACCGGCCTCGGCTCGGAGAAGGCCAGCTCTCACTAACCCACTCACACCCGGCGGCGGAGGCCCATGCTTCCGCCGCCCGGGGTTTTGATATCATGCGCAATCACGCTTCGGCGCCACCGCGCGCACGGGGCACTTGAATATGCAGCAGCAAACCTTGCAGGCAGAGCACACGGAAACCATGCAGGCGCTTCCTCAAATCGCTCCTTGCTCGCACAGGCGCTCTATTTCTCAGGGAGACCCCTTTTATGAGTCATGATGATAAGAACGATCTGATGTCACCCGGCTATTCCTATGACGCTCCGGAGATTGTCAAACGGGAAGCCAATGTGCGCGACTATGCCGCTGAATACGAGCGCTGGCAGAAGGATCCCGACGCCTTCTGGGCAGCCGAGGCCGCCAATTACAGTTGGTTGCGCAAGTGGGACAAAGTCAGCGAGTGGGATGGCGTCAATCACAAGTGGTTCGTCGGCGGCAAGACGAACATCACCCTCAGTTGCCTGGACCGCCACGCCAAGAGCGACCGCTTCAACCGCGTCGCCTACATCTGGCTGGGCGAGGACGGCAGCGAGCGGGTCGTCACCTACGGGCAGCTCTATCGCATGGTATGCCGCTTCGCCAACGGACTGCGCTCGCTGGGCGTAGGCAAGGGCGACCGCGTCGTCATCTACATGCCGCTGACCATCGAAGGCGCGGTCAGCATGCTGGCCTGTGCCCGCATTGGAGCCGTGCATTCCGTGGTCTACGCCGGGTTGGGTCACACCGCTCTGCGCGACCGCATTACCGACGCGCAAGCCAAGGTGGTCATCGCCGGCGAGAGTGGCATCCGCCGCGGCAAGCCCGTGCCGTTAAAGCCGATAGTGGATGAAGCCATCGACGGCCTCAACGATGTCGAGCACGTCATCGTGGTGCCGCGCGGCTCGGAAAAGTACGAGCCCAAGAGCACTCGCGAGGTGAACTACTACGACCTGCTGAAGTTCTCCAGCGAGTGTCCGGCGCAGGAGATGGACGCTGAAGACCCGTTGTTTATCCTCTACACCAGTGGCACCACCGGCAGGCCGAAGGGCGTGGTGCATGTGCATGGCGGATACATGGTGGGCGTCAGCTATCACCTGCGCACCTTCCTCGATGTAAACCCGCGCGACCTCTTCTGGTGCACCTCGGATATCGGCTGGGTTGTCGGTCACAGCTACATCGTTTACGGACCGCTGGCGGCGGGCGTCACCACGCTCTTCCGCGAAGGCGCCATTGACTGGCCGAATCCCGGCGCCGCCTGGGAGATCGTGGAGCGTTACGGCGTTACCAAGATGTTTACCGCTCCGACGGCGGTTCGCATGTTCATGCGCTACGGAGAGCAGTTGCCCGCCGCGCACGACCTTACATCTCTGCGCGTGATTGCCTGCGCCGGTGAGCCGCTGAATCCCGAGGCCTGGCACTGGGCGCAGACCTATCTTGCCGGCGACGGCAAGTGGGGCTACGTGGTGGACAACTGGTGGCAGACCGAGCTCGGCGGCCCCACGCTGGGCACTCCGGTGACCATGCCATACCGCACCGGCAAGGCGGGCATTCCGCTGGTGGGCGTGACGGCAGACGTGGTGGATGGCGATGGCAAGCCGGTTGGCGCGAATGAGCGCGGACGACTGGTGCTGAAGAACGCCTTCCCGCACATGATGCGCACGGCCTACAACGACCACGCCCGCTACGAGCGCGACTGGAAGCAGATTCCCGGCATGTATGTGACGGGCGACGTGGCGCTCAAAGACGAGCATGGCTACATTGCCGTGCTGGGCCGCGCCGACGACGTGTTGAACGTGGCTGGTCACCGCATTGGCACCGCCGAGGTGGAAAGCGCGCTGGTCAGCCATCCTGCGGTGGGTGAAGCTGCCGCCATCGGCATTCCCGACCCGATGAAGGGCGAGTGCATCAAGGTGTTTGTGCTGTTGCGCTCCGGTCAAACGGCCAGTGACGCACTATCGGCGGCCTTGATCGAGCATGTGCGCCGCGAACTCGGCCCCATTGCCACGCCTTCGCATCTGGAGTTTGTGACGGCCCTGCCCAAGACGCGCTCCGGCAAAATCATGCGGCGCTATCTGAAGGCGAAGGAAACCGGTCAGGAGATCGGCGATATTTCCACCCTGGAGCAGTAGCGGCCCTGCGTCCCACTGGGGCGCATGGGCTGCATGGACGGACTTTTTCACGGGGCCACGCGCCCCGCACTGACGGAGGAAGCAGCAGGCATGTCCAACGATCCGACGAACGTCAATATTGATTCCGTATTGCAGGAACATCGCGTATTCCCGCCATCGGCTGAGTTCAGCGCCCAGGCACACATCAAGAGCCTGGAAGAGTACGACCGCATTTACGCCGAGGCCGCTGCCGACCCCGCTGCCTTCTGGGGCAAGATTGCCAAGGAGCTGCACTGGTTCGAGCCCTGGACAAATGTGCTGGAGTGGGAGGCTCCGCTGGCGAAGTGGTTCGTCGGTGGAAAGATTAACCTCAGCTACAACTGTCTGGATCGCCACGTCAAAGAGGGCCGCGGCGACCGCACGGCCATCCTGTGGGAAGGCGAGCCGGGCGACACGCGCACATTCACCTACAAGGAGCTGCTGGCCGACGTGGAGCGCTTCTCCAACGTGCTCAAAGACCTGGGCATCAAGAAGGGTGATCGCGTCGCACTCTACATGGGCATGGTGCCAGAGCTGGCAATCGCCATGCTGGCCTGCGCCCGCATCGGCGCCGTGCACTCGGTCATCTTCGGCGGCTTTTCGGCCAACGCCATCGTGGATCGCGTCAACGATCAGCAGTCGGTTGCGCTGGTCACGCAGGACGCCTCCTGGCGTCGTGGCACGCAGTTCCCGCTGAAGCAGGTGGTGGACGAGGCGATGGAGAGCTGCCCCACGGTGAAGAGCGTTGTGGTGTACAAGCGCACCGGGGCGGAAGTCACCATGAAGCCCGGCCGCGATTACTGGTGGCACGAGCTGGCGGCCAAGGCCGCTCCACATTGTCCCGCCGTGCCGCTGGATAGCGAGGATCCGCTCTACATCCTGTACACCAGTGGCAGCACCGGCAAGCCCAAGGGAATCGTGCACACCACCGGCGGATATAGCGTGGGTACCTACCTGACTACCAAGTGGGTCTTCGACCTGAAGGACGATGACATTTACTGGTGTACGGCCGATATCGGCTGGGTCACCGGGCACAGCTATATCGTCTACGGCCCGCTGCAGAACGGAGCCACCGCGCTGATGTACGAGGGCGCGCCGAACTTCCCGGATATGGACCGCTTCTGGGCGCTGATCAACAAGTATAAGGTGACGGTCTTTTACACCGCGCCCACGGCGATCCGCACGTTCATCAAGTGGGGCAATGAGTATCCCAACCGTCACGACCTCAGCAGCCTGCGCCTTCTCGGTTCGGTGGGCGAGCCCATCAACCCCGAGGCCTGGATGTGGTATCGCGAGGTCATCGGCAAAAACCGCTGCCCCATTGTGGACACCTGGTGGCAGACCGAGACCGGCAGCATCATGATCTCGCCCCTGCCCGGCGCAATCGCCACCAAGCCCGGCTCGGCCACCAAGCCCTTCCCGGGCATTCTGGCGGAGGTGGTGGACCGCAGCGGCGAGAAAGTGCCGCTCGGCAGCGGCGGATACCTGGTCATCCGGCATCCCTGGCCGGCCATGGCACGCACCATCTACGGCGACGCCGAGCGCTACAAGAAGCAGTACTGGAGCGACATTCCCGGCGTGTACTTCACCGGCGACGGCGCGCGCATCGACAAGGACGGCTACATCTGGGTGATGGGCCGCGTGGACGATGTGCTCAACGTCAGCGGTCACCGCCTTTCGACCATGGAAATCGAGTCGGCGCTGGTCGCGCATCCCAAGGTGGCGGAAGCGGCCGTGGTTGGCCGTCCGGACGACATCAAGGGCCAGGCCGTGTCGGCCTTCGTAACTTTGGAAGGCGGCTATGTGGCCAGCAAGGAACTGAAGGAAGAGTTGCGCGCCTGGGTGGCCAAGGAGATCGGCGCCATGGCCAAGCCCGACGACATACGCTTTACCGACACGCTGCCCAAAACGCGCTCCGGCAAAATCATGCGCCGCCTGCTGCGTGAGCTGGCAACCAATGGCGAAGTGAAGGGCGACGTGACCACGCTGGAGGATATGGGCGTGATCAGCAGACTCAAGGACAGCGACGAATAACAATTCATCACTCACAAACTGCTTCGCCCCGGAAGGCTTCGGCCCCCGGGGCTTTTTTTGTGCTTGCGGGACAGATGCGCACAATTCAGCGCGGCAGCTTCATGCCATTCGGCTAGGAACTACTTGCCTCTCGGTTGCGTGGAATGCTGACCGACTGCCATTGCTCTGTCCGCAGTAGCTTGGCAAGGAAGATGATCTGTCCAACATGCAGGCAGTAGTGGCAAAGCTGCTGGTGGATGGCCTGCATCACGGAGTGAGGTTGTCCGTAGATGAACACCGTGCGCCCCATATCGGCGTCAGTGAGCGGTTCCACCACGGAGAAGAGCAGCCGCCATCCGGAGTCCCATAGTGCCATCACTTCTGCGCGCGTGGCCGGTGGTGACAGAAACTCCTCATCGCGATTTCGTTCGGCTTTTTCGCCATCTGTAGTGAAGAAATCGGTAAAGCGCGAGCGCATGTTGCCCGCCATGTGTTTCACGATCAGGGCAATCGAATTCATCTCCGGGTCGAGGGTGATGAAGAACTGCTCGTCGGAGAGCTGCGCCATCGCGGCCTCGGCTCGCTCCTTGTGCTTGTGGAGCATATTCTGAGCGTCTTCAAGATAGGAGGTGGTAAAGGGATAGGTGGTCGCCATGGCCACAGTATGCATGGATTCAGCGTCACTAGGAAATACGCAAAGACGATAAAAGTGAGGGAGGCGGAGAGTGATACAAGAAAAAGGCCCGGAGATCCGGGCGATTTGGAAGGAAACTTGGTGGAGCTAGTCAGGATCGAACTGACGACCTCATCGTTGCGAATTCTGAATCCTGTTGAACACGACGCGACACAGAAGAAGTCTGACTGACACGGAAGGGAAGTGTTTATGCGGGTGAAACGCATAGGTGCTGCCCTCTTTGTGTGCCTGAGTGTTGCTCTCTGACACAGCCCGATACGGGCAGGGATGGCATGGTTATGGCACAACTTGTGACACAGTCACGCCTCTCTGTCTGTCCGTTCGGGCCGCCAGCCGAAGTTGTCCCTACTATGGGGTGTGCAAATGCATGGTCACCTTTTTGCCCAAAGCGGTTTTTCTGAAAAATCCGTTACCCGGCATTACGCGAACCCTACGCGAAATTGTGGACACTTAAATCCAGTACCAGGGAGCACGGAATCCACACTAGATATCGCAAGAATTGCTGATGGTGTAGCACAGCAGAATTTGGCAGTGGAATCGCTCCGAGTGAGCCATTGCGCGAAGTTGTTTATAAAGGTGCATAGATATTTGGGGATTTCCAAGGAATTCAGGAGAATGGGGGAATCTAGCGCCGCTGACCTACGATGGATGATGGAAAGCTGAGATCGAGTTGCACGCTGGATGGCGTGAGTCTTGGTTCATAGTTTATTAGATGGTAACTATCGCATAATCTCAACGAGCGAAGTCTGTCTGAGTCACAATCCCTTCAGAAGTTCCGCAAGTGTGGTATCGAGAGCGTCCGCAATCTTGTAGAGCGTGCGCAACCCCGGCTCACGACTTCCCCGCTCTAAATCCGAAATGTGAACCTCATGGACGCCTGATTGCTCGGCAAGGTCAATCTGTCGCCAGCCCTTGGCCCGGCGCAGCTTCCTGATTCGCTCACCTGTCGCCTCGCAGATGTCTCTTGCCATGCCTTCATCATGGAATTAGTCTTTACGCTATATTTAGCGCATCCACTCTCTGGCGTATGAAAGGCGTTAATCATGCAGCTATTGCGTCTTACACTCCTATTATCGCTTCTTGTCCCTATCGTGGCTTTTGCCAAGGACAATGCGAGGATAACCATCCAAGTTATCGATGCGGAGACAAAGCTAGGGCATTACAACTACACAACGCCGGGAAGGGATGGCACTGCCAAAACCAATTGCACAACAAACGGAACCACGAACGGAACAATCAACAACTACGGCAGCGGGCCAATCCTGACTCATTCAACCAGTAGTGGCAATACGGACTGCACCACAACTACGACCCCAGCTAGACCGCCGCAAACCCACATCGTCAATACTGTCCAACAACTCGTATACGCTCTCCTACCGGATGGCCGCCAGATGACGCTCTCTTGTCAAAAGGATGAGATGGGAGGATTCGCAACAGGTTTGATGGTCGGTTATGGGGGTGTGCCCAAGTCCGGCACTCCTCGATGCAGCAATCTACAGCCAGGAAACTACGAAGCTGAGATTCACGGCAACTCACTCACTATTTTCATTCACGAGTTGTCAGGCAAGGAGCACAAGATCAAGTATCGCGCAGTGAGCGTATCAGAGATGCAGACTACTCCGCCGTCTGCTCCCCAGCAAGTTCCGGCGAATAGCGAGTCTATGTCAACGCGCCAAAGCGCCCGCCCCCTTAGGGAGCAGTCTTCCACTGGCGACGCGGAGGCGCAGTTTCACAATGGCACACTTTACGAGACAGGCAAGGGCGTGCCACAGGACTACACACAGGCCGTGTACTGGTATCGAAAGGCGGCAGGGCAGAACCTTGCAATAGCTCAATACAGACTTGGTGTGCTGTATGCCAACGGTGTTGGCGTGCCGCTCGATAAAGTTCAAGCAGCGGCATGGTTTCAAATGGCAGCCGCGCAGGGGTATGTCTACGCTCAAGAAATGCTTGGTTCAGATTACCTCACAGGGGATGGTGTGCAGCGGGATTATGCAGAAGCCTATTTTTGGTACGCCATCACCTGTGCTAGCAATGCCCCCGAAAGGGTGACCGGAATGAGGGTCACAATGAGAGACACAGCAGCCCGTTACCTGTCGCCTGCCGAACTAGCCCAAGTACAGGAGCAGGTGCGGCAATGGCTTGAGAATCACCCGGCGAACCCGCAATGAGGCAACATTAACGCAACCTTGGAATGCGAAGTGCACTATGGACACCGAAGACAGACTGGTATTCTCCGAGCTTCTTTACGCTTACAAAAGACTGTGGATAAAGCACAGACTGTCTAAGTATCTGGAAAAGTTTCCCGATGCTGATCGGGAAGAGGCACTTGCGGAGTTTTCTGATGAAGCCTTGCGAGTCTTCGAGCCTCTAAACGATGCTCTACTCGGTCTCCAGCCTCTTCTAATTGAGCTTCGAAGGTTGATACAAGAGATCGAATTTCTTCAAGTGGATTGAGATCGGTTGTGGTTTGCATTTCAACACACTCCATGCGATGATTCGCGTGGATGCATTACATCGAAGGCCCGCCCCGTGAAGGCGGGTTTTCTCTTTGCCGCATGGTAGCACACGCCGTGTGATGGAACTTCAATTGTGCCGAGCTCCACGGCGGGCTGGCTGGAAGGTGCCGATTCAAGTCTCTCCTCTATCGTAAGCACCTTCTTATAACCACCTTCCCTACGAACATCCTTTCAGTAAGAACCTAGACGGATCAGCAAAGCCTGCTGCACCCTGCGGCAAGGATTGCTGGCCCCATCAGCAACGGTTGCCGCTGACCCATGCAAGGTTTGCCGTGCCTGAGTCCAGCAAACTCTGCCGCACCTCCGGCAAGTTTAGCCGCAGTCTATGGCTCTTGTTTCGTTCTTAGGGCGGCATTCCCACGGGGTTTCAGTTTCGCTCTGGGCCTGTCGGAACGTGGAACCCACGGTAAGTCCTGTCGCAGAAGCGTATATGTATAACTCTGTCCTGGCTCCTGAGAGCACTTCACTAGACCGTTTTCAATCAGTTTCGCCCTCGCGTTTCTGATCGTGCGCGAACCGAGACCATTTTCCTTGCCGAGATTCTTGTCTGAAAACTTGAATGTATTCCTGTGGTGCTTGTCTCGATTCGCAATTTCACAAAGGGAGAAGTAGAGCAAACTGGCTGACGTACCAATCTTGCGCGCCAACCCGCTACCAAAGAACCTGTTAGGGACTTGGAAGAATGGCCCAAGGGTACCTACTTTTTTCTTTTGCTGTGGCTCCTCCTCTAGCCAGTCATCGCTTTCACAATCATCGGCTGACGCTTCTACCGTGTCCGGTGACTCTGGCTCCGGTTGGTTGCCGCTATTCTCATCGGCGGGAAATGCGGAGGCACTCATCGGTCACTTTGCCCCTGCAAGAAATCGTGTAACCTCATCCGGCGAAAACAACAATCTGCGGCATATTCTGCATGGCTGCAAACGGCCTTTGCGAACCATCGCCCGGATCGTATGAGGCGAAACGGCCAGAGCTTCAGCGACAGCCGCAAGGGGGAGCAACTGAGGAATACTAATAGCGGTATCTGGTTTACCTGCCGTCATGGGAATCCCCATTCTCACGGCGAGCGGCTTCCTGCTGGTTGCCGTGCTCTAGCAGTTTCAACAGCGATGACTCTCGAACCATGACGCGCCCGCCGACTCGCGTTCGCTCCAATAGTCCACGGCTCATCCATGCGTAGATCGTGAACCTTGAGACTCCGCCGAGTTTGTTGGCGGCCTCCGAGACTGAATAGAGAGTTTCCAATCCCCTTGTTTCCTTTTCCATTCCATCACCTCGATTACGATAACGCTTGCGCGTATCATTCGTATGGCGTAAGAATAATACAGATTGTGCGGAATACATCCTGAAATCTAGGCGGTGAAAGTGGCAAAGAAGCGTAAGGGAAATAACGACGCCAATAGGGAATTTCAGGCCCGAATGGTGCTCAGTGAGTTCGCAGAGCAGTTAGCGAATGAGAAGTTATTGGCGACGCCTTCAGAATTGCTTGTTGAAGCAATGAACGGAAATGTTTTGATTGATGAATCAAAATTGAGGGTGGAAAGGGTAATTCAATTACTTCGTGGCCAAAGGGAGTATTTGTCCCTTATCATTGCGCGATTTTCAGAACAATCCACGTCAGCAATCACTGAGGCATATATGCTGACGCTCATTGACATCAGTTTTCAGCTGAATGAAAGCCTCTCCCGGTATGTTGTCATTCCACAAATTCAAATATGCGCCCCCTCGCCCCTGCACTATTTTCTTCCAGCGGACTCGAATAGTCGCTCTCCGGTAGAGCGGGCAGAAGTTGGTGCGGTAATGGGTGCGGTTCTCCTCGCACAGCAAGATCAGATTCAACATATTAGGCAGTGTTCATGTGGAAAATACTTCGTTGCTGGAAGAATCGACCAAACCCATTGCAGCACGAAATGCAGAGTGAAGGCGCACCAATCTTCGGAAGAATTCAAAGCCAAACGACGGAAAGCTGACCGGGAGCGTTATCGGCTGCACACAGGAGGAAAAGTGAAAGATACGACAAGGAGGAAAGATGGCCCTAAAAAAACGCGGTAAGACGTGGCATTCGGATTTTGTCATTGATGGCCAGCGATTCCGCCAATCACTTGAAACGAGCGACTGGCGTGAGGCTCAGACCAAAGAGAAAGACTTGATAACGGCAGCAAAGGCGGGAAAGGTCGCCAGCAAGAGGCAACCGATTGCCAGAATGCTGTTTTCTAAGGCAGCAGAGCAGTTTCTAGCGGATCGTTTGCCCCATCTGGCCCCATTGAGTGTGCGGACAGAGAAGGAGCGCGCAAAGGTCGTAAATGGCGTTTTCGGCAGTACACCCGTTTTGCGCATCGCTCCCGCCGATATTCTGGCCTTCATCCGCACGCGCAAAGAGGGCGGGATTGCTAACGCGACGGTCAACCGGGAATTGGACATCCTCAGAGGCGTACTCAAAAAGGCACGGCGCTGGCATCTATTCTCGGAGGAAATCCGTCCCTTGCCAGTGAAGCAGCAAGTTGGGAGGGCATTGCTGCATGAGGAAAAGGTAAGGCTCCTAAAACTGGCCGGAAGCAATCACGACTGGCAGACGGCATACTTTGCGGCTGTCCTGGCGCTGAACACAACCGCACGCGGCTGCGAATTGAAAGGCTTGCGCTGGCGGGATGTGGATTTCCTGAATCGCACCATGACGGTAAAGCGGAGCAAGACGGAGGCGGGGGAGCGCGTCATTCCCCTGAATGCCGACGCTGTGCAGGTAATGAAGGCACTCCGCGAACGGGCAAAGAAGGTCGGCGGGGCCGAACTGGATCACTATGTTTTCTTTGCTTGTGAGCACGGCCACATTGACGCGGCCAAACCGCAAAAGGGATGGCGCACGGCATGGCGTAACCTGACGCGGACGATTCACTGCCCGGAGTGCGGTAGACAACAGGGGCCAACCGTAATATGCCGTAATGAGGAGTGCAAGGCTGATCTACGCAAGGTTAAGAGCACGACATACGGGCTGCGCTTCCATGACCTGCGGCACCATGCCATCACGGAGCTTGCCGAGTCACAGGCAAGTGATTCTACGGTGATGAGCATTGCAGGGCACGTCTCCGCTAAGATGCTGGCGCATTACAGCCATGTGAGGCTTGAGGCGAAGCGAACGGCCTTGGATGGACTTTCTACGGGAAGGCTGTTGGGGGTTGAAAGCGGGGGTTATGGCACAAACCATGGCACAAAACAGGATGAGGGGGAGGTTGTACCGCCGGAAGTTGTTGAAAATATGGTGGAGCTAGTCAGGATCGAACTGACGACCTCATCGTTGCGAACGATGCGCTCTCCCAACTGAGCTATAGCCCCACACGCGGCTTGGGAAACCGTTGAATCGACTCTCATCATAACAGCCGACGCGGAGTTTCGCCAAGCCGCTGCCCGCAGGCTGCGGTGGAAAAACTGCGAAGCTACGCCAGCCGAATCTTGTCCGCCTTCAGCAGGCTGTGGCGGCGGAAGTGAGCGTCGTCCGTGGCGGGATAGTCGCTGCGCCAATGGCTGCCTCGGCTCTCCTGCCGCGCCAGCGCGGAGCGCGCAATGGCCAAACCGCATTCCACAATGTTTCGTGCTTCGGCCGCCGCGTGGGTATCCATTGCGGGCAACTGCCGGTGTATCTCCTCCAGCCGCCGGATCGCCTCGCTTAAGCCGCTGGAGGAGCGCTCCATGCCCACCCTGGACTCCATCACCTCACGCGCCTGTTGCCGCAGCGCAGTGACCGCTTCAAGGCCGTTATGCTTCCCTGTTACGCCTTCGCAAACCACGGTCGCAATCGCCGCATCAGTGGATTTCCGTGTGGGATTTGCGGCGTCAGTCAACGCCACTGGAGCATTATCTGCGGCCATGGCCTGTGCGGCGCGCGCCCCGTACACAAGGCCCTCCAGCAGGGAATTGCTGGCCAGCCGATTCGCTCCGTGCAGTCCCGTGCAGGCGGCCTCGCCCGCGGCATAGAGCCCCGGCAGGGTTGTGCGGCCATCCAGATCGGTGCGTATGCCGCCCATGGCGTAATGCGCCGCTGGGCGGATGGGGATGAGATCGCGTCCCAGTTCGATGCCGTATTTGCGGCAGGTCTCCGCGATGCGAGGAAAGCGCGCGCGCAGATGTGCGGCGTCCAGGTGCCGCACGTCAAGATACACGGCCGCATCGGTGGTGCCACTGGCCATGACCTGGCGATGAATCGCCCGGGCCACAACGTCGCGTGGAGCCAGCTCGGCCATCGGGTGCGCGTCCGGCATAAAGCGTTCGCCTTTGGCGTTGAGCAGGTAAGCGCCCTCGCCGCGCACCGCCTCGCTGATGAGGAATCGCGGAGCATTTTTCAGATACAGGGCCGTGGGATGAAACTGCACGAACTCCATGTCTTCCAGCTCGGCTCCGGCGCGTGCCGCCAGTGCCGGGCCGTCCCCGGTTGCGGTATCAGGATTGGTGGTGTTGGCAAAGACCATGCCCATGCCGCCGGTGGCCAGCAGCACCGCCCGCGCCGTAATCTTCTGCACGCTGCCATCTTCCAGCAGCAGTTCCACGCCCACCACGCGGCCATCCTGCACCAGCAGATTGCGGCAAAAGCCGTGGGCGGCAAAGGTGACGTTGGGCATCCGTGCGGCGTAAGCGTACAGCGCGCGTGCCATCTCGCGCCCCGTGGAGTCGCCATCGGCATGCAGCACGCGGCTGCGGCAGTGTGCGCCCTCGCGGGTAAAGGCCAGCTCGCCGCGCTCGTCGCGGTCAAACTGCACGCCCCAGTCCATCAGCTCGCGCACGCGCCGTGGACCTTCGTCGCACAGGATTCGTGCCGCCGCGTCGTTCACCAATCCAGCACCGGCGGCAATCGTGTCGGCCAGGTGCAGTGCGGGAGAGTCGTCCGCGGCCAGTGCCACGGCGATGCCGCCCTGTGCGTATTGCGTGTTGGATTCCGTGAGCGCCTGTTTGGCCAGGCACAGCACGCTGCCATGCCGCCCCAGCTCGCACACGGCGCGCAGCCCTGCAATGCCCGCGCCCACCACCAGAAAATCGTAAGAAGAATTCATTTACCGCCGTCCACTGGATTCATGCTACCACCGGCACACGGCCACGGAGTAACGGCGGTGACTGCCACGCACGGCGGCTGTTAGAATTGAGCCTTGATTCGCATTCAGATACAAACCCGGACCAAGTCCTACGAGGTGCTCATCGAGGCGGGCCTGCTGCGCTCGGCGGGTACCTATATTCGCGACACGTTGCCCAAGGCGCGCCACTTCGTGGTCATCACCGCGGCGCCCATTCGCCGCCATTGGGGCAAGCTGCTGCTGGATAGCTTTGGCCATGATGACGGTGTGCGCGTCGATGTCATTGAGATGCTGGATGGCGAGCGCCGCAAGACCCTTTCCACGGTGGAAAAGCTCAGCACGCAGCTTGTGCGCCTGAAGGCCGACCGCAACACCGTGCTGGTTGCCCTGGGCGGCGGAGTGGTGGGCGACGTCACCGGCTTCCTTGCCGGAATCTACATGCGCGGCATTCGCTTTGTGCAGATTCCCACCACGTTTCTCGCGCAGGTGGATTCCAGCGTGGGCGGCAAGACCGGCGTAAACCTTGCCGTCGGCAAGAATCTGGTTGGCACCTTCCTGCAGCCGGAGCTGGTTCTGGCCGACCCTCAGGTGCTGGGCACCCTGCCGGAGCGCGAATTCCGCAGCGGCCTGTACGAGTCGCTGAAGGCTGGCGTCATCCGCAATCCGCGCATCATTGAATTCATGGATCGGAACCGCGCAGATGTGCTGGTCAAAAAGCCCAGCTCATTGGAGTGGCTGATAGCCGAGAGCGTTCGCGTCAAGGCCGACGTTGTTGGCGAGGACGAGGACGAGCGCGGCGTGCGCAAGATTCTTAACTTCGGCCACACCATCGGCCATGCGCTGGAGGCGGAGACCGGCTACAAGGTCTTTGCTCACGGCGAGGCCGTTGCCTGGGGCATGATTGCCGCCGCCAACATCAGTGTCAGCACGGGCCGCGCGCCGCAGCACGTCGCCGATGAGATTACGCGGCTGGTGCATGCCTACGGCACGCTGCCCAGGGTGGATGTGCGTCCGCGTGCGATCCTCAAGCGGCTGGCCAGCGATAAAAAAACACTCGACGGACTTGTACACTTTGTGTTGCCGCGCTCCATCGGCCGCGTGGAGATTGCCACCGACGTGCCGGAAAAAGCCGTGCTCAAGGCCGTGGAAGAGCTGCGTTCGGCATCGCAGGATTAATCAGAGAGATTTGGACTGAATGGAACCGACCCCGATGGAAGAAAACAAGAGTGTCACGGTGGGCGCCCGCGTGGAGGCCACCCAGGATCAGAAGGCCGCCGCCAGCGCCGTGCAGCAGATGTTCAGCAACATCGCTCCGCGCTA
>CAINND010000051.1 GCA_903851035.1 uncultured Acidobacteriota bacterium | reverse complement strand
GGTCAATGTGGTGAAGGCTGGGCAGTAGCCGCGCCTGTGCCCAGCAAAAGCAATGGCGCTGCGGGAGAGCATCCCCGCAGCGCCATTGCTTTGTTTCGCGTCCGGTTTGTTATGCGGTGTGCTCGGCGGCGGCCGCGCGGGGCTTGCCCTTCATGCCGGCCAGCAAGCCCGACAGAATCACGTACAGCACCGGGATAAAGATGAGGTTGAGCACGGTTGAGAGCAACATGCCGCCGACAATCGTGGTGCCTACGGAGTGGCGACCCAAAGCGCCGGCGCCAGTGGCAAAGACCAGCGGCAGCACGCCCAGGATGAAGGCGAAGGATGTCATCAGAATGGGACGCAGACGAAGCTCAGCCGCCTCAATCGCAGCCTCGGCAATCGAACGGCCTTTGGCGCGAAGCTGCTCGGCAAACTCCACGATGAGAATCGCGTTCTTTGCGGAGAGGCCAATCAGCATCACCAGTCCAATCTGGCAGTAGACGTCGTCGGCGAGGCCGCGGGCTGAGACAGCACCCAGCGCACCCAGCACCGCCATCGGTACCGAGAGCAGAATGATGAAGGGCAGAGCAAAGCTTTCATATTGCGCTGAGAGCGTAAGGTACACCACCAGAATGCCCAGCGCAAAGATGATGATGGCCTTGCCGGAGGACTCGATTTCTTCCTCGGTAATGCCGGTCCAACTGAACTGCATGCCGGGCATCATCAGGCTCGAGCCCAGCTTCTCCATTGCGGCAATGCCTTCGCTCGAACTCACTCCAGGCGCAGGCGAACCATCGATTTCCACCGAGCGGAAGAGGTTGTAGTGGGAGATGACCTGCGGCCCGGCCGAGCCCTTGACCGTGACCAGATTGTCGATGGGAATCATCTGATTGGTCGTGCTGGAGCGCACATAGAACGAGTGCAGATCGCGCTCGGTCATGCGGAAGGGCTCGTCGGCCTGCACATACACGCGGTAGGTGCGGTTGTTGTAGTCAAAGTCGTTGACGTACTCCGAACCCATGAAGACGTTGAGCGTGGACGAGATCTCGTTGAGACTGACGCCCATCGCCTTGGCCTTTTCGCGGTCGATGTTGACCAGCAACTGCGGGTCGGCGGCAGAGAAGCTGGTGAAGAGGTTGGTCAACTGCTTGCTCTGGCGGCTGGCGCCCACGATGGTATGCGCCACGCGGTCCATGTCAAAGAGCGAGTTCTGGCCGGAGTCCTGCAGCAGGTACTGGAAGCCACCAAAGGTGCCCAGGCCCTGAACCGCCGGAGGCTGGAACATGGACACCGTGCCACCGGGGACCATGAAGAGCTTGGGCGTGAGGCGGGCGGTGATTTCCGCAGCGGAGTGGCCGGGGCCCTTGCGCTCGTCAGCCGGGCGCAGGTTGACAAAGATCATGCCGGCATTCGGCGACGCACCGGCAAAGCTGAAGCCCGCGATTGCAAAGGAATCCGCGACGTCAGGATCACCTTTCAGAACCACCTGCGCCCTGTCGGCGATGCTGGTGGTGTCTGATAGTGATGCCCCCGGCGGTGCCTGAATGATGACCATCAGCATGCCCTGATCTTCCTGCGGCAGGAAGGCGGTGGGGACGGAGCGGTACATCCACACCGTGGCGCCAAGGCCCGCGAAGAAGAGCAGCAGCAGAACGTAGCGCATGCCGAGGGCAATGTGAATGATGCGCGCGTAGCTGCGGGCAATCCAGATCAGCAGGTCATCCACGCCATGCGCAAAGGCCGAGTAGGTTCGCGCCAGCGGCGGAATGCCGAGGTGGTCGAGCTGGTGGAATTTCGCCTCTTCGCCGCGCAGGAACATGGCAGCCAGAGCCGGCGACAGTGTCAGCGCGTTGAACGCCGAAATCGCGATGGAGAAGGCAATCGTCAACGAGAACTGGCGGTACAGCACGCCCGTGGTTCCGGGGAAGAAGCTGACCGGGATGAAGACGGCGATAAGCACCAGCGATGTTGCGATGACGGCGCTGGTGACTTCGCCCATAGCCGTTGAGGTGGCTTCGTGCGGATTGCTGTGGTCGGCAGCGATGTGGCGCTGCACATTTTCAATGACGACGATGGCGTCGTCCACCACCAGGCCTGTTGCCAGGGTGATGCCGAAGAGCGTCAGCGAGTTGATGCTGAAGCCAAAGAGCTTGATGAAGGCGAAGGTGCCGATGAGCGAAACCGGAATGGTCACTGCCGGAATGATGGTGGCGCGCCAGTCCAGCAGGAAGAGGAAGATGACCACGATGACAATGGCAATTGCTTCACCCAGCGTCACGAGTACTTCGCGGATGCTGTCGCCAACAACCGTCGTCGAGTCAAACGCCACGTGATAGTTCAGCCCTGGCGGAAAGTTCTTTGAGAGCTTCTCCAGCATTGCCTTGGCGGCGCGGTCCACTTCCAGCGCGTTTGCGTTGGAAAGCTGCTGAACTCCGATGCCAACAGCGCTCATGCCGTTGTATTTCAGGTTTGAGCTGTAGCTCTCAGCACCGACATCGGCGTGTCCAACATCCTTAAGATGCACAATGCCCTGCGGCGTGCTTTTGACGATGATTTCGTTGAACTGGTTGGCATCGGTCAGGCGGCCCTTCACACGGATGGCGACCTGGTAATTCTGGTTCTTGTCTGATGGCGGCTGACCAAGCTGACCTGCGGGGATTTCCACGTTCTGCTCGGCGAGGGCCCCGAGCACATCGGATGCGGTGATGCCGTGCGCCGCCAGCCGCGACGGGTCAAGCCATACACGCATGGCGTATTTGCGCTCGCCGAAGATCTCAACATCGCCCACACCGGGCACGCGCTTCAGGGCGTCCTTCACATACACGTCGAGATAGTTCGACATGAACTCGTTGGTGTAGCGGCCGCTGGTGTCGTAGAAGCCTGCACCGAAGACGAAGTTGCTGTTGGCCTTGGTAATGCTGATGCCGGCGGCGTTCACCATGGCGGGCAGGCGGCCAGAGACGGAAGCCACGCGGTTCTGCACGTCTACGGCGGCAATGTCCAGGTCGTAGCCGGTCTCAAAGGTAATCGTGATTGAGCTCACACCGCTGTTGGTGCTGGAGGAACTGATGTAGTGCATGCCCTGCACGCCGTTGATGGACTCTTCCAGCGGCAGGGTCACCGCCTTCTCCACCGTCTCGGCATCGGCGCCCACATAGGCCGCGGTCACCATCACCTGCGGCGGGGCAAGCTGCGGATACAGCGCAATCGGAAGCGTGGGGATGCAGATTGCGCCGGCCAGAATAATCAGCAGCGCAGAGACCGTGGCAAAGACCGGGCGGTGGATAAAGAAATTAACAAACAAGGCGAATCTTCCTTCCTGAGAAGCCAGGCTGCGCGGGTGGCTTGCTGCCGGCGGCTGGCTGAGGCAAGTGCATGGTCGGCTCCGCGGGTTTGCGGAGTCCGGCCGAACCGAATGCTAGCCCATGGGAACAATGGGCATCTTGTCTACCAGGTACTGCGTGCGCGAGGTGATGACCTTGTCGCCGGCCTTGATGCC
>CAINND010000050.1 GCA_903851035.1 uncultured Acidobacteriota bacterium | reverse complement strand
GCACTGCCGCATCCGCAAGGCCATCATCGACCGCGACGTGCAACTGCCTGAGGGCACTGTGATTGGCTACGATCCGGTGGAGGACAAGCGGCGGTACTTTGTGACGCCATCCGGGCTGACCATCGTCACCCGTGACCGCTCCCTCTTCGAGAATCCCGTTGAGCCGGAGTTCCAGAAGCGCTACTAACCACGGGAAACCACTCTCCACACCAGGGGCCGGCGCAAGCCGGCCCTTCTCTTTTCGCCACAGAATCTCCGCTTTCCTGCAGACCGGGGAATGGTACGGAACAAATCTTGCCGAGCATCCGTAAGGAAGAAGTATGGAATGCGCGGCTACAATGAACTGGTTCAGCACGGGATGGGCAATGCCACAGCGGCAGCGGCCCCAGGTGACGGTGATGGATACCGTGACGCCTGGTGCCGGCAGCCAGCCCAGGCAGAGTCGGCCCCTTGTTTCCCAGGAGGCAGTAGCGCGAGTGGAGAAGGACTGGAGCGAAGTTGCCGGGCGTTGCCTGAAAGGCGAGTCCTCGGCATGGACAGAGCTGGTCACGGCGCACCATCGCCGCGTCTATGCCCTGTGCTACAGGTTTACGGGTTCGCCGACAGACGCTGAGGACCTGACCCAGGAGGTCTTCCTCAAGATTTACTCGAACCTGCACAGCTTTGACTCCGAGCGCGGCAGCTTCCCGGTCTGGATTACGACCCTGACCCGGAACCTGCTGGTGGATCACTTCCGCAGGGCGCGGAATCTGCGGGTAACGGATTCCCTCGATGCGGGCTGGGATGAAGCCGGCGAGCTGCGGCCGATTGACCGGCTGGAGTCGCGGGGCCCCAACCAGCACGAGCAGGCAACCCGCAAGGAACTCGAAAAGATGGTGCAGGGCGCGCTGGCGAAGGTATCGCCGGAGTTGCGCGAGGCTGTGATTCTGCGCGACTTGCAGGATATGGATTACCGGGAGATTGCCCAGGTTCTGGGCATCCCCGAAGGGACAGTAAAGTCCCGCATCAGCCGGGGGCGCGCCGAGTTGGCCCGCCTGCTGGAAAAGAACAAACGGGAGGTAATGTAAATGGCGGACGAGAGGATTTTCAGGGTAGCTTTGCCCAACTCCCCCGCCTGCGGGCAGTGGGAGACACTACTGGCCGACGCGCTGGATGGGACGCTGGGAGCAGAGGATGAGGCCGTGTTTACCAATCACATGGCGACCTGTGCGGCCTGCGCGGCCATGTTTGAAGAGGCGCGCCGGGGACAGGAGTGGCTTGGATATCTGGCCGCAGAGCCGGAGATACCGGAGGGGCTGCTGGAGCGCATTCTGGCTGAGACGCAGCGCGGACACCGCGCCATGCCGACGCTGGCAGTTGCAGGTGGTGCAGGAAACGTAGTCGCCATGCCGCCCCTGTGGCAGCGGCCCAGCATGATGGCCAGGATGCGCAGATTTGCAGAGCCCCGGTTGATGATGACCGCAGCAATGGCATTTTTCTCCATCGCGCTGACCATCAGCGTCAGCGGAGTGAAGTTCAGCAGCTTCAAGATGGCCGATCTGCGGCCTACCGCAGTGCGCTCGTACCTGGAGAAGCGGATTATGACCGCCTCCACACCGGTGGTTCGCTATTACGACCACCTTCGCTTCGTCTACGAGATGGAAAGCCGGATGCGCGAGATGCGCCGCAGCACCGATGAGCAGCCGGCTACCGATTCTCCCAATGCGGCCAAGCCGCAGGGCGAGTCAAAAAGCAAAGATGGGGGTTCTGAATGGAAGCAGGAGCCTCCCAGTCGTGATGTTGCTCCGGAGCGAGGCCAGAACCAGCCTGCCTGGAACGGCGAAATGGAAGAGACGCGGTGGCAGGGTGTGCCGCGTGGGGCAGTTGAAAACAACGGTATTGGGGCATCCGTCTTTTCCCGGCGAAACGGGTTGGCAATGCCGGAAGGGAGTGAGCGATGCGTTGCGTAAATCATGCAGAAGCAGAAGTAACCTCTTATTGCCAGCACTGTGGCAAGGGGCTGTGCACAGAGTGCGTGCGAAAGACACCGGCAGGCCAGGTTCTTTGTGAACCCTGCTATTTGGCGACGGGAGGGGACCCGAGCCGCGCCTACTGGCAGGCGGCAGCGAACTTTGTCGCGCCTCCACCGGGCGTGCCGAATCCCTCAGCCGCTGCCGTGCTGGGACTGATTCCCGGCGTCGGCGCCATGTACAACGGCCAGCTCTTCAAGGGGCTGATTCACGTGGTCGTCTTCGCGGTGCTCATTGCAGTTACCGAGCACTATCCGCTGGTGGGCATCCTGATTGGCGCGTGGGTGCTGTACCAGTCCTTTGAAGCATTCCACACCGCCAAGGCCCGTCGCGATGGCGTACCTGTCCCTGATCCCTTCGGTCTGAACGAAGTCGGCCAGTGGCTGAATATGAGCGGCATCGGGACAAACCCCGCCGGCAGTGGGCCAACAGCGCCGCCGCAGGCCGCACCGCAGAATCCGGGCACTCCAGGGGCGCCGCCTGCTGCGGGCCAGGGATGGCAGGAGACCGTATACCAGGCACCGGGTACCCCACCGAATCCCGCAGGTACGACTGCGGAGTACCAGGCGCCGTACACCGGTCAGTCGGGGTATCCAGGCTATTCCGGGTATCAGGATCCGTGGGCTCCGCCGGGCATTCCGCCCGTCTCCCCGGTTCCGCCTGTTCCCCCGATCCCGCCCTATAACTGGCGGCGCAGGGAGCCGGTCTGGGCCGTGGTCATGATTGTGCTGGGCATCCTGTTCCTGCTGAACAGCATGGGTTTTGTCGTACACGTCTTTCGTTACGGATGGCCGCTCTTGTTGATCGGTCTGGGTGTTTGGCTGATAGTGCGGCGCGCGATGGGTGCGCAAGGAGGGCAACAATGAACCGATACATGATGATTTGCCGTTTGCGCTGGCCGGCAGCGCTGTTGTTGACCGGTGTGATTGCCCTGCTGGATCAGGCGGATATCCTCCACTGGCACCAGGCGTGGCCGCTTTACCTGATTCTCTTTGGTGTGCTGGCTCTTGCCGAGCGTCTCCTGCTGGCAA
Organism: uncultured Acidobacteriota bacterium; assembly: GCA_903851035.1. Classification (GTDB taxonomy): domain Bacteria; phylum Acidobacteriota; class Terriglobia; order Terriglobales; family Acidobacteriaceae; genus TOLSYN. The sequence continues at coordinate 1,699 of CAINND010000050.1, read as the reverse complement.
ACGAGCCGCCGCCGGTCTATCCCTACCCGGGCTATGGCCAGTATCCGGTTGCCGGAGCTGCTCCCCAGGCCCCGCCACAACCCGCCCCTGCGGCTCCTGCCGCTGCGGCCGAAAGCGTTCCGGCGCGAGCCGATTTCAGCGCGAATGCAAGTGAGGAGGAACGATAATGGGCAGCGTACCTCCAGGAACTCCGTATGGCGGCCCGCCGTTTGGCGGTGACCCGCGTGACTATTGGCGCTTTCAAAAGGAACAGCGCAAGGCCGCCTGGCGCGCACAGCAGGCCACGTGGAAGGCTCAGCGCGAGGTGTTGCGGGCCCAGAATCGCGCCAACCGTGTGCCCTCGATTGCCGGCCCCATCCTGCTCATCAGCGTGGGTGTGGTCTTCCTGCTCCTGATGACGGGCAGGCTGGATGCTGACGCCTTCTGGGGCTGGTACCGGCACTGGTGGCCGCTGCTGTTGATCGGCATCGGACTCGTAGCGTTGGGCGAGTGGGCGCTGGATTTGCGGCGTGACTCTCCCCGCACCCGCCACTTTGGCGGCTACGGTGGCCTGGTGGTTCTGCTGGCTATCCTCGGCATCGGTGCGGCAGGCTGGGATCACTTCTGGGGTCCGTTGCGTGCCAACTTCGGCGACGATGGCGACGAGTTCTTTTCGGCGCTGGGCCAGCCGCAGCATGACCAGGATCAGTCCGTGATTGAGACCGCGATTCCCGCGAATGCCCAGGTGGAGATTCAGATTCCGCGTGGAGATGTGAATGTAGCTGTGGGTGAGGGAAGCCAGATTTCCGTCCGCGCCCATCAGGTTGCCTATGCCGGCAGCGACAAGGAGGCAGAAAAGATCTTTGCCGCACAGCAGGCCCACGTGACTGTCAGCGGGAATGCGGTTCTGCTCAAAGTGGATGGCAACCAGGCCGGCAAGACGAACCTCGTCGTCACCTTGCCCAAGTCTGTCAGCGTGAACGTGAACAGCGGACGGGGCGGCGTAACCATCGCCGGCCTGACCGGCAACGTGGACGCCACGGTGCAGCACGGCGATCTCGAAACCACCGCAATTGATGGTCACGTGCATGCCCACCTCAGCCACGACGGCGACTTTGCCGCGCACGACGTCAAGGGCGACCTCAGCGTCGATGGCTCGGGCGGCGACCTGACACTCACCGACGTGCATGGCGTGGTCACCGTACAGGGCGACTACAGCAATGTTCATATGGAGCGGGCCGATCAGCCGGTGCACTTCCACAGCTCGCGGACAGATATGGAACTTGGCCGGTTGCCCGGCGACATGTCAATCTCCCTCGAATCGCTGCACGGAACCGAAGTAGTTGGCCCCATCCGGATCCGTACGCACTCCAAGGACATCGAACTGAACCAGGTCTACGGCGAGTCCACCATTGACGATCGCGACGGGCGGGTCGAGATTGGCCTGGCCGGGTCGTATGCGACTGAGGTGAAGAACAGCAAGGGCGATGTGGATGTTACGCTGCCGCCTGGTGCGACCTTTACCGTGGATGGGCGCACCAACAACGGCGACGTGGTCTCAGACTATCCGCTTGAAATCAGCGGGGAAGATGACAAGCGGGTTACTGGCACAATCGGCCATGGCGGGCCGAAGCTGACGCTTTCCACCGAACATGCCGACCTGCACGTGCGGCGTGGAACGGAAGCCTTGCCTCCGGCGCCTCCCGCAGTTCCGGCTCCG
>CAINND010000049.1 GCA_903851035.1 uncultured Acidobacteriota bacterium | reverse complement strand
TCGTAGTTGCGCTTGATGCGCGGCAGCGGCAGTGTGGCTGGCGCCGTGTGCGTGGCCGCCATGGCTTGCAATAAGTGATCCGCTTCGGCGTCCTCGGGATTGCGGCTCAGCCCCTCGCGCAACTGGTGCTGTGCGGCGCTCAGGTCGCCCTTGCGGGCCAGCGCCACGCCGTAGTTGAAGTGATAATCAGCGTCGGAGGGGTCGGTTTCGCTGGCTTTGCGGAAGTACTCCAGTGCGTCGTGCTGGCCGCGGCGGCTTTCGGCTGCGCCCAGATTGTTCAGCACCTCGGTCAAGGGAACCGCCCCGGCGGTGGCGCGGAAGGCCTCGGCGGCCTTCTCATAACGTCCAAGCTGGTACTCGCACAGGCCAAGATAGAAACTCGCCTCGCCACTGCCCTCATGGTCGCGCGGCATTTTGGCAAACCAATGGCTGGCCTGTTCGCAGTCGTGGGCGGCATATAAGCTCTTGCCCAGCACCAGTATGGCCGGGGCGTAGCCGGGATCGATCTCCAGTGCGGCCTTCAGATACCGCACGCGCTCACTCGGTACGCCACTGACGACACCGCGGATGAACTTCTCAAATGCATCCAGCCGGATGGCCGGGGCGCGCTGCAAAAAGCTCTCCCGGCTCTCGCTCATGTCGGGATACAGGTAGAGCGAGACGTCCCAGGCCAAAGCCGTCTGGATTGTGATCAGGCTGGTCAGGGGGCCGCTTTCCACCAGGTCGGGTGATAGCCGCAAGGCCTTCATGTCCAGCACCTGGGCCCGGGCCGTAAACCTATCACCGTTATAGGAGTAGCTGCCAAACAACAGGTAGTCGGCATCCAACTGCGAACCAATCCGGTACAGCGTGGCGCGCGAGGCGTGCAGGTTCACCGGAATACCCATGCGGTCAAAGGCATACTGGCGATCTTCTCGCGGAATGACGAACATGGATTGCGCCGCCAGCCGCTGGCCCACGACCTCTGGGAAAGCCTCGCCAATCCACTCCAATCCAGCCTGCCGGGTGGAGTTTTCAAAGGGAAGTATCAGCACCGTGGAGGTGCCCGCCGGTGACTGGGCCCAAAGCAGCCCGGTCAGCAGAAGCATAAGTACAGGAAGAAGATGGCGGTATCGGCTCACGATGAACTCATTATAGATGCAGCCTCGTCCACAGGGTGGGGAGTCTGCCGCGTCAGCTTATCCGCCATCGCACTGAAAGCCCTCCATCTGTAGCTAGAGCGCTCCGGCAATCTCCTCAAGGATGGCCCGCGCAGCCTGCACCGGGTCGGCGGCGGCCGTGATCGGCCTTCCCACCACCATGTGGCTCACACCGGCGCGGATGGCATCCGCCGGGGTCACAACCCTTGCCTGGTCTCCCACGGCTGTTCCGGCAGGGCGAATGCCCGGCGTAACCACCGCAAACGAGCGTCCATAGCTCTGCCGAACCTTAGGTGCCTCCTTGGCGCTGGTCACAATGCCGCCGCATCCTGCGCTGATGGCCAGCCCGGCCAGCCGCAGCACCTCGTCCTCCACCGACCCCGCAATGCCAAGCTCGTTCATACCCACCTCATCCATGCTGGTCAGCACCGTTACGGCCAGTACCGTTGGTTTGGATTGGCTCTGGCGGGCGGCTTCGGCGGCGGCCCGTAGCATCTTGCTGCCTCCCAGGGCGTGTACGGTCAGCAGGCTGACCCCCAGTGCGGCGGCGGACTGAACCGCTCCGGCCACCGTGTTCGGGATGTCATGGAACTTCAGGTCGAGGAAGACCTTTTTGCCCTTCGCCACCATCTGGCGCACCACATCCGGCCCGGCGGCGGTAAAAAGCTCCTTGCCAATCTTGTAGTAAAGCACTGATTCGCCGAGGGTTTCCACCAGCCGCAGGGCCGGCTCCGGGGTGGCATAGTCAAGGGCGACGATCAGGTGCTGGCGGGCATCCGTCATGGGCTTAGCTTCGGTCATGGTCATAAGATATCTCGTTTCCTCTCAATCCGGGGTGACCGGAGACGGTTTTTACGGCAAGAAAAAGCCCCGCGATATACGCGGGGCGGGGTTGAAGGGGGCTCTGCCTACTCATTGCGGGGCTGCCTTGCCAGGGCCAACTGCGCCGGGGCGGCTTCCATCACGTCAATGCGAACCTTCTGCACGCCCTTCTGGTTCATTCCCAGCAGGTGTGCGGCTTTGTAGGACAGATCAATGATTCGCCCCGGTGTGACCGGGCCGCGATCGTTGATGCGTACAACAACGGACTTCATGTTTTTGAGGTTGGTTACCTTCACAAAGCTCCCCAGGGGGAGTTCGCGATGGGCAGCGGTGAAGTCGTACATATCGTACTCTTCGCCGCTGGCGGTAGGCCTACCGTGGAACATGCCGCCGTACCAGCTGGCGTTACCCACCTGGTAAGGCACGGTGACAGGCTCCACGACCGCCGGTGCAGCCCCGGGTGGGGGAGGCAGGAAGACGGGAGGAGCCAGCGCAGCCGATGTCGTGTGGCCGGGTGCCGCTCCCATCGTCCCACCCAGCACTAACAGGGCAAGGACGCTGTGGGTCAGTACTCGTCGCAATCAAACACCTCGCTTACTTGGTTTCCGTACAATCGGGTCACTTACACGGTTACGCCCGGGTATGCACCCAGGCGATGTATAAATTGTAGGGATTTTCGGGTGCCGAGGTCAATGGGGTGACAAATATAGTCAACTTCGTGCTTGCCAAATGGGAAAAACCGTGAAACGCGGAATTCCACAGGGCGAAGTTTAGGCGAAACAGTTCCTGCCAAGCCGCTTGCCTCTGTCAATAGCCGCTGGGACTCACCCTCGGGCGGCAGCCTCAAGACCAAGCGGTCCCTTGCCTTGCCCCAATCCCGGTGCATTCTGCATCGCCCGCCGTACATAGGACTTAGCGCGGGTGACCGCCTGCGGGATGCTGGCGTCCATGGCCAGCTCGCAGGCCAGGGCCGTGCTGAAGGCGCAGCCGGTGCCGTGGGTTGCCCGGGTGGTTATACGCGGCGCGCTCAACTCCTCCACACTCTCCATGGAAACCAGTTGGTAGGCCAGCACATCCGTGGCCGCACCGGAGGGATTCGTGTCGTCGGCCACCGGGTCGCCGCCGGTCACCACCGCCGCCCGGCAGCCCAACTGGCGCAGGGCCAGTGCCAGAGCCTCGGCATCGGTGGCTGGCAACCCGGTCAGGGCCGCGGCTTCCGCCCGGTTGGGGGTGACGATGGTAGCCAGGGGCAGCAGGCGCTCGCGCAGGATGGTCAGCCCCTCCAGCGTCAACATCTCCGCCCCGGAGGATGCCAATAGGATTGGGTCCAGCACGATGGGGCAGGGCTGGGGCAGGGCTTGGAGGAAGCTGGCGACGGTGGTTGCGTTTTCGGCCGTGGCCAGCATGCCAATCTTGATGGCTGCCGGGGGCAGGTCCTCGAGCAGGGTCTGCAGGGTCTCAGCCACAATGCCGGCCTGTACGGGCTCCACGCCCCGCACGCCCATGGTGTTCTGGATGGTGAGGGCCGTAATGCAGGCCACGCCGTGGCATCCCAGGGCGGAGATGGTGCGCAGGTCGGCCGTCACCCCGGCACCGTTCGAGGGGTCGAAGCCGGCAATGGTCCAAATGATCTTGGGAGCGCCCATGGCAAGAACTTAGCACATTCCCATATCTGCCGCCGCCGCATCGGGCCGGTGCATCCGGCAATCAATGATTCTGGATGAAGGCCTCACGGCTTGCTAGAATCATTTTGGCGATGGAGTTCGCCGCAACCGCCTCCTGGCCCAAGCCCGGGGCTGATGACTCCTACCAGTCTCATTTGTTGAGGAGAGCTCCCATCGTGCTTGCCTATCTCTGGATTTCCATCGGAGCCATCATCGGCGCCAGTGCGCGCTACGTCGTCAGCCGGCAGGTGGCCCGGCTGTTGGGCGCGTCTTTCCCCTACGGCACCTTGCTGATTAACATCACCGGCAGCTTCATCCTGGGACTCTTCATGGTGTGGAGCACCGAGCGCGTGCTGGCTGATCCGCGCTGGCGCCTGCTGGTCGCCATCGGCTTCTGCGGCTCCTATACGACCTTTTCCAGCTATGCCTTTGAGAGCTTCGCGCTCTTCGAGCAGGGGCAGTATGCTCTGTTTGCCGGCAACGTGCTGGCCAACAACGTGCTCTGCCTGGCCGGAGTTTTGGCGGGCGCAATGATTGCGCGAAGTCTATAATGAGCCGCGACGAGCAGTCGATTCGGACGCAAAAGGAAACGACCATGGCCGTACAAGTCACCATGTATCTGCATGAGGATGACCAGTGGCAGCACCGGCCCCTGCATCTGGAGGTGCTGGGCTACCTCCGCGCGGAAAATGTTTATGGCGCAGTGGCTTATCACGCCGTGGCGGGCTTTATGGGTCGCATGCGGGTGAAGTCAGCGCGGCTGGTGGATGCCGGAGGCAGCCTGCCCGTGGTCGTCAGCTTTGTGGATACCGACGAGCACATCCAGCGTGTGATGCCGCATCTTAAGGAGATGGCTCCGCACCGTCTGATTGTGCGCGAAAATGTAGTGGTGGAGCAGGGCGAGCTCGACTGATCTCTTTTTTTACTGCTCTGCGCCCGGGCAGGCGATGGCTCTCATGTTTGGGTTGGCCACCAGTGTCCTTCGCCGCCATACCCAACTATCTTTCTGCTGCCATGCCGGATCAACATCCGTAGCCACCAGCACGCTCAGGTGGAGGCGGCGGCAGACCGCATCCACGTCATCCAATTGCGTGCCGCGCGCCGGATTGAAGAGCGCCACCGCCATGTGGCAATCTTCCACGCTGCCCCCGAAGCCTGTTCCGCAGTTGTACTCTCCCATGGCCGCCTGGCGCGGCGAATAGTAGTCCTCGACGCGAACCTCGTCGCGGATGGGGTTGTACTGGATGCGTGCGTCGCTGGGCAGCAGGTGGTCGAGCTGGCGATAGCCCTGGCGCAAGTGGAAGTTGCGCTCGCCAAAATTCGCAGCGCCTAAAAAGGACTCATCGCGCGCCTTGCGTCCGGCGTCCACCAGCGGCGCATACAAGCGCAGCGATGCAAGCTGATAGACGCTGCCCGCCGCGCCCAGCAGGATGGTAAACAGCAGGCACAGCCGCGCCCAGGCAATGCCGCTCGTTTTTTCGCCAATGGCCTCACTCAGTACCGGCGCGGCCAACACCAGCAGCACAAACTGCGTGATGAGAATGCCGCGAAAGCCGAGATCGTTGACGCCCGTGGCATCGCTCTTCAGGCAGCTCATCGCCAGCAGGCTCACTCCAAAGATGAACCACATCATGCGCCGCCCGGATGGCAAGGGCCGCTTATCCCGCAGGTCACGCGAGATGGCCAGCGCCAGCACCACGGCAAAGAATCCGAACTCAACGGCATAGGTTATGACCATGCCCGGCAGCCGCACCGCCAGATTTGCCAGCGCGGCTTGAGGATGAAACTGGCGAAATGGATCCAGCAGCGGTGCGCCCTCGCGCAGGGCGAAGAAGGCGAAGCCGTGCGAATGGCTTGCTCCAGATGTCGCCCCCGTTGTGAATCGCCCGCGCACCAGATCGCCCAGGTAGGGCAGCGAGAGCAGCAGGCTGACGGCGCCCGAGGCCGCGTAGAGGACGAATGTGCGGAGTTGCCCGCGCAGCAGCAGCCACATCGACCACGCAATCAGCACGATGGCAAAGGTAAAGGTCACATAAATGGAGAGTCCCGCGGCGCTGGCAAAGGCCATGCCCGCCACCAGCACTGTTGCCCGCGGCCTCGGTGAGTTGCCGCCATCCAGTTGCGCCAGCAGCAGCACTCCTGCCATGCAGGCCAGCATGGCCGCCACATGATGCGGCACCCACAGCAACGACGCCATCCACGAAGTCACCTGATTCTGATCCCACCATTCCAGGTCGGCGCGTGCCACGGCCCAGGGCGGCACGCTCAGAATCATGTAGGGAATCAGGTCGAGTCCGGTCAGGAAGATCAGCGCGCCGGTCACCACTGCGCGGCGGCGCAGCTCATCCACTACGCCCATCATGTGCTTGAGGAAGAGCGCGGCCACGGCCCACAGTCCCAGGCCGCACCAGTAGGCGCTGGCGCTCAGGCAGGCTTTGGCGGAGATTCCGGCAAGTTTGGCAGGCAGGGCGCAGACAACGTACCAGTAGTAGAAGTAGCTCTGCGGCACCGTCTGCGGAATGGCATAAAAAGGATTGAGCGGCGGCACTCCGGTGCGCGCGGCCGAGGCCACCATGGGGATGCGGATGGCGTGGTCGTACATTAAATAGCTGGGGTAAAGCCGCTCGCCCAGTTGCAGGTCCGCCAGCGAGATCACCACCAGCACAAACCACACGGCTGCGATCGCCAGCGCCTGCCATGTATGGTGGGCAATCGGGAAGAGCGGTGTGTGCGCACTGCGAACCAGTCGCCATTCCACCACCACGGCCGCCACCATCATGGCTAGAAAGACCGTCAGCGTCGCGGCGAATCCCACATAGCGTACCAGCAGCACGGCCATGATCGGCGTTGCCACCAGGCTGAAGGCCAGAGCCAGCAACACGCGCTCAGCCATCGATGCGCGGCGCGCGCCAAGCAGGTCGAAGCACTGGCTTAACAGGTATCCCGGCGGCAGCAGGAAGATGGCAAAAAGCGCCGAGGCCGCCGTGTTGCCCGCCATATCGCTGAGCATGAAATTACTCATGGGCACCGGCCCGTGACGGCGCGGAGAAGAGCTTGTTCGACTGTGGACTGGTCGCGTGCATGGCTTGAATGGGCTTCAGAATAGCACAGCCAAATTACTGCTCCCGACCTCGTCGTTATGTATGATGGTGGGCCGGCTGCATGCGCAGCCGCAGATTGCCCGCTGGCCCATGGCGCCGGCGCCGGTGGAGAGGCATGAAGATCAATTCTTTTCTGCTCCGCAGCACCGTTGTAGCCGCGCTCGGCGGCCTGCTGTTTGGCTTTGACACGGCGGTTATCGCCGGAACCACCCGCCAGTTGAGCGCCACCTATCATCTCTCACCCGCCTCATTGGGCGTGACCGTGGCGGCCGCCTTGTGGGGAACCGTGCTCGGCTCCATTCTGGCCGGCATTCCGGGCGACCGCTGGGGACGCCGTGACAGCCTGCGTGCCATGGCCGTGCTCTACGTCGTCAGCAGCCTGGGCTGCGCTTTTGCCTGGAGCTGGGGCGCGCTGGTCTTTTTCCGCTTCATCGGCGGGCTTGGCATTGGCGGCAGCAGCGTGCTGGGCCCCATGTACATTGCGGAGATCGCTCCGGCGAAGTGGCGCGGACGCCTGGTCGGCTTCTTCCAGTTCAACGTCGTTTTTGGAATCCTGCTGGCGTACTTCTCAAATTACTTATTGGGCCTGGCCTCGCTTGCCGATGCCGAGTGGCGCTGGAAGCTGGGTGTGGCTGCCGCTCCGGCCATGCTGTTCTTCGCCGTGCTCTTTGGCATTGCGCGCAGCCCGCGCTGGCTGGTCAAAAAGCAGCGCACGGCGGAGGCTCTTGCCGTGCTGCGCCGCACCGGAGAAGAGAATCCCGAGCAGGCGCTCGCCGCCATCGTCGAATCCATTGACGCCGAGCACACCGCCAACGAGCCGATGTTCAGTTGGAAGTATCGGCTGCCGATCTTTCTCGCCGTCTCGATTGGCGTCTTCAATCAACTTAGTGGCATCAACGCCATCCTTTATTACCTCAACGACATCTTCGCCTACGCCGGCTTCAGCAAGGTCAGCGGAGACCTGCAGGCCGTCGTCATTGGCGCCACGAATCTGTTCTTCACCATGCTAGCCATGTCGGTGATTGACCGCGTGGGGCGCAAGGTTCTGCTGCTGATCGGCTCCGTGGGCACGGCCGCATGTTTGGCGGGCGTGGCGGCCATCTTCTACACGCACCATCATCAGGAGTTACTGGTGTGGCTGCTGGTGGGCTACATCGCCTTCTTCGCCTTCTCGCAGGGCGCGGTCATCTGGGTCTTCATCGCGGAGGTCTTTCCTAACCGCGTGCGCGCCCGGGGACAGAGCCTGGGCAGCTTCTCTCACTGGATCATGAACGCGCTGATTAGCGGAATCTTTCCTCTGCTGGCGGCCGGCTCCGGCGCCTATCCCTTCATGTTCTTTGCGGCCATGATGGTCCTGCAGTTCTTCGTCGTCCTCTTTATTTATCCGGAGACGAAAGGCATCACGCTGGAGGAGATGCAGAAGAAGATGACCATCGCCTGAGCGGCGGTGGAAAGTATTGCAGACGATTCTATGAAGAATGACAAGACAGCCCGCGTACTGAGCATCGGCGAGGTTCTGTGGGATGTGTTCGACACCGGAGAGTTGCTTGGCGGCGCGCCGTTAAACTTCTGCTATCACCTGCATCGCCTGGGTGAAGAGGCTGAACTGCTGGCCGCCGTGGGCGATGACCTTCGCGGACGGCGCGTTTTGCAGTCCATGCAGCGGCTCGGCCTCAGCACGCGATTCGTGCATAGCACCACGGAGCGCCCCACCGGCATCGCCGAGATTACTACCAATCAGCGCGGAGAGGCGGCCTTCTCCATCCCGCGCCCCGCGGCCTTCGATTGCTTGCTGGTGGATGCTGCACAGCGTGGCCACTTGCTGGCCATGGAATTCAACTGGATTTACTTTGGCACCCTGCTGCACACCAACCCACGCGTTCAGGCGCAGACGCTGGAGCTGCTGCACGGCCTGCCGAATGCGCGGCGCTTTTACGATATGAACCTGCGCACCGGCCACTGGTCGCTGCCGCTGGTCGAACGGCTCTGCCATCAGGCCACGGTGCTCAAGTTGAATGATGTCGAGGCGCACACGTTGTGGAATCTGCATCTCGGCCCCGGCAAAGTATTTTCCATGGAAGAGTTCTGCCGCTATTGGACGAATGAGTTTGCACTGGACGCCATCTGCGTCACCGAGGGCGAGCGTGGCTGCTCCGTGCGGAGCAATGGCCGTCTGCTGCGCGCCGCCGGACATAAGGTTGTAGTGGCCGACACCGTGGGTAGCGGAGACGCCTTTGCCGCTGCCTTCCTGCATGGATATCACCAGGGGTGGCCAATGGAGCGCACAATGCGTATGGCGAATGCCCTGGGAGCGCTCGTCGCCAGTCGCGCTGGCGCCACTCCGCCGTGGACGCTGGATGAGTGCGAGGCGATGGCGCAGCGCGCGGAATAATCCTGCGCGAGAATGCATCACCAACTTTGCGGATAAAACGGCCCGGAGTGACATTCTGTCTGCTCCGGGCCTTGTGCGTTGTTACGGCAGTTGCAGCGGACCAGCCACGGCCAGCGGCGCTCCTGCACCGTTGACCAGCGTCCAGCCCAATGTGGCGACCGGGTCAAAGGGCGTCAGCGCCCAGCCATTGTTGTAAGCCGTGCTCGGCGTGCCGCAGCTTGAGGCCCCATCCAGCGGCACCTGCCCGTTGCTATCCGCTACACCGGGCGTCTCCGCCGTGATGGGCGCAGAACTGTCGGCGGCGGCGATGAGGCTGCCGGAGCCATACGGCACCAGCAGCGTGTTCGCCTGCGCCGAGTAATACACATTCCGCGCAAACAGATACGCCTGATGCGTGTTTCCGGCGTTGGCCCCTGAGTTGAGATACGGATTGCCGGAGCAGCCGGCGGCATCCCAGTAAACGGACGAGGAGGGGAACTGCCCGCCAATACCGACGGTGATTACATATCCGTTGCTGTATAGCGTGACGTCCGTGCCGCTGATGCTGAGCAACGATCCCAGCACATTTCCGTTGGCATCTTTCACCGTCGGCGCCGGAGTTCCCGCCGGGCCCTGCATTCCGGTCAGGCCCTGTGGACCCTGCGCGCCGGTCGCACCTTGCGGCCCCGCCGGGCCAATATCGCCCTGTGGTCCCTGAATGCCTTGTGGGCCAGCAACGCCCTGCGGTCCTTGCAATCCCTGTGGGCCCTGCGGACCAATATCTCCCTGCGGGCCAGCAACACCCTGCGGACCCTGAGCTCCGGTGGCACCCTGCGGGCCCGTGGCACCGGCCTGGGCCATCAGCGTCCAGCTTGGGCTTACGTCCGGCGTTGTGTTATTCGGGCCAAAGCTCGCCACCGTGGCCACATAGGTCGAACCGGCCAGCGTCACAACGTCATTCACGGCGTAAGTCGCTGAGTTGTCGAATGCGTTGCGGAAGTTGAATCCCACGCCGTTCGTTCCCGCCGGACCAGCATCGCCCTGCATTCCGGTCAGTCCCTGTGGACCTTGCGCGCCGGTTGCGCCCTGCGGTCCCTGTGGGCCCTGAATACCTTGCGCGCCGGTCGCGCCCTGCGGACCTTGCGGCCCGGTCAGTCCCTGCGCGCCTGCCGTACCTGGCAATCCCTGTATTCCCTGTGGCCCTTGCGGCCCTACATCGCCCTGCGGCCCTTGAATTCCCTGCGGACCCTGTGCTCCGGTTACACCCTGCGGGCCTGCAATTGTGGCCGTGGTCTGTGTGGTGCCGTCGGGGAACATGATGCCGCCCGTGGTCGAGTGGATCACGCCAACCACGGTCAGCGGAGAATCAATGGGCACGTTGTTGGTGGTGGTGCCAATGCCCACGTTGCCGCTGCTATCAACGCGCATACGTTCAATGGCCGGAGTGCTGACGGTCTCAATGCCGCCGGTGGGCGTGGTGCCAATCACAACGTAGGTGCCCTGCATCAGATCGTGCCAGTTTTCCGCGGCAAAAATCTTCACGTATCCGCGGCTGGTCAGGGAGAAGCCCGTGTCGCCGTAGCCGCGCCCCTGCAAGGCCGCCAGGTTGTCATCCTGCTGCACCGCGCTGGGCGATTCAAATGTGCCGCGCGCGCGCCGACCCATGAAGTTGACGCCCACCACGCCGTAGCCATCCAGCGTGATCGCGCCGGGGTCGGTAGCGGCGACAACGTGCAGATGGAAGGTCGGATAGGGCAGGCCGATTCCGATGTTGTACTGCGACTGCGCCATCACTGAGTTGGTCAGCGCGCCGCTCTCATCCACAAAGTAGGGAATCTGGCCAGGCAGAGGTGTGTTCGTTGTGCCGCCGCTATCGGCCGGCCTGGGCTTGATGTAGGCGGACTGAGAGAATGCCATGGCGGCCATTGCAAACAGGACGGCCACGAGGAAGAGTTTTCGCATGCTGCCTCCGGGGACGATTGCTATTGGGGTCGCCTTCACGGGGCACGGCCTGGGATGCGGCGCGAATCGTCCGAACGACAATTCGAGAGTAGCGAAGAAAAATAGAGGAAGGAGTGACCGAGCCAAAGCGTCACGCAAGTTTCATCGCCGCACTTCCCAAAGCTAGCGATGGTTTCATTTTGGTGCGACGCAATTGCAATGCAAAAGGCCCACCCGTAAGTACGGATGGGCCTTCAAGAATGCGTGCAACTAGAAGGGAATATCGTCGTCGGTGATCTCCGTGGCGCGCGCCGGAGCAGACTCGAAGTCGCCGCCGCCGCCGCTCTGGTCGTAGTCGTTGCCACGCGAGCTGCCGCGGCCACCGCCGCCTTCTTCGCCACGGCCGCCGCCCAGCAGAACCAGGTCGCTGGCGTTGATGTACGTCTGGTAGCGCTTCTGGCCGCTGGTCTTGTCGTCCCAGCTATCGGTGCGCAGGCTGCCTTCCACGTAAACGGTGCGGCCCTTCTTCAGATATTCGCTGGCAATCTCCGCCAGGCGCGCCCAGCAGGTGATGTTGTGCCACTCGGTGCGATCCTGCCAGTTGCCGTCCTTATCCTTAAAGCGCTCGTTGGTGGCCAGGGTGAACTTGGCCACGGCCGTGCCGCCGCTGGTGTGCTTCAGTTCGGGGTCTTTGCCGAGGTTGCCAATCAGGATGACCTTGTTGACGCTCTTTGCCATGAGTGTGTGCCTCTCTCCGCAGCGCGGGACAAATGCAGGCTGCATTCTTTCGTTCGCCAAGTATAAATCCCGGGGCGCGCCAAACGGGAGTGGAAAACCAAGCCGGAAAGCGGAAAGCCGCCTCGTCGGGCCGCATCTCCTGCTTTTGAAGGGAATTACAGGCAAAAAACGGCCGCACCACAGGAGTGCGGCCTGCCAAAGGGATACTGCAAGCGCTCAGTTTGTTGTGCCGTTCAGGGCGGCACTACAGGAGGTTTACTGCGTACACTCGTTGCGATAGCTCTCCGCCAACAGCGACACGTAATGCCGCACTTTCTGCGGCTGGTCAAAGCGGTGCAGGTTGTCGAACAACTGCATCATGCAGGCCGGGCAGCCGGTGGCCACCGTGTCGGCGCCGGTGTGGGCCACATCTTCCACCTTGCGCTGGCCGATGCTGGTGGAAGTGTCAAAGTGCGTCAGCACGTAGCTGCCTCCGCTGCCGCAGCAGGCATCCGGCGCGCTCATTTCCTTAAAGGTGATGCCCGGGATGCCCTTCAGAATCTCTCGCGGCTCGCGCGACACTTTCATCGTCTTCTTCAGGTGGCAGGAGTCGTGATAGGTCACCGTGGCTTCCACGCGTCCCGTGGGCGGCGTGAACTTCAGCACGTCCACCAGAAAGGTGGAGATGTCATAGGTGCGTGCGGCCCAGTGCCGCGCCTTCGGCCCGTACACGGGATCGTTGGCGAAGATCTCAAGGTACTCATGCTGCCACGCGCCACCGCAGGAGCCGCAGCCGGTGATGAGATACTCGGCACCCGTGGCCTCCATGGCGTCCAGGTTGCGGCGGCCCAACTCGCGGATGGTGTCCAGATCGCCATGCACAAAGACCGGCACGCCGCAGCAAGCCTGTGTCTTGGGGATGGCGATGTTGACCTTGTTCGCCTTCAGCACGCTGACCAGGTCTTCGCCTGTCTCCGGGTAGAAGTAGTTCATCGAGCAGCCGGTGAAGAACGCCGCCGTCGTCGTGGCGTCCTCAATCTGCATCAGCTCGGGCAGGCGGTCGCGCAGAGGTTTAATGGCCAGTGCGGGCAGCAGGCGGTTCTCGTCAAAGTTGACGTACTTGCCCACGAACGCAAACGGAGAGCGCGGCGCGATGGCCTGCTGTCCTGCGTCGCGGAAGGCGATGCCGCTCAGCATGGCGCCCAGCTTCATGCCACGGTCAAACAGCGCGGGATGCTTGAGCATTCCAAAGATGGCCTGCTTCAGCCACGGCAGCCCATTCTTGCGCACAATGGCCGCGCGCAAGGCCAGCATGATGCGGCCAAAGTCCACCTTGGTGGGGCAGCTCTGCACGCAGCTCTTGCACACCAGGCAGTTGAAGAGCATCTCCACCACTTCGGGATCGTCCAGCGCGAGCTCGCCTTCCAGCACGGCCTGCGCCACCATCACCTTGCCGCGCGCCACACCGGCTTCCGTCTTGTCCGTGGCATAGACGGGGCAAACGGCCATGCAGCCACCGCAGTGCATACACTTGTCGATCTCTTTTTGCAGCGCGGCCAGGTCGTCATACACCGGCGCGGACTGTTGCACCCCGTTAGTGGCCGGCATGTGTCACCTCTTTTTGCTCAGGCAGCGGAACCAGCTTGCCGGGGTTCAGCATGTAGGTCGGGTCCAACGCCTGCTTCAGGCTGCGCATCAGGTCCAGTCCGCTGTCGCCAATCTCGTTGCCCAGATACTTCATCTTGGCCATGCCGATGCCATGCTCACCGC
This sequence comes from uncultured Acidobacteriota bacterium, assembly GCA_903851035.1. Lineage (GTDB taxonomy): Bacteria > Acidobacteriota > Terriglobia > Terriglobales > Acidobacteriaceae > TOLSYN. Next base: position 15,965 of record CAINND010000049.1, on the reverse strand, counting down.
TCAGCGTGCCGCCAAACTTCAACGCCGCGGCGAAGATCTCATCCACCGCCATATGCACGCGGTGCATCTCGTCGGCATTGTGTTTGTCGGCCAGAATCGTGGGATGCAGGTTGCCGTCGCCCGCGTGTCCAAAGGTGCCCAGGGTCAGCTTGTACTTGCGGCCGATTTCGGCCACTTCCAGCAGCATCTCCGTAATGCGGCTGCGCGGCACCGTGGCATCTTCCAGCACCACGGTGTTGTTCAGCGAGGCCAGTGCGGGCAGGGCAGCGCGGCGGGCGGCCCACAGCGCGTCACGCTCGGCGTCGGACTGGGCAACGCGCAACTCGCCGTTGTTCTCCTTCACCACGCGCATCACCTCTTCCGCCTCTTGCTTCACCACCGCTTCGGCCATGCCGTCCACTTCAATCAGCAGCAGCGCTTCGGCCTCCGTGGGCAGCCCGACGTGGGCAAAGTCCTCCACGGTGCGGATGGTCATGTTGTCCAGTATTTCCAGCGTCGCCGGAATAACCTGCGCCTTGATGATTCCCGACACCGTGTTGCCCGCGTCGGCGATGCTCTTGTAGGTTGCCAGGAAGGTGCGGCGGAACTTCGGCGACGGAACCAGCTTGCAGGTGATCTCCACCACAATGCCGAGCGTGCCTTCGCTGCCCACAAACAGGCTGCTGAAGTCGTAGGCCGTGACGTTCTTCACCGTCTTGCCGCCAAAGCGCACGCGGTCGCCATTGGCTAGCACAACCTCCATGCCCATCACATAATGCTTGGTCACGCCATACTTCAGGCCGCGCAGTCCGCCGGAGTTCTCTGCCACCGAGCCGCCCATGGTTGCCGTCGTCACCGTGCCGGGGTCCGGCGGATACATCAGCCCATGCGGCGCTGCGGCGTTGTTCAGCGCCTGGATGATGACTCCCGGCTGCACTACGGCCGTCAGGTTCTCCGCATCCACTTCCAAAATCTTGTTCATCTTTTGCAGCGATAGAACGATGCCGTGCTGCACCGGGATGGTGCCGCCGCTCAGGTTGGTGCCGGCGCCGCGCGGGTAGAGCGCAACGCCACTGCGCCGCGCCAGGTTCACCACCTGCTGCACCTGCTCGATGTCGGTGGGCATTACGATCACGTCCGGGCTGCCCTTGGGCATATCGGCCGTGGCGTCATAGCCGTAGGTGACGCGGTTGACCTTGCTGGTCAGGACGTTCTCCTGGCCCACGATGGCGCGGAACTTTTCGATGAGAGCGGTGTCGAGCATGATGACCTCAATCCTGAGGCGCGCCGCAAAGGCGCGGCCGAATAGGAACCGCAGGAAATGTACTATATGTCTGGTTGTCTGACAAGCTGAATTCCATGCAAAAATATGCTTTTCTTCAGTATGGGAAGCGGCAGTGGCCGGACCATCAATCGAAGAGCTGCCTTTGTCATGCGCACGGCAAGAAAAAGGCCCCGGCGCGTTCACCGGGGCCCGTCAAAACAAGGGCTTTACTATTCAAGGCTGTCGGCCAGTTGCTGCACCGTGTGCCGCACCTGAACCTTTGAGCCTGTCTTATCCAGCCCTCCGCGAATCTGCATCACGCAGCCCGGGCAGTCGATCAGCAGCAAATCGGCGCCGGTCTTTTCGATGTTGATCAGCTTTCGCTTCAGGATGGGTGCGGAGATCTCCGGCATCTTCAGCGTGTAGGAGCCGCCCATGCCGCAGCACATATCGGTCTCATCCATCTCCACCAGCTCGTTGCCCGCATCCTTCATCAACTTGCGTGCAGTCTGATCCGCGTGCAGCGTCCGCTTGAAGTGGCAGGAGTCGTGATAGGTGAACTTCTTCGGCTCGGCGCCCTTTTTGAACTTCAGCCGTCCCTCTTCCACCAGCTTTGCCGCCAGGGTGGAGAAGTCCCAGGTCTTTTCCGCCAGCTTGTGCGCGGCGTCCAGCTCTCCCGTGCGGCCAACGGATTCCAGGTTGTGGATGAAGTCCTGCTTGAGCGCCACCGTGCAGGTGGGGCAACTGCTGATGACGTACTTCACATCCTCAGAGAGCAGCGCGTTGATGTTGTCGGCCGAGTTCTGCGCGGCCACCTCGTAGGCTCCGCTGTAACGCGCCGGAGCGCCGCAGCAGGTCTGCCCCTCGGGGAAGATAACCTCGATGCCGGCCTTGTTCATCACCTTCACCACGGCCTCGCCCATCTCTGGATAGGCGAAGTCCACCAGGCAGCCGCCAAAGAACGCCGCCTTCTCCGCGCACTTCGGCTGCTTGATCTTCTTGATCTGGTCGCGGAAGGGAACGTCGGCAATCGCCGGCAGCGAGCGGTTCTCCGTCATGCCAGCCAAAAACAGCGGCAGGTGGCGGATGTATCCATCTTTTGCGAACGGCTTCTGCCCCAGGCTCGCCGCGCGCATCATGGTGTGGAAGAGCCGCCGGTTGTTGACCACCTGGAAGATGGCCTTCTGGATCATTGGCTGGCCCTGCTCCACGGCCAGTCGGCGGCGCAACTCAAGGATCAGTCCGGCGATGTCGATCTTGCCGGGACAGACGTCGTTGCAGGCGCCGCACTGGATGCACAGGCTCTGTATCTCGTCGCTCTCCTTCAAGGCATCGAACCACGCTGTAAGGATCGTGCCGATGCCGCCCGTATACACCTTGCCGAAGACGTGTCCGCCCACAAGCCGGAAGACCGGGCACACGTTCAGGCAGCTGGCGCAGCGGATGCATTGCAGAGCCTGCTTAAAGCGCGGGTCCTGCGCCATCTCATTGCGGCGGTTGTCCATCAGGATGATGTGCAGCTCTTTCGGCGTGCCATCCGTGTTGGGCGTGGGCCCGGTGATGACGCTGACGTAACTGGTCAGCAGTTGCGCCGTGGCGCTCTTGGGCAGCGCCGTAAGGATGGGTGCGATGTCGGCAAAGTGCTCGATCAGCTTCTCGTAGCCGACAAGAGCAACGTGAATCTTCGGCAGGCTGGTCACCAGGCGGGCGTTGCCCTCGTTGGTCATCAGCACGATGCTGCCTGTCTCTGCCACGGCGATGTTGCCGCCGCTGATTCCTATCTCCGCGCCCAGGAAGAAGGGACGCAGCTTGCCGCGCGCGAACTTCACCAGTTTTGGAATGTCCGGCTTCTGGCCGTCCTCAACCTTTGTGTTGAAGACCGTCGTCACCTCTTCCTTCGTCATGTGGATGGCGGGCATCACCATGTGCGAAGGTGTCTGCCCGGCCAGTTGGATGATCCACTCGCCCAGGTCGGTCTCCTGCACGTTGATGCCGGCCTTCTCCAGATGCTTGTTGAGGTGAATCTCCTCGGTGGCCATCGACTTCGACTTCACGATGGTCTTCACGCCGCGGTCGAGCGCCAGCTTCAGGATGTAATCCTTAACGGCCTGTGGGTCGCTGGTGCGGAAGACCTTGGCGCCCTTCGCCTCGGCGGCCACGGCGAACTTTTCCGACAGTTCGTCAAAGCGTCCGGCGGCGTCGCTCTTGATGGCCGCAATCTGCGTGCGCAGGGCTTCAAAGTCAATGCCCTCGTAAGCCTTGGCGCGTCCCGCGCGGTAAGCCACGCTGAAGTTGCCGAGCGCTCCGGTCAGGTTCGGATTCGACAGGGCGTCGATAATGGATTGCTTGAAATCCTGTTTCATTTCGCCACCTCCGGCGCCGGCAGTTCGTCCACCATCAAAATGATCAGCCGTCCGGGGCCATGCACTCCGATGGTCAGCACGCGCTCGATATCCGCGGTGCGGCTGGGGCCGGTAATAAAGGCCAGGTAGGCGGACTTTCGCGGATCAACCTTTGTCAGCACCGAGGGCAAGTCGGGCAGCAGCCCTGCGGTGGGAACCAGCGCGATGTGCAGCGGCGGCAGCATGCTGACCAGCCGTGTGTCGGCCGCGTCGGCCGTCTGCACCAGCGTGCCCGTGTTGGCCAGCGCCCACTCCAGCTGGCTGATGCCAACCTTGGCTTCCGATGCCAGCTCGCGCGTCACGTCAAAACGTATGCCGGGCACTTCAGCTAAGAGTTTTGCCTTATCGGCCGGCGTGATTGCCGCGCACGCGGCGCACACAGCGTAGCTCTGCGGATTGTCGGCAATGCCTTCTTTGTGTAGCAGTTCAATGATGCGATCAATGGCTTCTGCCCGTGTGGACAGATGCTCAAACTCTGCGCTGACGGCTTCTGCTCGTAATTTAAAAGACTCTATAAGTGCGGAAGATTTGAGTACTGCGCTCATGAAAGATACCTCGACGGCCAGAGGCGGGGGCATGCCGCCGGCGTGGATATGAAAGTTCGCAGCCACCGCGCCCCTCCCCACAGGGATAGGGAAGGGCGCGGCTCCTGCTTTTGGTTAATGCACTATCAACTGCGTGAACGGATACACGTAGGCCATCATGAAGATGAACGCGCCTACCAATGCGGCCAGGGCCAGCGAGTGCAGGAAGACGTAACGCAGGATGTCTCCCTCGTGTCCATACCACTGGGTTGCCGTGCTGGCCACGACGATGCTCTGCGCGTCGATCATCTTGCCCATCACGCCGCCCGTGGTGTTGGCTGCGGCCATCAACTGTCCGGGCACGCCCACCTGCTGCGCGGTGATCTTCTGCAGGCTGCCGAAGAGCACGTTGGAGGAGGTATCTGAACCGGTCAGGGCCACGCCCAGCCATCCCAGCAATGTGCCGAAGAATGGATAGAAGTGGCCGGTGCGGGCAAAGGCTAATCCCATCGTGGCATCCAGTCCGCTATAGCGCGTCAACATGCCAATGCCCAGCATGGCGGCAATGGTCAGCAGGCTGAAGCGTACCTTCACCAGCGTCTTGAAGAAGATGCCAAGAATCGTGAGGAAGCTTTGCCCCATGATGAGGCCGCTGATTAGCGCGGCCAGGAAGATGCCGGTACCGGTGGCGCTTAGCCAGTTCAGGCCAAAGACCGCGGGCTCCTTGGTGGGCTTGGCAACAACCGGAGCTACGCGCTCCACCTTGTTGTGCAGGATCGTCACCGGGAACGTCGGGTTGGTGATGGCGCTGGGTTTGGTAGTCATGCTGGCCAGCGACGGGAAGGCTTTCTCCGGCGTGTTCATATACATCTTGCCGGTCTGCGTGCCCCAAACAAAAACGATGACGCTCAGGATGACCCAGGGAACCCAGGCCTGCACCGTCTCCTTGCGCGTGTACTTGGGGGCCTGGCCGACGGCTGCTGCCGCCGCTTCCTCGTCGCCCTCAAAGTTGTGTTGATTCTTGGGATGCCAGATGAGCAGGAAGCCGGTCAGGCAGGCCATCGAAACCACTGAGGCGACGACGTTCACCACCCAGGGGCCGTGCACGTTGCTGATGATCAGCTGCGGAATGGCGAAGGTGACGCCGGCCACAAGAATCGCGGGCCATACTTCCAGCATTCCGGCAAAGCCGGCAAACGCCCAGATTAGCCAGAAGGGAACCAGGATGCAAAACGGAGTCAGAATGCGTCCGGTCATCGCCGAAAGCATTACTTCGCTGTAACCCGTCACCTTGCTCAGCGCAATGATCGGCGTGCCCAGAGCTCCAAATGCCACAGGAGCCGTGTTGGCAATCAGAGAGAGTCCAGAAGCCTGCAGCGGCTTGAAGCCAAGTCCGATCAGCAGCGCGGCCGTCACGGCCACCGGTGTGCCAAAGCCCGCCGCGCCTTCAAAGAACGCGCCAAAGCAGAAGGCGATCAGCAGCAGTTGCAGGCGGCGGTCCTTGGTGATGCCCGTCAGGCTGTGCTGCAGGATGGTGAAGCGTCCGCTCTCCACCGTCAGCTGGTACATGAAAATCACGTTCAGCACGATCCAGCCGATGGGGAACAGTCCGTAGCCGGCGCCATAAACGGCGGTAGCGGCGGCCAGCCGGGCCGGCATGTGGAAGCCGATAATTGAGGTGGCCAGCGCGGCCAGCAAGCCGGCCAGAGCGGCGTAGTGGGCCTTGATGTGGCCCAGGGCCAGCGACCCCAGCAGCACGGCAATTGGAATCGAGGCGACCAGCGCCGACAGGAACCAGTGCCCAAGCGGGTCGTAGTTCTGCTGCCAGGCAGTGGTCAGGGGCGGTAGCCGAAGGATGATAACGGCTGCAACGATGCCAGCCACTAGAACGGCGGCGGCGGCAAAATAGTTGGGTTTCGGGGCGGTGGTAGCAGAACTCACGTGTCGAACCTCCAAAGACAGTCGCGGACCAGGATTGGATCAAATCCAAATCCGTATGCGATAGGTGTGTAACTTTGGTGAAGACCGGGCAGAACATTACTACGGGTCAGCTTGTCTGACAACATGAAAATAGGATTGACCGTGATTTTTTTTTTGTCTATGCTTCCCGGGTTGCTGTAATTGACAGGTGAAACGTGTCTAAGTTGCTGAACAATCTGGATCCACTACCTCGGGCAACCCTCAGCGAACAGGTGGCGAAACAGCTTGCCTCCCGTATTACGGCAGGGGATTGGAAGCCGGGAGAAAAGCTTCCTTCGGAGGCTGAACTGTGCAAAGCGCTCGGAGTGGGCCGCAGCAGCCTGCGTGAGGCGCTGACCTCCCTGGCCTTCATAGGATTGATCCGCGTCCGTGCCGGTGGCGGCAGCTATGTGGCGGAGACGCCTTCCGCCTACTTCACCAGTTCCTGGCTGCACAGCGGCACTTTGAACAGCGAGCAGGCACTGGTCGAGTTCGCTGAGGCTCGCCTCATCCTGGAGACGGAGTTGGCCGGCATCTGTGCCGAGCGAATCACAGACGCTGAAATTGATGAGCTCAATGCCCTGGTGGAGAAGATGCGCGACAGCACCAACCGTCCGGATGAGTTCTGGAAGCTGGATCTCAGCTTCCACATCATCATGGGCCGCGCGGCGAAAAATAAGGTTCTGGATAACATTCTCATCGGCGTCCGTGATCAGATGCGCGACCTGATCAGCAAGAGCCTGCTGGTGCAGGAGGGCATGGAGCAGGCCGTGGTGCAGCACTCCCGCGTGCTCGATGCGCTCCGCCAGCACAATCCGCAGAAGGCGCGCGAGGCCATGCGTCAGCATCTGCAGAGCTTCCAGCGTGGCTACAAGGTGTTGTTTGCCGGTGGTCACGGAGAAGACTAGCCGCCTGATCGCCTGCCTCTAGCACCGGTGTGGAGTATAGAAATCGATTCCTTTGTAATAGCCTGCTGCTTTTACGCGGCTGGCGAATCCAATAGACATGAAACAAGTGAACGCTGATGTTGTTGTCATAGGCGCCGGTCTGGCCGGCCTCTCTGCTGCCCGCGAACTTGCTGCTTCCGGCAAGCGTGTTGCCCTGGTGGAGGCGCGCGATCGCGTCGGCGGCCGTATCTGGACCGTCCGCACTCTTGGAGGCCAGGTGGTGGAGCTCGGAGCCGAGTTCGTGCACGGCCGTCCGCCGGAGGTTGCCGAAGTCGCCCGCGAGGGCGCGTTGGAGCTGGTGGAGAGCTCAGGCGCTCGCTTCGTCTATGGCGCAAACGGACTGGAGCGCAGCGAGGATTTCTTCGCCGGCCTCCGCGATGTATTGGCTGGCCTCAGTGAGGCTGGCCCCGACCAGTCCTTTGCGCATCATCTGGATGAGGCCTGCGCAGGCAACCAGGAGGCAAAGCTATTCGGACTGGAGTTTGTGGAAGGCATCCAGGGCGCCGTTGCCGAGCGCATCAGCGTGCACTCCATGGCTCGCAGCCTCCGCGCCTCGGCCAACATTGAAGGCTGGCGCAGCTTCCGCCTGGAGCAGGGCTTTGATGCGCTGCTTAAGGTGCTGGTGCACGCACTTCCTTCTGCGCTGGTCAGCCTGCACCTGGGCCATGTGGTCAGCCAGGTGTGTTGGAGCGCGGGGCAGGTAAAGGTCATTGCCGTGGGGCCGGAGGGCGAGGTCGAGTTCACGGCCGATGCCGCCGTGGTCACCCTACCGCTGGGAGTGCTGCAGGCACCGGCCGATGCCGAGGGCGCGGTGCGCTTTCTGCCCGCACTCGACGGCAAACTCGGCGCGCTGGCGTCGCTCTACATGGGGCAGTCCATGCGCGTCACCATGATCTTCCGCGAGCGCTGGTGGGAGTCAACGGGTGCAAACGCCTGGCGCGGGCAGGGCACCGTGTACTCCAACGAAGACTGGTTTCCCACCTGGTGGACGCCGCAGCAGAACAGCGCCGTGCTGGTTGGCTGGTCGGCCTCGCGTCGCGGAGAGCGACTCAGCGGGCGCGGCGACAAGTTCATCGGCGAAAAGGCAGTCGAGTCGCTGGCGCGCATCTTCAACGTGCCGCAGCCAACCATCGAGTCATCCCTGCTCAGCTGGCATGTGCATGACTGGCAGGCCGATCCCTTTGCTCGGGGCTCGTTCAGCTACATGGCGGTGGATGGTGGCAACGCGCAGGCGGAGTTGGCCGAGCCTATCTCCGGAACGCTCTTCTTCGCCGGCGAGGCCACACAGAGCGACGGCACACACGCCAGCGTGCAGGGCGCCATCGCCAGCGGTAAACGCGCGGCGCAAGAGGTCTTGTCGGTCTTCAAGGGCGTGCGCTCGTAACGTGCCGCCGCAAACTGCCGTAGGAAAGTGATACGCCGCGCATCAAGCGCGGCGTTTTCATATGCAACTAGCTGCGCAATCCTAAGCGCGCCAAAGATGATAAAGCAGGTAGTAGATCACGACGCCGGTCACCGAGACGTACAGCCATAGCCAGAATGTCAGCGGAGCGATCCTGACGTGGCGCGAGTACTGTCCCTTCAGTCCGCGATAAATCGTCAACAGGATCAGCGGCACAATCACCACGGCCAGCAGTGTGTGGCTGGTCAGCAGCGTAAAGTACACCGGACGCCGCCATCCCACGCCGGCAAAGTGCAGCACTCCGGCGTGTGCGTGATAGTACAGGTAGCAGAGCAGAAAGACCGTGCTGGTGCAGAAGGCGGCCAGCATGGTGCGCCGGTGCGCGTCTTTGTTGAGTCCAGTCGGGTCGTGTTTGGCAATCTGCCAGCGTCCAATCACCAGCAGCATGGCCGAGGCGGCGTTGAGCGTGGCGTTCACGGCGGGAAAGTAGGAGAGCGTCTCTGACTGCATCAGTAAAGAATAACCTTAAGCCGCGGGCTTTGTCGTGCGGCGGTTGGCCACCACAAAGGCCAGGCTGAACATCACCACGGTAAAAATGACCAGCACGGTGAAGCTGGTAGTGAGCGCGAACTCCTGCACCGAGTGCCCCGGAAAGAGCAATCCGCGCAAGGCGTCCGTGCCATAGGTCATCGGGTTCAGTTTCATCAAAAAGCCCATCCACGGCGAGGCCGACGCCACAGGAAACAGCGAGCCCGACAGCAGCCACAGCGGAATAAGAAACAGGTTGATGATGGCGTGAAAGCCCGAGGTCGAATCCATCGGCCACGCGATGATGAAGCCCAGCGCGGTCAGCGAGAACGAGACCAGGAAGATGTCCAGCACGATCAGCACGCTCTGCTCAAAGCCAAAGTGGATGCCGAGCAGTGGTGCCAGCACCAGGAAGAGTACGCCCTGCAACGTTGCCAGCGTTGTCCCGCCCAGCACCTTGCCCAGCACAATCACCGAGCGGCTTACCGGCGCCACCAGCACGCTGAGCAGGAATCCCTCGTTGCGGTCTTCGATGAGGCTCATCATGGCGAAGATCGAAGTAAACAGCACGATCATCATCAGCGCGCCGGGAAAGAAGAACTGTAAATAGTTGGTGCCGCTACCGGTGGCGGGATTGCGGAATGAATTTCCAAAGCCCGCGCCGATGACCACCCAGAATAGTAGCGGCGAGGCCACGACGCCGATCACGCGGCTCATGTTGCGATAAAAGCGCACCACCTCGCGCCGCCAAAGGCTGAGTGCGGGCATCAGGCTGAAGCCGGTGGTGGCCATGGGCGCGGGATGATTTGTGCTGACGGTTGCCATCATTGCTAAATCCTCTTAGTGCTTTTTCTTCTTTGCGGTTGCGGCCTCGCGCTCGGCCTGTGCCTGCGCGTCTTCGTTCCAAAAGCGGTGTCCGGTGCGGCGGATGAAAACGTCTTCCAGCGTTGGCTTGCTTACCGAGACGGCGTCAATCTGGCCGGGGAAGGCCTCAACCACGTCGGTGACAAAGCGATGCCCGGCCTCGCGCTCCACTCGCACGCGTCCGTCGTCCAGCACAGTGGCCGCCAACGCAAAGCGCGCGGTAATCTCCTCCGCCAGCTTCTGCGGCTCGCGTGCGTCGAACAGAATCACGTCGCCGCCAATTTCACTCTTAAGCTGCGCAGGGGTTCCCAGGCCCACAAGGTTGCCGTGGCTCAGGATGGCCAGCCGGTCACACTTTTCCGCCTCTTCCATCAGGTGCGTTGTTACGATTACCGTCACGCCTTCCTGGTCGCGCAGCAGTCGCAAATACTGCCACAGGTCCATGCGCGCGCCGGGGTCGAGGCCCGTGGTGGGCTCATCCAGAAGCAACACCTGCGGACGATGCAACAGTCCCTTCGCCAGTTCCAACCGGCGCTGCATGCCACCGCTGAAGGTCTCAGCACGCTCTTTTGCGCGGTCACCCAGCGATACGCGGCCCAGCATCTCTTTCACGCGCTCCAGCAGGACAGGGCCCTTGATGCCATAAAGGTGGCCAACGTGGATGAGGTTCTCCTCCGCCGTCAGCTTCACATCTATGCTGCGCGACTGAAACACCACGCCAATCTGCCGCCGCACGCCATCAGGATCCGCGGCCACATCGTGATCTAGTATCAGCGCGCGGCCACTGCTCGGCAGCATCAGGGTGGAGAGAATCCGGAAGAGTGTCGTCTTGCCGCTGCCATTCGGGCCCAGCAGGCCGAATATCTCGGCGCGGTTCACCGTAAAGCTGACGCCGTTCAGCGCCACGCGCTCGCCGTACTGGTGGCGCAGGTTTTCAATGCGAATGACCGCCTCGGCGGAATCGTTCGTGGCGTTGGCGGCAGTGGTTTCAACAATCGGGGTGTTCAAGGCGTCCATCCTCAGGCGGCGCAAAAAAATCAGGCCGCGCTGTTCAGCATCATCAGGGCAAATAGAAGTGGCAGGTAGGTAACGGTGGCCTTCAGCAGCGTGCGCGCCTGGATGCGCGATTCGGGCGAGCTGACCGGCAGCGCCTCGCGCCAGATGCGCGTGCAGAAGTAAAACAGCGCAAGGCCCAGCAGCGATGCTCCCAGCAGGTAGGGCAGCCCGGACATTCCCAGCAGCGTTGGCGCCAGCGTTGTCGGCAGCAGGGCAGCGCCGTACATCAAAATCTGGCGGTTGGTGCTGCGGCCATCGCCTTCCACCACGGGCAACATGCGAATCCCGGCCCGCGCGTAGTCATCGCGATACAGCAGAGCGATGGAGTGAAAGTGCGGAAACTGCCAGAAGAAGACGATGGCGAACAGCACAATCGCCTCCGCTTCCAGATGTCCGCGCGCCGCCGTCCAGCCCAGCACGCCGGGCATCGCACCCGGAAAGGCTCCGACGAAAGTGCACAGCGGGCTGATCTTCTTCAGCGGCGTGTAAATCAGCAGATATGTCGCCGAGGTCGCCAGCGTCAGTCCGGCGGTCAGCAGGTTCATGCGTGTGGCCAGCAGCACCGTGCCGCAAACGGTGAACACCGCCCAAATGGTCAGCGCGTGGCCCAGCCGCATGGAGCCCGTCACCATGGGACGCCGCGCGGTGCGCAGCATCAGCGCGTCGCTCTTGCGCTCCATGATCTCGTTCATGCATGCCGTTCCCGCCGACACCATGCCGATGCCGGCCAGCGCCCACACCAGCGGCCATCCCATCACCGGCAGTCCGGATTTGTGGCGGCCAAAGTAGTATCCGCACCACGCCGTGATGACCACCAGCGTCGTCACCCGTATCTTGATCAACTGAGCGTAGTCGCGTGCCAGTTGCAGGGGGCGGGCAACAATGCTGGATAGCGCCATGGAGGGTGCGGTTATGGTGCTCATGCGTGAACCGTCTCCTCAACTTTGCTGACGACGTGGTTATTGGCCATGGACTCGGTGTACGCAGCGGTCTCGGCGTGGCGATGAATCTGCGTGGCAAGGATAACAGTCGTCACCAGCACCAGTGCTCCGCAGGCAACGTGCGCCACCGTGCAGACGATCATGCTCACCAGCGGCGCCGGCGCCCCGGGACTCCACATCACGCGAGTCACGTAGCTGGCCAGCCCCAGCGAAACCTGCACCAGCAGCAGTGTGAGCAAGATAGCCGCCGGTTTTGCCAGTTGCGGCGTTGCGCGATGCCGCCTGATGGTCAGCAGGGCCAGCGTGCTGACCATGCAGAAGACCACCACGGCGCCCACAATGTGTGGCAGCAATCGAATTCCGCTATGGCGGAAGGCCGCGCCCATGACGAGTTGCATCCAGATGGCCGCCACCGTAAAGAGGGAAAGCGTGGTAAGCCGCGGCCTTGCCGAGTTGCCGACAACCGCCTCCGGCTGCCGCACCCAGTTGCGGCTGGTAAAAAATGCCATGCTCACCATCAGGCAGAAAAATGTCTGCCCAAGCGTGGCATGCGCCGTGCTGATCGCCGGTGGCAGGTAGAACAACACGGTCAGCCCGCCCAATATGCCCTGTGCAATCACCGTGCCCAGCGCGCTCCAGCCCAGGATGCGCATCCAACGGCGGCCGTCCACTTTTTGTGTAAACACGGCAACGGCGATGGTCAGCAGGCCAATGAACTCGGCCAGCATGCGGTGTCCGTGCTCAAATTTCACGCCGCCACTCATCGGCGGCAGCCGGTACAGCGAGCCAAAGCTCGTCGGCCAGTCCGGCACGCTCAACCCGGAGTCCGTGCTCGTCACCAGTGCGCCCACCACGATCAGCAGAAACACAAAACACGCGGCCACCACCGTCAGGCGGTGATGCGCGGCGTTGTACGGTGTGCTGTTCAGGCTTGTGGCGCTCATGCGTTTCCTTGCCCCCGGCATTCCAACTTCCGGTGGGATCTGCGACCCACCCATTCTAGCAATGGCCTTATGTCTATACAGATGATTCTAAAGTCTCCGGCGATGCAGCATGCGGTCATAAAAGGAGCAAAGAAATTGCCCGCCCAATCAGGCCCTGGAACCTAGCCAGCGTCTGCGCAGCATTCGGTTTGCAGGCTCGCTGAAGGTCCGCGCCATCACTGCTCCCAGCAATCCCGCCGTTAGCAGCATCAGCAGGTTCGCCACCGGGGACCACCCCACCCCCAACCGGCTGGCAACGTAAAGCTGGATGCCCCAGTTGGCCACAAACATATGCGTCAAATACACCTCGTAGCTGTTGCGTCCAAACCAGCGCAGCGGAGCCGTCAGCCATCCTCCGCGCCCGCGCAGCAGACTGGCCCATACCAGCACCAAGGCCGTCCCCAGCGGCAGCGCGGAGTCATCCAGTTGCCAGCGGAAGAACCACGGCATCATCTTGTAGATAGGCCAGCAGCGGATGGCCACCAGCACGAAGAACATCAGCGCCGCGCCCGCCACGGCCAGCCCAACTACCAGCCTCCGCCGCGCCGTCAGCCACGTAGCGGCCATCGCGGCCAGGCAGCCGCAGGCGATAGCGTCCATGCGGCACAGGTAACCGTACTCGGCCCACAGTCCACCTTCGTAATGCGCCCGCAGAATCGGCCCGGCCACCACAAATCCACACAGCGCAATGGCAATATTGCGCTGCCTGCGCAGCAGCAAACACAGCAGAGGGAAGAACAGATAAAACGCCTCTTCCACCGATAGCGACCACAACACATCCCAGTTCGCAGGCAGATAGCCGACCGCCGCCTCCAGGTAATTCACGTGGAAGGTCAGCCCGGCCAGCAGCGCGCGCGGAAGAGTAGTCTGGCTGGCTCGGATGACAAAGTCCTTCGCGCCCGCCATGTGCAGCGTGCTCAATGCCGTCAGCAACACCAGCAGCAAGGGAAGAATGCGCGCAGCGCGCAGCGCATAAAACTGCCGCAGCCGGGGACGCCCAATCTCTCCCCAGCGCTCCATCGCCCGCGTGGTAATCAAAAATCCGGAGATGGCGAAGAAGATCAGCACGCCGTCGGCGCCATTCCAAAAAATGACGCGCGCCAGCGGCTTCGGCATCAGCGCGGCCCATGCCAGCTTCGGCTCCCGCAGGTGCAGGTTCACATGGTGCAGCACCACCAGCACGATGCTGAGTCCGCGCAAGGCGTCAATGGAATCCCAGCGGGATTGGCTTGGCGAAGAACTGCCTTTTGTGTCAGGGGTGGACAATTCGCCTAGACCGGGTTGGTCTCGCTGGCAGCCTGTTCCTTCCAGGTGTTGTCCTGCATGGCTTCAATCACGGCGTCGGCGAATTCGCCGGTGCTGGCCGTGCCGTTCATGTCGCGCGTAATGTGCTTGCCTTCGCGATACACCGCATGCACGGCGTACTTCACCTGGTCGGCGGCGTCCTGCTCGCCCAGGTGGCGCAGCATCAGGATGCCCGAGCGCAGCACGGCCGTCGGGTTGGCGATGCCGCGGCCCGCAATGTCCGGCGCCGAGCCGTGCACGGCCTCAAACACCGCGCACTCCGTGCCGATGTTCGCGCCCGGAACCAGTCCCAGCCCGCCCACAAAGGCCGCGCACAAATCGCTGACGATGTCGCCGTAGAGATTTTCCAGCAGCAGCATGTCGTACTGATAGGGATTGGTTACCAGCTGCATGCAGGTGTTGTCCACAATGTGCTCGCCGTAGCCAATCTCCGGATATTCCTTGCTGACGTTGCGCGAGCAGCGGATGAAGAGTCCGTCGGACATCTTCATGATGTTGGCCTTGTGGATGGAGTGAATCTTTTTGCGGCCAAACTTGCGGGCGTACTCAAAGGCCCAGCGGCTGATGCGCGTGCTCGCCTTCTCCGTGATGATCTTGATGCTCTCCACCACGCCGGGCACTACCTCGTGCTCAATGCCGCTGTACAGACCCTCGGTGTTTTCGCGGATGATGATCAAATCCACGCCGGGGTAGCGCGTCGGCACGCCGGGCAGGTTGCGGATGGGGCGGAAGTTGCAATACAGCTCAAACTGTTTGCGCAGTTGCACGTTGATGCTGCTGAAGCCGCCGCCAATCGGCGTAGTCACCGGCCCCTTCAGCGCCACCTTCGTGCGCTCAATCGATTCCGTCAGGTCCTTGGGAATGTACTCGTGATACTTCTCAAAGGCGTCGGCGCCTGCCGCGTAGCTCTCCCACTCGAACTTCACGCCTGTCGCTTCCAGCACGCGTATGGCTGCGGCCGTCACTTCCGGACCAATGCCGTCCCCGGGGATCAACGTAACTTTATGGCTCATGCGAATTCAATCCTTTGTCGCTGATGCTGTCTCAGTGGCCGCTCTTGGCGGACTTTTTTGATTTGCTTGCCGCGGACTTATGCGCGGCGGCCAGTGCGGCCCGGGCTGCGTTGGCGTCCTTGATGCGCAGCAGGTCCTGCAACTCGCTCATGAACTCCTGCACGTCCTTGAAGTCCAGGTAAACGCTGGCAAAGCGCACGTAGGCCACCTTGTCCAGGTTGCGCAGGCGGTTCATGATCAGCTCGCCCAACTCGGCGGTGCGGCGCTCGCGCTCAGCGCTGTCAATCACAAAGCTCTCCGCCTCGTTGACGATCTGCTCCAGTTGGCCGATGGGCACGGGACGCTTTTCGCAGGCTCTCAGCAGGCCGCTCAGCACCTTCTGCCGCTCAAACTTCTCTCGCCGGCCGTCCTTTTTGACGACCATGTAGGGAATCTCGTCGATGCGCTCGTAGGTGGTAAAGCGCTTTTCGCAGCGCAGGCACTCCCGGCGGCGGCGAATCGACTCGCCTTCCTTGCTCTCGCGGGAGTCCACCACTTTATCCTGGTCGAAATTACAGAAAGGACATTTCATTTTGCGTAACCCAATGCATCAGGCGCTTAGTGCGCGCTCCGGTGTCCTCGTGCAACGCCCCATTGTAGCAGCGCCCAGTGCAGGCAGGCGTTGACTAGGCAGAGGCCCCGCCCGTGCCGCCTTCGCCGTCTATTTTTTCTTCCTGCTCTTGCGGAGTAACATCAATTCTTTTGGCTTCTCTGGTTTTTGCGCCTATTTCTGATTTTTCTTTTTCATCAGTAATGTTA
>CAINND010000048.1 GCA_903851035.1 uncultured Acidobacteriota bacterium | reverse complement strand
CAGGAGAGTGTGGGGCCGGCGTACTTCTTTGATCCGAAGGTGCTGCTCTCATTTGGGATGTGGCTGCTGTATATCGTTCTGCTGTATATCCGGCGGAGCGCGGGCTTGCGGGGACGCCGAGCGGCGTATCTGTCGAGCGGAACGTTCGTCATTATGCTGCTGGTCTGGGCAGCCAACCACTTCAGCCAGGTCCACAGGTTTCCGGCGCCATGAACTTGATTCTGTTGGGTATTAATCACAAAACGGCGCCGATTGAACTGCGAGAGCAGGTGGCGATTCCAAAGGACGGCCTGGCCGATGCGGCGCGGACGCTGACGCTGAACCATGGGGTGCGCGAGGCGATGATTCTGTCGACGTGCAACCGGGTGGAGATATTGACGGCGGCTGACTCAGCAGACGTGGATATTACGGATTTTCTGCACAATCATCTGTCGATTGACCCGGCGATGCTGAAGCCGCACCTGTATGAGTACCGGGACCGGGAGGCGGTGCGGCACCTGTTCCGCGTGGCAGCGAGCCTGGACTCGATGGTGGTGGGTGAGCCGCAGATCCTTGGGCAGGTGAAGGACGCCTACAACGTGGCGCGGGAGGCGGGGACGGTTCAAGGCCAACTGGAGCCGCTGCTGCAGAGCGCGTTTGCCGCAGCGAAGAAGGTGCGGTCAGAGACGGAGATTGGCAGCACGACGGTGTCGATTGCGTCGGTTGCCGTGGATCTGGCAATCAAGATTTTTGGCTCGCTGGCAGGGAAGAAGGTGTTCCTGGTGGGTGCCGGCAAGATGAGCGAGTTGGCGGCGCGGCATCTGGTGGCGCAGGGAGCGAGCACGATTCTGGTAACGAACCGGACGCTGGAGCGCGCGGAGCGGATGGCGGAGCGGTTTACGGGGTCTGTGGTGCCGAAGGTGGTGCCGTGGGATGAGTTGTACGAGGCGGCAGCGCAGGCCGATATCGTGATTTCTTCGACGGGCGCGCCGTATCCGATCTTCCGCAAGGAGCATGCGCAGCAGTTTCTTCACAAGCGCAAGAACCGGCCGATGTTCTTTATCGACATTGCGTTGCCGCGCGATGTGGAGCCGGAGATTAACAATCTGGAAGGCATCTTCCTGTATGACATTGACGATTTGCAGGCTGTGGCGGCGTCGCATATGGAAGAGCGGTCGCGCGAGGCGGCGGATGCCGAGGCGCTGATTGCAGTTGAGGTGGAGCGCTACCAGCAGAAGCAAAAGACGGTGAACATTGCGCCGATGATTGTGGGCTTGCAGCACCGGGCTGAGGATTTGCGGCAGGCGGAGCTGAAGCGCGCACAGGCACGGCTGGGCAGCCTGACGCCGGAGCAGATGGCGGCGGTGGAGGCGATGAGCCGAAGCTTGGTGAACAAGTTTCTGCATCCGACGATGCAGGCGCTGAAGCAGGCGGCGCGTGAGAGTGATGTGGCCCGGATTGAGGGGATTCGCGAGACGTGGTCGCTGATGGCCGAGGTGCCGCAGTTTGAGCAAGACGTGGTGCGAGATGAGACGCCAGCCGACAGAGCTGTGGCGGCGGGAACTGGGAAGGAAAAGGCGTGATTCGAATTGGTTCGCGAGGCTCACAGCTGGCGCTGTGGCAGGCCCATCATATTGCCGACCTGCTGCGTGGCCAGGGCCACGAGGTGGAGATTGAGATTATCAAGACGACGGGCGACCGCCTGCAGGAAGTGACCTTTGCCCAGGTGGGATCGAAGGGCATGTTCACGCTGGAGATTGAAGAGGCGCTGGCCGAGGGCCGGATTGACCTGGCGGTCCACAGCCTGAAGGACCTTCCGACAGAGCTGCCGGAGAAGTTTGTGCTGGCCGCGACGCCGCCTCGGGTGGATCCGCGGGATGTTGTGGTGTCAAAGGATTACACGAGTTTTGCCGAGCTGCCGGCGGGTGCGCTGGTGGGTACGAGCAGCTTGCGGCGGCGGGCGCAGTTGCGGAATTTGCGGCCGGATCTGGAGTATGTGGAGTTTCGCGGCAATGTGGACACGCGGCTGAGGAAGCTGGGCGAGGGGCAGGTGGCGGCGATTATGCTGGCCGCGGCT
>CAINND010000047.1 GCA_903851035.1 uncultured Acidobacteriota bacterium | reverse complement strand
TCAAGATTGACGGCGAAGAGTTCCTGATTATGCGTGAGGAAGAAGTCCTCGGCATTCTGAGCAAGTAACTCCCGTCTGGTTGCAGCAAACCAATCCAAATAACGCGCTGGAAGGCGCCAATGAGATTCAGGAGAAATTGAGAGATGGCAAAGCAGATTCTGCACGGTGAAGATTCCCGCCAGGCAATCCTGCGGGGAGTAAACATCCTCGCGGACGCGGTGAAGGTGACCCTCGGCCCCAAGGGCCGCAACGTTGTGATTGAGAAGAAGTTCGGTTCCCCGACGATCACCAAAGACGGTGTGACGGTTGCGAAGGAAATCGAGCTGGCGAACCCGCTGGAGAATGTGGGCGCGCAGTTGGTGAAGGAAGTTGCCTCGAAGACGAGCGACGTGGCCGGCGACGGCACGACGACGGCGACGGTGCTGGCGCAGTCGATTTACCGCGAAGGCGTGAAGACGGTTGCAGCGGGCGCAAACCCGACGGCCCTGAAGCGCGGCATTGACAAGGCTGTTGCCGCAGTTATCGGCACGCGCGACAAGGAAGGCAAGTTTACCGATGGCGGCGCACTGGGCAAGATGAGCAAGCCGGTGAACGACGAGTCGGTTGCCCAGGTGGGTACGATTTCTGCCAACGGCGACGTGGAGATTGGCGAGATCATCGCCGGCGCCATGAAGACGGTGGGCAAGGACGGCGTGATCACGATTGAAGAGTCGAAGTCGATGCAGACTTACCTCGAGACCGTGGAAGGCATGCAGTTTGACCGCGGCTACCTGAGCCCGTACTTTGTGACGGATGCGGACCGCATGGAAAGCGTGCTGGAAGATCCGTACATCCTGATCTACGAGAAGAAGATCAGCAACATGAAGGATCTGCTGCCGGTTCTGGAGCAGGTTGCACGCAGCGGCAAGCCCCTGCTGATTATTGCCGAGGACGTTGAGGGCGAAGCCCTGGCGACCCTGGTGGTGAACAAGCTGCGCGGCACGCTGAACGTAGCTGCGGTGAAGGCTCCGGGCTTTGGCGATCGTCGCAAGGCGATGCTGGGCGATATCGCCATCCTGACCGGTGGCGAAGCGATTACGGAAGACCTGGGCATCAAGCTGGACGGCGTAAAGCTGGAGCAGCTGGGCCGTGCGAAGCGCGTGACCGTGGACAAGGACAACACCACGATTGTGGACGGTTCGGGCGACGCGGATGCAATCAGCGGCCGCGTGAAGGAAATCCGTTCGCAGATTGAAAAGACCACCAGCGACTACGACCGCGAGAAGCTGCAGGAGCGGCTGGCGAAGCTGGTTGGCGGCGTTGCCGTGATCAAGGTTGGCGCAGCGACCGAGACCGAGCTGAAGGAGAAGAAGGCTCGCGTTGAGGATGCCCTGCACGCGACCCGTGCGGCCGTGGAAGAAGGCATTGTGGCCGGCGGCGGCGTGGCACTGGTTCGTGCGACGGTTGCTGTGGATGCCCTGATCAAGACTCTGGAAGGCGACGAGAAGATTGGCGCCCAGATTGTCCGCCGCTCGCTGGAAGAGCCGCTTCGCCAGATTGTGGCGAATGCCGGGGAAGAAGGCGCCGTGGTTGTGGGCAAGATTCACGAGTCGACGGACGACCACTACGGCTACAACGCGGCTACTGGCCACTTCGAAGACCTGGTGAAGGCCGGCGTCATCGAACCGACCAAGGAGACGCGCACTGCGCTGCAGAATGCGGCCTCCATCGCTGGCCTGTTGCTGACCACCGAAGCCCTGATCTCGGAGATTCCCGAGCCCAAGGCAGCGGCCCCGGCCGGCGGCGGACATGGCGGCGG
>CAINND010000046.1 GCA_903851035.1 uncultured Acidobacteriota bacterium | reverse complement strand
TACATTGCCAACACCGCCGGCTGGATGACCGCCGAACTCGGACGCCAGCCTTACCTTGTGTACGGACTGATGCGCACCGTCAGCGGCTTTTCCAAGTCGGTGTCGGCGGCCAACGCCACCTTCACCCTGCTTGGCTTCCTGGGCATGTACACCCTACTCGCCATCCTCTTCCTCTTTGTGCTGCAGCGTGAGATCACGCACGGCCCGGTTGAGGATGCAGCTCACGCCGCGGAGGTGAAGTAACATGGTATTCACTGGATTCCTCTGGTTCTCCATCATCTCGGTCATGCTGGCCATCTACGTCATTCTTGATGGCTTTGACATTGGCGCGGGCGCGCTTCACCTCTTCCTCGGCCGCACGGATGCCGAGCGCCGCAAGATCATCAAGTCCATTGGCCCCGTGTGGGACGGCAATGAAGTCTGGCTGCTGGCCACCGGCGGCGTGCTCTACTTCGTATTCCCGCAGCTCTACGCATCCAGCTTCAGCGGCTTTTACCTGCCCCTGATGATGGTTCTGTGGCTGCTCATGCTCCGCGCCATCGGTCTGGAGTTCCGCACTCACATCAACGACAGCATCTGGGCCGCCTTCTTCGATGTCATCTTCAGCGTCGGCAGCCTGTTGCTGGCCATCTTCTACGGTGCGGCGCTGGGCAACATCGTGCGCGGCCTGCCGCTGGGTCCGGATCACTACTTCTTCCTGCCCCTGTGGACGAACTGGAACGTCGGAGCGCATCCAGGCGTGCTGGATTGGTACACCGTTCTTAGCGGAGTGGTCGTACTGGTGGCGCTGCTGGTGCATGGAGCCAACTACCTGGTCTGCAAGACGGATGGCGATCTGCACGAACGCGCCCGCACCACCAGCCTGGTGCTGACGCCCGTGCTGCTGGTGCTGACCCTGGTCAGCCTGGCCGCAACTCTGGCCATCCACCCAGGCATCGTGGCCAACTACAACACGCTCAAGATTGGCTACATTGTGCCGCTCTTGGTCTTTGTCAGCTTGATCGGCATTTTCGTCTTCCAGCGCGCGCGCAAGGAGGTGCTGGCCTTCGTCTGCGGCGGCCTGTACCTGGCGCTGATGCTGGTGGGCGCCGTCTATGCGCTCTACCCGGTGATTCTGCCGGCCATCGATCCGCAGTACAGCCTGACCATTGCCAACTCAATCACCAGTGGCTACACCTTGCAGGTGGGCCTGCGTTGGTGGATCGTCGGCATCGTCATCGCCCTCGGCTACTTCGTCTTCCTGTACCGCATGTTCCGCGGCAAGGTGACGGTTGAAGAGGGAAGCGGCTACGGCGATTAACCGTCAGGGTGCCATTGCATGATGGCGCATCCTGCAATTGACCTGCTGCCGACCATGGAGGGCGGAGCGATATCCGTCCTCCATGGTGGCTGCGGACGAGGAACAGCTCCTTGCACTGGCATTCACCAGCTTTTCCGATGAGGAATGTCGTGCTTGAAAATGGCTGATTTCTTATTAAGACTTTGTCAAGTATGAATTTTGTTAATGTATGAAGAATAAATTTTATCAATGTCGCAGTAATGCCTAGTAGAATGAGAGTGCGTCAGAATCCCGAACTGATGTACCGGCCTGAGAGGCAGGGCGAGATAACAAGCCCACCCCGGTGCCGATAACTCTGGCAGACGCAGCACGAATGCGCGAATCCAGAGGCAACAACCAACTTGAATTCCCTTTGAGGAGATACACAGGATGAATAACAAGAAACTTATCGTTGCTTTTACCTTTGTGATGGTCGCCCTGTTTGCTCAGTCGGCCTTTGCCCAGCTCGGTCTGAACTGGGAAGGCCAGACCGGCGCCCTGCTGACCCCGTTCGCTTACACGGTTGGCGCTCCTGACAACAAGCTCGGCAAGCCTGAGCTGGCGTTCCACTTCCTCGCGGGCGGTCCCGCCCTGGGCGAGCAGTTCACTGTTTCGGCCACCGAAGGCTTCGGCAAGCGTTTTGAAGCCGGCTTCACCGGCACCTTCGCCGCGGAAGGCTCCAACAGCATCTATGTGGATTACCCGAACGTTCCGGGCAACCTGTTCTCCAGCAGCTACGTCACCCTGCATGGCAAGTACACGCTGGTGAAGGAGAACTCCGGCAAGACCAAGTGGGTCCCGGCCATCGCCGTGGGCGCCGTGGGCCGCTTCGGCGACTCCCGCGTCACTGGTTCCTTGCTGAGCGGCCTCACCGCTGAGGAAGCTGGCCTGAGCCGCACCAATGGCGACTTCTACGTCGTGGCCACCAAGATGATCAAGGTGAAGAAGGCCATCCTGCTGATCAACGCTGGTGAGAAGCTCACCAACGGCTCCCTGTGGGGCCTGGCCGGCAACGCCGGTACCGCCTACACTCTGGATCAGCGCTTCCAGGGCAACTGGTTCTCGGCCGTGGGCATTGCCTTCACCGGCCCGGCCAAGTCCCTCATCGTGGTGGGCGCGGAAGCCGTACAGCAGCCGCACTACATCCAGGCTCTGAACGAAGTTATTCAGGACTACAACAACGTTCCGACCTCGATCAGCTTCTTCGGCCGCATTCAGCCGAAGGGCAAGCCCTACAACGTTGATCTGGCTCTGGTAAAGGTTG
>CAINND010000045.1 GCA_903851035.1 uncultured Acidobacteriota bacterium | reverse complement strand
GAAGATCATCGAATGTCCGCGCGACGCATGGCAGGGCTTGTCGCGGCAGATTCCCACGGACGTGAAGGTTACTTACCTGCGCGAGTTGATCGCCGCGGGCTTCAAACATATTGATGCGGTGAGCTTCGTCTCTCCGCGAGCGGTGCCGCAGATGGCGGACAGCGAAGACGTGCTGAAGCAGCTGTTTCCGCCGGAGGATACAGCGAACAATGACGCCGCACGCAGCGATGTTGAGATTATCGGCATCGTGGTGAACCTGAAGGGCGCCGAGCGCGCGCTGGCCACCGGAGCCGTGCAGACGCTGGGCTTTCCCTACTCCATCAGCGAGACATTTTTGCGCAAGAACCAGAACCAGTCGGCGGAGGAGAACAGCGACGAGTTGGAATCCGTATGGCGCAAGGCCGAAGAGCACGACCTAGACCTGGTGGCTTACATCAGCATGGCATTTGGCAACCCTTACGGCGATGCGTGGGAGATTGACGAACTGCTGGCGGCGGTGGAGAACATCGCCAACATGGGCATCCGTACGGTGTCGCTGGCGGATACCGTGGGCCTGGCGACGCCGCAACAGATTGCCGAGGCGATGAGCGCCGTCTGCCGCGAGTTTGACCATCTGGAGATTGGCGCGCACTTGCACGCACGCAAGGGCGAAGCGGCGGCGAAGATTCTTGCGGCCTACGACGCGGGCTGCCGTCGCTTTGATGCGGCGATAGGCGGGCTGGGTGGATGTCCTTTTGCGCAGGATGCGCTGGTGGGCAACGTGGCCACGGAGGAAGTGGTGGCCGCCCTGGAGGCTAAAGGGGCGCACACGGGTTTGCGCAAATCGCTCACCGACCTGGTGCGGCACAGCGAGGAGATGGCGCTGCGCTTTACGCGTTAGCGGCGTGGAGATTGTCGCGCAAATTCTTCCTCGTTCCCGCACGGCGGCCGGGCCACCGGCTGTGCTAATCTGCTGCTGCAGTCCAACCACATAATCATGAGACCCCGGCAGATCTTCTCTGTCCTGCTGCTGTTGCTGGCGAGTTCGTTGTGTACCCACGCGCAAGAGGCCAAGCCCGCCGCGGCGGACGACTCGATTCAGGCGGCCGACAAGCTATTCCACAGCGGCAAGACCGAAGAGGCCGCCACTGCCTACGAGGCACTGCTCAAGGCTGACGCCGCGCAGGCCCATGTGCGCGCCATGCTCATCCGCACGCGGCTGCTACAGCAGAAGGTGGACGAGGCAAACGAGCTGGCCCGGGAGGGTACGGCACGCGAGGATGCCACGGCCGAGTTGTTTGCCGCGCTGGGGGATGTGCACTTCCGCCGCGCCCAGATGGGCGAGGCCGAGACGGCCTACCTCCGAGCCAAGCGCATGGATCCCAAACAGTTGCGCGCCTACCTGGGGCTGGCACGGCTATACGATGCATTTTCGATGCATCGCCATGCCTATGACCTGCTGAACGTGGCCCATGATCTGGCACCCGGCGACATGGATGTGCAACGGCAATGGATGAACCGGCTGCCGCGCCGCGAACGCATGCAGGCGCTGGAGAATTACCTCTCCGTGGGTCATCCGGAAGACGCGCAAAAGACGCGCTGGATGCGGGAGTATCTCGCCTATCTGAAGGCCACGGTGGATAAGCCGAGCCATGGCTGCCGCCAGATCAACAAGCCCGAGCACACGGAAATTGAACTGCTCCTTTTGTTGCGCGACGCCAACCACCTGCGCGGTCTTGGACTGCCGGTGAAGTTCAACAACCACAGCAGCCGACTGATGCTGGACACCGGCGCCAGCGGCATTATGATTGGGCGCGCGGCGGCCAAACGAGCCGGGCTGGAGGAACTTTCCCGCATCAGCTTTACCGGCATCGGCGATCATGGGCCGCAAAACGGGTATATGGCGGTCGTCAAACACTTGCAGATCGGCAGCCTGGAGTTTGAAGACTGCGTGGTCGAGGTCAGCGACCGGCGCAACATTGTGGAAGATGATGGGCTGATTGGCGCCAACGTCTTTGACTCCTACCTGGTGGAAATTGACGGCCCATCGAGAGTTGTGCGGCTCTCTCCGCTGCCGGCGCGGCCGGGTGATAAAGCCACCACGTCCCACTTGCAGACGGATGAATCGAATGCCGAGGAGGAGGCCGCTGACACCAATTCGGCGCGGCACCTACCCAAGGATCGCTACGTGGCACCTGAGATGGCAGGCTGGACGAAGATATTCCGCTTCGGACATGACCTGTTGATCCCGACGCAACTCAACGATAAGCTTTCCACGCTTTTTCTCCTCGATACCGGTTCGCAGAGCAACATCGTCTCCACCCGCGCGGCCCGTGAGGTCACCAAGGTCCACCATGATGACATGATGAGAGTGAAAGGCATCAGCGGCGAGGTGGAGAAGGTATACAGCGCCTACGATGTCACCCTGAAATTCGGCCACTTCTCACAAAAGAACGAGTACATGATCGCCCTGGACATGGATTCCACCAGCCGCTATACAGGCACGGAGGTGAGCGGTACCATTGGCTTCACCTCGCTGCGGATATTGAACATGAAGATTGACTATCGCGACGGGCTGGTGGACTTTGTCTACGACCCCAAAAAAGTAAAGCTGCATATACCCTGAGGATCTTCGGCACCGAGGTACAATTTCGCCCGACAGGATTTCACTCAAAAGGTTTCTGTTTATGAAGCGCACCTCTCATATCACCCTCACCCTGCTGGCGGGCATGGCCGTGGCCTTTACCACCGGATGCCACCGCCACAACGAACGCCGCGACTGCGTTGACGACAGCAGCCGTTTGGCCGGCGAGCAGAACTGCGCTAACGCAGAAAGCCTCCGCCACAACGGCTACGTCGGTCCGCTGGGCTACCACTGGGCCTACGGCGGCAGCAGCGGAGGCCACATTGGCGATGTCGTCGTGGGAGGCAATCCCATGCCGGGCATGGGTCACGCGGCGGGCGGCGCAGGCGGCGTGGGTCGCGGAGGCTTCGGCGCCACCGCCGGCAGCGGCAGCGGCGGCTCGGGAGGCGAGTGATGCAGCGGCATACGATCACTCCGCGCGACGACTGGCAGAAGAAGGTCGAAAAGGTTGGGCTGGTCTTTCACACGCTGGATGACGGCAGCGGCAGCTACTGGGACGAGAGCGCCTACTACGAGTTCACGGCCGCCGAGGTGGACCGCCTGGAGGCCGCGAGCGAAAAGCTGCAGGAGATGTGCCTGGCCGCCGGACAGTACATCATTGACCACAAGCGCTGGGCCGACTTGAAGATTCCGGCCGAAGCGGTGCCGCAGATTCTGAAGACGTGGAACGATGAGCCTCCCGCGCTGTACGGACGCTTCGACCTGGCCTACGACGGAAACCAAATCAAGCTCCTAGAGTACAACGCCGACACGCCTACCGCGCTGGTCGAAGCCGCGGTGGCGCAGTGGTACTGGCTGGAAGATCAGTTCCCCAAGGCCGACCAGTGGAACTCCATCCACGAAAAGCTGATTGCCAAGTGGAAGGACCTGAAAGATTACGTCACGCAGCCGGTGAGCTTTGCCTATGTGCCCACCACGGAAGACGAGTTCACCGTGGGCTATCTGCGGGACACCGCCGAGCAGGCCGGGCTGAAGACGCAGGCGCTGAAGATGAGCGACATCGGCTTTGACCACAATACATTTACGTTTGTGGATTTAGAGGGAAAGCCCATCAAGAGCATCTTCAAGCTGTATCCGTGGGAGTGGATGCTAAAGGAACAGTTCGGCGCGCGGGCGCTGGATTTTATGGACAAGACGCAGTGGATGGAGCCGATCTGGAAGATGATGTTCAGCAACAAGGGGCTGCTGGCCATCCTTTGGGAGATGTATCCCGGCAACGAGCTGCTTCTGCCCGCTTACCTGGACGGTCCGCGAGAGATGAAGGACTACGTGCGCAAGCCTCTGCTGGGGCGCGAAGGCGCGAACGTGCAGGTCATCCGGCAGGGCGAAAAAGAGCAGAGCTACGGCCGCTACGGCGAAGAAGGCTGGGTGTATCAGGCTCTGGCGCCGATAGCGTGCATGGACGGCCACTACCCAGTGCTGGGCAGCTGGATGATCGCCGACCAGGGCGCGGCCGGCATGGGGATTCGTGAGAGCGATACGATCATCACCACCAACCGCAGCCGCTTTGTGCCGCATTTGTTCCGGTAGGCGCAATGAGATCACATACGATACCTAAAAAGCTGCTTGAGCAGTTCGCTTATTACGACCCTGATACACGGTCATTGAGGTTATGGAGATACTCCGCGAATATTAGACCAATAGGAAAGATTTCGCCTCGCTCAGCGACTAGGTTTAGCGGTCATTTTTCAGACCCAAGAAACCCTGAAAAAGAGCGCGCCCTTGAGGAGCGACTTAATGATGATTTTGAAACGCCTGTGCATTCATTCTTGGAATTATTCAAATACAGCACATTCGTTCCTGCATACAAGCAGATCAGGCAACTTACCTCATATATAACGCTATTATTTAATCGCTCTCGTGCGAGGAGAGCAGCCACCGCAGAGCAAATCAAGATCATCATCGATTCGGCAAACACATTGCTTTCAAATAGAAATCAACTTGCTCTCATCGCGGCAAACTGGACAGCCCGAATTATATTAAGCGACAAGGTTATTCATCGACCGGTTTCTATAATTGACGTCCGAAATGCCATAGAGCAAATGATAGAAGAGCAGCGATCCAATGATGCGCTTCAACACTCCTATGTTGGCACTATAGAGCGAGCCATGGAAAATATGGATGAAACGATGGCATCGGGAATATGGAATATTTTAAGAAGTGAAATTGGCAATCCCTTCGTGTTAGGTGATGCGCCGATTGTAACTTGGATTAGAACTGAAGACGGAAGACTAGAATACGGTCATGGCTTTGAGAAACCAAATGTCGAAGTCATATTTCCCGTCAACTCAACTGCATGTTTACATATTTTGCCAAACGTGAATCGCACGCGTATCACCAGAATCCCATCGATTGAGGATGTCAATGCTGCACAAGCCTCATTTGCCACCTCTGCCTGCTATACATGCACTGAATCCACTGCATTAAACGAAATTCTTCAACCACGCTTTGGCAAAGCTCAATTATTGGTCAATGCGTTCTCGTTAAAACATAGAGATTTCAGCAATACGATGTTTGAACTTTTGATGAATAGACCCTTTTCTGCGCCAAATTTATAACTCTGGTGATCGAGCCATTCTGAATCGCTTATTGCCTTCCCTGCCCGGCGCGGTTAAGCTTTTCCGGCCATGCCTACCACGCTTACGCTCACCTATGAAGACCGTTTGGCCGTACTCACCCTCCACCGTCCGGAGAAGCGCAACGCCCTTTGCCATGCGTTGATGGACGAGTTCGACGCCGCGCTGAATGAAGTTGCCGCCAGCCGCGCCCAGGTGCTGCTGCTGGCCGCCGAGGGCAAGGCCTTCAGCGCCGGGATGGATCTGGAAGACCTGAAGGCCCTGGCCACCCACACGGCCGAGGAGAACCACCGGCACAGCGAGCGCATTGCGCATCTCTTCCGCTCGCTCTACTTGTTCCCCAAGGTGACGATTGCCGCCGTGCAGGGCGCGGCCATTGCGGGCGGCGCGGGGCTGGCCACCTTGTGCGACTTCACCCTGGCCACTCCGGCGGCGAGCTTTGGCTACACCGAGGTGCGCATCGGCTTTGTGCCGGCCATCGTCTCGGCATTTCTCATCCACCAGGTGGGAGACAAGGACGCGCGCGACCTTCTGCTGACCGGGCGCATCATCACCGCCGAAGAGGCATGGCGCATGCGGCTGATTAACGAGGTGGTCGCCCCGGAGGCCTTGCAGACGCGCGCGCGCCAGTTGGCGGCCGAGCTGCTGGAGAATTCTCCGGCCAGCCTGCGGGCCACCAAGGCTCTGCTGCGTGATTATCACAGCGAAGCCATTGAGCGCGACATTCGCCTGGGCATGGAGGCCAACGCCGGGATGCGAAAGACGGCGGACTTCGCCGAGGGCATCAGCAGCTTTTTGGAACGCCGCAAGCCACGGTGGAGCGAGTAGGGGCGGAGCGAGTGACGGGCAGGTTTCAAAGTTTCAAAGTTTCAAAGTTTCGGAGGTTGCGGAAGTTGCGGAGGTTGAAAACCTTGTGAGGCTTTGCGTTGTGCACAGGAACAAGATCAACAATTCCACCTTAGCCGCGCAAAAGGGCACGTCGAAGGTAGGGCACCCGAGCCTGTTGTTGTAACCTAGACAGTATGAGCACGATCAGCGAAACTACCCTGCGCGTCCGCTATGCGGAAACCGATCAGATGGCCGTCGTCTATCACTCCAACTACCTCATCTGGTTTGAGGTGGGGCGGGTCGAGCTGCTGCGCAAGCTGGGCTTTACCTACGTGGAGATGGAGCAGGACGGCCTGAACCTGCCGGTGGTGGAGGCCCGCTGCCGCTACAAGCATCCCGCGCGCTATGACGATGAGATTCTTGTGCGCTGCCATTTGGCGCAGATGCGTCCGTCACTGCTGCGCTTCCACTACGAGATTATCCGCAAGGCAGACGGGCGCCTGCTGAGCGAGGGTGAGACCACGCACGTTGTCGTTGGCGCAGACATGAAGCGCACCCACCTGACGGGAAAATATCTGAGCGCGCTGCACGCGGCGGCGGAAGACGCGACTCACCACTCGACATCTGCCACTGTGCCCCACGCGGCGAAGGTGCCGACCCAGGAAGGAAAGTAATTCTATGAAGCCCCTGCAATTGAACGGCTGCGACCTTACGCTGGAGAGCTTTGCCGAAGTCGTGCTGCACAATCGTACGGTTGCGCTGGCCGATGACGCCCGCGAACGCGTTGTGGCCGCGCGCAAAGTTGTGGACACACTGGTGGCCGGCGACGGCGTGGCCTATGCCATCACCACCGGCGTGGGGCACCTGGCCGATGTGCGCATCAGCCACGAACAGGCGCGCGAGTTGCAGATCAACCTGGTGCGCTCGCATGCCGTGGGCGTGGGCGATCCGCTGCGCGAGGAAGAATCGCGGGCGATGATGCTGCTTCGGGCCAACAGCCTGGCCAAAGGCTTGAGCGGCGTGCGTCCCGTGGTGCTGGACACTCTGTGCCTGATGCTGAACCGCGGCGTGCATCCGGTCATCCCCTCGCAAGGGTCGGTGGGTGCCAGTGGCGATTTGGCTCCGCTGGCGCACCTGGCGCTGGTGCTGGTGGGCGAAGGCGAGGCCATCTACAAGGGCAAGCCTTTGTCGGGCGGCGAGGCCATGCTGGAGGCGGGGATCGAGTGCATTCGCCTGGAGGCCAAGGAGGCCATCAGCCTGATTAACGGCACGCAGGCCATGCTGGCCGTGGGCTCGCTGGCCTTGCTGGAGGCAAATATTCTGGCCGATACCGCCGACGTGCTGGGCTCCATCAGCCTGGACGCCTTGCAGGGCACCGATGTCGCCTTCGACGAGCGCATTCACCTGGCGCGTCCGCACAGTGGACAGGTGTTGGTGGCGGCGCGGCTACGCAAGCTGCTTGCCGGCAGCGCGCTGCGTGAGCGCCATCGCGACTGTACAAGGGTGCAGGATGCCTACTCGCTGCGCTGCATTCCGCAGGTGCACGGAGCCGTGCGCGACGTGCTGGGCTACGCCAGAAAAGTCTTCGAGATTGAGATGAACTCGGCGGTGGATAACCCCTTGGTCTTTGTCGGCGAAAACGGAAAGCCCGACCAGGTGCTGAGCGGCGGCAACTTCCACGGGCAGCCGCTGGCCTTTACCCTAGACTTCCTCGCCATCTCGGTCAGTACCCTGGCCGGAATCAGCGAGCGCCGCATCGAACGGCTGGTAAACCCGGCGCTGAGCGAAGGGTTGCCGCCATTCCTGGCTCCTTCGGCGGGGCTGATGTCCGGCTTTATGATGCCGCAGGTCACGGCCGCGGCCCTGGTGAGCGAGAACAAGGTGCTGGGCCATCCAGCGTCGGTGGATTCCATTACGACCAGCGGCAACAAAGAGGATTACGTCAGCATGGGCATGGCCGCCGCGCTCAAATTGCGCCAGGTACTGCGCAACGTGCGCCACGTGCTGGCCATTGAGGCGCTTGCCGCAGCGCAGGCCGTGGATCTGCTGGCTCCGCTCAAGCCCAGCCCGGCGGCGCAACAGGCTGTACAGGCGGTTCGCTCGGTTTCTCCCATGTACAAGGAGGACCGCTCCATTGCCCGCGACATTGGCGATGTGGCCGAGCTGATCCGTGCGGGCAAGCTGGCCGTTTCCGTGGAGTAAATCACTCGGGCTACGGGATTCTGGACGCCTAGGCACGGGATGTATGGAATTCAGGAGCCGAGGAATCCACAGGCCGTGTAAGTCGATGATTATAAATGGCTTTCAAAGTCGGACTTTTGGCGTCCTGATTGCACACTAAAGTGGCATTCCTGGACTGCCCAGCATGTGCTGCCGCGTTAGCGGTGTGCCTTGCGGACTGTCCGTCTGCTGCGGGAGGGCTATGGCCGTCCGGCTGCTTGCATACTTTAGTGCATAACTCGCTTATCCAGTCAGGGATCAGCTGCACGGAGCCAGCCAGAAGCTGGCTCAATTTTTTTGCCCACCTACCGTCTTTTCCCTTTGGATGCGCCCTCTGCGGGGCCAATAGTGGTGCAACGGCCGTTATTGCAACAGGAAGGAACCAGGGTGGTTAATAGTAAAATGCCAATTCCTGGCATCCGCGTTTCTCCGTATTTTCGCCGGTTATCTTCGGGTTTTTTAGGGTTAGTTACTTCTTTTACAGAAGATTGTCCTATTTTCCGATTGACACCCAAGCACAAATCCCGCAAATTACAAGCTGTCACCCGGTAACCAGCTGGATGCTTGTCAGTTGGGGTTCGGGGGACGGGAGTTGGCCCCCGCTCTGGCGGCTCCGCACAATACGAATGGCTGCTACGACTCTTGCACCCGTGGATTCACGGGAAGTTGTCCGTTGCGATCAATGCCAGCTGGTCCAGTTCCGGACCACGAATAACTATTGCCGCCGCTGCAAAACGTCTCTGGATGAAGTTCCCGAGCCGGAGCCGATTGCGGTGGTCACTGCCCCAGACAATCTGGAGACGATGCCCAGCCGTCAGATTCCGGTGGCCGCTGCCATCCGCGCGCTGCGCATCCGCAGCGGGCTGAGCCAGCGCCAACTGGCGCTGCGCATGAATGTGCCGCGCACTTACGTCAGCAAGATTGAGAACGAGAAGGCGTGCCCGACACTGGGCTCGCTGGAACGGCTGGCCTCTGCCCTGCGCGTCCGCGTTTGCGACCTGCTGACCACGGGACACACCATTGAGGACGACATCCGCGAACTCAGCACGGACGAGTTTATCGCCGAGCTGATTCCCTACATGAAGAAGCTGAACGGGGTGCAGTGGATGAGCGTACTCAACCAGGTGCGCGAGCTGACGGCGATGCCGCGGCGCTCGGCCTAGCCAACAGGCTAAGGTTTAGCGCCAGGCACGACCTCTTCTATATGGCCGGGGCCGGTGCGCCCATGCGCGTGCCGGCCCACTCCCCCAAGCCCCCGGCCACTCCTCTTCGGAGCCAATGAATCCGCCCCTGCGGCGTTCGTGCATCCTGCCCGGACGGGGCTGCTCCACATTGCAAGATACCCCTGCCTATGCTAGCTTCAAAGTACTGATTTCCGAGGCATTGCTTTGCAAAACAAGGTCCCGAACGGGCTGACGCGTAAGCAAGCAGAGCTGTACGCCAAGCTTGACCCAGATCGGCTCCCAAGACATATCGCCATCATCATGGACGGCAACGGACGCTGGGCCCGCCGGCGTCACTTGCCGCGCATCGCCGGGCACAAACGCGGCGTGGAAGCCGTGCGCGACATCATCACCCTGGGCGCCCGCCTGCACCTGCCCGCCATGACCCTGTATGCCTTCAGCGCGGAAAACTGGAAGCGCCCCAAGACCGAGACCAGCTTCCTGATGCAGTTGCTGCGCACCTACCTGAAAAACGAAGTGCCGCTGATGAATGAGAACAACATTCGTCTGCGCTACATCGGCCGCATCCACGAACTGCCGGAGCTGGTGCAGGAGCGCATGCAGTGGGCCACCGAGCAGACGGCGCAGAACACGGGCATGATCATGTCATTGGCACTGAACTACGGCGCGCGCGCCGAGCTGGTGGACGCCTTCAAGTCCATTGTGGACGCGGCCCGGAAGAACGGCGGTATGGACAAACTGGAAATCACCGAGGAGATGGTGAGCCGCAATCTGTACTCGCCCGATTTGCCCGACCCCGACCTGGTCATCCGCACCAGCGGCGAGATGCGGCTGTCGAACTTCCTGCTGTGGCAACTTGCTTACACCGAAATCTATGTGACGCAGACCCTGTGGCCGGACTTTGACGGCAACCATCTGCTCGAAGCCCTGGCCGACTTCCAGCGCCGCGAACGCCGCTACGGCGCCGTGGGCGAGGCCGTTTAACTCGGCCGCCAAAACACTCGTCTGCGCCGCGCCCGGCGCCCACAGGAGAGCCCATGAAACGCATACTTACCGCCCTGGTTCTGATTCCGCTGGTGCTGGTGGCCGTCTTCCGCGCGCCGCTGTGGCTGTTTCTGCTGTTGGTGGTGGTGTTTGCCCTGGGCGCGCTGAGTGAATACCTGACCATTACGGCCGCCTATGGGCTGGAGCCCTTTCGCCTGCTGGCCTACCTGCACACGGCCGCACTCTTCGTCATTTACTACGGAGTGCAGCGTTACGGCTCGTTGGCGCTGCTGGCCTGCGGCTTGCTGCTGCTCTACGGCTCCTTCCTGATGATGGTTTCGGCCCTGGGGCGCGAGGACATGAAGACGGCCATTCCGGCGGCCGCCATGAGCGAGCTGGGCGTGTTCTACATTGGGCTGCCCATGCTGCTGTTGGTGATGCTGCGCGAAAGCCGCCGCGGCTGGGTGTACGTGCTCTTCGTCTTTTTTGCCGTGTGGGTGGGCGACACGGCCGCCATGTATGTGGGCAAAAGCATGGGGCGGCACAAGCTGGCTCCGCGCGTAAGCCCCGGCAAGACGGTGGAAGGCGCGGTGGCATCGCTGCTGTTTGCCGTGCTGGTGTGCGTGGTGTTTGCGCACTATGTGCCGGAGATCGCCGCCGGGTTGCACCGCATCCACCTGCTGAAGGAGGTCGACGACTCCCTGCTGGCCGGGTACTTGCCCTACGGACGCGCAACCTGGTGGGTGGCTGCATTGCTGGCTGCGGCGATCAACGTGGCGGCGCAGGTGGGTGACCTGATTGAGTCGCTCTTCAAGCGCGGCGCGGGAGTCAAGGATTCCGGAACGATACTGCCCGGGCACGGCGGATTGCTGGACCGCATTGACGCCCTGCTGCTGGCGCTGCCCGTGGCGTTTCTCCTTTTGCTGGCCTTTGGCGACCGTCTGGTGCGGCCATAAGCCGCTGAGGGCTGAAACTCGTGCAACCCCGTCCCGGCGAGTTAAACTGTAAGTAGATGAAGAGAATCGCCATACTGGGCTCGACCGGCTCCATCGGCACGAGCACCCTCAAGATCGTCGAAAGCTATCCGGAGCGCTTTGCCGTGGCCACCATGGCAGCGGGCTCGAACCTTGAGCTTGCCTACGAGCAGGCTCTGCGCTGGCGTCCAAGGCTGATGAGCGTGGCCCATGAGGCCGATGCCGACGCCCTGCGCGCGCGCCTGAAGCAGGCCGGAGCCACCGAGATTGAAGTCGCCCACGGCACGCCGGGCACAGTGGCCGTGGCCACGCACCCGGAGGTGGATTTCGTGGTCAGCGCCATCGTGGGCGTGGCCGGGCTGGAAGCCACTTACGCGGCGGTGAAGCTTGGCAAGGAGATTGGCCTTGCCAACAAGGAATGCCTGGTCGCCGCCGGAGATTTGATCACTGCGGAGGCCGCTCGCAAAGGCGTCGCCCTGCTGCCCATTGACAGCGAGCACAACGCCATCCACCAGTGCATGCGCGGCGGACGATTGCAGGAGGTGGAGCGCCTGTGGCTGACGGCCAGCGGCGGCCCGTTCCTCAACACTCCGAAGGAAAAGTTTGCGTCCATCACCGTGGCCGAGGCCTTGAACCATCCCACGTGGAAGATGGGGCGGCGCATCACGATTGATTCCGCCACGCTGATGAACAAGGGCTTTGAGGTCATCGAGGCCATCCGCTTATTCCAGATTC
The DNA here is from genome assembly GCA_903851035.1 of uncultured Acidobacteriota bacterium. Classification (GTDB taxonomy): domain Bacteria; phylum Acidobacteriota; class Terriglobia; order Terriglobales; family Acidobacteriaceae; genus TOLSYN. The sequence goes on along the minus strand of CAINND010000045.1, from coordinate 15,532 downwards.
CGCCATCGCACACAAAAGTCATCGTGCATCCGCAGAGCACGGTGCACAGCATGGTGGAGTTCAACGACGGCAGCATCCTGGCGCAGATCAGCGTGACCGACATGCGGCTGCCCATCCTGTACGCGCTGACTTATCCTGAGCGCGTGGCCAGCGACCTGCGCTTTGACGTGCTCTCGCTGAGCAAGCTGGATTTTTGCGCGCCGGATTTGGACAAGTTCCCCTGCCTGCACCTGGCCTATGAGGCCGTTGAGGCCGGCGGGGCGAAGACCGTGGCACTGAACGCCGCCGACGAGGTGGCCGTGGCCGCTTTCCTGGAGGGAAAAATTCCCTTCCTCGGCATTCCGGCGACAATTCAGCAGGTTTTACATGAAACGCCGGCGCAGCGGCCGGAATCTATATCTGAGGTGCTATCCATGGACGGCGAGGCGCGAGAGCGCGCGGCGCGGTTTGTGGCCAGCGGTGCGCGGCACGCCTAAAGATTTTTCGTCGCGGAAAGAAGAAGTAAACAGCAATGGTCAGCGGACTCTACATGATGGTGGGCGCGGCGCTCGTTTTGGGCGTCATGATTCTGGTGCACGAGTTCGGCCACTTTGCGGCCGCCAAGCTGTGCGGCGTGCGCGTGGAGGTCTTCTCCATTGGCTTCGGGCGGCGCCTGGTGGGCTTCCGCCGCGGCGATACCGACTATCGCATCTCCGCCCTGCCCTTTGGCGGATACGTGAAGATGACCGGCGTGAACGCCGTGGAGATGCCGGAAGAAAAATCGGCGCACGATGACCCGGCGGAGTTCCTGCAGCATCCGCGCTGGCAGCGGCTGATTATTGCCTTTGCCGGACCGGTGGCCAACCTGGTGCTCGCGGTCGTCATGCTGACCGCCGTGCTGGCGCTGCATCATGAGGTTCCGTGGGGCTACAACAAGCCCGCCGTGGTGGGCGCAGTGCTGGTGGGCTCGGCCGCAGAACAGGCTGGAATCAAAGAAGGCGACCACATCCTGCAAATTGGCAACGAAGCCAACCCTGTGTGGAAGGATGTTGCCAACAAGGTGCTGGTCAATCCCGGACAACCCATTCCTCTGAAGGTGCAGCGCGGCAGCGAACTGCTGAGCCTGACGCTGACGCCGAAGTCGCTGGCGCATGGACAGATTGGCGACGCGGGCTTTGCGCCATCGCATCCCCTGCGGGTCACCATCCTGGAAAAAGGCTTGCCGGGTGAGCAGGCCGGACTGCAACTGGGCGATGAAATCGTCAACGTGGATGGCATGGCCATCCGCAGCACGATTGCCATGCAGGCGCATCTGCAAGCCGGCAAAGACGCTCCGGTGCATCTGGACATTGTGCGCCAGGGCCGCCACATCAGCCTGACCGTGCAACCAAAGCTGACGCAGATTGACGCGCAGACCAAGCTCTACCGCATTGGCTTTGCCAGCGATCCGATGGAGGTGGAGCAGCTTCCCTTGCAGGAGGCCCTGCCCGCCGCACTGGAGGATTGCCGCAAGCAGTCGCTGATGGTCTTTGACCTGGTGGGCCGGCTGGTGGAGCGCAAGGCCAGCATGAAGCAGGTCTCCGGGCCGATTGAGATGGTGCGCATCAGCGGCGAGGTGGTCCGCACGCGCAGCCTGAATGAACTGATGCAGTTCATGTCGCTCATCAGCCTGCAGCTTGGATTGTTCAACCTGCTGCCCATCCCCATCCTGGACGGCGGACTGATCGCCATGCTGGTGGTGGAGAGCGTGATTCGCCACGACATTAACGAGGGAATCAAGATTCGTCTGTACCAGGCGGCCTTTGTCTGCCTGGTGCTGTTTGCCGGTATGGTCATCTTCAACGACGTGGTGAAGATGCTGCCGGGCCAGTAAATCAAATTTTTCGAGAAGAGTAATCGAATGGCAGTCATGCAACGCAGAAAGAGCTACGAAGCCCGCATCGGCACGGTCCGCGTTGGCGGCACGGCGCCGGTGATGGTGCAGTCCATGACCAACACGGACACCGCCGACATTGCCAGCACCGTTAAGCAGGTGGCGGCCTTGGCCAAGGCCGGCAGTGAGGTTGTTCGCGTCACGGTGAACAACGAGGCCGCGGCGGCAGCAGTGAGCCCCATTGTGGACGAACTGGCCTCCATGGGCGTGCATGTGCCCATCGTGGGAGACTTCCACTACAACGGGCATCTGCTGCTGAAGAATTTTCCGGAGTGTGCGCGCGCGCTGGCCAAGTACCGCATCAACCCCGGCAACGTCAGCATTGGCCGCAAGAACGACGACAACTTCCGCACCATGATCGACATTGCCATTGAGAACGACCGTCCGGTGCGCATCGGCGTCAACTGGGGCTCGCTCGATCAATCCCTGCTGGCGCGCATGATGGACGAGAATGCCAAGCTCAGCTCTCCGCGTGAGCCGCGCGAGGTGATGATTGAGGCGATGATTACCAGCGCGCTGCACTCCGCCGAACTGGCAGAGAGCTACGGGCTCAAGGGCGATCACATCATCCTGAGCGCCAAGGTGAGCGGCGTGCAGGACCTGGTGGACGTCTATCGCCAGTTGGCCGCGCGCTGCCAGTATCCCCTGCACCTGGGGCTGACCGAGGCTGGCATGGGCGCCAAGGGAATTGTGGCCAGCACCGCAGGCCTGGCCATACTTTTGCAGGAAGGCATCGGCGACACCATTCGCGTCAGCCTGACGCCGGCACCGGGCGGCGACCGCACGGAAGAGGTGCAGGTGGCGCAACAGGTGCTGCAATCGCTGGGCATACGCAGCTTTTTGCCGCAGGTTACGGCCTGCCCCGGCTGCGGACGCACCACTTCGACCTACTTCCAGGAGCTGGCGCAGCAGATTCAGTTCTACGTGCGCGAGCAGATGCCCGCATGGCGCAAGCAGTACGTGGGCGTGGAGGAGATGAAGCTGGCCGTCATGGGCTGCATCGTCAACGGCCCTGGCGAAAGCAAGCACGCCAACATCGGCATCAGCCTGCCGGGAACCTTCGAGGAACCGAAGGCGCCGGTGTTTGTGGATGGCCGCCTGGTGACCACGCTCAAGGGCGATCACATCGTAGAGGAGTTCAAGCAGATTCTTGATGAGTATGTGCAGGTGAAGTATGCGAAGAAAGAGACGGTGAAGGTCTAACTTCTACGCACGCATGCAAACCAAGCGGAGCCCATACGGGCTCCGCGTTTTGTTTGCGCCAAAGGGTACGCGACTAAAAGTAGGTGATGACCAGGAACCAGAAGACCGGCGTCTCATAGGTGGCGCTCGATTGGTAGCAGGCGCCCACGCTGAAGCCGCTGGCAGGATTGGCGCGAATCCGCTGCAAGGTATCCGGAATCTGGTTGAGGTCGGCGGCAGTAAAGGCCACGGCATTGCTGACCCGCGTGGAGAGCAGTCCGGCCTTGGGGTTGAGGCGGTCGCGCAGAGCCATCTCACAGGCGTGGCGGCGCAGTTCGGGCGCCATGCGCCGCGGCCAGGGATCCAGTCCCAGGTCGGTGCGCAGGCGGTTCAGCGATGCGGCAATATGCGCCTCGGCCTCGTCCACCGTGGCATCGGGCAGCCGGCGGGCAAAATCCTGTGTAACGTAGATGCCGTCCGCATTGCGGATGACGCCGATGCCGACGGAGTTGAAGCTGGGGTCCAGAATGTTGGCGCGATGCCCGGGAGAGTTCATCAGCGCCGTGTGTGCGCGCTCCGGACCGCTGGTGCGGGCCACGTTTTCTCCGCTGGCGTCAAAGCGAATGGCAAACTCGCCGAGCCGCAGAGTCAGCTTGGGCTCATCGGAAAACTGATGCTCCACCTGGCCGCGGTAGACCATCCAGCGAGTATGCTTGCGCGCGGCGCGCTGTAAACGTTCGTCCATCACAAGCCGCCCCAGGCCATACTCCTGGCGGCTCTGGTTGAGCAGGCGCAAAATGATCTGCTCGGCCTGCGTGTCGTACAACTGGCCGTCCTGCGCCACGGCCAGCATGGGCAGCAACAGCAGCACAAGCAGCGCAACAGCCTTCCACAGGCGGCATGGGCGCCCCTGCGGTACAATCCAGACACTCGGAGCTTGCTTGATGACTTCCATATTTATTAGTGCCTTGATTGCTTTCTTCCTGGGTGCCGCGCTGACGGCCGTTTACCTGATGCAGAGTGCCAGCGCCCTGCGCGCCCAACTGGCCAGCCTGCAGGCAGAGCTGGCTGCTGAAAAGAATAGCCTCACCGATGCCCGCGGGCAACTGACCAAAGTTACAGACGAGTTGCGCCTTAGTGCCGAGGGGCGCAGCACCGCCGAAAAAGAGAACACGCGGCTGGCGGAAGAGTTGCGCCTGCAAAAGGAACACTTTGCCGCCCTCAGCCAGAACCAGCAGCAGCAGGCGGCCCAGGCAGCCCAGCAGCTAAAGGATCAGCTTACCCTGCTGGCCAACGGCATCCTGGAGCAGAACTCCGCCAAATTTGCCGCGCAGAACCAGCAGAACCTGGGCCAGTTGCTTACCCCGCTCGCCAAGGATATCGGCGAATTCCGCAAAAAAGTAGAAGAAGTGTACGTGCAGGAGGGCAAGGACCGCAGCGCGCTGGCCAGCCAGGTGCGCGAGTTGATGAACCTCAACCAGCAGCTGAGCAGCGAGACCGGCAACCTGACCCGCGCCCTGACCACGCAAAGCAAGGCGCAGGGCGACCTGGGCGAAATGATCCTGGAGCGCATCCTTGCCAGCAGCGGACTGCGCGAGGGAGTCGAGTTCCACACCCAGAGCAGCTTTGCCGGCGCCGACAACCGCCAGCAGCGCCCGGACGTCATCCTGGACCTGCCCGAGGGACGCCACCTGGTGGTGGACAGCAAGGTATCGCTGACCGCCTATAACCAGCTTGTGAATGCGCAGGACGATGACGCGCGCCACAACGCGATGAAGGCGCATCTCGACAGCATCCGCCGTCACATCAAGGAGCTGTCGGAAAAGAACTATCAGCAACTGCATCAGCTCCAGTCCATCGACTTCGTGTGCATGTTCGTCCCTATCGAAGGCGCGTTCATGGCCGCCATCAGCGCCGAGCAGAGCCTTTGGGAAGACGCCTGGGCGCGCAACGTGCTGCTGGTCAGCCCCAGCACGCTGCTCTTCGTGGTGCGCACCGTGGCTCACCTGTGGCGGCAGGAGCGGCAGAACCAGAACGTGCAGCAGATTGTGGACCGAGGCGCCGAACTGTACGACAAGCTGCGCGGCTTTGTGGAGACCTTGCAGGAAGTTGGCTCACGCCTGGACCAGGCGCATACCAGCTACGACGAGGCGCTGAAAAAGCTCAGCCAGGGGCGCGGCAACGTCATTCGCCAGGCGGAGATGCTGAAAGAACTTGGCGTGAAGCCCACCAAGAGCCTGCCGCAGTCACTCATCGACCGCAGCGAGGATGCACCACTGCTGGAAGAGTAATTCTTCGCGGCTGGAAAGCGATAGTCATGCTGCGTCATATTGTTATTGCTGGTGCCACGGGTGAGGTTGGAAAAGAACTGCTCGGCCTGGCCTGTGCCCTGCCGCAGACCGAAGTGCGTGCACTGGTGCGGCGGCCGAAAACCGTGCCTGCATCGGCGGCAATTGAAACACTCTTCGACTATGAAGACCTGTTGGCTTATGACCGGCTCTTCTCCACGATACCCTGTGACGTACTGCTGATTGCCCTTGGCACCACCACGGCCAAGGCCGGCAATCAGGGACTGATACGCGTGGATCGTGATTACCCGATCGCGCTGATAGACGCCCTCGAGCGGCACCACCCGCAGGCCTGCATCGGCTTCTGCTCCTCGGTGGGCGCGGACCAACCGCGAGGCAACTACCTGCGGGCGAAGGCCGCAGTGGAAGAGCGCCTGCGACAATGCCCACTGGCCGTAACCGTGGTGCGCCCATCACTGCTGCTATCACAAAGACAGGAGTTCCGCATGGCCGAGCACATGGGAGCTGCGTTTGCACCACTATGGCTGTGGGCTGTCAGCAAGTTTGCGCCAAGCTCGGAGTTCGCATGGAAGTTCGCCCCCATCCATGTAAGCACCGTTGCCCGCGCGCTGCTGAACACCACCCTGGGCATATCGCCTGCCCAGCATGTGACTCTGCAAGGATTGTCACTGCGTCAGGCCGGTGAGTGATAACCTGAAGAGGAAAAGCCCCGCTCCCGGCGGGGCTTTTCATTTACATCTGTGAATGTACTACCCGCGCAACGCGCCGCCCAACTCCTCCACGGACTTCACAATCTGCTGCGACCAGAGGTTGATCTCGTCGTCGCGCAGGGTGCGGTCAGCCGACTGGAAGCGCACGCGCAGCAGCAACGAGTACGTTCCCGCCGCCAGCGAACCGCCGCGGAAGACCTCCGCCGGAAGGACTTCGATCAGCTCGGCGATCTGCAAGGCTTCCAGCTTCTGCCGGATGGCATCAAACTCCACGGCATCGGCCAGCACCAGCGAGAAGTCGCGCTCCACCGCAGGATACTTCGACACCGCCGCGTAGGCCGGACGCCGCAGCGGCAGCCGATACAACTCCTCGACAAAGAGCTCCGCCACCAGCACCGGCTGCTTCATTTTGCGCATGGCGGCCACTTCGGGATGCAGTTGCCCGAAGACGGCCAGGGTTTTTCCGTCGCGCACCGCTCGCGCCGAGCGTCCCGGATGCAGCCACGCAGGCACCTGGCGATCGTAGGTGACACCCTCGGCGTTAAAGGCGGCCAGTAGTTGCTCGACGTCGCCCTTCAGATGAAAGAAATTCGCTGCGGCCGTCTTCTCGTGCAGGCTGACACCACCGGCGGCGCCGGTGTACACAAAGGCCAGCGAGTCGTGCTCGTCCACCTGCTCGCCTTGCATGGCGTATACGTGTCCAGCCTCAAACAGCCGGACATCGGTGTTGCCGCGATTCAGGTTGTAGGCCACCTGCGCAAGCAATCCCGGTACCAGTGTAGTTCGCATCGTGCCCGCCTCTTCACTGAGAGGGTTGGCGATTTTGACGGGCTCTGCGGGCGTGGGATGATAATGACCGGCAAAAGTGAGCGCCTCTTCCTGCGGAATGAACGTGGACGACAGCGACTCGTTGTAACCCAGCGCGAGCAGACGGCTGCGCATGGCGGCACGATGCGCGGCCTGCGGGAGCTCAACGACTCCGCCGGCAAACGATGGCAGCGTGCTGGGAATTTTGAGATAGCTATAGATGCGCGCGACCTCTTCAATGAGGTCAATCTCGCGCTCCACATCCAGGCGCCAGGTGGGCACGGTAACCATGAACTCCGGCCCCGCGCCTTCAACCTTGAAACCGAGGCGGCTGAGGATGCGCGCAATCTCCGTCGAAGGAATTTCCACGCCGAGGATGCGCTTCACCTCGCTGGAGGCAAGCGCGATGCGCGGACGCGCCAGTTTGCGGCCAACCACATCGAGCTCCTCACTCACCACACCGCCTGCGGATTCCACAATCAGTTCGGCCACGCGCGCGCAGGCCAGTTGCGTGATGCCCGCGTCGGCGCCGCGCTCGTAACGATGGCTGGCGTCGGTGTGCATGCCCAGGCGGCGCGCGGTGCGGCGCACGCTGGCCGGATCGAACCACGCACTCTCGATCAACACGTTTTTCGTCGCAAAGGTAATCATCGTCGCCTCGCCGCCCATCACTCCGGCAATGGCCACAGGCTTGACGGCATCGGCGATGACGAGGTCCTCGGGCGCGAGCTTGCGCTCCACGCCATCCAGCGTGACGATGGTCTCGCCCGGCTTGGCGCGGCGCACAACGATCTTGCCGCCCTCAAGCTTGTCGAGGTCAAAGGCGTGCGTGGGCTGGCCGATTTCGTTCAGCGTGTAATTGCTGGCGTCGGCGATGTTGCTGATGCTGCGCTGCTCGACCAACTCCAGGCGATGCGCAATCTTCTTCGGCGCCGGAGCAACCTTCACTCCGCGCACCACGCGAGCCGTGTAACGCGCGCATCCTTCGGCATCGGCGATCTCAATGACAAAGTTCGCGGTGCCGCTGGCCGCCAGCTTCGGCGCACCCGCTCGCAGGTCGAGATCGTAGATAGCACTCACCTCGCGCGCTACGCCATAGTGATTCATGGCGTCCACGCGATTGGTGGTGATCTCGGCCTCCCAGGTCTGGTCGTCACCCTCGCCAAAATAGCCTTCAATGGCGATGCCGCTGACGGTGAGGGCCTCGGCCACCTCGCGGTCAGTGACCGCAGGCGTGACAAAATCGCGAATCCAATTCGGTGAAATTTTCATTACGCAAACTGCTCCAAGAAGCGCATGTCGCCGTAGAAGAACTGCTGGATGTCGTCCACGTTATAGGTCATCATTGCCAGCCGCTCCACGCCCATGCCGAAGGCGAAGCCGCTTAGCTTTTTCGCGTCGTAATTCACGAATCCAAAGACGTTGGGGTCCACCATGCCCGCGCCCAGCAGCTCAATCCAGCCGCTCTGCTTGCAGGGACGGCAGCCCTTGCCGCCGCAGAAGGGGCAGCTGATGCTGACCTCGACGCTGGGCTCGGTAAAGGGGAAAAACGATGGGCGGAAGCTGGTCTTCACCGCGGAGCCGAACATGGACTTCATCGCGTGATCGAGCGTGCCCTTCAAATCGCCGAAGGTGATGTTGGTGTCCACGCAGAGGCCTTCGAGCTGATGAAAGACCGGCGAGTGCGTGGCGTCCGGCGCGTCATTGCGGTGCACCTTTCCGGGGCAGATGACGCGCACCGGCGGCTTCAGGTTCTCCATGGTGCGAATCTGCACGGGCGAGGTGTGCGTGCGCAGCAGCAGGCGGTCGCGCTGTGCCTTCGCCTCCTGCCCACTGACGAAGAGAGTGTCCTGCGTGTCTCGCGCGGGATGGTTGGGCGGAAAATTCAAGGCCTCAAAGTTGTAGTAGTCGGTCTCCACCTCGGGGCCTTCGGCAACGGAGTAGCCCATCTTGACGAAGACGGAGATCAACTCGTCCAACGTGCGCAGAACGGGGTGGCGCACGCCGAGCGGACGCGCGATGCCCGGCAGGCTGATGTCCACACGCTCTCCGGCAAGTTTGGCGCGCAGGGCTCCAGTGGCGGCTTCGGCTTCGGCGGCCGTGACCAGGGCTTCGGCCTCCTGCTTCAGGGAGTTCACGCGCTGGCCGACCTCGCGCTTTGCAGGGCCGGGCGCGGACTTTAGCCACAGCTCGTTGACCTGGGTCAGCAGGCCATTCTTGCGCGCCATCCAGCGGTTGCGGAATTCGGCGAAAGCTTCGGCGCCGGAGGCCGCTGCGGCCTCGGCCTTGAGCGCGGCCAGCAGATCGGCCGCGGCCGTATCGAGCGCTGCGGGAGAGAAATCTTCAAGCTTAGGAACGGTGTACATGATTCCCACTTTACATTGCATCAAGGGTAATTTGCACAGACGAATGGGCGGCCCGAAGGCCGCCCAAACAAATCGGATGCTTGCTCTGCGGCTGTGCCGCTTTACGCGGCAACCGGCAAGGCGGCTTTGGCCTGCTCGACCAGGGCGCTAAAGCCCGCCGCGTCGTTCACGGCGATGTCAGCCAGAATCTTGCGGTCCAGTTCGATGCCGCCCAGTTTCAGGCCATGCACAAACTGCGAGTAGCTGATGCCGTTCAGCTTGCAGGCGGCGCTGATGCGCACAATCCACAGCGAACGGTACTGGCGCTTCTTCTGCTTGCGGCCGATGAAGGCGAACTTCAGGCCGCGCTGCACGGCCTCCTGGGCCGCCTGGTAGAGCTTGGACTTAGTGAGGAAATAACCACTTGCCCGCTCTAAGATTTTTTTGCGCTTATCACGGCGCTTTGTACCACGTTTTACGCGAGGCATTGCTTACGTACCTTCCTTTTTTGGTCTCACACCGCTCAAGCCACTTCGGCTGGCGGGAATTATGCGGCTGGAGGCAGGAGGCTTTTGACCTTTGAACCTCTTCACACGCTTGGGCTTTCGCCCTTGTTGCACCCGGCGAATCGATGCCGCCGGGCGGGAGAGCCCCGTTTAGTAGGGGATCATCCTCAGGATCTTGGGCAGGTCGGCCTTATCGACCATTCCGCCCATGTCCATCTGGCGCTTGCTCTTCGTCGACTTCGAGGTCAGGATGTGGCGCTGAAACGCGAAGCCGCGCTTCACCTTGCCCGTACCCGTCTTCTTGAAGCGCTTGCTGGCGCCGCTGTGTGTCTTCAACTTCGGCATGGTTCTTCTTTCCCTAATGGATACTGCTTTTGTTATTAAACACGAGATTCGCCTCCGGGGGCAAACCGCGGCCTCGGATGAATCCCGTGGATTCGTCGTTAAGTTGTTTGCGGAGAGCGACTTGCGCCTCCGGAACGGCCACCCGAAGCGGCCGCCTTCCGGGGCCTACTTCTGAACCTTGGGCGGTGCCAGGATCAGGTGCAGCGTGTTGCCTTCCTGCCGTGGCATATTCTCCACAATGCCCTTGTCCGCCACATCGGCAATCAACCGGGTCAGGATTTCGCGGCCCAGCATCTGGCGGGTCATCTCTCTGCCACGGAAGAAGATAGTGGCCTTCACCTTGTCGCCTTCCGCAAGGAAGCGCAACGCGTGATTCTTCTTCGTCTGGTAGTCATGTTCGTCCACATTAATGCGGAACTTGACTTCCTTGAGGGTGATGACCTTCTGGTTCTTCTTCGCCGCGCGTTCCTTTTTCTCCTGCTCGTACATGAACTTACCGAAGTCCATGATGCGGCAGACCGGGGGTTGCGCGGTGGGTGAAACTTCCACCAGATCCAGGCTCTTTTCCTTGGCAATCTTCAGCGCATCAAAGGGCGTCATGATGCCAAGTTGCTCGCCCTGATCATCAATTACGCGCACTTCGCGGACGCGAATACGCTCATTCGTGCGTACAAAACGCTTGTCGATACAGTCCTCCGAGGGTACTAATTCGTCCTAAAGTATAGCACGGGCGGCAGTTGGCATGGCAGTGCGCGGTGCGTGCGTAGCTTAAACGCCGAGCGCTTTTACCACATGGGATTCGATTGCCGCCGGTGTGGTGATGGGCGCAAAGCGCTCCAGCACCTGCCCGTCGCGGCCTACAAGGAACTTGGTGAAGTTCCACTTGATGCCCTCGCCGAGCAGGCCTCCAGCCTGACTTTTCAGGAACTTGTAGAGCGGATCGGCACCGTCGCCATTGACCTCGATCTTGGCAAAGAGCGGAAACGTCACGCCGTAGTTCAGCTCGCAAAAACTCTTGATCTCGTCGTCCGTGCCGGGCTCCTGATGGCCGAACTGATCGCAGGGAAAGCCCAGAATCTCAAGGCCTTGGGCGCAATGCTTCTGGTAAAGCTCCTCCAGCCCCTTGTATTGCGGGGTGAATCCACACTTGCTGGCCGTGTTGACGATGAGCAGCACTTTGCCGCGATAGTCGGAGAGCGGCTTCACTTCCCCGTTGTTGAGTTTGGCGCTGAAATCATAGACGCTGGGCATGGGACAGATTCCTTTCATGGGGCGATGGGGGACGGGCCAAGTTTCAAGGTTTCAAAGTTTCAAAGGTAAAGGCCAGAGCAAGATCAAACCCTGCCGTGTGCAGGGTTTTCGGCATTCATCCGGCACACCGCGTTATACGTTTTACCTTTGAACCCAGCGCTCGTGGCTCTTACTTTGAAACCTTGAAACCTGAAAACCTTGAAACCTATTCTGCTTCTCCCACCAGACATTCGCCCTCGATGGAATGGATGCGCGCGGTGAGCATTCGATTCGCGGGAAGTGCGCCACGAAGCCAGAGCTTCTGATAGTTCGAGGTGAGGGCCTCGGTGCGTCCGTTGTGCTGCGCGGTAAGGGTGATGGCCGGGAGCGTGCCACCGAGGAACTGCTGCTGGAAGTCGTGCTTCTTGGCGGCGGCCAGCTCACGCAGGATGCGGTTGCGCTGCTTGACCACGGGCGCGGGAACCTGTGAGGCCATCTCCGCCGAGGGTGTGCCGGGGCGCGAGGAGTAGGTGAAGACATGCAGGTAGGTGAAGGGTAGGCGCTCGATAAACTGGCGCGTCTCCTCGAACTCAGCATCGGTCTCGCCGGGAAAGCCCACCATGACGTCGGCGCCGATGGCGGCCTGTGGCAAAGCTTCGTGGATGCGAGTGATGCGATCTTCGTAATGCCAGGGGCGGTAGCGGCGATGCATGCGGCGCAGCACGCGATCGCTGCCGCTCTGTAACGGTACGTGAGCGTGGCGCGCGATGCGCGGGGTGGATTCCATGAGGGTGATGAGTTCGTCGCTCCAGTCCATGGCCTCCACGCTGCTGATGCGCACGAGCGGCACGGAGGTCTGCTCGAGGATGGCGCGGAGAAGGTCGGAGAAGCGCAGGCGCTCGACGGCCGGATTGATACTGGAGTGGGCGCGGAGGTCGCGTCCCCACTTGCCCAGGTTGATGCCGCTGAGAACGATCTCCTGATAACCGTTGACGACCAGTTGATCAACGTTGGCCAGCACCTCGCCAAGAGGCAGCGAACGGCTGCGGCCACGGACAAAGGGAATGACGCAAAACGAGCAGCGATTGTTGCAGCCATCCTGCACCTTGAGGTTAGGGCGCGTCTTTTCGTTGTCACTGTCAAAGACGGGCGCGGCCATGAGCTCGGAGTGGGCGAATATGTCTTCGACGAATATGGGTGCGGAGGTGGGCGCGGCGTGCTCTGCGGTTGGCAGATGGCCAATCGCACCAATCGACACGAAGCCACCGGCAGCGGCCAGTTCCGCGAGCTGATGCTTGTGCGAGTTGCCGACGACAAGAGAGACACCTTCGATGGCGGCAATCTCCTGGGGTGCGCGCTGGGCGTAGCATCCGGTGACGAGGATGCGGGCCGATGGGTTGATGCGGTGGATGCGGCGGATGGCCGAGCGGGCGTCCTGATCTGCCGAGCGGGTGACGGTGCAGGTGTTCAGCACGACCACGTCGGCATCAGCGGGGCTGCCGGCGCGGACGAGTCCGCCCTGATTGAGCTGACGCTCAATGGCTGCACCGTCGGCCTGGGTGGCGCGACAGCCGAAATTTTCCACGTAATAACCGGCCACACAACCATTATATGGTGGCGGGCAGCCAGCGATGTGGGGCTATGTGGGGCGGCGGAGGGCCACCGGGGTTAACCCTTCTTTTGCGATGCGAAACACTCGCGGCAGAAGACCGGCCGTCCCTGCGAGGGCCGGAAGGGCAAGACCGTATCCTTGCCGCACTGCGAGCAGGTTGCCACCGTCTCCTGCTTGACGAAGTTTCGCGATTGGCCCTGGGCGGGAGCGCGCTTGGTTTTGCAGGCCTTGCAGCGCTTGGGTTCGTTCTTGAACTGCTTGTCGTGGAAGAAGAGCTGTTCGCCCGCGGTAAAGATAAAGTCCTCGCCGCAATCCACACACTTGAGTACTCGGTCCTGGAATTCCATGGGTCCCCCTCTTACTGGCCCGAACAACAGAGCACTGCGCCACTGCGCGATGAACGCCAATCCACACCGGGCCGGACCCGGCGATCTGCGAAGAAGCGCGTTAACAGCCGCATCGGCCAGGCAGAGATCAACCCCGCGAGCAGATGCGATGGAAGCGGCACTCTATGATTCCAGTATGATGCCAGGCATATTACTAGAGAACCGGGGGTTGAGCGAGTGAAAATATAGGCCAATCCTGCTACCTATCCAAAAGATAAGATGGCCGGAGGACACGAGCGCCGCCGCAATGTGGCAGGAATGAGCCATGCAGACGACCGCGGCGACGGTTTGCGCGGGGCCCGCATGAGGTTTCATCACGCCGTGGGTTCTGGTATGGTCAAAAGCTGGGAAAGCCCTTTATGGCGCCATGGAGCGCCTCCGCCGGTAGCTTCGGCCAGGGCCATACCGCAATCAGATACAGGAGCAGGACGATGATCCGGCCATACAAGGGCGTACTGCCCACGATTCCGGAAAGCTGCTATGTGGACCAGAGCGCGCAGGTGATTGGCGACGTGGTGCTGGGCGAAGACGCCAGCATCTGGATGAACTGCACCATCCGCGGCGACGTTCATATGATCCGCATCGGGCGCAACAGCAACATCCAGGACAACAGCGTGATGCACGGCATGCTGGGCAAGTGGCCGGTGATTGTAGGCGAGGACGTGACGGTGGGCCACACGGTGACGCTGCACGGCTGCGTGGTGGAAGACCGCTGCCTGATCGGCATGGGCGTGATTGTGCTGAACGGCGCGCGGATTGGACATGACTCGATCATCGCGGCCGGAACGCTGATTCCCGAGGGCACGGTGGTGGAGCCGGGTTCGCTGTGGATGGGAGCGCCGGGCAAGTTTCGCCGCTATCTGACGGAAGAGGAGAAAGCCAGCATTTTGACTTATCGCACGAACTACCTGGGCTACAAGGAGCAGTACCTGAAGGAGATGGGACGGTGAACCAACTGGCCGGCCCGCTGACCACCGAAACCAGAACGGTCGGCATCCTGATCTATCCGGACGTTGAGGTGCTGGATTTTTGCGGCGTCTTCGAGGTGTTTGCCACCACGCGGCTGGACGAAGAGACACGGCGCGAGACGGAGTCTCCCTTTCGGCAACTGCTGATTGCCGAGGACAAAGGGCCGGTGCGGGCCAGCGGCGGCATGAACATTCTGCCGAACGAGGACTACGCGAGCTGCCCGGAGCTGGACATCCTGCTGGTGCCGGGCGGACATGGCATTCGGGCACTGATGCACGACTCCGACACGCTGGAGTGGTTGAAGAAGATGGCGCCACGGGCGGAGCGGCTGCTGAGCGTGGGAACGGGCTCGCTGCTGCTGGCCGAAGCCGGGCTGCTGGTGGGCAAGACGGCCACCACGCACTTCCGCTCGGTGGATTTTTTCCGCGAGCGTTTTCCGCGCACCAGCCTGATGCCGGAGTTGCCCCTGGTGATTGACGGCAACATCGTGACGGCGGCTAGCATACGGGCCGGCATGGACATGGCGTTGTACCTGGTGGAGCGCGTGTATGGCGAGCCGATTGCCCGCGAAGCCGCGCACCAGATGGATTATCCCTTCCCGGAGATTGCGGTCTTCCGCACAAGGAATGGAAAGAAATGATCAAGGCCGTACGAGGAACCCGCGATCTGCTGCCGCCCGACACCGGGCTGTGGAACTTTGTGGACCAGAAGGTGCGCGAGGTGTTTGCGCGCTACAACTTCCAGGAGATCCGCACCCCGGTGTTTGAGAGCACGGAACTGTTCGCCCGCGGCGTGGGCGAGGAGACGGACATCGTCAGCAAGGAGATGTTCACCTGGGAGGACAAGGCCCGGGCAGCGAGCGAGAAGACACAGTCGCTGACCTTGCGTCCGGAGAATACGGCTGGCGTAGTGCGCGCTTATATCGAACACAATCTTGAGAAGACCGGATTGCTGCAAAAGCTCTACTACATTGGCCCGCAGTTCCGCCGTGAGCGTCCGCAGAAGGGGCGCTACCGCCAGTTCTACCAGATTGGCGCCGAGGTGCTGGGACCTGCAACCGCAGGCAGCGAGCTGCCGATACGTGACGCCGAAGTGGTGGAGATGCTGACCGCTCTGCTGGAGGCCGTGGGGCTGAAGGGCTGGACGCTGTACCTGAACTCAGTGGGATGCCCACAGTGCCGGCCGGCCTACAACGAGGCTCTGCGCGTGGCCCTGGCCG
>CAINND010000044.1 GCA_903851035.1 uncultured Acidobacteriota bacterium | reverse complement strand
CGGCACTCTTTTCGATTTGCCGCTGGTCGTCGTTGTTTACCAGTCTGTTACCGTACTGAATTCAAATATTAAGATCGCCGATCTGGTGGTCCTTGAAAATCTTGATCAAATCATCTTCACGCCCCGCGCGTAAATGCACCGGCGCACGGATAACGCCAGTAGCAAATATATCAGCAATGTCTTTTTCGAATGCAATAATTTCTTCTTTAGTGACCAAGAGAAACCTCTTTGTTTTTACCGATTATTGGCAAAGTAATCCATCGTAAGACCGATGCCTTCCTCTAAATTCACCTTAGGTTCCCACTTCAATTCGTTGCGGGCCATGGTGATATCGGGACGCCGTTGTTTGGGGTCATCCTGTGGCAGGGGTTGATAAACGATTTTAGCCTTAGGATTATATTTCTTCCGTACAAGATTTGCAAACTCTAAAATCGTAAATTCACGCGGATTGCCGACATTGCCAATGTCCAAAACAAGCAGCATGGGGTTCATCATAGTACAGCCGGGGATATTTTAGAGCGTTGGCTGACTTGGCATGCGCCCGCCAGTTGCTATCGCTCATTATGCGGCGATTGTTGCGGCACTCTCGGCGGTATTGCCCGCACCCAGCGCCAGGCGTTCCACCAGGAATAGGTCAGCAGCACGCGGCGGCGCTCCACGTACAAAACACTGGGGTTGGTGACGGCCATCAGCACGGTGGTAGCCGCCAGAGCGGGCACCATGACAAAAAGAAAAATGAGCATCCGCAGCATCAGGGCCAGCCACTGTTTGATGCGTAGACCGAAGCCATCCACAACAGCCGCCGGAAGCTCGTCCGCTGGGCTCATCGCACTCCGATCGCCTCCAGCATGGCGGCAAAGTGATGGTCGGCCTCATCCACTTCCACGCGCAGTTGCGGCACCACCAGCGGCGTCAGTGCACCGGTCGGCAGCTTGACCGCGTCCTTCGCCGTGGTGATGTAGCCATCGGCTCCGTGCAGCGCGGTTAGATTTTTCAGCAGCGCCATGTCGCGCGCCGTGTAGCGGTGATGATCGCCAAATGCGTAGGTGCCCACCAACTGCACGCCCGCCGCCTCCAGTGACTGCCAGAACTGTTTTGGGTTGGCCAGCCCACAGAAGGCCAGCGGACGCGCCGGCGGCGGCACGTCAAACTCAATGCGCCGCCGCGTACGCCACACATTGCCCCCGGGCAGCAGTGTGGCTAAATCCGAGGGTACGGCCACGGCCTGCGCCCGTCCGAGCGACGACAGGGGCTCGCGCAGGCGTCCAAAGGGCAGCAACTGCCCGCGCAAATCCGCCGAGTTCAGCAGCACGATGTCGAAGTCGCGATGCAGGCGGCGATGCTGAAAGCCGTCGTCGAGCAGATGCAGCCGTGCAGGATTCTTTTGCGTTGCCGCGAACTCCTCTGCCGCCACTCCCGCCGCATGGCGATCCTCTCCGACAAAGACCGGAACACCCAGCGAGCGCGCCAGCAACAGCGGCTCATCGCCGTAGTCATCGGCCGTGCCGGCGTCGTCCACGCGCAACACGCCTTTTGTTTTGCGCCCGTATCCACGGCTCAAAATGTCATAGGCAATGCCGCGCGCCGCAAGCCAGCGCCCCAGCAGTTGCACAAAGGGAGTCTTACCGCTGCCGCCCACGCTCAGGTTGCCCACGCTGATGACCGGCAGGCGCAGCCGCAAAATCTCTGCGCGGCCATCATCGAAGCGGGCGTTGCGGTGGGCTATCGCCTGCGCGTAGAACCATGTCAGGGGATCGCGCATTACGCTTCCTCCGTCATGCGCAGCAAACGCTCGGCGGTGCGGCGGCTGGCGCCCTGTTGCGCCAGCAACACCTGATGGGCGCGCTCGCCAAGGCCTTCGCGCTCGTGAGCCTCCCGCAGCAGCAACAGCAGGGTCAGCCCGAGATTTTTTGGCGTGCAGCGCACTACGGCCCTTGCCTCCTCAAAACAATGCAGAATGGCACGGAAGTTCGCCGTGTACTCGCCGGTGAGGATGGCCTTGGAAAAATATGCCGGCTCCAGAATGTTGTGTCCGCCCTTGGGTACCAGCGAGCCGCCGACAAAAGCCACATCGGCATAGCGATAGATGGCAGCCAGTTCGCCAAGCGTATCCAGCAGCAGAATCTTGCCCTTCAGGTCCGCCTCGGCCGATGCGGCCTCGGAGCGGCGGACGAAGTTCGCGCGGCGCTCACGCAATATCTCCGCCACCTCCTTAAAGCGCTCGCGATGGCGCGGAGCCAGCACCAGCGTGGCCGAAGGATGCTCCAGCAGCACCATGCGGAAGGCCTGCAATATGTACTCTTCTTCGCCATCCACGGTACTGCCCGCCACGATAACCGGAGCTCCGGTCTTGCGCAGTTGTGCGCCAAGCTGCTCCACCGCAGGATTTTCCGCCGGAGGCGCGGCGTCAAATTTCAGGTTGCCAAGGCACTCCACGCGCGATGCCGGGGCGCCCATCTGCCGCAAACGCTCGGCGTCCAGATCGCTCTGCGCCAAAAACAGCTCCACCGGCGCCATCACCTTTTCCAGCAGCGCGCGGAAGCGCAGATAGCGCGGCAGCGAGCGGTCGCTGATGCGGGCATTCACCACGGCCACCCGCGCGCCGCTTTCGCGCGCCAACCGCAGGAAGTTCGGCCACAACTCGGTTTCCGCCATGGCCACCAGGCGCGGCTTCAACGCGCGCAGGTAGGGATGGATGCAGAATGGCAGGTCCAGCGGAAAGTAGAATACGTTCTGCTCGCCAAACTTTTGCCGCGCCAGTTTTTGCCCGGTGTGCGTCGTCGTGCTGACGACCACTCGCCAGCCGCGCCCACGCAGTTCTTTCACCAGCGGAGCCACGGCCAGGGCCTCGCCCACGCTGACCGCATGAATCCACGCCACGGGCAGCGCCGCCTCAGGTGCATCCGCACCAAGGCGCACACGCGCCGGAACCATGCCCAGGCGCTCCCACAGCCCGGCGCGATATTTGCCCAGGCGCAGCATTTGCAGCAGCCACCACGGCAGGGTGATGACGAGCCCCAGGGTCAGCACGAAACTGTAAAGGAAATACACGCTTGCCATTGTAGAAGAGTGCGGCGGAAAAGGCCCGGGCCTATAATCCTGCGCATGAGATCCCAACCCCGCATCGCGCTCCCGACGTACACCCTGCTGATCGCCCTGCTGCTGGTCACGCTTGGCGGAGCGGCTCTGGCACGCGAATTTGCCATGCCTCCGCTGCGCCCGGCCGGGCAGATGCCCTCGCATTTTGTGGATACACGCGAACACCTTGCCTTGGGCGTTGAGAGTTACGACACACCGGCCCAGGCCGCCATCTTTCACGCCAAAATGCTGGAGCACTCGGTGCTGCCCGTGCTGGTGGTCTTTACCAACGATGGCGACTACCCCATCGCCCTCGACAGCGTGCGCTTTCAGCTGGTTACCCGCGACCGCGCCAAGGCCGCGCCCTATACGCTCGACGATCTGGAGCGCGTCTTCACCTCCATCCGCGCCCCGCACTCCCGCGCGCAGGATAACCTGCCCATGCCCACGCCGGGACGCAACAAGCCGCACGGCTTCATACCAAAGGCCGAACTCGACGAACTGAAGCGTGCCATCTTCCAGGCCCGTACAGTGGAGCCGCACTCTTCCGTTTATGGCTTTATCTTCTTTGATGTCGCCGACCTGCCCAACCCCGCGCGCGGGGCACGCCTTTACGCCAACGGGCTGCGTGATGCCGGTGGCCGCGAGCTGATGTATCTTGAGGTTGAGCTGGCTCCGCTGCGCTAGGACTTTAACCTGCCCACGGCTTGGCTATAATCAAGTATGGCTCCCACGGCAAACCCTGTGACGACGAAGTACGAGGCGGTCATCGGCCTTGAAGTGCACGTGCAGTTGCTGACCCGCAGCAAGATTTTCTGCGGCTGCCCCAACGTCTTCGGCTCGGCGCCGAACACGAACGTCTGCCCCGTCTGCCTGGGCATGCCCGGCTCCTTGCCGGTGCTCAATCATCAGGCGGTGGAGTTCGCCGTCAAGGCCTCACAGGCGCTGAACCTGGTGGTCAACGAGCGCAGCATCTTCGCCCGCAAAAATTACTTCTATCCCGACCTGCCCAAGGGCTACCAGATCAGCCAGTTCGATAAGCCTTTGGCCGAGCATGGCTACATCGACGTTACCGCCGCCGACGGTCAGCCTAAGCGCATCGGCATCACCCGCCTGCACATGGAAGAAGACGCCGGAAAAAGCATGCACGAGGGCTTTGCCGACAGCGACACCAAAACTTACGTGGACTTGAACCGCACCGGCACACCTCTGGCCGAAATCGTCAGCGAGCCCGAAATCAGCACTCCGGACGAGGCCTTTGAGTACCTGACCAAGCTGAAGGAGATCATCCTCTACACCGGCGTCAGCGACTGCAACATGGAAGAAGGCTCCCTGCGCTGCGACGCCAACGTCAGCATCCGCCTGCGTGGTGAGACGAAGCTGGGCACTAAGGTCGAGGTCAAAAACGTCAACAGCTTCCGCTTCGTCCGCCAGGCCCTGGAGTACGAGATCGAGCGCCAGACCGAGGTCCTCGAATCCGGCGGCCAGATTCAGCAGGAGACGCGCCTCTATAATCCCGGCGAGGGACGGACGTATTCCATGCGCAGCAAGGAGCGTGCCCACGACTATCGCTACTTCCCGGAGCCCGACCTGCTGCCGCTCATCGTGGACGAGGCGCGGCAGAAAGCCATCCGCGCCACGCTACCCGAGTTGCCGGAGGCAAAGCGCCAGCGTCTGGTCGCCGAATACGGACTGAGCGCGGGCGATGCCGCCACGCTGACGGCCACGCAATCCCGCGCCGATCTGTTTGAGAGCGAAGCGAAAAAGGCGAAGAGTCCCAAGCGCCTGGCCAACATCCTGCTCAGCGAATTGCAGGGCCGCCTGAAGGCTCTCAATCTGGAATGGGAAGACTCGCCCGTCACCATCGCCGGCGCGCGCCTTTCGGCCGACCTGTTGGAGACCGGCGCCATCAGCAGCAAAATTCTGAAAGAGCTCTACGACCACGCCTTCGAGCAGAAGGTGGACTTCCCCGCCATCTACGAGAAGGAAAAGCCGCAGCAGATCAGCGACACGGGCGCCCTGGAAAAAATGATTGACGAAGTAATCGCCGCCAGCCCCAAACAGGTGGAGCAGTACCGCGCCGGCAAGACGACGATGATCGGCTTCTTTGTGGGCCAGGTGATGAAGGCCAGCCAGGGCAAGGCCAACCCGGCCACGCTGAACGAGCTGCTGAAGAAAAAGCTGAAATAAAGCCTTCCGGCAAGTATTTCCAAGGCCCGTCCTCGGCGGGCCTTTTCCTTTGCCGCCGCGTTAGCGCTCAGAAATGCCCTGCCCTTGCGCCCTCTGATAAACTTGAATTTTCAGCGGTTTTCGCAATCCGTCGTCATCCGTACCTCCGAAGGAAGCAACCAGACAGATTTATTTACTCCAACATAAACAAGTACGAAGAATTAGATGAGTTAACAGATACGATTATATCAAATGATGATCTAAACATTAAATTACTTGTAATAGACACCAT
>CAINND010000043.1 GCA_903851035.1 uncultured Acidobacteriota bacterium | reverse complement strand
GATTTGAGGCTGTCAGTGGTTGCGTGCGTACCGTGCGGGATGCGTGGAAACAAGTTGCCCGCGAGCAGACTATTCAAGCTGTGCCGCATATGGCAGCAGCGCGCGCGGCGAGAATCACCGTTTCGGAAGGCGGGGCATCTTCAAGCTGGACTGCATGAATTTCCTGCACTGCTATCCGGTAACGGAAAGTTCCTCTTCCAGCAGTTGCTTCTCGTAGAGGCTGGTGTAGTAGCCGCCCTTGGCCAGCAGTTCTTCATGCGTGCCGAGTTCCAGGATGCGGCCATGCTCCAGCACGGCAATCTGATCCGCATCGCGCACCGTGGAGATGCGGTGCGAGATCAGAATCGTCGTCGTTCCCTGAGGGCAGTTGCGGCAGGTGTACTGGCGCAGCCCTTCGAGAATGCGCTCTTCTGTGTAGGTGTCCACGCTGGCCAGCGCATCGTCGAGAATCAGAATGCTGGGACGCCGCAGCAGGGCGCGCGCAATCGAGGTGCGCTGCTTTTGCCCGCCAGAGAGGGTTACGCCGCGCTCGCCCACCAGGGTGTCAAAGCCGGCAGGGAACTCCTCAAACTCCTTGCGGATATGCGCGGCTTCGGCTGCGGCCATCACTTCTTCTTCCGTCGCATCCGGCGCGCCAAAGCGCACATTCTCGCGAAGCGATTCACTGAACAAAAATGTCTCCTGCGGCACTACGCCGATGCTCCTCCGCAGGGTATCGAGGGGGTAGCTGCGGATTGGCCGCCCATCCATAAGCAGCGTGCCCGTGTCGGCATCGAGCAGGCGAGGTATCAGGTTTACCAGCGTGGTTTTGCCGGAGCCCGTGGGGCCGACAATCGCCAGCGTTGAGCCGGCGGGAATCGTCAGGTGGATATTGTCCAGCACCTTGCGCTCGCCATAGTGAAAGCTGAGGCCGCGGAATTCAATTGCTCCATCGAGCCGTGTGCCGGCCAGCGACGTATCCGCATCGCGGTCGTCGATGGAGGGCTCGGCGCGCAGAATTTCGTCAATGCGCTTGATGCTTGCGGTGCCACGCTGGAAGAGATTGATGACCCAGCCTACCGCGATAATCGGGAAGGTGAGCATCACCATGAAGGTGTTGAAGGAGGCGAACTGGCCGACCTCAATGCGGTGCGCCAGAATCAGCCGCCCACCTGCGTAAAAGGTGATGACCATGGCCACGCCCAGCACAAATTCCAGGGTCGGCCACAGCATGCCCATCAACTGCACCAGGCGCAGAGCGCGACCGATGTACTGCTGATTGGCCTTCTCAAACGAGCGAATCTGGGAGTCTTCCCGGGCAAAGGCGCGGATGAGCCGTGCGCCGGAGAAGTTCTCCTGCGCATGCGCGGTAATCTCGGAAAAGCTCGCCTGGATGCGCTCGAAGCGCTCGTGAATGCGCGCGCCAAAGTACTGTACCAGGATGCTGGCAATCGGCATGGGCGCCAGAGCCACCAGCGTGAGCCATGGGCTGATGCGCAGGAGGAAATACAACGCGCCGACGGAGAACATCACCGTGTTGGCGCTGTACATGATCGCCGGGCCCAGCAACTGGCGCACGGCGTTCAAATCATTCGTGAGCCGGGCCATGATATCGCCGGTGCGGTTGCGCTGGTAGTAGCCTGCGTCCTGCCGCTCAAGCTGGCGGAAGAGGTCGTTGCGCAGGTCGAACTCAATCTCTCGCGAGATGCCGATGAGGATCCAGCGCGAGGCATACAGGAATACGCCCTTCAGCACCGCATTGCCCAGGATAAGTCCGGCGTAAAAGAGAGTGGTGCGGCGCATCTCCGGTGAGTTGAAGGTCAGCTGATTGAGTTCGCCAATCGCTTTGCCGACGAGAAGAGGGAACGCAACGCCGGCGGCATTGTTGCCCAGCAGGGCAAGGGTGCCCCACACGTATCCCCAGCGGTAGCGGGCCATGTAGCGGAGCAGCGGTTTCAGGTCGCCGAGCATATTGCCATTGTACCGGGAGCGTTCCGCGCAGGGGCCAGGGTTGCAGTCGGGTCGCTATAATTCGGCCAGATGTTTTCGGGGTTGTGAAAGCGTGGCCGGAGGGTACAAGTCTTGGATCGTCGCAGATTTCTGGAGTGCATGGTTGCGGGTGTGGCCGGAGTGGGCCTGGCCGGAAAAACCGGTTTTGGGCAGGCGGTTGGGGCTGCGGTTCCTTCGCGTGCGGAGATTGAAGCGCTGCTGGCCCGACACTTTGAGTTTGCCTCGCCGGAGATGGCGAAGTTCACCGCCGATGTTTACGAGCATTGCTTGCTGGGCCGCGTGCAGCCAGCCGAGCCGCCAATCAAGCATGCGTGGCTTATCCCAGGCGGCGGGTATATTGGCCAGTGGATTTGGGATACCACCTTCCTGACCGATCTGCTGGTGATTCTCCCTGGTCACGAGGAGTTTGTGCGCGGCGTCTACCAAAACTATTGGGATGCGCAGGCGCGGCTGAGTGCCGTGAAGCCTGCATACGCGCGCGGGCTCGTGCCCAACTTCATCGCGCCGGACAGCGGCACGACAGAATTCACCGGCAAGACCTGGAAGACCTTTCCCGGCTTTTCGCAGGCGCCGCTTATCGCCTGGGGAGTGGAGCGGGTTTACCGGCGCAACCACGACCTGCAGCTTGTCCGCGAAAGCCTTGCCGGCCTGGAAGCCTTCAACGAATGGTACTGGCGCGAGCGCGATGTGGAGGGCGTGGGCCTGGTCACGGTGGGCTCCTACGACGGTATTACGCAGAACGCCCGCTACGAAACCTACGACAACGAGGTCGATCTCGATACCCTCAAGCTCACGCCGCATCCGGGGCGCCCTGCAGGGCCGGACAATGGCCCCTGGTACGGCGACATTTACATCCCCGCCAACACGGCCTACCTGCTGGCCTCGGAAGCGAGTCTGGAACGGTTGGCCAAGGCTGCCGGTGACACTGCCATGGCTGCCCGCCGCAAGGCTCGGCATGAGAAGGGAATCGCCGCCATGCGCGAGCATATGTGGGACGAGGAAGCGGGTTGCTTCCTTGCCGTTCGCCGCAAGACGATGGAAAAGGTACTGCCGGCCACGGTCGGCGCGCTGGTGCCGCTCTTCTCTGGCGTGCCCACTGCGGCACAAGCCAAGCGCATGGCTGCAACCGTGCACACGTCGGCCTGGGCCACGCCACTGCCGCTGCCCTCAGTTGACAACCACTACAAGGAGTACCGCAGCTTCGGCTTCTGGCGCGGAGATGTTTGGCCCTCCACCGTCTACCAGACCGCCGCCGGCTTGGCTCTTTACGGAGAAAAGGAAGTAGCCGCGGAACTTGCCGGCAAGCTGCTGGATAACGCGCTGAAGGTAGGTGTCTGGGAGCACTACGATTCGCAGTCCGGCGCCGGCCTGGGAGTGCAAAACCTCGGCATGTCGGCAGTGATGCTGACGATGGCGATTGAGGGCCTGAGCCCGCGGCACCGCGTCACTGTGAAGAAGGCCTAGGTGGGCGTGCGCAGCAGCATATAGCTGCCCGCCAGGCCGAATAGAATATCCGGCGACCAGGCAGCCAGGGTGGGTGGCAGGTAATTCACGCTGCCCATGGCGTCAAAAAGTCCGGCAATGACCCAGTAGCTGATGGCGATGCCGATTGCGGTGGCCAAGCCGGTCAGCGACCCGCGTCGTCCCATGGAGACGGCAAACGGCACGGCCAGAATCGTCATGATGATGGAAACCAGCGGATAGGCCAGCTTGTGATAGAGCTGCACCCGCAGCCGCATGGTGTCAAAGCCGCTTTGGCGCAGGTCGTTGATGTAGTGCTGCAGTTGCCCGTAGTTCATCTCCTGCGACTGCAGGTTTTCTTTCTTGAAGTAGCCGGGCCCTTCGCTGATCTCCGGGAAGTCGGCCAGGAGAAATGGCCGGAAGCCGGTAAATGCCTGTCCCTGCCAGTTGCGAACCCAGCCATTTTCGAAGTTCCAGGCGTGCTCTTCGGCATTCCAAACCACGCGAGCGGCAAAAATGCGCCGGGTCACGGCAAAACTCACCGGGTCAAACTCGAAGACTGTCATGTTCGCAAAGGCGTTGGCATCCTGGTCGAAAAACTGGTAGTAGAAGATGCGCTCCGGCTGGCCGGGTTGCTGCGCGCCGAAGATCCACTTCTGGTCCGGGTGCAGGGTGGTCTGCGCGGGGCGGCCCTTGATGGTGTTGCGCAGCGCCTCCTGGCGGCGGTTGGCCTGCGGCAGATAGCTCTGGTCAAAGGCGAAGAGCGCCGCACCCAGAATCGCCCCAATCGCGACCACCGGAATCACCAGGCGGTACAGGCTGATGCCGGTGGCCTTCATCGCCGTCAGTTCGCTGGTCCGGTTCAGCCCGCCGAAGGTCACCAGCGTGGCAATCAGCACGCTGAGGGGAGTGCTCTGGTAGACCATGCTCGGCGTGAGATTCAGCAGGTACGCGCCCACCATGGAGAGCGGCGCGTGGTTGCGCAGGATGTCGCCCATCAGGTCAAAGAAGGTGAAGACCAGCAGAATCAGCACGATGCTCGACTGCACCATGACGAACATGGTGGTGAACTCGCGCAGCAGATACCAGTCCAGAATCAGCGGGAAGCTACGCCGCTTGAAATGCGCAAAATGATGCGGCAGGTGCGAGCG
>CAINND010000042.1 GCA_903851035.1 uncultured Acidobacteriota bacterium | reverse complement strand
TCATGATCATCGCCAACGACGCCACGGTGAAGGCCGGAGCGTTCTTCCCGATGACGGCGAAGAAGGTGATCCGCGCGCAGAACATTGCGCTGGAGAACAGCCTTCCGACGATTTACTTGGTGGATAGCGCGGGAGTTTTTCTGCCGCTGCAGGAGGACGTCTTTCCCGATCAGGACGACTTCGGGAGGGTCTTCCGCAACAACGCCGTGATGAGCGCGCGTGGAATTCCGCAGATTACGGCGATCATGGGCATGTGCGTGGCAGGCGGAGCGTATCTGCCGGTGATGTGCGACCACATCCTGATGACCGAGGGCAGCGGATTGTTCTTGGCCGGGCCGGCCTTGGTACAGGCGGCGATTGGTCAGAAGGTTTCGGCCGAAGAGTTGGGCGGGGCGAAGATGCACGCGGAGATCAGCGGGACGGTGGACTTCCGCGAGGCGACGGACGAGGCGTGTCTGGCTCGGGTGCGCAGCCTGGTGGAGAAGATGGGCGCGCGGCCGGAGGCTCCGTTTAACCGCATTGCCGCCACGCCGCCGCTGTATAAGGCTGAGGAGCTTTACGGCATCTACGAAAGCGACCTGAGCAAACCATATGACATGCGGGAGATCATTGCGCGGGTGGTGGATGGCAGCAAGTTTGACGAGTACAAGGCCGGCTATGGCGAAACGCTACTGTGCGGCTACGCTCGCATTGACGGCCACGCCGTGGGCATTGTGGCCAACCAGAAGCTGCACGCGACGCAGGTGGATCACCAGGGAAACCGGCGCACGGAGTTCGGCGGTGTGATTTATACGGAGAGCGCGGAGAAGGCCGCACGCTTCATCATGGACTGCAACCAGGGACGCGTGCCGCTGGTCTTTTTACACGACGTGAACGGATTTATGGTGGGGCGCGACGCGGAGTGGAGCGGCATCATACGGGCCGGGGCGAAGATGGTGAACGCCGTGTCGAACAGTGTGGTGCCGAAGATCACGGTGATCGTGGGTGGCAGCTTTGGCGCCGGGCACTACGCAATGTGCGGCAAGGCTTACGATCCGCGATTCGCTTTTGCCTGGCCCACGGCGCGTTACAGCGTGATGAGCGGCGAGTCGGCGGCCAACACTCTGGTGGAGATCAAGGTGAAGCAGTTGGAGCGCGAAGGAAAGCCGGTGGACGAGGCCGCGCGCAAGGAGCTCTACGAGAGTACGCGCGCGACGTACACAGAGCAGATGAAGCCGCAGTACGGCGCGGCGCGGCTGTGGATTGACAAGATCATTGATCCGGCGCGGACGCGCGAAGCGCTGGCGTGGGCTCTGGCCGCCGCGCACTGCAATCCGCGGGTGGAGGAGTTCAAGGTTGGCGTGCTGCAAACGTAGCGCGGGATATGTCCGGCAGTGTGCGGCACGGAAAGCGAAGCCGCGATGGTGGTAGGCTGAAATGGTTATGGAGACCGTGCACAATACATTTGATTTGGCCATCACCGTCGCCGCGGAGGACATTGATCAGCTGGGCCATGTGAACAACGTGGTGTACGTGCGCTGGGTGCAGGAGGCGGCAATTGCCCACTGGAGCAAGCTGGCCACGCCCGATGAGCAACGGCGCCTGCTATGGGTCATCACCCGTCATGAGATTGATTACAAGCGGCAGGCGTTTTTGGGCGAACATTTAATCGCACGCACCTGGGTGGGCGAAGCTGATGGACTGGCATTTGTGCGCCACACTGAGATTCTGCGCGAAGGCAAGGTGCTGGCGCGGGCTCGCACGCTGTGGTGCCCCGTGGATGCGAAGACCCTGCGGCCGACGGAGCCCGGCGCGGAAATACGCGCAAGGTTCTCTTCGGCGCGGATGAAAGAGTTGACGGAAGATATTTTCTAACCGCAGGATTTTTCCAGACGTTTTTTGAGATAGCCGATGCCAAAGAAACATTTGCCTACCAACGAAGTGAAGATCATCGAATGTCCGCGCGACGCATGGCAGGGCTTGTCGCGGCAGATTCCCACGGACGTGAAGGTT
>CAINND010000041.1 GCA_903851035.1 uncultured Acidobacteriota bacterium | reverse complement strand
GCGGAAGCGAACCGCGGCGCGGGCGCGGCATCTCGGCGCTCCACTGCCAGAATGGCTCGTCCATGATGGTGCGAGTGAGATTGTTGAGCACGCTGGTGATGGCGCGCATGGTGCCGAGACCGAAGATGGATTGCACCGCGTGACCCGCGCCCATGGCGAATCGCCCACCAAACTCCGCCAGGCCCATGTTCTTCGCGATGAGGAGCGCGATGTTGTTGGCGATGGCGGTGTGACGCAGTTGACGGAAGCGCTTGGTGAGCTTGCCGGTGTCGATGCTGACCGGGCACGCGGTGGCGCAGAGACCATCGACGGCGCAGGTTTCAAGGGCCATGTAGGGGAAGTCGCGATTGAGCGCGTCGTAAGCGGCGTGGCTGCCGCCGGCGTCCTTGAGGCGCTGCATTTCTCGGCGAACGACAATGCGCTGACGTGGCGTGAGCGTGAGGTCGCGACTGGGGCACATAGGCTCGCAGTAACCGCATTCGATGCACTTGTCCACTTCCTGCTCGACGACGGGCATCTTCTTGAGGTCTGCAAGATGTGCGGTGGGGTCGGGATTGAGGATGACGCCGGGGTTAAGCAGGTTGTGCGGATCTGCCAGCGCTTTGAGCTGCTGCATGATTTCGTAGGCTTCCGGGCCCCACTCGGTTTCAACAAAGGGAGCCATGTTGCGACCGGTGCCATGTTCTGCTTTGAGCGCGCCATCGTATTTGCGCACGACGAGTTCTACAACATCGTCAATGAATTCGCGGTATTGGCGAGTCTCAGCTTCCGTGTTGAATCCCTGGGCGATGACGAAGTGGAGGTTGCCGTCTTTGGCGTGGCCGAAGATGATCGCGTTTTCGTAACCGTGCTTGGTGAAGAGACGGGTGAGATCGACGGCTGCATCGGCGAGGGATTCGATCGGGAAGACAACGTCCTCAATGATGACCGTGGTGCCCTTGGCGCGGACGGCACCGACGGAGGGGAAGAGACCCTTGCGAATGTGCCAGAGCTTGCCCTGCTCGACGGGATCTGCGGTGAAGCGAGCAGGCTTGAGCAACTGAAGTGTGGCTGCAGCGGCCTCAGCACGCGCGGTGTTGGCGGCGATGGCCTGGCGGTCTGCGCTCTGAAACTCGACCAGAAGCGCGGCGGCGGTCGGTCCCAGAAGGCGAATCTCAGGATCGATGCCGGGCTTGTCTTCAACGCTGCGCAGGCTGGCGCGGTCCATGAGCTCGAGTGCTGCGGCGCCGGCATCGCGAAGCGGGCCGATGGCGGCGCAGGCTGCGTGCAAATCTTCAAAGAGGAGCAGCCCGGTGGTCTTCACGGGAAGATCCGGAACGGTGTTGAGTACAGCCTCAGAGATGAAGGCGAGCGTGCCTTCTGCGCCGATGAGCAAGTGGCTGAAGATGGCGAGCGGTGTGTCGAAATCGAGGAAGGCGTTGAGCGAATAGCCAGTGGTGTTTTTGCTGAGATATTTGCGGCGGATGCGGCCGGCAAGAGCGGGATTGGCTTGAATCTTCTGCTTGAGTTCGAGCAGGCCTGCGGCGAGAGCGGGCTCGGCTGCGGCAAAGGTGGCTTCGGCATCGGGCTGCGCGGTGTCAATCAGCGTGCCGGAAGGCAAGAGAAAGGTGAGCGAACGCAACGTGTGATAGGCATTCTGCTGGACGCCGCAGCACATTCCGCTGGCGTTGTTGGAGAGGATGCCGCCGAGACGAGCTGCAGTAATGGAAGCAGGGTCAGGGCCGATCTTTGCGCCGTAGAGTTTGAGTTCCTGATTAGCCTGCGAGCCGATGAGGCCGGGTTGCACCCGGATGGTGCGGCCATTCTCTTCCACGCGTGCAGCGCGCCAGTGGCGGCCAATGTCGACAAGGATTCCATCGGTGATGGCCTGGCCCGAGAGGCTGGTGCCGCCGGCGCGAAATGTGAGAGGAACGCGCTGCTGCTGCGAGAAGTGGAAGAGCGTGCGCACCTCTGCAACATCGACAGGCTGCACGACGGCCTGAGGGATGAGGCGGTACAAGCTGCCATCTGAGGCGAAGGCGATGCGGTCGATGGCGCGGGTGAGCACGCGGCCGGGCTCAAGGATTGCCTTCAGACGGGCTCCGACTTCCTCGGTGGTGATGGGATGCGCTGCCGTTGCGGAATTGATTTCGACTACTGATGACGCTGCCATTTTCTGCTCCAGAGATTTGCTTGCGGATGGCGTGCCGGCATCTTGTGAGATGAGCAAGATGCCGGCATGCTACGTACCGATGGGACGACGAAACTACCGAACTACGAAGTGCGTAAATGGAGGCACGTATGCCAACAGATACACAAGTATGCCTGCCATGCACGCAAGTGCCAGGCTGTGCCAGAAGACGAACCGCAGGATGGTGCCTTCCTGCCCGTAGTTCTGGGTTGCGGTGGATGCTACAACGATGCTTTGCGCGTCAATCATCTTGCCCATCACGCCGCCTGCGGAGTTCGCTGATGCCATTAGAATCGGGCTGACGCCGATCTGCTGTGCGGTCACTTTCTGCAGACTTCCAAAGAGAACATTGGAAGAAGTATCCGAGCCCGTCGTGGCAGTTCCAAGCCAACCGATGAGAGTGCCAAAGAACGGATAGAGCGCGCCGGTGCGGGCAAAGGCGAGCCCCATGGTGGCATCGAGGCCGCAATAGCGGGTGACGAAGCCGAGCGCGAGCATGGCCGCAATGGTGATGACGGTGAAGCGGATGCTGAAGACGGTTTGCAGGAATGTTTTGGCAAGTGTCACCGGGCCCAGGCCCATGGCAAAACCGGAGAGAACGGCAGCCAGGAAGATTGCCGATCCCGTTGCCGCAGCCCAGTTGAGTTTGAACGCTGC
>CAINND010000040.1 GCA_903851035.1 uncultured Acidobacteriota bacterium | reverse complement strand
TGCTGGCCCACGGTGAGCGCATCGGAGGGCTTGCTGACCCTGCCCCAACTGATGTCGCTGACGTGCAGCAGGGCATCCACGCCGCCCAGGTCCACAAAGGCACCGTAATCGGTCAGGGTGCGGACGGTACCGCTCAGGGTCGCGCCTTCTTCCAACTGGCCGTAGCGCTGCTCGCGCGTGGCGCGCTCTTCGTCTTCCAGCACGCCACGGCGGTCCACCACCACGTCTTCTTCGGCCGTATCCAGCTTGATGATGCGGCAGCGAATCTGCTGGCCGACCAGGCCTTCCAGAGCCTTGGGGTCGCGCTCGCCGCTGCGTGAGCTGGGCATAAAGGCGCGCACGCCAACGTCCACGCTGAGTCCGCCCTTGATGACCGCCGTGACGGTGCCGAGGATGGCCGTCTTTTCCGCAAAGGCCTTTTCCAGCGCCGACCAGTCGGTGGGCAGCGTCACCTTCAGGCGGCTGAGTTCGTAATAGCCATCGGAGTTGCGGCCCTTACTGCTGACCTTCAGCTTCTGGCCGACTTCGGGCGTTTCGCCCTTGCCGGTAAAAGCCGTCAGCGGCAGTATGCCTTCGGTCTTGTAGCCAATGTCCACAAGCACGTTTTCGGCTGTGACTTTGACGATGGTGCCTTCCAACTGGCGCGAGCCATCGTTGGTCTTGTGGACGTGCTCCTGCTCGAACTGAGCGAGGATGCTCTCAAAGGACTCGTTGGCGTCAGGGGTGGGCTGCTCGGGTTGCTTCGGTTCGGACATGGAAAAGGGGGCCTCAGACTGGCAATGTGAATTCTTAGGATATCACCCCGGGCGGGCTGCGGGGCGGCCATGGGGAGGGGGAATCCCGGGCAACGGGGTTGGCCGCACCGGGCTGCCCGGCTTACAATCTGCCCATGCCAAGAGCCGTGAAGAAGAGCGCTACCACTCCGGAAAAAGACATCCTCAAGCTGATCCCCGCCGACGAGCACCGCCCGCAGCCCAAGGGACGGCGAATCGGCATCCACACTTCCACCAGCGGCGGGGTGCAGACCGCTGCCGAGCGCGCCTGGCGGCTGGGCTGCAACACCCTGCAGATTTTCAGCAGCAGCCCGCGCATGTGGCGCCCCTTTGACATCAGCGCTGAGCAGGCCGAGGAGATGGCGAAGCTCCGCGCCGCCTACGACCTGAAGCCGCTGGTCATCCACGCCAACTACCTGATTAACGTGGCCGGCACGAATGAGGAGATTACGGCAAAGTCCGTCGGCGCCCTGCGGGCGGAGATGGAGCGGGCCATCACTATCCAGGCCGAATACGTCGTGCTGCATCCGGGCAGCTTCCGCGGCATTTCTCGCGAAGAGGGCCTGGCCAACGCCTGCTGCAATATCGGCGAGGCAGCCAAGGGTCTGCAGATGGAGAAAAACGGCCTCACCCTGCTGATTGAAAACACCGCCGGAGCAGAGTTCAGCCTGGGTTCGAGCTTTGAGAGCGCGGGAGAGCTGATCACCGAGCTGCGCAAAGAAATCCCCGTGGCCGCCTGCATTGACACCTGCCACACCCACGTCAAGGGCTATGACATTGTGACGGAGTCGGGCTATGCGGAGACGATGCGGCTGCTGGACGCGACCATCGGGCTGGCCAACGTGCGCGTGTGGCATTGCAATGACGCCAAGGCCGAGTGCGGCAGCCATCTGGACCGCCACGCCAACATCGGGCAGGGAACCATTGGGCTGGAACCCTTCCGCCGCCTGTTGAACGACCCGCGCCACCAGCACGCAGCCTTCATTCTGGAGACGCCGATCGAGGAGCCGCTCGACGACCTGCACAACATTGAAGCCTTGAAGGCGCTGATCGCGTAATTTACGACAGGTCTACAACACGAACGGCACCAAGGCCGCCGTGTGCCTGGAGTATTCCGCGTAGGCCTCGCCGAAGTGCTGCCGCATCCACTGTTCCTCCATGCGCAGCTTGGCCCACAGGGTCACACCAATGACGAGGACGGCCAGGTATCCGCGCACCTGGGCCACTGCCAGGGCCGAACCCAGCAACCCCAGCAGGATTCCCGTGTAGATGGGATGGCGCACCAGCCGGTAGGGGCCAGTGGTGATGAGTTCGTGATCTTTTTTCACTGTGACGGCCCGGCTCCAGTTGCTGCCCAAATAGCGCCGCGCCCAGATGGCGTAGCCGATGCCGGCGGCGGTGACCGCCGCTCCCACCCAGAAACTCCACACGCCTTGCGGGTATAGGCGCAGGCGTAGCAGCGGCACCGGGATGCCCGGCCAGCAGAGCAGCACAGTGCCCAGGGTCATCATCAGCAGGCGCAGCTTGCGGCTGGCATAGGACTCCTGCCGCTCGGCCGGCTTGACCTTGAGGCCCATGGCCCACCAGTAAACGCAGAAGCCTCCCCACAGGACGAAGTAGAGGTAGTCGTAGATGTAATTCAATGGGCTCTCCTGAAAACAGGCTTGGGCTTGGCTTCCATCGGCCAGCTTACAGAGGAATGTACGGCGAGCGGGGCCGGGCAGTTCCGTGGTGCGGCGGACTTCGGCCCGGCGTGGGCAAGGTTGTACAATCAATCTTTACGCGATAAGCCTTGGTGGCAGCCTTGCCAGTGGAGCTTATGTGCGTGATTTTCGCGCATCCAGCGCCATCTTTTAAGGGCAAATCACAGCTATGGCAGATTCAACAAACGCACTTCCCAATAACGAAGCGCCGCAGCGCGCCGCACGCGCCGAAGACGATACCCGTTACGATCCCTCTCCGGTAGAGCAGAAGTGGGCCGCCCTGTGGGAGACCGACCCGGCGCGCTACGCTCCCGAGCCGATCAATTGCGGCAAGCCCAAGTATTACGTGGTGGAGATGCTGCCTTACCCGTCGGGCGCTCTGCACATGGGACACGTGCGCAACTACGCCATTGGTGACGCCCTGGCCCGCTACATGTGGATGAGCGGCCACAACGTGCTGCACCCCATGGGATGGGACAGCTTCGGCCTTCCGGCGGAGAACGCCGCCATCAAGAACAAGCGCCAGCCCAAGGAATGGACGCTGAACAACATTGCAGCCATGAAGGCGCAGATGAAGCGCTTGGGCTTCAGCTACGACTGGTCGCGCGAGGTGACCACCTGCCTGCCGGAGTATTACCGCTGGAACCAGTGGTTCTTCCTGAAGCTGTATGAGAAGGGCCTGGCCTACCGCAAAAAGAGCAAGGTCAACTGGTGTCCTGAGTGCGCCACCGTGCTGGCCAACGAGCAGGTAGTGGATGGCTGTTGCTGGCGTCACGAAGATACGCAGGTCGAGCTGCGCGAGTTGGAGCAGTGGTCGCTGCGCATCACCGACTACAGCGACGAGCTGCTGCAAGGGTTGGACAGCATGGAAGGCTGGCCCGAGAAGGTCCGCACCATGCAGCGCAACTGGATTGGCCGCAGCGAAGGCACCAACGTTGACTTCACGCTGGCCGATGGCACGAAGGCGAAGATCACGGTCTTCACCACCCGCGTGGACACCATCTACGGAGCCACCAGCGTGCAGCTTGCGCCGCAGCATCCGCTGGTCAAGGAACTGATTGGAAGCGATGCCGTACGGCAGGCAAGCCTCAACGAGATGCTGGCCGACCAGAAGCGCGCGCGTGAGAATGGCGAAATCGGCAGCATGGAGAAGAAGGGATTCTTCACCGGCCACTACGCGGTGAACCCCTACAACGGCGAGCAGGTTCCCATCTGGGTGGGCAACTACATCCTGATGGACTACGGCACGGGCGCCATTATGTCGGTCCCTGCGCACGACGAGCGCGACTTCGAGTTTGCTCAGAAATATGGCATTGCCATCCGAGGGGTGATCAAGCCGGATGGTGTGGCCGAGATGCCCGAGCTGCCCTTCTGTGCCGATGAAGGCGCTTCTGTCTCCGATGGCGGACCGTTCACGGGCCTCAGCTGCACGGAGGCGCAGAAACAGATGTCCGCCTTCGCCGAGAAGAATGGCTTCGGCAAGGCTACCGTCACCTTCCGCCTCAAGGATTGGGGCATCAGCCGCCAGCGTTACTGGGGCACGCCGATTCCGTTCATCTACTGCGACGGCTGCGGCATGCTGCCGGTGCCGGAGGATCAGCTTCCGGTGTTGCTGCCGGAAAACGTGGAGATCACTTTGGCCGGCGGTTCGCCGCTGACCCGCGTCAAGGAGTTCTACGAGGTCGCCTGCCCCAAGTGCGGCAAAACCGCCCGGCGCGAGAGCGACACCATGGACACCTTCGTGGATTCGAGCTGGTACTTCTATCGCTACACCAGCCCCATCAACACCGCTCCCTTTGATAGTGAAGTGGCCAACTACTGGTTTCCCATGGACCAGTACATCGGCGGCGTGGAGCACGCCATCCTGCACCTGATGTACTCGCGCTTCTGGACGAAGTTCATGCGCGACCTGGGACTGGTGAAGAACGACGAGCCGGCCGAGCGCCTCTTCACGCAGGGCATGGTCATCAAGAACGGCGCCAAGATGAGCAAGTCCTTGGGCAACGTTGTCTCTCCCGATGATATGGTGGCCCGCTACGGAGCCGACGCCACGCGCCTGTACACACTGTTTGCCGCGCCTCCGGACCGCGACCTCGACTGGCAGGATCAGGGTGTTGAAGGTGTCTACCGCTTCCTCTCGCGCCTGTACCGCTTCATCACCGAAAACCCGGTGAAGCTGAGCGCGGGTGAGGCAACGGCCTACGACCCGTCCACACTTACACCCGCGGCGCGCAACGTGCTCCGCAAACTGCATCAGACGATTCAGCGCATCACCGGAGACTTCCAGGGACGCTGGCACTTCAACACCAGCGTTGCGGCCATGATGGAGTTGCTGAACGCCTGCATGGCCTCTCCCGAATTGTGGACGGCAGACAGCGCGACGCCAAAGGCCTTCCGGGCTGACGTCCAGCGCAAGATGGTCCTGCTGCTCAGTCCCTTTGCCCCGTACCTGGCGGCCGAACTTTGGACCGTGCTGGGCGAGGATGCCAACACTCTGCTGCGTCATCCGTGGCCTGTGGCCGATGCCGCGTTGGCCAAGGAAGATGAGGTCGAGATAGTTGTGCAGTTCAATGGCAAGCTGCGCCAGCGCCTCACCGTGCCGCACGACGCTGACGACGAGACGGTAAAGCAGACGGCACTGGCCGACGAGAAGATCAAGGAAGGTCTCACCGGCAAGCAGATCGTCAAGGTCATCGTGGTCAAGAACAAGCTGGTGAACATCGTCATCAAGGGCTAACGGCTTCAGGCGTTACACAATCCCCACTCCGCCGCGTTCTTCATTGCAACTCATGCGGGGTGGGGATTTTCTTTTGCGCTTAGTGGGCAGGGGAGTCCGCAGTGGGCGGCAAACGCGCTATGCTTTTGCCGTGAGCATGGAAGCCAATCTTGATGCCATGCGGCGGCTATGGCGCACGCCCGCGCTGCTGGCCATGGAGCTGCTTTGGCGCTGGAGCTTTGGTCTTGGCGTGCTGGGGCTGATGATTGCCGCATGGGGGCGTGTGCGTCCCGTGCTGCTGCTGAGCGACAGTGAGTTGCAGGCGATTCACTCTCCGGATCCGATTGCGCGCGCTGCTTCGGTTGTGGTCATTCTCCAACCCTATGCGCCGTTGCTGTTGAAGGTGGCTGCCTGGGTGGCACTTGGCGCGGCCGTGCTGTGGGTGCTGGCCGCCACGGCCGGCCGGGGAATCCTGACGCGCATACTGGTGCGGCAAGCGGCAGGCGAGCGCGTGCTGGCGCCGGATGCTACACGCTGGCTCAGTTATTTCTCGCTGACGGCGGCACGCGTCGTGATGCTGCTGATTCTGGTGATTGGCTATCTGGCGGGCGTGCTGCTGGCGTCAGTGCTGGGCGTTGCGAACCGTCCGATGCAGACCGTGCTGATCGTCCTGCTGGCGCTTGGCGTGGCGGCCACGGTTTGGAGCCTGGTGAACTGGGTGCTCACACTGGCGCCGCTGTTTGTGGCCCGCGATGGGTGTGCGCCGCTGGATGCCAACGCCGAGGCCGTTGGCTTTGCGCGCCGACGCTGGAAGGAGTTACTGGCGATTGCCGCCTGGAACGGCGTGGCGCGCTGGGGGGTAGCCATAGGAGTGTCGCTGGCGGCCCTATTTACGGTGTCTGCCAGAAGCCCGGCATGGCTACAGTTGGCGTTGCTGGCCTTGCAGACACTAGCCTACCTAGTGCTTTCCGACTGGCTGCTGCTGGCGCGGCTGGCGGCCTATGCGGCGGTGGCCGTGGCGGAGCCGCCCGCCCGCTGAGTGAATTCCCGGCCCATTCCGTGAGCTTCCTTCGCGAAGTCCTTTACAGCCATGGGCGAATTCTGCGAACCTTGAGTGTGGAAACTACGGCGCTTCCCTCCATCGTTGTCCTCGATTTCGGCTCGCAATACACGCAGCTGATTGCGCGGCGCATCCGCGAACAGAATGTATTTTCCGTCGTGCTGCCCTGCACGGCCAAGCTAGATGAAATTCGCAGCCATAATCCCGTGGGCATCATCCTGTCTGGCGGTCCCTGCTCGGTGTATGACACCGACGCTCCGCCCACCGACCCGAATGTGCTCAAGCTGGGGCTGCCCGTGCTGGGCATCTGCTACGGCCTGCAATTCATGACGCACGTCCTGGGCGGCACTGTGCACGCGGCCAGCAAGCGCGAGTACGGTCATGCCGAGGTAACGGTCGAAGCCAGTTCGGCGCTCTTTCGCGGCCTGCCGGAAAAGCTCTCCGTCTGGATGTCTCACGGTGACGAAGCTGACAAACTGCCGCCGGGCTTCCACCTGGTGGCGCGCACCAACAACGCCGTGGCTGCCATCGAAAACGTCGCCGAGCGCTACTACGCCGTGCAGTTTCATCCCGAGGTGCACCACACCAAGCATGGTACCGAGCTGCTGCGGAATTTCGTCTTCGGCATCTGCCAGGCGCAGCCCAGTTGGACGCCGGCCAAGTTCATTGAGAGCACGGTACAGAAGGTACGGGAGACCGTGGGCAACGGCCGCGTGCTTTGCGCCATCAGCGGCGGTGTGGATAGCAGCGTGGCCGCCACGCTCGTCCACCGTGCCATCGGCGACCGCCTGACCTGCGTCTTCGTCAACAACGGTGTGCTGCGCAAGGATGAGTACGCCAAGGTGCAGCACAACCTGCGCACCAAACTCCACCTGAACATTGACGCCGTGGACGCGACAAAGCGCTTTATGGACAAGCTGGCCGGTGTCACCGAGCCCGAACGCAAGCGCAAGATCATCGGCAACGAATTCATCGAGGTCTTTGACGATGAAGTGCATCGCATTGAGCGCGAGAGTGGCAAAGTGGAGTGGCTGGTGCAAGGCACTCTGTACCCGGACGTGATTGAATCGGTCAGCGTGCGCGGCCCCTCGGTCACCATCAAGAGCCATCACAACGTGGGCGGCCTGCCGGAGAAGATGAAGCTCAAGCTCATTGAGCCGCTACGTGACCTCTTTAAGGACGAAGTTCGCCGCATTGGCCGCGACCTCGGCATGCCCGACGACATGTTGCAGCGCCAGCCTTTCCCCGGCCCCGGTCTGGCCGTGCGTATTCTGGGCGAGGTGACGCCGGAGCGCGTGGCCCTGCTGCAGGAGGCCGATGAGATCGTCGTCGGCGAGATTAAAAAGGCCGGACTCTACGAGCAGATCTGGCAGTCGTTTGCCGTGCTGCTGCCCGTGATGAGCGTGGGCGTGATGGGTGATCAGCGCACCTACGCCTATACCTGTGCCATAAGGGCCGTCACCAGCGAGGACGGCATGACTGCCGACTGGGTGCCGCTGCCACACGAGGTGTTGAAGACCATCTCCAGCCGCATTGTGAACGAGGTGCCGGGCATCAACCGCGTGGTGTATGACATCACCAGCAAACCGCCGGGAACGATTGAGTGGGAGTAGTTCCGCTACGGGACGCGGTGCCAGAGTCAGGGAATCGTGCATTGATGCTCTGGATACCGGCTATTTGTTGCTATGGATGTCCTGGGGTATCGTGGAGCCGGACCCACACTGGGGTGCAGGCGGATTCGCAGGATGACCAGCGGGCGAGGAAGCAGAATTTTCGATGAGGGCAGCGTCTGGAAGGGCATTGGCTTTGCCTTGGGATGCCATTGCGCATACTTCCTGCTGGTGCATGAGTTGCCCTGGCCGGAGGCGCGCGCCCTGGGTTACATCACATTCGCCCTCCTGCAATTTGGCTACATCTTTCCCCTGGCCATCTATTACCAGCGACGGGGCGAGGATGAGACCGCGCGAGGCATCATCCTGACCGGAGTAGTCTCGTTATTTCTGGCCGTGGGATGGTTTGGTATCGAGGCTTATCGCGGCAAGCTGCCCTCGCTGACCAACTGACGCTGACAAGCTGGCAACGGCAAGCACTGCCAGAATATCTAACTCAGAAATTTTAAGATCAGGAATCGAAGTCTATGGCGCGTTGCAGTCGTTGTGGTCGCAGCATCTCCGGCTTCAGCTTTGGCCGTAAGCTCTGCCCCTGGTGCCAGCAGGCGGAGTCTGCCGCGCGCGGCGAGGACGTGGAGACGCAGCGCGTTGAGCCCGTGCCCTGGCGGCAACCCAGCACGGATACGCGCCTGGTCACGCAGATCATCTTTGGTCTGAACGCCGCCGTCTTTGTTGGCATGATGCTGGCCGGCGCCGGGCTGATGGGGCCATCTTCCCAGATGGCGGTGGATTGGGGCGCCAACTTCGGCCCATTGACGCTGAGTGGAGAGTGGTGGCGGCTGGTCAGCTCCTGCTTTGTGCATTTCGGCATACTTCACATTGGCTTCAACATGTGGTGCCTGTGGTCGCTGGGCGAACTGGCGGAGCGCCTCTACGGCCGCGCCACCTTTGCTGTGCTCTACCTGCTGTGCGGCATTGGCGGCAGCCTGGGCAGCATCGCCTGGCACGGTATGCCGGTGGTCAGCGCGGGAGCCTCGGGTGCCATCTTCGGCATTGCCGGCGCCGTGATCGCCAGCCTCAAGCTGGGCAACACAAACAACCGCTGGATGGCCAGTAGCATTATGCAGAGCCTGTTGGTCTTCGTCGGCTACAACGTGGTCTTTGGCGCGCTCAGCGGAGCCACCGACAACGCCTGCCACTTCGGCGGTCTCTTCACCGGACTGCTACTTGGCGCGTTGATCGCCAAGCTCGCACCCGCCAGTGATTTTGCGCCGCGTGCGGCCGTGATTGCCCTGGTGGCCGTGCTGCTGCTGGGTTGGGGATTTCAGATACAGCACGGCAAAGCCCGCTTGTGGCATGTCCACGGCACGCTGCGCCACATGGCCGCCCCACCAGCCTGCAACAAAGGAATAGGACAGCTTGATGCGTAATAACAAAACAGGCAGCGCAAAGACGCTGCCTGTTGTAGTGGCTGGATGAATAAATATTAGCTTGCCATGCGTGCATCCCAGACGCTTGCGTGCCCGCAGATCGCATAGTAGATAGCCCGATCGAAGAACTGATCGACCATCTGGATCAGCACCAGCTCACCGAAGATTTGCGGCGTGTTTTCCAGGTTCTCGTGGTGGCGCAGGAACTCCCAGAGGTTTTCCTTCACCAGCATGATGCACCAAACCAGTTGGCCCACCGGCACGCCTTCTTCTGCGCGACGGGCTCCAATTTGAGTGTAGCGATGCTCAATGTCCGCTTCGGTCTTGGTGACAAGCCACTGGCCGAGGTGAGAGTAGATGCCATTGACGAGTTGTTTGAGTTCCGTGGAGTCGACGTGGCGATACTCGTCGCAGCGCGCGGAACGGTTAATTCTCTCGATCAGATTTTGTACAAGCTCATCGGCATGAGTCTCAATCATCCGAGTAAGTCTGTGCGCTAACATCGTCATATGATTGCCTCCGCTGTTAACCAGCGACAGCCATGAAAGTAATGCGTTCCTGTTCGGTCCTATCTATGAAAGGCCCAATATGAATCCACAACTTGTATGACAGGTAAAGTCTCGAGATTTCATAATCTGATAGCGGTGACGCATGTCACCTCGCCTCGTGCCCGCAATCACGCCACCGCTCCGCCAGCTCACATAAGCAAGAAAAGGACCACCCGAGGGGGTGGTCTTTTCAGCATCTTCAAAGAATTGAGCTAGTTGAGGAAGTACGTCCGGTAGAGCGTATCGCGCTGCACCGGGCGGAAGCCGGCGTCGCGTATGATGCGGCGCAGCTCCTCCTCGGTGGTGCAGTTGCTGGTGCCCGCGGCCTTCACCACATTCTCCTCCAGCATGACCGAACCCACGTCGTTGCCGCCAAAGCGCAGCCCCATCTGGCAGACTTTCAACCCCTGTGTCACCCAACTGGCTTGCACATTCTGGAAGTTCGACAGGAAGATGCGAGAGATGGCCAGGGTCTTCAGGTACTCCACGGCCGTTGCCTCCGGCCAGCCGCGCCCGCCCAGGGCGGTGTGCTTGGGCTGGAAGGTCCAGGGGATGAAGGCCGTAAAGCCTCCGGTCTCCTCCTGTAGGTCGTAGATGGCCTTGAAGTGGTTGATGCGGTGCTCGTAGGTCTCGCCCACGCCGAACATCATGGTGGCCGTGGTCCTCATGCCCAGCTTGTGGGCCGTGCGATGCACGTCCAGCCAGTCTTGCGTGGTGCACTTCAGGCGCGCCACTTTGCCGCGCACTTCGTCGTCAAGAATCTCCGCGCCGCCGCCGGGGATGGATTGCAGTCCG
>CAINND010000039.1 GCA_903851035.1 uncultured Acidobacteriota bacterium | reverse complement strand
TTGGCCCATTATGCCTGACGACCACCCGGGATTCGAAGCGAAAACTGACAGTCGCAAGTTTGCCAAACGCCCGGGGTTTGTTACAATTACCCGTGTACAGAGCAGTTGGGCGCTTAACTCAGCGGTAGAGTGTCACCTTCACACGGTGGAAGTCGTAGGTTCGAATCCTACAGCGCCCACCACTCCCCACCTCCAGGGGTCGAGTGGTTCGATGATCCGGTGTATGTCTGCGGAAAATGATTGATTCTAAAAGATTTGTTTTCCACAGTACCCTCCGGATGACTTTCTGCATCTGTTACATGACGGCTCTTCTTCCGGAGGAGCGGCGGTTATCCACAGTTGGCCTTAAGTTTCAGCTTGTTTGCCGCCACTGCCTTGGGTAGTATGCGTTCACCCACCGGAAAGATTCGGTTCCATACAGGCTGGCAACTACCGGAAAGCACCGGGGATGCGGCCAAGGCAACAGCAAAAACACTTCCAGCCCGTCAGCGGCCCTCAGCACTTGATCCCCCGGCGCCGCGCCGGCTGCAAGGCGAAAGACAAAGCAACTAATTGAGAAACCGGACAATATGAACAGTGGACCCAACCATCCTGCCAACAATGGCGGGAGAGGACGCAGGCGGCGCCGCGGGCGCCGTAGCGCACCGGGCACCGGCGAACAGGCCGTCCCACAGGACGGTATCCAGGCGGGCGGCCTCCCCACGGGAAGTCCTGCCCAGCCTTCGCCAGACGCCTCCCAGCCGAGAGCAGCACGCACCGGCCGGCCAACCCATCACCGGGAGCAAGGAATGAAGAAGAAGTTCAAGGCCAAGCCGCAGGGACGCAAGCCCTTCGGCCAGCCCAGCGCCAACGGCAACGGAATCGGCAGCCAGGGCAGTAACCGTCGCGGCGTCCGCGGCGTGATGAACCAGAAGACCCCCGACGCGCAGATATACAGCGCACCCATGGACCACAGCTACCGCAGCCTGCAGCAGCAGGGCGGAGCCGGAGGCGGTGGCTACGATGCCGCTCCCGTGCTGGATTCCGAAGCCGCGCGGCCGATCTTCATCTTTGTGGACGACCTGTTCTTCATGGCAAAAATCCAGGAGACGGCGCGCAAGCTGAACGTGAAGGTGCAGTTCGTCAAGAGCGAAAAGGAGGTCTTTGACCTCGTCGGCGATGGCGTTAAGCCCTCGCTCATCGTGCTGGACCTGAACCACCACACGGTGAAGCCGCTGGTGACGATCCCCAAGCTGAAGG
This sequence comes from uncultured Acidobacteriota bacterium, assembly GCA_903851035.1. Classification (GTDB taxonomy): domain Bacteria; phylum Acidobacteriota; class Terriglobia; order Terriglobales; family Acidobacteriaceae; genus TOLSYN. Next base: position 30,304 of record CAINND010000039.1, on the reverse strand, counting down.
CGAAGTTCAAGAAGGAAACTAACATCATCGGCTTCCTTAGCCATTTGCAGGGCGAGCTGAAGATGAAGGCTCAGGAGGCGGGCTGCGACATGGTTCTGCCGCGCTCGGCCTTCAGCCAGAACCTTCCGCAACTGCTGCGCCGCCACGCCGCCAGCGAGGCCGAACTGCAAGAGTACTAAGCAAAAATTTCAGAGAAAACAAAAGCGCCGGAGCGATGAGCTTCGGCGCTTTTGCGTTGCGTGCGATGCCGCTTACCCCGGAGGCCACGCGAGGTCGCGTCCGCCGACGAGGTGCAGGTGCAGGTGGAAGACGGTTTGTCCGCTGCGCGGGCCGACGTTGAAGACCGTGCGATAGCCGTCCTCGATCTTGCGCTCGCGTCCCAGCTTGGCGGCGACCAGGTGCAGGTGGCCGATGATGGCTGCGTCCTCGGCGGTGGCCGTGTTCAATCCGCTGAAGTGGCGCTTGGGGATGATGAGAATGTGCGTTGGTGCGGCCGGGTTGATGTCTTCAAAGGCATAGGACAGCTCGTCCTCGTAAACCTTCTTCGAGGGGATTTGTCCGGCGATGATCTTGCAGAAGATGCAGTCGCTCATGCGCGCTCCTTGATGGGAGAAATGTAGCACAGGCGGGCGCGCGTTCAAGCAGATGTTGTTGGGGCGTGTGAGTCGCGTCTAATCCAGCCGCACCATGTACATGCCGCCCTCGGTGGGTTCGGTGCGCTGAAAGACCTCGATGGTCTGCTGCTTGTCGTCCTGCGGCACCCGCAGACGGACCCAGTATCCGGTAGGCCCCTTGAACTCGATGACCTGTGCCGTGCGGTTGTGGCGCAGCAATTTTTCCTTCATGCGCAGCGCGGCTTCTTCCGATTGGAAGGCGCCCATCTGGATGCACCAGCGCCCGCCGGTGTCGATCGGCTTGGGAGCTTCCAGCACATCCAGCCGCACCTCGGCCGTGCCGGAGATATAAATGCCCAGTTGTTTGGCGGCCTCCATGGAGAGGTCGATGACGCGGTCGCCGACGAAGGGGCCGCGGTCTGTAATGCGCACCAGCGCCTGTTGCCGCGTGCGCAGGTTAGTGACCCTGACGATGGAGTTGAGCGGCAGCATGTTGTGCGCGGCCGTCATCTGGTTCTGGTCGTAGATCTCGCCGTTGGCGCCGCGCTTGTTGTGATTGTTGGGCCCGTACCAGCTCGCCCATCCCACCTGGCTCCAGATGACTTTGGCGTGGGGATCGACGTGGATGGGGCGTGGTGTCGACTGGGTCGGGGCGGCTTCTATTTTGGGCGGTGGCGCAGGATGCGGCTGAATGCGCGGCGCGGGTGCGATCTCCGGCGCGGGGGGCAGGTCAAGGTCGCTGCGGTGGTGGTGGCCTCCGCAGCCGACGCTGAGGCCGGCGAGCAGCACAAGCGTGGCCAGGGGCAACGCGCGCGAAATGAATACGCGCAAAAAAGTACTTGCGGCGCGCGTCAGGGCGGCACCGTCATGGATTAGGCGAGATGGGCCAGATGACACGTTGCAGAATCGCACTTCCTACTGATTCTGCAATCGCGGGTGGAGCGGGTCAACAACGAGGTACCCCAGGGGTACACCGAAGTCCACCGGCGGCAGGGCGCGCTGGCCCCGCCACCGGCGCAGGAAATTACGCTGGCGGCATCATGACATCGGTGTCCATCGGCATCACGATCCAGAGCACGATGTACACGCCCAGGCCGATACCGTAGAGCAGCACGCATACCAGCCAGATGGCGCGGACGAGCGTGGGATCGACGTCAAAGTGACGGGCCACGCCGCCGCAGACGCCGGCGATCTTTTTGTCCATGCTGCTGCGGGCAAAGCGCCGCGGTGGCGGAGGAGGATACGGCTGTGCATACGGAGGCTGGTCGTAGGGCGGCGGTGGCGGCGCAACGGGTGCCACACGCACTCCGCAGAACTGGCAGAAGACAGGCTGGTTGCCGATTTCTTTGCCGCAGTTTGGGCAGAACATGATGCCTCCTGATGGGCGCCGGGTGGAGCGGAAGTGGACGGCATCCGGCGCCGTGCAGAAGATAATACGCGAAAGCGGTGGGATGGGTTCCCATCAAAGCGAACGCCCATGAATTCAATTATTTACATTGGTGACGCCGGTCACCACTCGATGTGATATTTCCCCGGTCAACCCGCGATTGCGGCCGTTCGTGGCTTCCGGGTTGGGAAAGCCCGGCAACCCTTCGTAGGATAGACGTGTAGTCAGGCTGCGTGGGGCAGCCACAAGACGGCCATTACAACACAAGTTTCAGGTTCAGCAGGCAAGCAACGCGGAAGGCCACGGGCTTTCCTGTTCCTTGCCGAGGAGGCAGCAGTCCATGCACAAGCCGATCAAGTACGTTGAAAAAGCCATGACCTACGTGGCCAAGGGCGCCTGGGTGGTTTACGACAAGTGGAACAGCGTGAACCAGCAGCCGGCGGTGACGCCGAAGTGGGCCGACAAGCCTTTGCTGAAGAGCTACGAGAAGACGAAGCCGCCGCTGGGCTGGCCTCGCGCCACCGACTCGCTGTGCCCCAAGTGCGTACCGGAGATCCGCCAGCAGATTGTGGACGGCAAGCTGCCCTACGAGATCCTTCTCAACGACAAGGTCGGCGAGATCAAGGCGCAGATCATCGAGCGCGACGGCCAGATTCTGATGGTGAAGGACTGCCCCAAGCATGGTCACTTTGAAGACGTAATGGCCATGGACGTGGAGTTCTTCCGCCACCTGGAAGAGACCTTCCCGGGGCGCGACATGCGCGCGCACAACGACGCCAAGCTGCACAACCACGGCAGCAGCACGGTGCAGTACGGCCGCGGCTCCGTGCTGACCATTGACCTGACCAACCGCTGCAACATGATGTGCGATCCCTGCTTTATGGACGCCAACCAGGTTGGCTTTGTGCACGAGCTGAGCTGGGAAGACATCAAGACCATGCTCGACAACGCCATCACCATCAAGCCGCGCCGCCAGATGAGCGTGCAGTTCAGCGGTGGCGAGCCGACACTGTCACCCTACTTTTTAGACGCAGTGGCCTACGCCCGCAAGGTGGGTTACAACAGCGTGCAGGCGGCCACCAACGGCATCGAGTTTGCCAAGAGTCCCGAATTCTGCCGCAAGGCCGCCGAGGCCGGGTTGCGCTACGCCTACCTCCAGTTTGACGGCATCGGCAACGCAGCCAACAGCCATCGCGCGGTGGGCAATTTGTTTGACGTGAAGCTGCGCGCGATTGAGAACCTGCACTCGGCGGGCGTGGACATCGTTCCGGTCATCACCATCATCAACGGCGTCAACAACGAGCAGGTGGGCAGGGTGATTCAGTTCGCTCTGGATAACCCGAAGAAGATCAGCTTCCTCAGCTTCCAGCCCGTCAGCTTTACGGGCCGCGACGAGGAGATCACCGACGAGCGCCGCCACGCGCAGCGCTATACGCTCTCGCATCTTGCACACGACGTGAAGAAGCAGACCGGACTCGGCGAACCCACCCGCGACTGGTTCCCCATCAGCTTTATGGGAACCTTCAGCGACTGGGCCGACGTGGTGCACGGCACGCAGAAGGAATGGGGCTCGCTCAATTGCGGATGCCATCCCAACTGCGGCGTGGGCATGGCGCTGATGATTGACAAGGAAACCAAGGAAGCCGTGCCGGTGACGAAGTTCGTGCACGCCGACCAGGTGGCCAAGGACGTGGCTCGCGTCAGCGACGGCGGCCGCAGCGCCAAGTGGAGCAACGTCGGCATGGCCCTGGCCCTGCTGCGCAACTACGATCCCTTCCAGTCGCCCAAGCACTTCCGCTTTACCGACCTGCTGATGAAGTTCGACAAGACCTTTGCGGCCACCAAGAAGGCGGAAGTGAAGTACGGCAAGAGCAGCCCGGATCGCACGATTGAAGACGTCAAGAAGCGCCGCGCCGACCGCTGGAACTTCCTGTTCATCGCCGGCATGTGGTTCCAGGACCTGTTCAACTACGACTTCCGGCGCACCGAGCAGTGCATCATCCCCTACGCCACGCAGGAGGGCGAGATCAGCTTCTGCGCCTACAACACGGGCGTGGGCTGGCGCAACATCATCGAGAAGATGCACATGACGGCCACCCTCACCAAGTGGTATGAGGAGCACGGCCGCCACGAAATCTTTGCCGGCAACAAGAAGGTTGCGCTGGAGAGCACGGATCACTCGCTGGTGCTGAACCAGGAGCATGTGCACGCCGACCGCAACCACACGCTGGACGACCTGGGCATTGCCAAGACCGCGCGCGAGGAGAAGACCCGCGCCCGCGACGCCAAGCTGAAGCAGGATGCCGAGAACGCCAAGATGATGGCCCTGTACAAGCAGCACGTGCTGGGCGAAAAGGCTCCCGAGGTCGGCGGCTTCGTCAGCCTGGAGAACCTTGCCAAGCCCGCCGCGAAGCCCGCTGTGGACGAGGCCAAGAAGGAAGAGGTCATGGGCGACTAGCTCGCGACTGACTCAAGATACAAATAACCGCCGGGGCCGAGAGCTCCGGCGGTTTTGTTTTTTCTCAATAGACAGCATTGGCTCGTTAACTCTGAATCGGTGGCTCCGAAAGATCGAAGCGGTTGATTCTTGGTTGCTGGATACTTGGCCTTTATCATTGGACAATTCGGTTTGCAATACAGAATTTGTTTGGAAGATATGTTCGCGCTCCGTGCATTACACACTGCCGCAGTGGACAATGAGAGCTAAGGAGACCACGAATGACTGCGTGGCGATTATTCCAATATCGCTGGATGTTGCCCTTGTTGTTTGTCACGCTGACGTCGCTACTGCTGACTTACGCACCATTTGAACCGCGTCTCGCTGGGCCATGCGATCCAGTTCACTTTCCATGCGGCCCGGTTTGGCGCGTAGCCGACTGCATTCTGAATGGCCCGGCAGCAGCGAATCCTGCATTCATTCCCAATGTTCACATCTTTGGCAAAGTATTTGAGTATGGAAGATTGCCTATTGTGGGTTTGTTTTGGTTCTGGATGGGTTGGCTGATCGACGCCCGGCGGAGCCACCGGGGTTCGCGCTACCTCGACCGAAGTAGCCGGGCTGTTGTGCACGGTCTTGGACTCCTCCTCTCCTTGGTCGTTTTGGTTGTCCTGTGCGGCCAAACGACATACCCACATACTGATTCGATTATCTTGTGGCCGTCTATTCTTCGCAGGTGGGGCCTGTGGAACTTTGTGGCTATTGGCGGATACTCGTTTTCAATTTACGCCGAGATATTCTGGTCACTGGGATTTGTTCTATATTTTGGTCACAAGCTGTGGTTGTTGCGGAAACCTGTCCAAGACTCATAGCGGGAGTGAGCGGAAATTCCCAGTAGCAATAAATTCCGAAACAGAAACCCAAATGTGAGCCGTTGTATACACGCTACAAACGTGGCTGCCAATTTGGGGCAAAAAAACGTCCGCCGGTGCGTCCGGCGGACAATCGTTTCGGGGGAGGAACTAGCGAGTCTGTTCGAAGGTGAGCGACTCTGCCATCTGCTGGTATTCACTCTGGCGGGCATTTAGTTCCACTTCTTTTGCGGAAATCTCCTTATTCAGGGTTGCCAGCCGGTCCTCCTGCTGATTCAGGCTTGCCACGTAGCGTTGCAGCAGCGCCTTCTCCTCTGGCGAGCCTTTGAGGGCCTTCATGTTCTCCCGCAGGCGCTCCTGCTCGGTGTTGATGTTGGTGATCTCCTGCTTGCGCTGGTCGAGGTCGTGCTGCGCGGCGGCAATTTCATTCTTCTTGGCCAGCAGCTTGCGCAGCGCGGCTTCCACCTCCGGCTGCGGCGTGCCGCTTTTGAGCACCAAGTTGATGGTGTTGTCGTCGATGGAGGAGAGGCGGTAGGTGGTCTCCTGCGGATAGTACTCGGCTACCTCCAGCTTGGCCGTGCTGCCGGGCGCAACCGCCAGGCGGAAGCGGTGATAGCTGTTCGAGCTCTCCTCCGGCTTAAGCGTCGCGTCGAGGAAGTGCCAACCATTGCGAGCGGGATGCTCGATGACGACCGAGCGCGCGGCGACGTCCGTGTTGGTGACCGTGTAGGTGCGCGTCTCGCGCAGCTCGCGGGTCATCTTCATGATGCCGCGTGCGGCGCTGAGGCGCGTGAAGGGTTTCTGCTCTGTACTGATCTGGCTTTTGACGCGCACCGCCGTATCAGCGGCATAACTTATCAGTCGGCGCTCGGCGGGGTGCACCTCGGCCAGCAGACCTTCACCGGCAAAGCTGCCGCCCTCGATGATGTTGAAGCTGCCGGCATCGAGCGTGAGTCCGCTGGAGTTGGTGAGCCACAGCGCGCGCAGCGGAGACCGTTCGCGCGGGTTCCACAGCGTGACCTTTTCGGCCTCCACGCGGGCCTGCACAATGGGCACCATGGCCGACTGATTTTGCAGCACGGTGACCGGCTGGGTCAGCGCGTACTGGAACATGTCTCCCAGGGCAGAGCCGGTGGATTGCGCGTCGAAGGACTGCTCGTAGTCGGCGGGGGAAGCTACCTCTACCACTGAACTTGCGACGGGGCCGGTGCCCCCGAAGTGTCCGGAGCCCACGCCTCCGCCGACGCCACTGCTTGTGCCGCTGCCACCGCCGGAGCGCTTAGCAAACGACTGCAGCGGAGCGGCCATCATTCTGTTGTCGTCGCCGGAGATGATCTTCGGGAGAGCCGTCGGAATGTTCATTCCTTGCGCTGCCGGTGTTGCTGCCGCCTCAATCTCTCCACCCTCGTGCGTCTGCGGAGTGAGCTGCGCCGTTTTGGGCAGCTCCACCACGGGGCGGCGGACGTAGTAGGGCTGCGAGATTTGCTCCACAAAACTTTGCGGTGCTCCGGCCACCAATGAGAGCTGCACGTTCTTCCAGTCCTCGCCCACGGTGTTATCCACAATGGCCCAGCCCTGCAGCAGCGGCTTGGACTTTGCGTCCGCGGGCAGCACGATGCGGTAAGTGGACTTCCAGACCGGGACCTCGCTGATGTAGCTGACCAGCAGCTCGCGCGTGCCGTCGCCGGTGGTGGAGATCGTCATCTGGCGCACGTCCTTGTCGCGGGCGCTGGCCAGCAGAGTCAGGTAGCGGCCAGCCTCACGCGTCATGTCGGCCTCGAGGATGCGGACCGATGTGGCGGTGGTCAACTCGAAGCTGCGCACCTCGCCCGCATCGCTGACGACCGTGAGCTGGGTGAACTTGAGTTCGCCGTCTTTGCCCGGACGGGTAATCTCCTCCACGGCCAACAGGCGGCCGATGGCCGTGGCCGCGCCGCTCTTCACTTCGACGCGCGCGCCGCGCAGGGCGGTGAGAAAGCCGTCGCGGCCGGTGTCATCACCCACGGGCAGGCGCAAGGTGCTCAGGCGCTGGCTGAGCGGGGCCAGGCTGTTGTAACGCACTCCGCCCACATGTCCGCCGCCAAGGTCCACCACGGTCAGCGACTTGAGCACGTCGTTGAGCTGCGCGGTGGTGAAGCGGATGTTGAGCTCGCGGCTGCCCGTGACCTTGGCCTGGTGCTCGAAGTATCCAACGCCATTTTTGTAGAGCACGACGCGGCGGATGGGCAGGTCGGCGGCCGGAGTTGCGGCGGCCTGGGCTGCGCTGGTCTCTGCCTTGGGCGCGGCGGCGCGAGCGGGCTTGTTGGCCGATGGCTGGCCGAAGGCGGGAAGGGCGATCAGCAGGGCGGCGAGGGTGGAAGCGGCACACCGTAGCTTCATGGGACTCTCCTTGGGAACGGGCCATGCTAACCCGGGCGGCTGGCCCGGAGCGAGGGCAAAACTGGATTTCCACCGGGATGGGAATATGAATTTACGCGCTGGGATAAGTTTCATTATTCGGCACACTCCGGGCGAACGCAGCTATTTGCCGTTCAATGAGCATTGGACACCGTTGGCTGAAAAGTGACCTCACTACGGCGGGTGACGGTTGCCACTGTGGCAGGTGCATGGGCGGAGGCACACTAAACTCAGGCCTAGGTGTCTTCATACGCGGCCGAGTCTATCTGTTACACGGAGAATACCTTGAGCACCCCATTTGCATCGGCCAAGCGGCCGGACCTGAAGATTTTGCAGCCCGAAAAGACCCTGACTGGCGGGCCCATTCAGCCGTTGCAGAAAGGCCTGCCGAAGACGACCCTGTCGCTGTGTCCCGAGTGCGGCGGTACCAAGACGATTCCCGCGCGCATCTTCGAGGAAGACGGCAAGGTCATGATGGAGAAGACCTGTCCGGAGCACGGCGAGTTCAAGGACTGCGTTTACGGCGACGCCAAGCTCTACCTGAAGATGGAAGAGTGGGAGTTCGGCGATATGCCGGGCCTCAACAATCCGGCTTACGACAATGGCGCTGCGGCCAAGTGCCCGGACGATTGCGGCATCTGCTCGCTGCACACCTCGCACGCGGCGCTGGCCAACGTGGATTTGACCAACCGCTGCAACCTGACCTGCCCGGTATGCTTTGCCAACGCCAACGCCGCCGGCTACCTGTATGAGCCGACCGTGCCGGAAGTCAGGGTCATGCTGCAGGCGCTGCGCGACACGCGCCCCATTGACAGCCGCGTGGTGCAGTTCAGCGGCGGCGAGCCGACCATCCATCCGCAGTTCCTTGAGATTCTGGCGATGGCCAAGGAGATGGGCTTTACCCATGTGCAGGCGGCCACCAACGGCATCCTGCTGGCCGATTCGCTGGAGTTCGCCATGAAGTGCAAGGAGGCCGGGCTTTCGACGATCTACCTGCAATTCGACGGCATGAGCGACGACGTGTACATGAAGACGCGCGGCGAGGCCCTGCTGGCCAAGAAGATGCAGGTCATCGAAAACTGCCGTCAGGCGAAGATCAAGATCGTCTTTGTGCCTACGGTCGTCAAAGGCATCAACGACCATCAGCTCGGCCAGATTCTGCAGTGCGCCATCGACAACGTGGACACGGTCAGCGGCATTAGCTGGCAGCCCGTCAGCTTTACCGGCCGCATCAGCCGCAAGGAGCTGGAAGAGAAGCGCTTCACGCAGAGCGACCTGGCGCACGAGCTTGCGAAGCAGAGCGGCATCTTTGACACCTACAACGACTGGTTCCCGCTCTCGGCCGTCACGCCCTTCAGCCGCCTGATCTCGGCCATTGAAGGACGCCCTGTGCCGACGATTTCGGCGCACCCGCACTGCTCCATGGGTACGTATCTTTTCGTGGACGAGAAGGCGCACAAGGCCATCCCGGTGACGCAGTTTGTTGACATCCCGGCCATGCTGCAGGACCTGGAAGAGCTGAGCCGCAAGAAGTGGGGCGGCGTGATGAAGTACTACAACGGCAGCCGTGCGTGGCTGGACCTGAAGAAGCACTTCAAGGCCGAGCTGGCGCCCCCGGGGCTGACCTTTGAGAAGTTCCTGAACACCATCCAGGGCATGACCAACAAGAAGCTGGGCCGCGACGGCATGGACGGCACGTTCACCTATCGCACCCTGCTCTGCGCCGGCATGCACTTCCAGGATCACTACAACTTCGACGTGGAGCGCGTGAAGCGTTGCGTCATCCACTACGCGGCGCCGGACGGCAAGCTCTACCCGTTCTGCACCTACAACAGCGGCCCCACCTACCGCGAGAAGATCGAAAAGCAGTTCTCGATCCCCTTTGAGAAGCAGCTCGAGCGCTTTGACTTCGTGGAACTGAGCGCGGTCAAGTAGGTCACGCCGCAAACGGCATAAGGAAAGCCCGCCAGTGATGGCGGGCTTTCTGCTGTCTGCAATCTGCGGTGCCGTAGTTAATGCGGCGCGCAGGTCGTCTACTTGCTGGGCTGTGCGGCCGCAGGCGCGGGCGTCGGGGCCGGAGGCTTAGGGGCTTCCGGCTGCGCAGCGGGCTTGGGCGCGGGCGTCTTGATGCTGAGCAGCTCGATCTCAAAGACCAGTGTCGAGTTCGCGCCAATGTCATTGCCGGCGCCGCGCGTGCCGTAGGCCAGGTCGGCGGGGATGAAGACCTGGTAGCGCGAGCCGACGGGCATCAGTTGCAGAATCTCCGTCCAACCCTTGATGACGCGGTTGACCGGGAATGTGGCCGGGCCGCCGTGCTTGGTGGAGCTGTCAAACTCCTTGCCATCCACCAGCGTGCCGCGGTAGTTGACCTCGACCGTATCGGTGGCCGTCGGCTTGGGGCCGGTGCCCTGGGTGATGACCTTGTACTGTAGTCCGTCATCCAGGGTGGTGACGCCGGGCTTGGTCTTGTTGTCCTTCAGGAAGTTTTCGCCTTGCACCTTGTTGAACTCGGCGATGGCCTTGGTCTTGGCTTCGGCGTGGTTCTTGGCATCCTGGCTGAACTTGCTGATGGCCGCTTTCATCTCGTCTTCGCTCATCTGCGGCTTGGCCTTGTTAAGGGCGTCACGGAAGCCGCGCAGGAGTATGGCCTTGTCGAGCTGAACGTCGTTGCGCTCCAGGTTCTTCAGCAGGTTGTTGGCCATGTCGTTGCCGATGGCGTAGCTGGCCTTCTCCTTGTCGTTCTTCAGCGGAGCGGGCGTGGTTTTGGTAGCCGTTGCCGGCTTGGTTGTGGCAGGTTTCGTGGTGGCAGGCTTTGCAGTGGTGGTGCTCTGTGCCTGTAGTCCGGTGGACAGCAGGAGAGCTCCGGCCACAAGGGTGAGGGTCATTTTTGCTAGGTTCATGGTAAGAATCAGAACACAAAGATTGGAATGGAGCAATCCCACAAAAACGCGGTCAGCAGGATTCGATACAATCAGCGAAGAGATGGCAAAACCCATTCCAGGTCCTCGGACGTACCCCGCACTGCGCAAGGCGCTGCTGGCCTGGTACACCACCAACCGGAGAGAGCTGCCCTGGCGCACTCATCCCGGCCCGTATCGCACCTGGGTCAGCGAGATCATGTTGCAACAGACGCGCGTGGCCGCCGTTCTGGAGCACTACCGCCTCTTCCTGGCGGCCTTTCCTGACATCTCAACCCTGGCCGCGGCGCCCGAGGAGAAGGTGCTGGCGCTGTGGAGCGGCCTGGGCTACTACCGCCGGGCTCGCATGCTGCATCAGGCGGCGCAGGTAGTGGTGCGCGAGATGGATGGACTGATTCCCACGACCAGTGCAGGATTGCGTGAGCTGCCCGGCGTGGGACGCTACACGGCGGCAGCCATTGCCAGCATTGCGCATGGCGAAGCCGTGGCCGTGGTGGATGGCAACGTGGAGCGAGTGCTGAGCCGATTGGATGGCCAGCCGCGTCAGGACGCATCCGCATGGGTGCGCGCCGAAGAGCTGCTCGACCGTCAGCGCCCCGGCGACTGGAACCAGGCGATGATGGAATTGGGCGCGCTGGTGTGTACGCCCACGGCACCGCTGTGTGAGTCCTGTCCGCTGCGCCGCTGGTGCGTTGCTCCGGGTGCCCCGGTTGGCCGTCCTACAGCGCCCCGCAAACGTGTAAAGCAATGGCTGGCCCTGGTGGAGCGTGGCGATAAGCTTCTGCTGGTGCAGCGCGCTGCCGGAGAGGCGAAGATGGCCGGCATGTGGGAGCTGCCGGAGCTTTCGCAGGATGCCGCAAAGTCCGCGAAGATTATTGCAAGCCGGGAGGAGCCCCTGGCCGTGCTGCGCCACTCCATTACCGACACGGATTACGAGGTGCGCGTGGTGAGCATGGCTGCCCGCGATCTACCGACTGCGGCGCGACACCGCGGCCGCTGGTTGGCGCGTGGCGAGTTGCGGGAACTCGCCCTGACCGGGCTGGCGCGCAAGGCGTTGCGCAAACTGGGCTGGCTGGGTTGAGCAGGGAATGAGCAAACAGGCTTGGATGATGCCGGAGATGTAGGAAGAAAGCTCGCCGTTCGACGGCGTACAATTTTATTTTTGCAGGTATTTGAAGGGAGCAGGATCAATGCGTAGAGCGTGGCTTGTGTTTGGATTGACGGCGCTGCTTGTGTGCGGCTCTCTGCCGGTGTTTGCCGGCGGAGCGGACGCGCCGGCGGGAATGAATCAGGCGATTGCGGGCGTGCAGGCGGAGCGCATCCGCCAGGATGTGAAGTATCTCTCCAGCGATGAACTGGAAGGGCGCGGCACGGGCGCTCCGGGCGGAGAAGTGGCCGCCAGGTACATTGCCAAGGGCTTTGCCGATGCGGGTCTGGAGCCTGCTGGCGATAACGGCACTTACTTCCAACGCTTTGGCATGGTCGGCATTCGCACCCTGCCGGAGTCTTCCATCGCCGTCACCACGCCCAAGCGCACGCTGGACCTGAAGCTGCTGGACGACGTTGTTTTCTTCAACCTGGATCACCGCGAGAAGGTGGATCTCGATAGCGACGTCATCTTCATGGGCTACGGCATCACCGCCCCGGAGTTCGGCTGGGACGACTACGCCGGCGTGGACGTGAAGGGCAAAATCCTGCTGATGCTGGTCAACGAGCCGCCATCGGATGATCCTAAGTATTTTTCCGGCAAGGCGCTGACCTACTACGGCCGCTGGACCTACAAGTATGAGCAGGCCGCGCGCATGGGCGCCGCCGGTGTGCTGCTCATCCACAAAACGGATATGGCCAGCTACGGCTGGCAGGTGGTGCGCAGCTCGTGGTCGGGTGAGAACTCCAGCCTGGCCGAGGATAGCGACCCCAAGCTGGCGATGGCCGGATGGGTGCATCTGGACAAGGCTCGCGCCATGCTCGGCGATGCCGGGCTCGACGTGGACGCACTGATGGCCGCCGCGCAAAAGAAGGGCTTCCGCCCCATGCCGCTTCCGCTGCACATCAAGGCGCACCTGGTCAGCTCAATCCGTCACTTTGAAGGCGCCAACGTCATTGGCAAGCTGACCGGCTCCGACCCGAAGCTGAAGGACGAAGCAATCTTCTTCACCGGTCACTACGACCACCTCGGCGTGCGCATGGATGGCGGCAAAAAGCTGATCTACCACGGCGCGCTGGATAACGGCACGGGCACGGCCATGGTGATGGAGATTGCCCGCGCCATGGCCGCCGCTCCGGCACGGCCGAAGCGCACGGTGTACATCGTCAGCGTGACGGCCGAGGAGCAGGGCTTGTGGGGCTCGTATTACCTGGCGAAGCATCCGCCGGTTGCCCCGGCAAAAATATCACTGGACCTGAATTACGACGCGGTGGCGCCGTTGGGCATTCCGAAAATTGTGGAGGCCGCCGGCAGCGAAAAGACCGACTTTGACGGCATACTGCTCCGGACCGCCAAGGAGATGCACCTGAAGTTGCAACCGGCGCAGCACCTGGAGAATGGCGGCTATTACCGCTCTGACCACTTCAGCTTTGCGCGGATGGGTGTGCCGGCCTTTTCGCTCTCGCCGGGCGGCGAGTTCAGCGGACATTCCAAGAAGTGGGTGCATGAGCACGGTGAAGCCATGTGGCACCATTACCATCAGCCGGAGGACGTCTACAGCGACGAGGACGACTACCGTTGCAACCAGAAGCTGGCGCAGTTGGGCATCGCCCTGGCCTACCGTGCCGGAGAGCTTTCGGCACCGGTGCAGTGGAAGGCGGGCGAGGAATTTGAGCGGGCGCGCAAGGAGTCCCAACGCTAGTGGTTACCAGAGGTAACCAGGGAGTTCACCTAGTGAAATTCTCTGGCAATTGGGCAGGGGCGATATGGTAGAGTCCAAAGTCGGGTAGCAGTTTTTTCCCGAGGTGATGACTTAAGATGTCGCCCCTGCCGTTTTTTGGTCGTGGGAAGTACCGGGACTTGATTGGCCAGTTCACGTTGACGGCCTATGTTCCGGAGTTAACGCTGCAAGGGCTAACGGCGGGTGTGGACAACATCCACCCGGATGTCTATCTCAGCCAAAGATTTACCGACGTTGCACGCGGCCACCTGCGCAACCTGATTGAGCAGCATGGCGAGGTGCAGCAACTGGCGCGCGCGCCCGAGGTCGATCCCTTTGGCGGCTCTCCCTACGGCCGCAATCATCTGAAGTTTTCCGCCCTGCCCACGGTTGAAATTGACTATCCGGCCGAGTTCAAAAGCGCCCTCAGCGGATTGCAACTGGCCAGCCTGCGCCGCGCCCGCGCCGAGGACGACCTTCGGCTGGACATCCTGTTGCGCGTGGCGCTCATCAAGTATTTACGCAGTGAGTTGGTGCTGCAGTTCAGCCATGTGCTGGAGTCGTGCCGCGACAACCTGAAGCGCCGCGACGACCGCCATCAGGAACGGCAGCAGATTATGATGCGCGACCGCTTCCTGCGCTTCCAGGTGAACAAGCGCATGGTGATGCGCCGTGTTGGTGAAGATGTGCTCTCCACCATGGCCGACGTGGAACGCGAGACCGTGGCCAGCACAAGGCACTCGCTTTTTGGCGGGCGTGAAGCCGCCGGCTATGAGACGCTGGCCAACCGCCTGATCTTCCCGGATTCCATCACCGACCCATTCGTGCGCGGCGAGCGCTATGCCATGTTCGGCGGCTTTGACCGCGATCCGGATTACTTTGACCGCGTGGTGCGGCTGGCCAAGTCCTTTTTGGAGGAGATTGGCGCGGCCCAGAATGACCAGATGGCCGAAGCGCTGCTCTGCGTGCCGGAAAACGCCAAGGCGCTGATGTTCACCGGCATGGCCGATGATTCGCCGCGCGGCCGGGCGCAGAAGGCGCTGACCGCGGCATGGATGAGCACACTCGAAGACAACGGCGTGATGGAGTATGCCGTGGCCGCCTACGAGGTGGTCCCCATACTGGCCGACTACGGACAGGTGGTGCAGCCGCAGCAGTTGAAGGGCGCGCTGGTGCAGAAGGCCGAGCTGAAGCGCGCCGAGGAACTGTTGGGAACGCAGAACGTGCGCTCGCTGGACAAACTCCACCAGGCGGTGCAGCGCGTGCGCAGCGTGGGCAGCGCGGAGCGGATGCGCTACTCCGCCAAATACCTGATCGACATCTCGCGCTTTCTGCGCGACGTGCGCAAGATGAACGTGCTGGAGCCGGTGCTGGATTCGATTAACCTGGTGAACAACGCGCGCCTGCGCGAGCTGAGCCAGATCAACGGCACGCTCTACGAGTTCCACCTGCCGGAGGAGGATAAGCCGGCCCAGAACAAGGTGATCAACCATGCCGTGCTCAAGGCCGACGTGCGCGACTCCACCCGCCTGACCCAGTCCATGCTGGAGCGCGGACTGAACCCGGCATCGTTTTTCAGCCTCAACTTTTTTGAGCCGGTGAACAAGCTGCTGCCCAAGTATCAGGCGGAGAAGGTGTTTATCGAAGGCGACGCGGTCATCCTGGCGCTGCTGGAGAGCGAGTCGCAGGCAGGCTACCCGGTGGCGCGCACCTGCGTCATGGCGCGGGAGATGCTGGGCATCGTGGGCGCCTACAACGCGGCCTCCATGGAAACCGGCCTGCCGCCGCTGGAAATCGGAATCGGCGTGGCCTATCAGGGTTCGGCGCCGCTCTACCTGATGGACGGCGGCACGCGCATCATGATCAGCGAGGCGCTCAATCTGAGCGACCGCCTGAGCGCCTGCCACAAGCGCGCCCGACGCCACTTCCGCGACCTGAAAAGCTACTTCAACGTCTTCGTCTTCCAGACGGCGGACGAAGCTGCGGTGGCCGGTGCGGTCGAGGACTTCCTGCTGAACTATAACGTCGGCGGCATTCACCTGCCCAAGGCGGCCTTCGCCAAGTTGCGCGATGAAATTTCACTGGAAGAGTTCACCATGCTGCTGCCCATGCCATGGGGCGACGACCAGGTGAAGTTCTATCGCGGGCTGGTTCCGGTGGGCCCGGGCGTCTTCCACCCGCTGCTGGTGCGCGAAGGGCGCGCGGCACAGGTGGAGGTGCGTGACTTCAGGCTGGTGCGCTGGGCCGACCACCTCTACTACGAGGTCTGCACCCATCCCGACCTGCTGGCGCGCGTGGAATCGCAACGCGGGCCGATGATTACCGCTGAAAACAACAGCCGTTAGCGCCATGACCAACGGGCCGAGTTCCGGCCCCCTTCACTGATTTCTCAAACAAACATGCTTCGTCAGAAGTAGGTTGGCCGCTGCGCGCGGAAGGGAACTTGAATCACCGCGTCCAGGTCAACCGGCTGGCCGTTCTTGAGCGCCGGGCGGAAGACCCAGCGCGCCAGGGCCTGGGCGGCGTTGTGGTCCAGCCGCGGCTCCAGGCTCTTCACCACCACAATATCCGTCACGCTGCCATCAGCGCGGATGGTCGCCGTCAAAATCACAATGCCGTGGATGTTGTCGGCCAGCAGTTCGCCCGGATAGGCGGGATCGCTTTTGCGCACCACCTCCGGGGCGGCAACAGGAGAGGCCGGAGTGGGCGTGCCGCGCTCGCTGAAGTGAATGATCCAACTGCCGGTGGAGGCATTCAGGTTGGGCATGTTCACGGCCAGCGCATAACTGCGGCGTCCGTGGAAGACGCGGCGCTCCACCTCCGATTGCTCGCCCGTGTCCTCCTTTGTCGTGGCCGCCTGTGGATGCGGCATCTCCGTGGCGGGCGTGCGCATGGCGGCCATCAGCTTGTTGCGCAGGTTTGCGTCGGGCGCGGCGCGCGGAGCCTCCGGCGCGGAGCTGGATGCGGCTGCCACCAGGGCCTCATGTGGCGGAGCGCTGACGGTGATGCCGGGCGGCGCGTTGATGCGGCCATGTGATGGGTTGGCGCTGTTTGCCGCGTTATTTTCCCCGTTGCCCGCGCCGGGAGTGCCCGTGGCCTCCGGGCGGCCCGTGGGAGAGGCGGCGAATTCGCCGCGGCGGTTGCCCTCGGGCGGTTTCACCGGGGCCTGCACGTCTGCCGGATGCAGGCTAAGGGCCAGCAAGGCGCCGGCGCGGCGCGGAATGTTGGCAACCTGCGGCGCGGGTGGAACGGGCGCGGCTCCGGGCAACAGTTGGTTTACGCGAGAGGCGCTGGCCGAGCCCACATCGCCCACCTCCGGCGCCGGCTGCACGATTTTTGGCTGCAACATGGGCACGGCCAGCTTGGGCTGCACCACGCTCACATCCGGAGCCGGGGCCACCACCTGCGGCAGCAGGCTGGGCAGCTTGCGTTGGGCGCGCACGGCAGCGGCGTCCACCGCCGGGGCGGCCACCTTGGGCAGCAGACTGGGCAACTTGCGCAGCGCGGCCTTTGAACTTTCGTCGATGGATTGCGTCGGCCGGGCCGGTTCGAGGGCGCCCAGATTGGGCAGGGCAATATCGCGCGGCAAGGTCAGTTTGGGTGCGGCCACAATGGTCTGGTGCAGATTGTCCGGATTGGGCGGCAGGCTGATTATCTCCTGCCGTGCGGGCACCGGGTCGGGCTTGGCCTGGGACTTGCGCGGAGTCTTAGGCGTCACGACACGCCCATGCAGCTCCGGCAGAAAGGGGCTGACCAGGTGAGCGTTCCAGAAGGCGCGGCGGTTGTCCTCATCGGCCAGGCGGATGTGTGGCCCGGGCCACAGGCTGATTGCCATCAGCGCGGCTATCAGCAGCGCGTGGAAGCCGGCCGAGGCCTGCAGAGGTATCTCCGGCCAGGGCGCGGAGAGGTCCACGCCACTCCAGAAGCGAGCGTCGGGCGGGCTGGTTGATTCCTGCGGTGGCACGACTTCGCCCCGCAGGCGCGCGCGCAGGTTCTCGCGGAACTCGGCCACGGGGTCGGACCATGCGATCAGCAAAGCCAACTCCACCGGCGGGGAAGGCGGAGAGGGGTTGCGGCGGCTGCGGGTTGTGCCGGAGGAAGTCAAAATACGATAGGCCGGATTATATCCCGAGCCGGAATCAGTCCGGCACCCGTGGCCTCGGCTATACTCATTTTCACGGACATGAAATATCTCATCGCAATCGCCGCCATGCTTATTACCTGCTCCGCCGCCATGGCGCAGGCCGCACCCACACAGCAGGTCGAAATCGCCGGAGACATCAGCGGCATGTATTCGCTGCTGCATGAGGGCGAGTTCGTGCAGATTGTGGTGGATGACACGCGCGTCACCGGCGTCATCTCCCACTATCGCAACGAGGACCCGGAAAAGGGCGAGTTTGTGGATGTGTCGCTGGACAAGGCCTCACTGGATGGCACAACGCTCAGCTTCCGCAGCAAGGCCATGGAGGGCGAGTGGCTGGAGTTTACCGGCATAGTGGAGCGCGGCCCGGCGCGCAGCCGTAGCGAGGAAGGCTACTGGCTGGTGCGCGGCACCCTGGTGGAGCATTGCAAGAATGCCGATGGCAAGGCAGAGGAGAAACGCCACAGCATCACGCTCAGGAGTTTTCCGCTGGATAGCGAGCCCGAGCGCCCGGTGGCCCCGCCGGCATAGTTCTAAGGCGCTAATTGAGTCTGAATGAAATTCGGCAGGGAGTCGTCCTGCCATAAGACCGCCGCAAGTTGCGGCGTTACTCTTCTCCGGTGTCGCCGAGCTGAGAGGGAATTTCGCCGGTCAGGCGGCCCTCCAGAAATCTCACGTGCTCCTCTTCAAATGACGCCAGCTCCGTGTACAGGGCTTGCAGATCGGGCTCCTCGGTGCTCTGTGCCAACACGGAATAGTAGCTGCGCGCCGCTATCTCAGCCCGCAGGGCTATTTCCAATGCGCGCCGGTGCGCGGTAGCGGACTCGGCTTGGGGGTCAAATACTCCACTGCCATCCAGCAGCGGCAGCTCGATAATCTCCATGATGTCCGCGTCGGTAAGGGCGCAGGCCGCCTGGCCAAAGCGTGCTTCGTAGCGGCGCTGCAGCAGGGTACTGTGCTGGCGCTCCTCCACGGCCATCTCCCACAGCACGCCGGCAATCTCCAGCGATGAGAAATCCTGGAACGAGGAGAACATTTCGGCAAAGCGGTGGTATATCTGCGCGTTGCGCTCCTCGATGAAGACGGCAACGTGCAGTGCTTCCTGCGGAGACAGGGACTGAAAACTGCGCTTCATAACTCTCCGGGCCTGCAACCGGCGCGTCTGCGCCTCATGGCCATTAACTACTCAATAACGGTTGCGACAGTGTACCTCAGCTTGGGCCACAGCCGAAATTCCAGAGAAAAGATTTTTGCACGAAGGTAATTCCCTGACCGGTTAGCGTCAGAAGTCGGCGGCGCCGTCGGTATTGGCCTCAAGGGTGGCGATGGTCTGCCGCAGCCAGTGGCGCAGCTCCGTGGTAAGCCGCTCGGGCTCATTGTGGGCAATCAGGCCCGCCACGGTCTCTCCCGCGGAGTTCAGTGGAATGTAATGGCAGGGAACGTCCTGGGCGCGCTCGGGCACTGGCACGAACTGGTGCAGAACGCATTCGTGGCAGGCATGCGGACTCAGCGGGTCGCCGTAGTTGAGGCATGCAAAGGTTCCTTGAAAGGGGCTCTCCGCGCCAAGCAGTGCGCGGTCGCGCTGGAAGCCACCCTGTTCAAGATAATTCAGTTCGAAGCGCAGAACCTGCAACACATCGCGAACGTCCTGGCTCATCGTCGGCCTCCGTACGGCCTAATTGTCCACCAGACGGTTGTTGATGGCAAACAGTGCCAGCTCCAGCCGGCTGCTGACGCCAACTTTGTCAAAGATGTTGGTCAGATGATGCTTCACCGTGTCTTCACTGAGCTGGAAGCGATGCGCGATCTCCTTGTTGCTCAGTCCGGCGACGATGGTGGCCAATATCTCGGTCTCGCGGCGAGTGAGGCCATAATCCTGGCGCGCGCGGGAGGCACTGCTGCTGCCCAGCCTGCGCACATAGGCCTCCAGGTCCGCCACCTCCTCGTTGCCCACCCAGCAGCGCCCATCCACAACGGCGCGGATGGCCTTGAGTAAAACCTGCGTGGCCGCCTCCTTGAGCACCACTCCGCGCGCCCCGGCCTGCAGCGCCTCCAGAATCTGGCGGCGCTCAATGGCCGCCGTCAGCAGGATGGTGCGGGTCGGCGACTGGCGGCTGGAAAGCTCGCGCAAGGTCTCCAGCCCAGGCATCTTGGGCATGGCCAGGTCCAGCAGGAGGATGGAAGGCTGTTGCGACTCCACCATGGCCACGGCGGCGGCGCCATCCGCGGCCTCACCCACCACCAGGAGGTCTTCTTCCATCTCCAGCAGGCGGCGCAGGCCATCGCGAAAAATCGTGTGGTCGTCGGCAATTACTATGCGGACTTTACTGCCTGGCATCCTTCAGGGAACCTTTCTGCGGCAACAGGATCAGAATCTGCGATCCGCTGTTGATGGTGGAGTGGATCAGGAGTTCGCCTCCCAGGCCGGCCACGCGCTCTTTGATGATGGCGGGTCCGCGCGCCGACTGCATCAGCGCGTCTCCTGCCAGTGTACCGTCAAATCCAAAGCCCGCGCCATCATCTGCAATCGAAAGCCGCCAGCCGTTTTCGTATCGGCCAAAGCTGACCAATACTTCACCGGCGTGCGCGTGCTTGCGCACGTTCACCAGCGCCTCCTGCAGGATGAGCAGCAGTTCGCGGCAGGCGTGCGCGCTGAAGGGAGCCTCGTCGGCGGCCGTGGAGGTGAAGCGCGCGGAGATGCCGGAGTCGCGGCGGAAGCGGTCCACCCGGTCGGCCATGTGATCGAGCAATTGTGTGGGCTGCACTTCGAGCGGCCGCATCTGCTGCATCAGCTCGCGCAACTCCAGCACCTCGGCACGCAGCAATTCTTCCAGGGATTCGACGTCCGGCTTTCCGTTGGGCCATTCGCGCTCAGAGCGGCGGCGCAAAATATTAGCCCGCATTTCCGCCGAGATCAGCGATTGCAGCACGCCGTCGTGAATCTCCCGGGCCACGCGGGCGCGCTCAATGGCGCCGGCCCGCGTGCGCAGCTTGCGCACCAGGTAGGCTCCGTAGAGCGCCGTGGCGCCCTGCTCAAAAAGAGCGCGGGCAAAGTTGAGCTCCTGCTGCACGCCGCGTCCCATTTGCGCTCCCGGCAGCAGCAGGCGCAGGTGCCACTCCTGCCCCAGCGGCACGCAAACGCCGAGCAGGCTGGTTGCGTCCGGCGGGAGAAAGGGAAGTATGGGGAAGTCCAGGGCAGTGCCATGTGGATTAGGCTGTGCCCCCGATGGCCAGGTTGCAACGTTGCCCAAGGCATTGCGCGCGCAACAAAAGCTATCCGGCCAGGCGGAGAGCATGGCCGCCGCGCCTGCTTCCTCCGTGAGGTTCTCGTGCAGCAGCCCGCCGCCGGGACGCGTGCTCCACAAATGGTATTGGTCGGTGGTGATCTCATGCGCCACCAGGTGCGCCTCGCTGGCGGCATACACCTCGCGAAAGACGCGGAAGATGGCCTCCAGTACGGCGGCAACGCTGCGCCCGCTGCGTGCCGATTGCAGCATCCGCACGGTGACGGCGCTTTCCGCGCGCCGCTCCTTCTCGTTTTCTCCCAGTGTGCCGGCCATGTAGCCCAGTGCCAGCAGGTAGGCGCAGCGCACCAGCAGGCGATTGCTCTCCAACAAGCCGGTGGGCGATTCGCGCAGGATGAAGGCTTCCATTTGCAGCACGCCGCTGCCCGCCAGGGCGGTCATCACTGCTTCGGGAAAGCCCCAGCGGAAGGCCGCCGCCAGGATGGCGAAGGAGTACAACTGCACGGAGGGCGCGATGGGGCCGCGCGCAAAGTAGGTGATGACGATGGGCCACAGCACGTCACTGGTGTGCAGCACATAAAGAAACAGGTTGCTGATAACGCGGTGCCGCGCCCACAGCCAGACGGCAACGCTTTCCACCAGGAAGAGCAGCAGCACCACCGGCACGCGCGGGCCGGCCATGTGGTGGGTGCGGCCAAGGTCCAGCCAGTAGGAGAGCAGGGCCAACAGCGCCAGCAGAAAGCGCAGAGCGCCCAGGTTGACCTCAATGTGCCGCCTGTCCACCGCCGTGCTGGGCAGGTTGAGCCGGGTGAGGTAGCGGTTGGGAGTAAACCATTGCACGATGAGAGAGCCCTCGGTGCGCCGCGGCGCCGTTGGAGAATTATGGACCGTGGTCGCCGCGCGGGCAAATCTCCGCTGCGCCATAACCGGTTGCACACACGCCGCCCATCACGGCTGGCTGTGATTGGCCTCACTGTGATGCGCAACCGCCGGGCATAACGTGTTTGCGGCCCACAGGACGGCCGCGCATGCGCAGTCAGCGCGTGGGAGATGGTGTCTACCACGGCGGGCGCGGCGCAACCGGGGGCTGGCCGGCCGGCCTGGCCGCAGCTTGTGCAGCGGCAGCGCCGCGTTCATTCAGGGAGGCATCATGTCGCGTCAACGTTCTTATTTCCAGTCGTGGATCATCGCACTCTTTCTTCTGCTAGCCGTGACTTTTGCCGTGGCACAGGCCAGTGCGCCCAAGTACGACAAGGCCACCGAGGCGAAGATCAAGGGCACGGTGGAGACCCTCGGCAAGGCCGCCGATGGGCTGGTGCACCTCTCGCTCAAGACCGACAAGGGATCGCTTGACGTGATGCTGGCGCCGGAGAGCTACATGACCGAGATGGAGATTGCGCTGAAGGTGGGCGACACACTGCAAATCCTCGGCTCGCAGGTGACCGTGAACGGCAACGCCATGTTCCTGGCGCGCGAGGTCACCCGCGGCGGAGACATCTTCCTGATGCGCGATGACAAAGGCGCGCCGCTATGGATTGGCTGGCCGAAATAACTCCGCGCCATTTGCAGACATAACAAAGCCGGCCCACGTGGCCGGCTTTTGCTAACATCAATCCAGAATGTCCCATTCACGAGCAGAACGGCATAACCAGATTGTTCCTCCCTTGCATGAAGGACGATGTTTATGACTTGGCTCACCTACTTGATCGCAATCGCCGTCTGCCTTCCAATGGCTGTCTGGCTCATGCGTGGTTTCGTGGATATCATGCGGGACCATATCAATAGCCAAAAGGAAAAGCTGCTCACTCCACCTTTCGACCCCTATAAACCTACTTTTAGTAGTCCCCCGCCGAAGAAGGTACCGTTCATATATACAGTCATCTTTTGGGGCCTGTGGCTGTTATTTCTTATCTTCCTCTATACCCGCTAGACTTACCTGTGCTAGCTAACCTGAGCGGGTTTCTTAAACTCAGTTATTAGAACTTCATGAGTTGCCGCTACTTCTTTTTCATCGGGGGAATCACCACGGGCCGCCGCACCGGCACCAGCCCTTCTTTCGGCATGGCCTGGCTGGCGCGCAGGGCCACCTCCTGCTGCACGTACTTCACAAACTCCTGCATCTGCGACTGCATGGTCTCCATGCGCTCGCGCATGTTCAAAATGATGCCGATGCCGGCGATGTTGACGCCAAGGTCGCGCGCCAATGACAGGATGAACTCCAGCCGCTTCAGGTCTTCCTCGGTGTACAGGCGCGTGTTGCCCTCGCTGCGGCTGGGCTTCAGCAGCCCCTCGCGCTCGTAGAGCCGCAACGTCTGCGGATGAATCTCATACATCTCGGCCACCACCGAGATCATGTACGCGCCCTTGCCTTTACGCTTGGTCATCGCAGCCTCGCCTTACACCTTGCTCCACAGCTCTTTGCGCGGGTCTTCCGGTTGCAGCTTCTCCAGCTTCTGCCACAACTCGCGCGCCTCCACGTTGGGAATCTCCGGGATGACGATGCGTATCTCCACAATCTGGTCGCCCGTTACGCCGGGGCGCGTGGCCGAAGGCACGCCTTTTTCCCTCATACGCAGCTTCTGCCCGGTCTGCGTGCCCGGAGGAATCCGCAGCACGGTGCGGCCGTCGATGGTCGGCACCTCGATCTTGGCTCCCAGCGCTGCCTCCCAGGGCAGGATGGGCAGCGTCATGTGGATGTCGTCGGCGTCGCGGCGGAAGACCGGATGCTCGCCGATGCGCACGATGATGTAGAGGTCGCCCGGCGGGCCGCCGCGCACACCTGCCGATCCTTTGCCCGCCAGCCGGATGCGCTGTCCGTCGCGTGTGCCGGGCTTAATACGGAAGCTCACCGGCTCGGGGGTCATGCGGCCCATGGCGCCGGGGCGTTGCAGCGTCAGCTTCATCTCGGCGCCGCGAATGGCGTCCCAGAAGGGCACGTTGGCCGTGTACTCGCTGTCGGTGCCCGCCGTGCTGGCCGCTTCCTGCGCGCCGCGCCCGCCGCCGCTGAAGATGCTGGAGAAGATGTCGCGGAAGTTACCGCCGCGCCCGCCCGTCTGCTGCGCGTTGCTGAAGTCAAAGTCGCGGAAGTCGAAGTCCGCATGCTGCCCCGCGCCCTGCGCGCCGCCGAATCCGCCAAAGGGATTTCCGGCCCCGGCATAAGGATTGCCCGCGCCGCCCTGTCCGTAGGCCTCGGCGGCCTTGGGGTCGATGTTGTCGGAGTAGAAGCCCAACTGGTCGTAAATCTTGCGCTTCTTCGGGTCGCTCAGCACCTCGTTGGCTTCGCTGAGTTCCTTGAACTTCTCTTCGGACTTCTTGTCGCCGGGGTTCACGTCCGGATGATATTTGCGGGCCAGTTTGCGGAAGGCCTTGCGCACGTCATCGGCCGTGGCCGTCTTTTTGACGCCAAGGATCGCGTAATAGTCTTTCTTGTCGGTTGCGGCCATGGTGCTCTTCCTGCTTCCCGGGCGTGCGCCATCCAGCCTGCGCAGCCAGACTCAGGATACTTGCGCGAGATTCACTCTGCCAAGCTATTTACGGCCTAGCTGGCAGGTGCGAGCGGTCCCCGGGAAAAAGCGTAGGCTTCCGCCATCTCCGTGGGTGCCTGGTCGCTGTGAATCTCCAGGAGGGTCACACCTTGCTCGGCCGGGGTCAGCAGAAGCCATTGCGCCTGGCCGTCGTCAAAGGTCAGGTGATACGGGATTCCGTTCACGGTAAAGTTCATGGCACCCTCCTCAATTTAGATTCGTTTCGCTTTGGATGCGCCTCGCGGCCCATCCGATGCAAGTAACCTGAAAAATCGGTTTTAAGGCTGGAAAAGCGGCCAGAGCAGATTCTCAACTGGCCGCCGATCCCATCCCGTGTGCTGGCGTAAAGGAGTTACTTCTTCTCCTCGACGTCTACATACTCGGCGTCAATCACGCCATCGTCCTTCTTGGCCTCGGCCTTGGGGCCGGGCTCGGCATGCGCCGCACCGGCTGCCGCAGGGTCCGCCGCGGCGGCCGTGGCCTTGTACATGGCCTCCGCCAGCTTGTGGCTGGTGGACTGCAAGCGGTCGCGCGCCGTAGTCATCGCCGTGGCGTCGTTGCTCTCCAATGCCTTCTTGGCGTCGCCCAGTGCGTTTTCCACCTCGCCGCGTTCGCCGGCTTCAATCTTGTCGCCGTGCTCCTTCAGCATCTTCTCCACCTGGTACACCATGCCGTCCAACTGGTTGCGCGTCTCGATCAACTCGCGCGCCGCCTTGTCTTCGGCCGTGTGCGCCTCGGCTTCCTTGGCCATGCGCTCCACTTCTTCCTTGCTCAGGCCGCTGCTGCTGGTGATGGTGATCTTCTGGTCCTTGCCGGTGGCCGTGTCCTTGGCCGCCACGTTGAGGATGCCATTGGCGTCGATATCAAACGTCACCTCAATCTGCGGCACGCCGCGCGGAGCCATGGGTAAGCCGGACAGATGGAACTTGCCCAGCGTGCGGTTCTGCGAAGCCATCGGGCGCTCGCCCTGCAACACGTGAATCTCCACCGAGCTCTGGTTATCCGCCGCCGTCGAGAAGGTCTCGCTCTTGCGCGTCGGGATCGTGGTGTTGCGCGGAATCATCACCGTGGCCACGCCGCCCAGCGTCTCACTGGAAAGCGACAGCGGAGTCACGTCCAGCAGCAGCAGGTCCTTGACCTCGCCCTGCAACACGCCGCCCTGGATGGCCGCGCCAATGGCAACGACTTCATCCGGGTTGACGCCGCGATGCGGTTCGCGTCCAAAGAACTCCTTCACCTTCTGCTGAATCATCGGCATGCGCGTCTGTCCGCCGACCAGCACGACCTCGTCAATCTTGCTGGCATCAATGCCGGCATCCTTCAAGGCCTGCACGCAGGGCTTAATGGAGTTGTCGATAAGGTCGCGCACCATCTCCTCGAGCTTGGAGCGCGTCAGGGTCTTCACCAGGTGCTTGGGGCCCGAGGCGTCGGCCGTGATGAAAGGCAGATTGATCTCAGTCTGCATCGTGGTGGAAAGCTCAATTTTGGCGCGCTCGGCCGCGTCACGCAGACGCTGCATCGCCATCTCGTTGCCCTTGCTGCGCAAATCCAGCCCGTACTCCTTGCGGAACTCGTCGGCCAGCCAGCCCACAACGCGCTGGTCAATGTTGTCGCCGCCCAGGTGCGTGTCGCCGTTGGTGGACTTCACCTCGATGACGCCCTCGCCAACCTCCAGAATGGAGATATCAAAGGTGCCGCCGCCGAAGTCGTACACGGCAATGGTCTCGTCCTTCTTTTTGTCCAGGCCATAGGCCAGCGCGGCCGCCGTCGGCTCGTTGATGATGCGCTTCACGTCCAGCCCGGCGATCTTGCCGGCGTCCTTGGTGGCCTGGCGCTGCGCGTCGTTAAAGTACGCAGGCACGGTGATGACCGCTTCGGTGACCGTCTCGCCCAGGTAGTTCTCGGCGGCCTTCTTCAGCTTCTGAAGGATCATGGCCGAAACCTGCGGCGGGGTGTACTCCTTGCCCTGCGCGTCAATCGCCACGTGGTCGCCGCTCTGCACAACCTTGTACGGCACCATCTTCATCTCTTCGCTGACCTCGTCGAAACGGCGGCCCATGAAGCGCTTGATGGAGAAAACGGTGTTTTCCGGGTTGGTGATGGCCTGGTTCTTGGCCACCTGGCCAACCGGGCGCTCACCCGTTTTTGTGAAGCCAACGACGGACGGAGTCGTGCGGCCGCCCTCTTCGTTGGGAATTACCTTGGGCTCGCCGCCTTCCATGACGGCAACCACGCTGTTCGTGGTGCCCAGGTCAATGCCGATGATCTTTGCCATGTCTCGTCCGCCTCCTGCGGTAAATAGCTTTTGAATCTTCCGGTTAGCCGCAGTCGTGCCGGCCGCCGGGTGGGAAGATCCCTTGACGGGATGCTCTCCACTGAACCTAATATAGTCACGATGATAGAACCTGAGTGACTTATTGTCAACTTAATAGATGAGGTTGGAAGTGACCGCGATGCAGGAAGTTTTATCTTTGTCGAATGATCCCTAAGTGACTAAGCACAATAGGCTTGGAGGCAATAGAAAGGGGGGAGCCGTGGCTCCCCCCTGTAGATCAGTTGGCTTTCAGCTCAGTCGTAGCGTTCGTAGATAACGCGCTTTTTGTCCCAGCCCAGCTCTTCTACCAGCAGCTTGCGCGTGGCATTGACCATCTCATTCAGGCCGCATATGTAAACGTGCAGGTCCTTGCGCTCGCCCACAATCTGGCGAAGGTGCTCCTGCACGTAGCCGCGCCCGCCCTTCCAGTCGTCGCTGGGGCGGCTGAGCGTGGCCGTGTAGTGGAAATCCGGCTCGCTGGCGGCAAGTTCCTCGAACTCCTTCTGGTAGTAAACGTCCTCGGCGTAGCGCGTGCCGTAAACCAGCCAGATTTTGCGACCATTGTGCCGGTCCACGCCCGATCCGTCACGACCAAACAGGCGCTGCGCCATGCTGCGGAAGGGCGCCACGCCCGTTCCTGTGGCCACGAAGACGACGTCCTCGACCTCCGGCTTAAGCACAAACAAGCCGTGCGGGCCGTGGAAGCGGGCGGTCTCTCCCACTGCGCGATCGCAAAGAAAGTTCGACATGAAGCCCTCGTCCACGCGGTTCAGGCAGAGGTCGAAGGTGTTGTTGCCGCGCGGCGGCGAGGCGATGGAGTAGGCGCGGGTGATGGTCTTTTCGCCCCTCGGCTCGCGCACGCTGACGAACTGTCCGGGAATGAAGTCGAAGTCCGCAAGCTCTTCGACGACGAATTCCAGGTGCTTGGTCTTCTCCGAGATGATCTCAGAGCGGGTGAGCCGGGCCGTGAGCAGCGTATGTTCCATCGTCATCCTGGGGTAGTCGAATTCTCGATATAAGTCTCGTTGCCGAATTCCCAACGCCTTAGCAGCGCCGCCATTCTACCGCAACTCGTTGTGCGAGGTTAGTCGCGCGTCGCCCGCTCCAGCAGGTAGATGTAGCTGCGATAGACTTCGCCGGTGGAGCGCGTCATGCCGATCTCGCAGGTGCGGCTGCTGCTGTAGCAGCCATCGTGCTGGTGGGCGCGCACCTCGGCGGCCTCGGGCTGGGTGGCGCTGGCCGTCAGCTCGGGGTACATGAAGCCGCGGTCTCCGGCAAAGGCGCAGCAGCCCAGGCTGGGCGGCACAAACACCTCTCCGCTGCACTTGCGCGCAATGGCCTCCAACTTGGGCGTCAGCCCCATCTTCACCGCCGAGCACACCGGGTGCAGGGCAACCGAACGCTCCATGTGGCGCACCGTGAGCTTGGGCAGCAACTGGTCGTGTACGAACTCGATGCTGTCCATGATCTTTAGCCGGTCAAAGCGCTGCTGATTCTCCTCGGTCAGATGTTCGCGCGCGTGCTGCAATCCGTAGGTGCAGGGGCTGGTGTCCACCATGATGGGCAACTGGCCTTCACCGCTCCAGCGCCACAGGTTTTCAATGGTGCGGTTCAGCATGATGTCGCGCGCCTTCTCAAATCCCTTGGAGGAGTATGGCGTAGCGCAGCAACTGCCAATCACATCCTCGGGAATCCACAGCGGCACTCCGGCACGCCCCGCCACCAAAACCGTTGCCTGCATCAGGCTCAACTCGGAGTCTTCTCCCGGCAGCCGCCCCATGGTGCGGCTGACGCACGAAGGGAAGTACACGGCCTGCGCCGTGTGGCGCTCCGTGGCGGGCAGCCCGCCGCTCGTGGCGTGGGGCATCCCGGCATCCCACACCGGCATATTGGGGCCGATAAATTTGCGCATCCCGGCAGTGATGGCCCTGACAAAGCCCACTCCAAAGATGCGCTGCGCCAGATGCGCGGCACGCAACCCAAGCCGCACCTGTGTCTCCACTAGCGGGAAGTTGTCCACGGTAAAGCGCGCGACGCCCTGGGCAAGGTCGCTGTTGCGCACGGCGCGCAGCCGTTTGACGAGCTGTCCGGTGTCAATGCTGACCGGGCAGGTGGTGGCGCACAGCCCGTCGGCGGCACAGGTATCCAGCGCGTCGTAGGGGAAGCTGTGTTCCAAGGCGTCCAGCAGAGGACCGCCGGCATCCTGCTGGCGAGCGATCTCCCGTCGCACCACAATGCGCTGGCGAGGTGTCAGTGTCAGGTTACGGCTGGGGCATTTGGGCTCGCAGTAGCCGCATTCAATGCACTTGTCCACTTCCTTCTCAACGGTGGGGAACTTCTTGAGGTCGCGCAGGTGAGCCCGTGAATCGTTGTTAATGATGACGCCCGGGTTCAGCAGTCCGGTGGGGTCGGCCAGCGACTTCAACTCGCGCATAATCTGGTAGGCTTCGGCGCCCCACTCGGTTTCCACAAAGGGAGCCATGTTGCGCCCCGTGCCGTGCTCGGCCTTTAGCGCGCCGTCGTAGCGCGTGACGACCAGTTCCACCACGTCGTCAATAAAGCGCGAGTACTGTTCCACGGCCTTCTGATCGTTGAACGATTGCGTGATGACGAAGTGCAGGTTGCCGTCCTTGGCGTGGCCAAAGATGATGGCGTTGTCGTAGCCATGGCGGTCGAAGAGCGTGTTCAGGTCCTTGGCGGCCGGGGCCAGGTGCTCAATGGGGAAGGCAACGTCTTCGATGATGACCGTGGTGCCCGTCTTGCGCACCGAGCCGACGGAGGGGAACATGCCAGCCCTGATCTTCCACAGCGCGGCCTGCTGCGCCGCGTCGTAGGTAAAGCCCGCGGGTGTCAGCAGCTTCAGCCGAGAGGTCGCATCGGCGGCGCTGGCCTCCATGGCGCGGCGGTCGTCCGTGGCCGTGCCCTGGAACTCGACGAGCAAGCCGGCGGCGTCCCCGGCAAGCGTCTTGATGATGGCAGGCGTACCGGCCTGGTTCTCAATCGAGCGCAGCGAGGCCCGATCCATGATCTCCAGGGCCTTGGCTCCGGCCTGGCGCAGCGGCACAATGCTATCGCTGGCGGCGTACAGGTCAGGAAACAGAAGCAGCCCGGTGTACTTTACCGGCAGGTCGGGCACGGTGTTGAAAGTTGCCTCGGCCAAAAAGGCCAGCGTGCCCTCGGCGCCAATCAGCAGGTGAGAAAAGACGTCCACTGCGCGCTCGTAATCCACAAAGGCATTCAGCCCGTAGCCGGTGGTGTTCTTCATGCGGTACTTGTTGCGGATGCGGCCAGCCAGTTTTTCATCATTCAAAATGCGCTGCCGCAGTTCGAGCACGCCGCGCGCCAGTTCCGGCTCGCGGGCGTGGAATAGCTGATCCGCGTCGGCCTTGGCTGTATCAATCACCGTGCCGGAGGGAAGCACGAACTTGATGGAGGCCAGCGTGTGGTAGGCGTTCTGCTCCACGCCGCAGCACATGCCGCTGGAGTTATTGCTGAGGATGCCGCCGATGGTGCAGGTGGCGATGGATGACGGGATTGTCGTCGTGGAGGAGAAGGGGACCGGGCAGGGCGCCGTAATATCGCCTTTGC
>CAINND010000038.1 GCA_903851035.1 uncultured Acidobacteriota bacterium | reverse complement strand
GAGCGGAACAGGTACTCGGCGCCAATGTAGATGGTGCCTTTCTGGTTCGGACTCATGTGGATCGGCGTGTTCCAGTTCAGCCGCAGCTTCTTGTGTCCGTAATCGGCGTAGGGATGGATGCTGCGCGCCTCATGCGTGATGCGATTGATGCGCCCCAGTTCGCCGCCCTGTGACTCGGCGTAGATATAGTTCGGATCCGACGGGTCTTCGAACATCCAGAAGCCGTCGCCGCCGTACATATTTTCCCAGCGCGAGTTGGTGACGCCGCCGGGGTAGGACGAGTCTCCCACCCAGGCGCTGTTGTCCTGCAACCCGCCGTAAACGTGGTAGGGGTTCGCGTTGTCCACGCTGACGTGGTAGAACTGCGACACAGGCAGGTTCTGCATGTGCTCCCAGTTGGAGCCGCCATCCAGGCTGCGCCATAGGCCGCCGTCATCGCCAGTGAATACGATCTTCGTGTTCTCCGGGCTGATCCACACATCGTGGAAGTCGCCGTGCGCGCCGCCACCGACCGAACTGAAGCTGCGACCGCCGTCGGTGCTGTACAGCAGTGCAAGGTCGGGCTTGAACAGCTTGTTCTCATCCTTGGGATCGACAATCAGGTGGGCGAAGTAGAACGGCCGCCAAACCATGTACTGGCTGGCGTCGAGCTTCGTCCAGTTAGCGCCGCCATCGTCGCTGCGGTAGAGCGCGCTGGCCGCCGACTCGATCATGGCGTACACCACGTTCGGCTTACTGGGAGCCACGGCCACGGCAATGCGGCCGTAGGGCTTGGCGGGCAGGCCCTTGGCGTTGGAGTCGTTCAGTTCCGTCCAATGCTCGCCGCCATCGGTGCTTTTAAAGATGCCGCTGCCCGCGCCGCCGGAGCGGAAGGTCCAACCCTGGCGGCGGAAGTCCCACTGCGAAGCGTAAATCGTGTTGGGTTCGCTGGCGCTGCTGCTGAGCATGCCGCAGCCCGTGCTTGCGTTGACTCCCGGCAGCACGTTGCGCCACGTCTTGCCTGCGTCGGTCGTCTTGAAGACGCCGCGGTCGCCGCCGTCGCTCCACAGGTGGCCCAGGCTGCATACCAGCGCCGTGTTGCCGTCCTTCGGGTCAACAATAATCTTCGAGATGTGCTCGGATTCCTTCAGCCCCAGGTTCGTCCAGTTGTCGCCGCCGTCGGTGGAGCGGTACACGCCATCGCCAATGCTCACGCTGTTGCGCGTCCAGCTTTCGCCGGTGCCCACCCACAGGTTCTTGGGATTCGAGGGATCGATGGTGATGGCGCCGATGGACTGCACCGAGGTCTTATCAAAGATGGGCGTAAACGTTGTGCTGCCGTTGATGCTGCGCCACACGCCGCCGCTGGCCGAGGCCGCATACACCGTAATCTGACCACGATCATGCACGGCCGCCACGGCAGCAATGCGCCCGCTCATGGTAGCCGAGCCGATGTTGCGCGCCGGCAATCCGCTGATAATCGCCGAATCCAACGCCGGCGTGCTCTGCGCCCACAGGCTGCCGCCGATGAGCGCTACAGCGCCCAGTGCCGCAGCTCGCCAAAAGCGGCGGGCGGTTGTTGTACGAAGGCTACCGCTCATTGCGCGCCTCCCGTCTTGGCCGGAGCTGCCGCCGGTGCGGGAGCAGGCGCCGGAGCCGCGGCGGGCTTCACTGCCGGCATGGCAAACAGGGCGTCATCCGTCGGTACGTTGACCTCCACCTTCTCCACCGTCATCTTCATACGCTGGTCAGCCCGCGCCTTGGGGCCCACCTGGATGGAGAAGGGAATCAGCACACCCTGCACTTCCTTGTAGGAGCCGAACTCCATCGTCGTCTCACGGGCAGTGCCGCGCAGGAATATCGCCTGATCCACACGGGTTTCCAGGAAGGTCTCGGGATCGATGTAGTAAGTGAACTGGTCGCCGTTCTTCAGGGTGGCGCGCAGCACCAGCACGTCGTTGCCGTCAACGCTCTGCTTGCCCAGCGCTTCCAGCTTGATGCCCTTGGCGGCGGCGTCCACCAGCGGTCCGTCGATGTCGGCCTGGTCCTGCATGCCGCGCAATTCGTCCTCGCCCATCAGTTCGGGATCCTTCTTGCCCTGGAAGGGGCTGATCTTCCAGCCGCTCTTGCCGTCATAGGCGGCAATCTCGGTCATTCCCTGCAGGGTAAAGCTCTGGCGCATCTTGTCGGGGCGCTTCGCCTCGCTTACAGCCACAGCCTTGAATCCCTGCACCTCCACGTTGCCGCTAGTGCGCATGGTCTGGATGGCCTTCAGCTTGTCCAGTCCGCCGCGAGCCTCAATATTCTTGGCCGCCAACTCTTCGGCCGTCTGCGCCGAGGCAAAAACCGCGGCCAGCAGCACCATGGGAAGCACAACAAAACGCGAAAGCATTTGCATAGGGAATTGCTCCTTTTTCTGAAGGGTACGCAGTCGGCGCATCCTTTTGGGTTCACTGAGCTTGCAGGCCGCAACGAAACGCTGCCGTGGCCGCATGGAAGTGCTCGACATTGAGATTTCAATAACTGGAGATTCTCGACATACAGTCCAGGGCGTCCACCCGGGCGCCCACATCGGTGCGGAAATTGTACATGGCGCCCCGCGCCTGGTAAATCCCGCTCCACATCGCCATTAGATACGCCGGGCGCGCAAAAAAAGTTCATTCCACATGGGGGCGCGGTAATATGAAACCAATGCGGTGGCGGTTGCGTATCATGGAACAAATCATGGGAGCCCTCAACTTGCATTCATCGACCCGGCTTTATCTGGCAAGCCTATTGTTTCTGGCTCTTTGCGTCGCCCTTCCTGCCCGCGCTCAAAACCCCAACGGCAGCCTCCGTGGTGAGGTGCATGATGCCTCTGGCGCTCGCGTTGCCGCCGCGCAAATTCTGCTGCGCCAGGCCGATGCCCGGCTTGAGCGCAATATGGTGGCCGATTCCCGCGGCGAGTTCCGTCTGGATGGGCTGATTCCGGGCCGCTACCACCTGCGCGTCGTGGCCGCGGGCTTTGCCCCGGCAGAGGCCGATGTCGAAGTCTCGGTCAGCGTGGTGCGCGATCTCTCGGTCGTCCTGCGTCCCGAGTCGCGCCGCGAATCCGTGCAGGTCGAGGGCCGCGCCAGCAGCATCACCACCGAACCGGTGGACACCGCAAGCGCCGTGCATCAAGTGGTCGTCAGCAGTCAGGACCTGGCCACTCTGCCGCTGGCCGCGCGCAGCTTTGCCAACATCGCCTACCTGGCGCCGGGCACGGAGCCGGTCGAGCCCAGCGATCCCACCAAGGCGCGCATTACCGCCGTCAGCACCGGCGGCAGCAGTGGACTCAACAACGAACTCAGTGTGGATGGCGCCGACAACTCCGATGACTGGATCGGCGGATTCCTGCAAAACATTCCTGTGGACGCCATCCAGGAGTTTGCCATCCGCACCGCCGGCGCCGACGCCGACACCGGAGGCACCACCGCCGCCAGCATCGTCATCACCACTCGTCATGGCGGCAACAAGACGCACGGCAGCTTCTCCCTCTATGAGCGCGACGCGCATCTCAACGCGCGCTACCCGATTGAGAATCCTGCCCAGACCTGCACAGACGGCATCTGCGTCAGCAATCCCAAGCAGCCTTTCTCACGCCAAAATTACGTTGGCACGCTTGGCGGAGCCATCGTCCACGACAAGCTCTTCTACTTTCTGGCCGCCGAGTACGTGCGCGAAAACGCCAGCATCGCCTACAGCCCGGGCAGCACCACGCAGTTTGACGCCCTTGCCGCGCTGGCCTCCAGCGGACTCATCCCCGGCACAAACAGCATCAGCGTGCCAGCCACGGTCGGCATTCCGTTCCGCGACAACAGCGGCTCCTTCCGTCTGGATTGGGCCGAGTCGCAGCGTTCGCACTGGTTCCTGCGCACCTCTGCCGACAGCTACCTGACCCGCAACGCGCTGGTGCAGCAGGCCACTCTGCCTTCCACCGGGCTGACGACGCACAACAACTACACCAACACGGTCATCTCCAACCAATTCACATTTGGTCCGCACTGGCTGGGCAACCTTGTGCTGGATGCTGGAACCCTGCACCTGACGCAGCAGCGCAATTCGAATCTCGGCTTTGCCTTGGCGTTTCCCTTCAGCAGCACGGCGCTCACCGTCAGCGGATATGAGACCTATGGCGACAATCAGTTCGCCACGCCCATCACACTTTTTCCCGCCCTGCGCAATCAGCAGAAGTACCAGTTCCGCTACGACGTGAGCCATACCAGCGGCGCGCACGCTACCAAGTTTGGCATCAATTTCATTCATGAGCCGGTGCTTGGCGGAGCCTTTGCCGCCACCGCCGAGCAGCTCATCGCCTATCCGCTGAACCCGTCGTACTACGTCGCGAACCCCTCGCAGTTCTACTACGTGCCGCCGGCGGATCAGTGCTCGCCCGCGCCCGATCCTGCCTCCGGAATTACCTGCAACTACACCGCGGCGGGCAATGGCGCCTTCAGCCAGAACGTGCAGCGCCTCGCCCTCTACGCGCAGGACCAGTGGCGCGTCTCTCCGCATCTCACGCTCAACTATGGATTGCGCTACCAGACCAGCTTCGGACTCTTCACGGCCAGCGGGCTGAGCCAGGCGGCCAACCCCGCGTATTCGCTGCTGCCGTCGCTCGGCTACCCGGAGGCCGTGCCGCACGATGATCGTCGTCAGTTTGGTCCGCGCCTGGGAGTGGTCTACACGCCGGATCGCGGCGAGCGCACCGTGCTGCGCGCCGGCTTCGGAATCTTTCACAACGACCTGGCGCAGAACGGCTGGGCTGCGGCCTTCCAGTCGGTGAATCCAAATTCCGTCGCGCCGCCTTCGCTGATTGATCCCGGCTACAAGACGCCTTACGCCATCCACGCCACCGCCGGAGTGCAGCGAGCGTTGACCCGCAACTGGGTGCTCAGCGCCGACTACACGCACGAACAGGGCGATCACGGCTACCGCGCTTATCCTTACGCCGATGCCACGGTCTTCCGCTCGGACAATCGCTCGGCCTATAAAGCGCTGCTGCTGCATCTGAATGGCACGCTGGCGAAGCGCTTCCAACTCACGGCGAACTATACGTTGTCCAAGGCGCAAACCTGGGGATGCGTGCTCGGCGAACTCTTCGATTACGTCAATGGGGTTTGCAATCCGTATCACGCCTTTGCCGCCGGAGACTACGGCCCATCGGGCGAAGACGTGCGTCATCGCTTTGTGCTGGCCGGTACCGCGCACCTGCCAGGAGGAGTCGAACTGACTACACTCACGCAGTTGGAAAGCGCGCGCCCCTTTACCATCACCACCGCCGACGGCACCCAGCGCATCACGGTCAACGGCAAGCCCACCGCGCTCGATGTCTTCCGCGGCACGCCCTATATGCAGGTCGATCTGCGCGTCAGCCGCCCCGTCCACCTGCGTAACGGCGTGCAAATTTATCCTTTTGCGGAGCTCTTTAACGTGCTCAATCGCAGCAATCCCGGAGCGAACTTTGTCGCCAACATCGCCAGCCTGCCGGTTTCCGCTGCGGATATCGCCAGCGGCAACGTCACCGGAGTCTGCGCCAACGCGGCCTGCACCAGCTATGTGCCGGTCACCAGCCTCAAGCAGTTGGAGATACCTGCCGGGGGACTGGGCGATTTCTTCGGTCCCGGCACTACCGTGGGCATACCCTTTGCGGCACAGCTTGGTGTGCGTGTTTCGTTCTAAGCGGGGCTCGGTGCCTGCTTACGCCATTGCGGAGGCGCTCAGAGTACACCTTCGATCTGCCCGTAAATCTGTTCGTCCGTGTAATGCCGCACCTTGATGGCACCGGCCGGGCAGGCGGCAGCGCAGCATCCGCAGGCTTTGCACACGGCGCTGATGATGTGGCTCAGGTGCTTTTCGCTGTTGTACTCAATCGCTCCGTAGGGGCACATGGAGTTGCAGGTGCGGCAGCCGCTGCAGAGCTTATCCTGCACCTCGGAATAAATGGCGTCCACTGCAATTTTGCCCTGTGCAACTTTGGCGAGGATGCGGGCCACCGCAGCGCGTCCCTGTACGACCGACTCCGGAATATCACGCGGAAACTGGCAGGCGCCCGCGATGTACACGCCATCGGTCGTGGTGGCCACGGGGTCGAGCTTGGGATGGCTCTCGATGAACCATCCATCTTTGTCGCAACTGATGTTGACCAGGCGCGCCACGGTTGCGGCATCCGCGCGCGGCTCCATGCTCACCATCAGCACAACCAGGTCGGCGGGCATCTCAATCTCCTCGCCGGAGAGTTGCTCCTTCAGTGTGATAAGCAAGTTGCAGCCATCGCTGGGAGCCGCCGCGCGAATCACCGGCAGGTTGTGTTTGTCGAACATCACGAACGAGGTGCGGGCCTCGGAGGCCTTGCGATAGAAATCCTCGCAGCCTTTGCCGAATGATTCCATGTCGCTGTACAGATTGGAGACGTGTACGGCGGGCAGAGCGGACTTCACTTCAAAGGCGTACTTGAGCCCGGCGGTGCAGCACACGCGCGAACAGTAGGGGTGATACTTGTCGCTGCGCGAGCCGACACAATGAACAATGGAGATGTAGCGCGGCTGTTTGCCTGACTTGGTCTGCAGGCGGCCGCTGTGCAGCATCGCCTCCAGTTCGAACGAAGTGATGACGTCCGGCAGGCGTCCATATCCGTATTGTTCAATGCGCGAGGCATCGAACTCCTTGTAGCCGGTGCACACCAGCACGGAGCCGGCGTCGAGTTCGAGCTTCTCGCCATCCTCGGTGCGCAGCATCGGCTTGAAGTTGCCGTTGAATCCCGTTAGCGCCGTGAGTTCCGCGTTAAGGAAGATGCGGATATTGGGATGGCGCCACACGCGCTCAATCCAGTTGCTTAGAATGTCCTGCGCGGAATCGAGATACGGAGCGGTCTGATCCAGACGGGCAACGTTGCCGCCAAGATGATCCTGCTTTTCCACAAGGAAGACCTGCTGCCCGGCATCGGCCAGTTCCAGCGCGGCCGTCAATCCGGTGACGCCGCCGCCCAGTACCAGCGTGGAGGCGCACATGGGAGCCGTGCGGCTCTCCAGCGGCTCGTTGAACTTAATGCGCTGCACTGCGGCATGCACGAGTGCCTTGGCCTTCTCGGTGGCCGCCGCCGCGTCGTCGTGAATCCAGCTGCACTGCTCGCGGATGTTCGCCATCTCCAACAGGTAGGGATTCAGCCCGGCGCGTTTGATGGCACCGCGGAAAGTGGCCTCGTGCATGCGGGGGCTGCAGGAGGCGACGACGACGCGCGTCAGCTTGTGCTCAAGAATGTCGCTGGCGATCATCTCCTGCCCGGGGTTGGAGCACATGTATTTATAGGAGCGGGCAATGGCCACG
Source organism: uncultured Acidobacteriota bacterium (assembly GCA_903851035.1). Taxonomy (GTDB): domain Bacteria; phylum Acidobacteriota; class Terriglobia; order Terriglobales; family Acidobacteriaceae; genus TOLSYN. The sequence goes on along the minus strand of CAINND010000038.1, from coordinate 12,584 downwards.
CCGGGAATCTCCACCGCCGAGTGGGCCACCGCCTCCACATCGACGATCTTGCCGATGTTGGTGCCGCAGTTGCAAACGTAAACGCCAATCCGCTCTTCCGCCATGTGGGGCTCCTCTCTTCTAGGCTGCCGGGTGCGCCTCGGCCGGACCGCCAAATGGAAGCGCTCCTTCGGCTTGGGCTGCCTGTTGCAGTTGCGCAAAGTAAATTGCCAGTGGACGGTACGCCAGGTGCGACCACTTGCTGAACGGAACTTCCAGGGCCAGCATGGGTACCACGCCCATCAGGTGCACTACGTAGGTGATGTTCGCGGCCATCGGCAGCCCCGCACGATGCAGAATGTGCTGCACGATTCCAGTAACGGAGACAAACAGCAGCAGCCCCAGGAACATCCAGTCGGACTCATGCGAGTGGCGATGATAGGCCGCATCCTTCTTGATCCGGCCATGGATGGCGAAGATCGTGGTGCCGACCAGTCCCATAGCGGAAAGATATCCAAAGGTATGCGCGTACCAGTTCACCTGCGGCCCCTCCTGCATCTGCTTCAAAAACACCATGATCAGCGTCAGCATGGTCAGGTAGCTGAGCATCAGGATGAGGTGGTTCGTCCACGGCGTCTTGTTCTCGCAGTGTCGGAAGCGCTTCTGGGTAAAGAAGTGCACCGGCAGCAGCAGCAGGTACCGCACATACAGCGCGGGCCGCACCGGTGTAGCGTGCTCATTGCGCATGGTGAAGTGCCACATGCGAATGCAGTTGATGGAGAGCAACAGTGCAAGGATGATGCCCATCGTCCAGTCGAACACATGGATGGCGTGCGGCGGAAGGAAGGCACCGGGACCGTCATATACCGACAGCTTGCCACCACCGCCCAAGTAGCCGTAGCTCAAAAAGCCCACACCCGTAAGCGCTGCCACCACCAGGATGGCCATCAGTTCGGAGCTCCACGAGCGATAGAGCAGGCGCGAGATTCCGGTGAAGTCGTACTCCGAGGTCAGCCAGCGGCGCACGCCCATCATCGTCTCGCCCGGCTCGGCGCCACGCGGACACTGCTCCGAACATTTGCCGCAGTAGTAGCACAGCCACGGATCGAGCGCCGAGCGTAATGGCTTCTCCAATCCCATCTGCAGATAGCGCATCGACTTGCGTGGAAAAACGTAAGGATCGTCGGAGTGCGAACAAGCCGCGCTGCAGTTGCCGCACTGGTAGCACTTGACGGCATCCTTGGCGCCAAAGTGCTGCAGGTCATCGATCAGCTCCGGATTTACTCGAACTGCCATGGTGTTGTCTCTTTCTTCCGCACGGATCAGGGGCGTGCGGGCGTGCCCGCGATTTCAACGGTCTTCTGCTGTGCAGCAGTGGCGTGCGCCGTGGCGCCTACAATCGATCGCAGTGCGTGAGCCGCGGCGGCAGAGGCCTGCGCCACCGTGTCCGGAATATCTTTCGGTCCCTGGCACACGCCTGCCACATAGATGCCCTGGCGCATGGTGGAGTTCGGCTCGGAGTTGTAGTTCAACTCGCGGAACCAGCCATCGTCGTCGCGTGGAATGCAGAGCTTCTCCGCCAATTCAGCCGTGCCCTGCGAGGGCTGCAATCCCACCGAGAGCAGAACCATGTCCACCGGCAGCGTGATCAGGTGCTCGTCCAGCGTGTCTTCGCCGTGGATATAAAGCTGGCCGTCGCGCTCCGCCACCGTGGCGGTGCGGCCGCGCACCAGGTACACGCCCTCTTCACGGATGCGCTCGTGAAACTCCTCGTAGCCTTTGCCGAAGGCGCGCATGTCGATGTAGTACTCATAGCACTTGGCTTCGGGCAGCTTCTCCCGCACCAGGTGAGCAAACTTCAGCGAGTACATGCAGCAAACGCGCGAGCAGTAGGAGTTGTAATTCTTGTCGCGCGAGCCCACGCAGTGAATGATCGCCACCGCCTTTGGCTTTTCGCCATCCGGCGCAAAGACCCACTCCTCCTGCTTGGTCTTCTTGTTCAGCTTCTTGCTCTTCATTACGATCTTGCCGCCCGTGGGGCCGCTGGCGTTGGTCAACCGCTCGAATTCCAGCGAGTTCAATACATTCGGATATGTTCCGTAGCCGTAGCGCTCCACGCGGTGCGCGTCCAGCGCGTCATATCCGGTGGCCACGATGATGTTGCCTACCGCGAACTCCACCGTCTCATCCTTGGCATCCAGATGAATTGCGCCCTTCGAACACTTCTTGGCGCATGCGCCGCACTTCTTGCCGTCGCTCTGCACCCAGTTGCAGTACGCGGGGTCGATCATGTAGGTGTTCGGTACGGCCTGCGGAAAGGGAATAAAGATGCCCTTGCGCGTCGCAATGCCCATGTCAAACTCGCTCGCCGTGGTCACCGGACAATAGCGGGCGCAGTCGCCGCAGGCCACGCAGGCCGCGGCATCCACACGCGTCGCATGCTTCAGCACCTTCACCGTGAACTGGCCGATGTTGCCGCTGACCTCCTGCACTTCGCTAAGCACAAGCAGTTCGATGTTCGGGTTCTGACTGACGGCCACCATCTTCGGCGTAAGGATGCAGGCGGCGCAGTCGAGCGTGGGGAAGGTCTTGTCGAACATCGCCATGCGTCCGCCGATGGTGCCGGTGCGCTCCACCAGGTATACCTTGTGTCCGGATTCCGCAATCTCCAGCGCGGCCTGGATGCCGGCAACTCCGCCGCCGATGACCAGCGTCGCCGTGTTGAATGCCGAGGGGGAAGGCGCTACGGCGGGTGCATTGGGTGTGCCACGTACGGCGCTTGTCAGTACTTCGCGGGCCCGTCCGGCGCCGCCACCATCACCGCGCTCGGCAAAGGATGCGAGGCGAACCTGGCCGCCATCCCCGCCCGCCAGCGCCAGCGCGCGTGCAAACGCAGGCTTGTAAAAGCCGGGATGCTCCGCCGCAAGAACGATGGTGTTGAGCTTTGCTTTGCGAATATCGGTGGCCAGCTTCTCAGGTTCCATCGCCGCAGATACTGCGATAGTGCGCACGGTCTTAACGCCCGGCAACTTCGCCGCGTACTCGGCGAGCATGGCATAGTCCACTCCTGGCGGCGTCGTGCCATTCACGCGCAGCAAAAAGACTCCTATGCGCGTCGTCTGCGCCTGGCCCTTTGCAATCGTTGTTTCCGTTGTGCTCTTCACGGAATCCTCCGAAACTCTTTCGCGCTCGCTCGCATTTAGAACTCCTGCGGCAGCTTGCGCATCTGCGTGGCGGTAAACACCGGGCCGTCTTTGCAGACATATGTGGGGCCGATGTTGCAGCGCCCGCACTTGCCAATGCCGCACTTCATCCGGTTCTCCAGCGTGGTGTAAATGCGGTCACCCGGAAAGCCGAGCTTCTCCAGCACCGGCAGCGTGAACTTGATCATGATGGGCGGGCCGCAGATCACCGCGAAGTTACCCTCGGCCGTTGTAACGGTCTGCTCCACTGCCGTTGGGATGCGCGCCACCATGCCCTTCCACTCCGGAGTCTCGCCGCCGGGGTCTACCGCCAGGCACAGCTTGATGTCCTTGCGCTGTCCCCACTCCTCCAACTCGCGCTTGTAAACCAGGTCGCCCACCGAGCGCGCGCCGTAGATGATGGTCACATCCTTGAACTGGTCGCGCAGGTCGAGCACGTTCCAGATGACCGCGCGCACCGGCGCCAGTCCGATGCCTCCGGCGATGAAGACAATCGAGTGCCCCTTCATCTCCTCCAGGGGGAAGTGATTGCCATACGGCCCTCGGAAGCCGACCGTGTCGCCCACATTCAAGCGGCGCAGCGCCTGCGTCACTTTTCCTGTGGCCTTAAAGCTGCATTCGATGTATCCGCTGCGCGTCGGCGGCGAGGCGATGCAGAAGGTGCTTTCTCCCTCGCCAAACACGGAATACTCGCCAAACTGTCCGGCATAAAACTGGAATTGACCGGCCAGGCCGGAGTCCTCAAACTCCAGCTTCAGGGTGCGAGTGTCCACGGTCTCGTCCGTTATCTCGCGAATGCGCATCAGGTGTGGCTGATAGATGTTCATTGACCACTCACCTCGGGCTTGGCTTCGGACAGCGCGACCAACTCGGAGACGATCGTAGGCAGATCCATGCCTCCGGGACACGCCCTCGAGCAGCGTCCGCAGCCGGTGCAGAGAAGATCTCCAAAGCGGCTGGGGTAGATCGCAAACTTGTGCTGAATGCGCTGCCGAAAGCGTTCACTCTGGCTGCCGCGTGGATTGTGTCCGGAAGCGTGCAGGGTAAAGAGCGAGGTCTGGCAACTGTCCCAATTCCTGCGCCGCACGCCCTCGTCCGCGCTGATGTGCTCGTCCACAATGTCAAAGCAATGGCAGGTCGGGCACACCGCCGCACAGGCGCCGCAGCCATGGCAGCGCAGCGCAATCGTCTTCCACAGTGGATTGTCGAAGTTGCTTGCCAGCCATGTGGAGAACTCCGCCGGAACGGCCGCCAGGTTGGGCTCGACCTTGCCGCGGACTTCTTTGCGGGCGGCCTCGGCATGCGCAATGGCATCGGCAGCAGCCTCTTCGCCATGGCCTTTCAGCAGTGCCTCGCCGCGCTCCGTGATCAGATACGCCAGGTAGCCGCCCTCCACCGGAGCCAACATCACATCGGAGCCGGTAAAGGACTCCGGCCCCAGTCCCACCGCGGTGCAAAAGCAGGTGGCGTCCATGATGTTGCATAGCAGGTTGACGATGGTGGTGGCGTCGCGGCGGCCAAACCACAGTTCGTCGCGATAGTCCCAGTTCATCACCTTGTCCACCACCGCCAGCCCGGCTACGTCGCAGGGAATCGCTCCCAATATCACCTGCGGCGGCGCAACCGTGGGAACATCCGTGATCTCCACTCCGGCCTTCGTCTGCTTGTAGCTCAGCAGAACTTCCGTGGGCGGCAGAAAGAACTCCTTCAGCGAGCGGCGCGGCAGCCGCACGCCCAAGGCCGCTTCTTCGTAGCTTGCGATCAACTGGTAATCAATTTGTCCGGCATCGTCTTTGGCTCGAACGGGAGCAATCACCCGTGTTCCTGCCGATAGCAACTCCGCCACCAGGGCCGCCAATCCTTGATGCGATAGATATTTATGCGTCACCGGATGAACTCCTCGTCGTCATCGCTCTTGTAAACGCCAATCGGCGCCGCAACCGAAGGATCATCGCTGGCCGTGTACTCAAAGCGCCGCTCCACCGCGTCGGCTACGTAACGCGCCAGCAGTCCCAGCGGAAGATGCTCCGGACAGGCGCGCTCGCATTCCATGCAGTCCACGCAGCGCCCCGCCTGGTGCAGCACGCGCATCGTCTGCCAGGCGCGGTTGGCCTGCAGCGTGGAAGAAGGATCAATCCACTGCGGCTGTGTCTTTTCCGCCGTGCACTTTACGCAAAAGCACATGGGGCAGGCCTCCCGGCAGGCGTGGCAGCGGATGCAGCGCGAGAGTTGCTCATTCCAGTAGCTACGCCGCTCGGCCATGCTCATCTTTTCCAGCGCGGCAATCTGCTCCATGCGGCTCTTGTTTACCGGTGGCGCAGGCGGAAGCTCGCCCAGCAGGTGGTCAAACAGTTTGGGCTCACGCGCCGTACAGCCCGCGCAGCGCACGGAAACCGTCTCCTCCGTCAGCTCTGTGTCTTTTTCAGGATTCTGTAGCACGCCGCCACAGCGCATGGCCAGCAGGACGATGTTTTCGCGCTCAATCTGTTTCTCCCGGATCATTCCCGCCACCGAGCGCGCGTCGCATCCCTTCACCACCACGGCGGCTTTGCCAAGCTGCGCTACCTGCTTGCGCCTTGGGTTCAGATACGCCGCTAGGTTCTGCACGCAGCGCGTGTCAAACACGAGCTTGTCGGCCTGCTCTGCCGAGGTGATAAACGCCGGACGCACGCCGCGCGGGCCTTCCTCGTAGCCAATCACCACCTGGACCGTGCCCTCGGCGAGCAGCTTACGGGCCACCTCTCGCAACTCGTTCACCTTGCACCGCCTTTCTCTTCCAGCGCGGCAACCGGACCAAGCTGCTTCACCCTGGCAGTGGTCTCATTCACCACCTCCTGCCACTTGTTCCCCTCACTGGCGGATACCCACGCAAAGGTCACGCGATCGTTATCAACGCCCATAAAGTGGAGAAGGTCGTGCAGAATGGAGAATCGCCGGCGTGCGTGAAAGTTGCCCGTGCTGTAGTGGCAGTCGCCCGTGTGGCAGCCGCTGACAATCACGCCGTCCGCGCCACGTTCAAATGCTTTGATGATGAAGAGGGGATTGACTCGGCTGCTGCAGGGTAGCTTGATGACCCTTACATTTGGTTCCATTTTTAAGCGACTGGTGCCTGCCAGGTCGGCACCGGTGTAGGTGCACCAATTACAAACAAAGGCGACTATCTTAGGAGACCATGCCGACCTGTCCCCCTGTCGAACATCGTGTGTCATGGTAAGCCTCGGTTAAGAAGCGCAGGGTCAAGCGGATGAACTATACTGCATATCAGCTTGTCAGACAAGTTTATTTTATCGGTGAGTAGAGAATATTTCTTAGTAAAAACGGGCCGGATTGGCGGCTTAATCTGCCGGGCTAGCTTCCAGGAAGCTCAGACTGGGGAAGTAGTGACAGGAGATACATGTCAGATAAGGTGACAATATGTTGACTGGGATTCATCCCTTCATTATGCTTGCCCGTCATGCCCAAAGCGTCCAGTTCCAGATCATTGAACGGTCTTACCCCTCTGCCCCGGGCAACTCTAAGTGAGCAGGTAGCCAAGCAGCTAGCCGCACGAATTACGGATGGGGAGTGGAAGCCTGGCGAAAAGCTTCCCTCGGAGGCCGAACTCTGCAAGGCCTTTAATGTCGGCCGCTCCAGCCTGCGAGAGGCGCTGACCTCACTTGCTTTTATTGGGTTGATTCATGTGCGGGCCGGCGGTGGCAGCTACGTTGCGGAAAAGCCCTCCGCCTACTTCACCAGTGCGTGGCTGAAAACCGGACAACTCACCAGTGCCGAAGCCTTTGCGCAGTTTGTCGAGGCACGTCTGTTTCTTGAATCCGAAGTTGTCAGTTTGTGCGCCGAGCGAATCACTGCCGAAGAACTGGAAGAGCTCGATCTATTGCTGGAGAAGATGAAGCAAGCGCTCCATGACGCGGTGGAGTTTTCCAATCTCGACCTGGAGTTTCATCTCTGCGTGGGCCGGGGCGCAAAGAACAGCGTCCTCAATAACATCCTGTCCAGCATTCGCGAGCAGTCCATGGAGTTGATCTCCAAGAGCCTGCTGCTGGATGAGGGAATGGAATACTCGCTGCGTACTCACATCAAGATTGTCGAGGCTTTGCGGCAACACAAGCCCCTCAAGGCGCGGGAAGCCATGCGCATACACCTGCAGCTCTTCCAGCGTGGCTACAACGTTCTGTTCGATAGTAAGGAAATGTCCAAGGCCTGAGAGCTGGACGGCACGGTTACGGCGCGGGCGCAAGTTGACGACATTGCGCCCGCGTTCCGTGTTTAATGCTTCAGCGTGTCAATGGCTGCCAGCACCTCGGCGCTGTGCTCGTTGGGCTTGACAGTGTCAAACACGCGGGCAATGCGGCCATCCGGAGAGATCAGGAAGGTGTTGCGCGCTGCGTGCGTAAAGATCATGTGAGAGAGCGTGCCGTAGGCCTCGCTGACCGTGTGCTGCGTGTCGGCCAGCAGGCGGAAGCCGAGGCTCTCCTTGACGCAGAACTCCTTGTGCGACTTCACGTCGTCCACGCTTACGCCCAGGATCACCGCGTTGCGCTTTTCGTATTGCGCCAGGTCGCGCTGGAAGTTGTGCGCCTCCTGCGTGCATCCGCTCGTCATGTCCTTGGGGTAGAAGTACAGCACCACCCATTTGCCCTTGAAGTCGCTCAGGCTTACCGGCTGGCCATCCTGCGTGGGAAGCGTGAACTGCGGCGCCACGCTGCCAACCTCCGGATGTGAGGATGCAAATATAACCATTGGGGCCAGCACGATCACCGCGCCCAGCAGCGCCAGCAAAACTATTTTCTTCTTCATCGTCATCTCCTATGGGCAAATGGCAAAATCCTATTCGCCTCACTCAAAGCTTCAGATGCCATATTCCACCCTGACGCTTCATTTGCTTTTTGCGCCCCCGCGGAGCCGTTTCCTGTGGCGAAAATCCGCCATGCTAGACGCGTCACGTTGCAATGCATAGGCAGCGCGTCTTGACTTTTCGCCATTTGCTTCCCACACGGTGAAAAGTGCATTCCGTCCGCTGTTTATGCAGTTTTTCTCGTTGACTTGGCCCTAAGGTGCTAGATATGCTTCGCTGTTCTGCATCGCAGTGGGAGCTGTAATTTTACATGCCATGATCAGGAACCTGCAGTGTGCTTCCGGAGACCATACCGCCCGTCAAGTGCGGTTCGGGAAGACTTATTCCTGTAGAAAACCATTCCGCATACGTTTCCGTTCATCTTCATTTTCATTCCGGCATTATCCATCACTCCAACGTTCATCGTTTCAACGTTCATCGTTCCAACGTTGCGTATCGCTCCGCCGGCCCCTGGCGCAGGGCTGCAATCTGCCTGTCGCCTCCGCCCCTGGAGATGGCCGCAACACAGCAATCCACAATTACTCATCTCTCTACACAAGAGGCATCCATGCATAAAGCAACCTCCTGCACCAAAGCCGTTGAGATGATTCCCGACGGCGCAACGCTGATGATCGGCGGGTTCCTCGGCATCGGCACCCCGAAGCGCATGATCGAAGAAATCATCCGCCAGGGGAAGAAGAACCTGACCGTCATTGCCAACGATACAGGCCGCCCCGAAGTTGGAATCGGCAAACTGGTGGTGGCCAAGCTGGTCAAGAAAGTCATCGCCAGCCACATCGGCACTAATCCGGAGACGCAGAAGCAGATGATCGCCGGTGAGCTTGAGGTGATCCTCACCCCGCAGGGCACGCTGGCCGAGCAGATTCGCGCCGGTGGATACGGCCTGGGCGGCGTGCTGACCGCGACCGGCATCGGCACCACGGTGGCCGAAGGCAAGCAGACCATCGAACTGCAGGGCAAGACTTACCTGATTGAACTGCCCCTGCACGCCGACTTCGCTCTCATCGCCGCGCACCGTGCCGACTACCTGGGCAACCTGGAGTACGCGCTCACGGCACGCAACTTTAACTCCGTGATGGCGACTTCGGCCGATATCGTCTTTGCTGAGCCGGATCACATCGTCCCGGTCGGCGTCATTCCGCCGGACGCGGTCATCACCCCGTTCTGCTGCGTGGACTACATCATCGAGAGGAGCAACTGACATGGATGAAAAAGTCGTAATTGCCAAGCGCGTTGCGCTGGAGATGAAAGAAGGCTCCCTCGTCAATCTCGGCATCGGATTGCCCACCACGGTAGCCAATTACCTTCCCGCCGGGCTGCAGGTCTTTTTCCAGTCGGAGAACGGCATTGTCGGCCTGGCTCCGGCTCCTGAGGGAGGCCTGACCGACCCGAACCTGACCGACGCCGGCGGCGGATTTGTCGGCGCCATTCCCGGCGCTGCCAGCATTGATAGCTCCGTCAGCTTCGGCCTTATCCGCGGCGGCCATCTTGATGTCACCGTCCTCGGCGGACTGGAAGTGGATGAGCTCGGCCACCTCGCCAACTGGACCGTTCCCGGCAAGATGATTCCCGGCATGGGTGGCGCCATGGATTTGGTCAGCGGCGCCAAGCAGGTCATCGTGGCCATGCAGCATTCGGCCAAGGGCAAGTCGAAGATACTCAAGCGCTGCACATTGCCCCTCACCTCGGTGCGCCGCGTCAGCCTCATCGTCACCGAGCTGGCTGTGCTGGAGCCCACCGAAGCCGGACTGGTGCTGAAGGAGACTGCTCCGGGCGTCACCGTGGAGCAGGTTGTGGCCGCCACTGAAGCCACGCTGATTATTCCGGAGAAGGTCGGCGTCATGCCGATCGCGTAACTTTATCGCAGCCGCGGCGGAGACAGCTTGCTACCTCTCCGCCGCCACTGTGCTCAGCACTCATTCCGGCTGCCGCTCTTTCGCGGCGCCAAAAGGGAAAGGGAATTATGTCGGATATTGTCATTGTCTCGGCGGCACGCACTGCCGTTGGTAAGTTCGGAGGCTCGCTGGCCTCCATCCCCGCTCCGGAGCTTGGCGCAATCGTCATCAAGGCCGCTCTTGAGCGCGCCCATGTTAAGCCGGAGCAGGTGGACGAAGTGCTGATGGGCAACGTGCTCGCCGCCGGACTCGGTCAGAACCCGGCGCGCCAGGCCTCGCTCAAGGCAGGGTTGCCCGTCTCGGTTCCGGCCATGACCATCAATCGCGTCTGCGGCTCCGGCCTGCAGGCCGTCATGACCGCCGCCAGCGAGATCAAGGCCGGCGATGCCGAGATCGTCGTCGCCGGTGGCCAGGAAAACATGAGCGCCACGCCGCACATCCTCAAGGGCTCGCGTGACGGCATTAAGATGGGCAACGCCAGCCTGGTGGACAGCATGGTCGTCGACGGCCTGTGGGATGTCTACAACGAGTACCACATGGGCGTCACCGCCGAGAACGTTGCCAAGGAGTTCGGCATCACCCGCCAGATGCAGGATGAGTTCGCCGTGGCCAGCCAGAACAAGGCCGAAGCCGCGCAGAAGGCCGGCAAGTTCAAGGATGAGATCGTCCCCGTGCCGATTCCTCAGCGCAAGGGCGACCCCATCATGTTCGACAAAGACGAGTTCATCCGCTACGGCGTCACCATCGATGCCATCAGCGGACTGAAGCCGGCCTTTGCCAAGGATGGCACCGTCACGGCCGCCAACGCCAGCGGCATCAACGATGGCACCGCCGCCGTGGTCGTCATGTCGGCCGATAAGGCGAAGGAACTCGGCATCAAGCCCATCGCCCGCATCGTCGCCTACGCCGCCGCCGGTATCGATCCCAAGATCATGGGCATGGGCCCGGCTCCGGCTTCGCACAAATGCCTCAAGCGTGCCGGATGGAAGATTGATGACCTCTACCTGTTGGAGATCAACGAGGCCTTCGCCGCACAGTCCTGCGCCGTGCACAAGGAAATGGGCTGGGATCTCAGCAAGGTCAACGTCAATGGCGGAGCCATCGCCATCGGCCATCCCATCGGCGCCAGTGGCGCGCGCATCCTCGTCACCCTGCTGTATGAGATGCAGCGCCGCCACGCCAAGAAAGGCCTGGCCTCGCTCTGCATCGGCGGCGGCATGGGCGTGGCAATGGCCGTAGAGCTGGTCTAAACCATCATCCCCGCGGGACGCGCGCGCCCTTTTGGCAAACGCGTCTCGCGGGCAGCGTTCTGTTCGTCTGGCCGTATCGGCGCACTCCCGTTGCGGTCCTGCAATCGGCAAGTCAATGCTACGTTTCTGGAGGGAACGAATGGCAAACGATGTGAAGAATGCAAAACCCGCTGTATCGACCGGAACGGTCGCCGATGGCCCCCTTGTACGCTTCGGCCTGGCGCTTTCCACCTGGAGTGAACGTTGGTTTCCCGATCCGCTGGTCTTTGCCATGGCCGGTGTCGTCCTGGTCTTTCTCTTCGGTCTAATCATTCATCAAAAGCCATACGATCTCGCCTACCAGGGCGGCAAGGCATTCTGGACGCTCGTTCCCTTTACCATGCAGATGGTGATGATCATCATCGGCGGATACGTGGTGGCCACTGCGCCCATCGTCAACCGCTTCATCGCATGGATTGCCAAGTTCCCCACGAATCCCCGCACGGCCATTGCTCTGGTGGCGTTTCTTTCCATGCTCACCTCGCTCATCAGCTGGGGCCTCAGCCTCATCTTCAGCGGACTGCTGGTGCGTGAGCTGGCCAAGCGCGTCAAGGGCATGGACATTCGTGCCGCCGGTGCCGCCGGGTATCTCGGCCTCGGAGCCGTCTGGGCTCTCGGCCTTTCGTCCTCTGCGGCCATGATGATGGCCACCAAGAGCTCGATTCCCGCCGGCCTCTTCCAGATTGCCGGCACCATTCCGCTTAAGCAGACGCTCTTCCTGTGGCAGAGCATTGCCATGGCCGCCATCCTGATCGTGCTCTCCACCTTCATCGCCTGGGCCTCCGCCCCGCCGGCGGACAAGGCGAAGACCGCCGCTGATTACGGCATCGAGTACGAAAGCGGCGAGCGCAAGCTCGAGCCCCGCACCCGCCCCGGTGAGTGGCTGGAGTACAGCCCTCTGCTTACCATTCTCGTCGTCGCCATTCTCGCCTGGTACCTCGGCGCCTTCTTCAAGCAGTCGCCCGCCGGAGCCCTGGCCGCGCTCGACCTGAACAACTACAACCTCATCTTCATCACCCTCGGACTGCTGCTGCACTGGCGTCCCAAGAGCTTCGTCAAGGCCGTCAGCGAGTGCGTTCCCGCCACCGGCGGCGTGCTCATCCAGTTCCCGTTCTATGCCGTCATCTTCGGCATGATCGTGGGTACGGGCATCTCCGCATGGATGGCCGATCTGTTTTCGCGGGTCACCACCCAGCAGACCTATCCGTTGCTGGTCGCCCTTTACTCGGCGCTCATCGGAGTCTTCGTTCCCTCGGGCGGCAGCAAGTGGGTCATTGAGGCGCCTTACGTGCTGCAGGCCGCCAACACCCTGCACGTCCACCTGGGATGGGTGGTGCAGATCTACAACGCCAGCGAGGCCCTG
>CAINND010000037.1 GCA_903851035.1 uncultured Acidobacteriota bacterium | reverse complement strand
TCCGGACAAGATCGGCTGTAGCTGGCACGCTAACCGCGTTCGGGCGACTCCTTAGCCAGAGTTTTAGAGACAGCCCAGGCGGCCTGATTTGGCCGCCTGTTTTGTTGGACTTAGCAGGGCGATTTTACGACCCCTTTGGAGACAGGGCTGGTCAGGCGGTCAGAGCCTCGGTTGGGACCTGCTTCAGTACCCGGCAGACGCTGGCCTTGGAGATCCGGTGCGCCTTGGCCACCTCTGCCAGGCTCATGCCGCCGGCACGGTCACGGAGCAGGGCCGGCCGGTCGACTTCCAGTGGGGCGCGGCCGATGCGCCGGCCTTCCAGCTTGGCACGCCGCATGCCGGCCCGGACCCTTTCGATAATAAGGTTGCGTTCCAGTTCGGCGATGGCACCGATGATGACGATCATGGCGCGGCCCAGCGGGCCGCCGCTATCGATGTTCTCGCGGAAGCTGATGAACTCGACGTTCAGCCGGTTGAGCTCGTCGAGCACGTCAAGCAGGTGACGGACCGAGCGGGCGATCCGGTCGAAGGCCCAGATCACGACGATGTCGAACTTGCCGCGGCGGGCGTCGGCCAGCAGCTTGTCCAGTCCGGGGCGCCGGGCCTTGGCGCCGCTGATCCGGTCGGTGTACTCCTCGACGATCTCGAAGCCACGCTGCTGGGCCAGGGCGTGCAGGTCATGTTGCTGGGTCTCTGGATGCTGATCCAGAGTGGACACTCGAAGATAAATGGCAGCCCTTTTCAACGGCGCGCCGCCCTCTTCTTCGGAGCCACGCCATGCTTGGCGACGTAGTCCTCTATAAACTTCAGGAGAACATCGGTCATGTTCTCCCCCTTGGCGGCCGTTGCCGCCTTGAAACCGGTGTGCAGACCGACCTCGACATTGATATTCATTCGCTTCGTCCTCTCTTCCGCCATTCCTGTCACCTCCTGCTCCGGGCCGGCCGCCCTAGAGGTGAGCATATACATTCATGAGTACCGGTGCATCAAGATTCCAGCGGAGGGGGCAGGCTGCACCAGGCAGCCGCCCCCGGCCAGACTAATTACGTTGTTGAGCTGAACGGACCAAGAGGGCTACCAGGTCGAAGTCCGACCAGCTGACTTCAAGCGTCGCAGCGATCGCCTGGCAGTCACCCAGCTTCTCCGGCACCCAACTGCAGTCCTCCATGGCAAGCCATAGAGCAACCTCGACCCCGGACAACTCGGCGGCCCGGTCAAGGGTGAGTCCAAGGCGTTCCCGGCGGTTATAGCTGTAGCGGCCCAGGGCGGTGGCCCACTCAAGACGTGTTATCCAGCGATCATCGGGGGTGGAAGGCGTGGTCGAACCGATATTTATCATGCTCATATACTCACTACTCCGACACGGCAGCCCTGTCAAGCAGAATCGCCGGTTATCATGAGTATGTACTCTCATACACACCAACCAAAGCTCCAGCTCCGGGGATGCGATCACGATTAAGGACGCTCTGGATATTCAGAACGCAGCCTTCATGGTGCCTCGCGCCATGACCACCATCGTGCAGGAGGGCATCGAGCCGATGCTCATCGGCACCCACCTCCTACAGCGCATTCAGTACAAGCCTGGTATGACCACGGTCTTCCCGGCCATCGAGCCCTGCAGGCAGAGGAAGCCAGGGACGGCTTTTTCTGCCGACCTGCAACAGCAACACTGGAGGTACACAGAGCTTCGGTGTAGCCGGGACAGCGTCTCGGACTACGACCGAAGAGAGCCATGTGATTTGTGGATGAGATCTCGTATCCCTGGGTACATCGTCCTTGGCCACCACAACAGCTCGCGCGCGGGCGCCAGACGATGGGCCAGCAGGGCCGGTATTACCGGGCGTCATACGCCGGGTATTACCGGGGGTGATACGTCGGTCGCACGGTAGGTCATACCGGCCGTCCAGGTGCTGATCATGACGCTGGCCATGCCGATTTTCCCGGAGCTGATCCTGCCGCTGCCGGTGCCATCAGCCCCGGGTTGTTGTCAGCCACTAGGCCTCCCAGGGCTGGTGATCAATGGCTTCTAAATCGGCCTGGGATGGGCGGTGACAGGGGGGACATTTGTCAGGGTGTATTTTGTGAGAATGACAGAAACACAGGTGATAAAACACAAACACAAAACACACTTTGATATGTGTTTAAAAGGGTGATGTGATGAGTTGATGATGATGAATTGATGGATCCGGTAGAGGGGATGAGCTGATGATCATTTCTACGCCCGCCGGGCATCCGAAATGATCCCAAATGAAGCCAAGGAATTGTCATTCTAGTTACGTTTTGCGGCTAAGTGACCCTGCATGAAAAACGTCCACCGAGGGTGTGTTTCGTCTGTTTTATCACCGAGCACTGACACTTAGTGTAGGGTAGAGAGTCAATAATCCTCGGCATAGTATAGGCCGACAACAACAAACACGATATCGACCTTCTTGATCTCATCACACCATGGTTACTACATGATAACTAGTCAAACAGAATCATTTGATGATATTTGAGCCGTAAACGGCACCCTGATCATCCCCTGGCCGTCGATTGTGATGATCACCTGCTGTCATCATCGCAAGGGTGATTGGGCAGCTAAATGATCAGCAGAGTAGGTCACATTTCTTGACACAGATGGTCCCGGTATACACAGCTCGATCTCATCAGAAATACACTGCATCCTGCCCGCGTCGCTCGAAGGTGTCGCGGCGCTAATGCCCAAGAACTAGCTCTCTGGTGTGGTGTAAACTGCGGGCCGAATACGGCTGATTAGCTCGTACTAGCCCGGGTAGAAACTTATAGATTGATGCAGACGTCCTAGTGCTGATTGAACTCTTGATCAGTCGCCAAACAAACGTTCCATAATCCCCGCTTCCAACACTCGCAAAACTTCTCGAGTATTTAAACGTGGAATGCCCACTTAAAGGAATTCCGAAATAAATTGTTTATGAAGTACTTTGAGCTATTCTTGATTGGTATCTTGCTCAATACTTTCCGCTTCCTTTGCAATTCGAATTTCATCCAATGTTTTACCATCATACATCCAGTAATCGGAACCGCTAGCTGACGGCGTCTTATAACCCAGAGTGTGCAGCGCCGATAACGCTGCTGCGGACAGACTCATCGTCTTCCCCTCATATATCACCCGGTTTCCGCTTCCCACCGTTGCTTGTACATTTTCTCCACGCGACAATGTGAGTACAGTGCCTGGAGGAATTCCTATAGCTTCAAGCATTATGTTGGATCGGCGCTTAGAGTCGGCCTCCTCTGCTTTTTCACTGGCCTCCTCTTCTTCAATAGGAATGTCCGGTTTACCTGGAGTCACCTCCACAAATTCTCCCATTCTGATCGCGAGCACGACCTTCTCAGGAGCAACTTCAAAGAATTCTCTCCTCAAATTTACCCGTTTATCTGAAAACAACCGATGAAGCGTTTTCTCTTTGGCAGTCATATCACTAACTTCCGCAGCAAAATGGCAATGGAATGCTACAGGGACACCTGTTGACGAGCTCAGCTCTTTAATACGATCCTCAACTTTTCCAGTTGTGCATCCAATCTTCACCAAGTTGGGCATAAACGGATTCGTGAGCACATAAAGAGTACCTAAATCACTCATTCCTATATCCTCGGAGGTCTATTCCTCAAACCGGCACTCCATCGTCAAACAGTTCCACTTGATATTAGCTACCTGATAGCACGTCAAAGCAGATCAACTGTAGATCCTCGCGACGCAGTCTCGGGACATCAGTAGACGGATTCTTCGCCTCGGCAGATCTCGCGTCGACGCCAATCCTCGCACGCATCGACTCCACTCCTGCTATCAGTTCTACGATGCTCTGGCCTTGCTGATAGGACTTGTGAAGCCGTCTGAGATCAGCTAGTTGGACATTCTGCATTGGCCCACTAAGGAATTCAATTACTGCGATTGCGTGCCGTCTATTTACATCGGGATGGTTTAGAAACTGCTGCAAGAGTGTGGCGACTGTCTGCTGAATTGGGTCAATTGCCTGGGGTGCAACCTGTAGGGCCGTTTTCTCAGCCTGCACCTGCAGCAGGTTTTCAAGCACTTTCTCCTGAATATCAAAGATCGACCGGTAAATATCCTGGTCAACAATGCGTGGCGTATCAGCGCTGCAAGCGATCAACGTTGCGAGGACATGTCGGTTATCGAGGACTGTGCCGCTCTTCAGGTCATAGAACTTCCAAAAGTTCTGTCCAGCAGTACTCCTGAAGAAAAAGAAAACGCCTTGCACGCCCGCTCTTTGGAGCCCTGAGTGGACACCGTCCGGAATAGTTTCAACCAGATCACGCCCGCCTGTATCCAGGAAAGTCCGCAGCTGCTGTAGCAGAACTTCACTACTCGCGAGTTCAGTGAATTGCTCTTCTTCTTCGACTACGGTGTTGTCTTCATCGCCAATACGCTTAAGCGTATTGAAGGTCTGCGGGTGTACTTCCTCACCCAAAACGCTGGCGTCAAGCATCCCAAGTCGATCAATATCCGAAATCTTGCGCGAGAGATTTTCTACAAGATTCAGGAGGCGATCAAGCCCCTTATCGGGAAACATGTTGTATATCGATAAGACTTCGTAATCACTACCAATTCGATCAATGCGGCCGGCCCGCTGCACCATGCGCGTCGGATTCCAGTGCAGGTCGTAATTCAGCATGTACCCGCAATCTTGCAAATTCTGTCCCTCTGAGAGCACATCTGTAGAGATGAGGATGTCAATCTCCCGGTCAGTACCTGCCCATTCCGGCTTACCGTTCGCCTTGGGCGCAAAGGCCTGCACAATCCGAACTCTTTCATCGGCTTGATTGCCGCTATCCATTCGCCTGACGTTTGCGTTTCCTGCCAGCTTTCTAAACTCCTGGGCTGTTGGGTTGTCCGGGTCCCCCAACTGGCGATAAAGGTACCGCGCCGTGTCTTTGTAATAAGTGAATAGCAGGACCTTGCGCCCCTTGAATTTGCCTGCTAACAGATCCTTTAGCTTTGTCAGCTTGGAATCATGCTCCGCGTCGATTCCCTTTACCCTTTCCCAGACTGTGGTCAGGAGACGCACATCGTGCTGCACAGCATCGTGCAGTCGGCGAAGATCATAGAGCGATGGATCCACTGTCGCCATTCCGGCCAGAGTGCGTTGCGCATCCTCGTTTGCGTCCAGTTCATCTGAAAGAGATTCCGGAATTGCGTCGTCCTCGTCGTCCTCACGCTCCAAGTACCGCAGGGCCTTGTGAAAATCGCTGCTCTGCAACAGCTTTCCATCCAACATGTATGACTCAAAGGTTTGCAGAAAGGCTAACGCACGCTTGATGCTGATTCGGAACGCCGCCACACTGGACTCAAAGCGCTTCAGATACCGGCTCTTAAAAATGCCGACCAGCGCAGTTTCGCGGCCTTTTTCAAGTTCATCCACCTCTGCATCTGGCTTTTTGTATGACTCCAAGTTGTATGGTGCCAGGCTCAAACTTTCAATCGCCTGCACCACTACTTCATAGATCCCGCCGTAGGTCTGCTCCAGGTTATAACGGACAGTCTTCAGCTCGCGATTAGGAAAATGAACCTTCTTGCCAGCAATCGTCGCTTCAGGATAGGCCTTCCGAATGAAACTCCGCGTGCGGCGGATTACGACTTCTTCCAATAAATTGAACAGCGCCACACCGGGTATGTCGTGCCGGGCTTCTCTACGTGCCTGGAGGAAGTAGCGATAAAGATCACCGATGCCTGCAGCCGCAAAGTAGCTGCGATCACCCTGGGTGATCAAGGAAAACTGATTGTAAAGATCGAACAGGTCGTTGCTCACTGGCGTTGCCGTCAGCAGGATGACCTTCTTCCGCAATCCATCTCGGCCCTTTCCGCCGTTTGCACCAATGACCCGTTCAAGGTTCCCGTACCGTTGGGCGCCGCGGTTCCGAAAGTTGTGGGACTCGTCGAGCAAGATCACATCAACGTCACCGAAATCCGCAGCCTCGAACTCTTCTCGCCCCAGTTCCTCCTGCGAGAGGATGGATGCGGAGATTGTGGCATCGGCAAGCTCCCGCTGCCACATCTGCCGTAGGCTGGCCGGACAGATCACCAACGCCTTCTGCCGCATGTGGTAGGCATAGTCTTCCAGCAGCTTCTTGCCAATCCATGTCTTGCCCAGGCCAACGGAGTCCGCAATCATCACACCGTCATAACGGGCCAGAATCCTGCGAGCCCTTTTAACTGCGTCTTCCTGAAACTCAGCCAGCTCGACCGCGGATCGTGTCGGTCCTTGTTCTTCATCCGCAAGATCGTCCTTGAAGTACTCGAAGAGGGCCTTCATATAGACTTCGAACGGTGTGTACTCCTTGCGGCCAAACTTTGAGGCGTCCAGGAGCTCGACCAGCTCCGACCTAAAATCACGGCTGTCCTGCCACTGACGCTCATACCACTCTTCCAACTGGATGATTGCCCGTGCTCCTACTTCGCTCTTGAGCAACTGGCGGTTCTCAACAGTGATGTTCGGGCTTGGTTTAGAGTCGCTCAGCCAGCGCACGGCATAGGCGGCATCCGGATCTTCCACCTCCGCCGGATCGATTAGCACCTTATGGGCAAGATTTAGCTCGCGGTTAGTGGTCAGTCCAGGCCCAGTGAAGTTTGAGGAGCCAACTATTGCCAGGACGGGCCTGAAGCGATCGAAGAGCATCTGCTGTCCGGGGCGGTCGGAGTAAAAGAGCCAGCATTTAGCGTGGAGAAAGCCGTGCTCGTAGAGCCTGACCTGCACTGATTCACGTTGCAGATAGCCGATGAGGTCCTCAACCAGACGCAGTGTCTTCTCTGCGAATGGGAGCTTCTCCAGGTCGCGTCCTATCAGGCCGCGAACGGCGCCAGAACCGGGACGCAGCCCAATTTCCTCTCCGGTCGTCGGCTCCGCCCCCAGGATCAGGCGAAAATTCCCCAGTTGCTCTAAGCCGCTCCGCAGCAGACCGAAGCCGCCTACTGTGAAGTAGGCAGAGGCGGCATCCAACGAACGGCCCTCATGATTAGAGAGTATGCCGTTGAGGATGTCCCCTAGGATGTGAGACTGGTTATCTATAACGTAAGGAACCCTCAAAAAACACCCCACTCCCGGCCGCTGGTCATCCGGAACAGGCCATCAATTCTCGTACTTGCTCGCTTCCAACGAGCTACGTCTTGCAAAGTCCCCAAAACCAACTTGTAGCACCCACCAGCCCGGACATTGAGTCGCTCAAACATGAGCACCTCCTGATCATAGCTGGCCGGGCCCTCACTTTCAGGAACTGGGAGTGTAAGCACGTCCATTGAATTGTTGCTAAAACGCAACGAACAGTTGTCACGCCGATAGGAGCCATACTCAATAGACACATCCCCGATTCGCGTATCCACCTCGGTATCCCGAGCCGCGTAGCCGAAGAACACTCTTGTCATTGGCGAGAGCATTAGTTGGTTTCCCGGCCGTCCCTTGCCGAGATTTTCATGCAGATTACCGGAGTATATCCATAGATGGCGACACGCTCGTAATTTTCGAAGTTGTTCGGGGCCAATTGCACGCCGTCGCCGCATAACGCTCTCTGGAGCTGTATCATCGTCTGTAGGTGTTGGCTTCCGAAGGTGATCTGCTAGTTCGTAGTCTCTCTCATAATGTGCCAGAATTCTGCTAACAGGAGTCGCGCTTCGCCATGACGCATCGAACCAGTTCACGACGGAGTGGCAGGAGTCCCAAACGGCCTTTTCGCCCGCCCGCAAGGGTCGCACTGCCATAAGCAGAGACCCGAGCTCATGTCCTGCTGTCATCCCATTTCTAGATAAATTTCCTGATCCGCAAATTACTGAAACGGAATTGTTGCCGCGCATGATAAACGTCTTCGGATGAAAAGGTAGCAGCGGTACGCATCCCTGTCTTCTGACAACTCTGGCGCCATCATGAATCCTGACCGCTGAATGGCCAAGCTCACCTAGGCGCACCAAAGCAGCGGGTTCTGTGCGAAACCAGTCGATGCCGATGAGCCACCGTTTTTCCACCAGATCCCACCCAGGCATTCGGGCTAGGGGAGGTATTATCTCCTTTACGCCGGAGCTTGTTGCGTAAGCAACTGCTATATCGAGGTGCGAGCAGGTTGTTCGATCGAGGACGGCACTAAATAGCGATGTATAATGAACCCCATCTATAGGTTGGGTAACGAATTGTTGATGTATCACTTCGGTATCCCTTCTTAATCAGGATTTACCCTTGTACAGCCGCTCAATTTCATCATCTATCGATTGCTCAATGCGCTTTTGTTCTTCCTCCCCGGAAGCCGCTAGTCGTGATTTCACCAAGGATGCAATCTCGTTTTGCTTTGTAACGTTTGGTACCGGCACAGGAACTCGTTCGATAAATCGGCGCGCATATGAAAAATATCCACCCCGGAAGCGAGAGCTAAGAGACTGCAGCAGCTCGTCAAAGCGAGCCGAGTTCATGACAGCAAGTAGGTACAGCGATGAAACCTGACTGTTTGGAACAATACCGTAGACCCCCGCATTCCCGCCCCCGGCGAACCAATAATCACCGTCTCCATCGAGAGCAAAAGAAGCGCGCCCAGATAAAACTTGCGTCAGAATCTTTGGAGAGCTAAACCTGTGCATCTGCCGCGGGCACCACAACGCGTACCAGCATTCATATTTCATTGCTTCACTCCCACGCTCCTCAAGTTCCTGCCGATGGCCGCATAAGTACTCGAACGTGTGAGGGAATTTCTTGCGCATGTGGGCTTCGGACATTAGTTCATCTTTGCCTTTTACCTCATGATAGGGGTAGATAACCAATGATCCAGCATCCTTTATACCGTAACGACGGACATCTTTACCCCTCAGAAAATGCCTTTGGATTTCTGGTTCATATTGGATTAGTTCCGAGCCGAATCTAGCAAAGCGTCCATCCAGTCGCCCTACCAAAAGTGAGTCCCCGCCAGTTATTAATCCTTGAAAGATAGCTTCGCAAACATCCGCCAGTTTAGGCAGGTCAGGGACAAGCAGTACATCAGACTGCCGTAATACCCAAGGCTCACTACCAAACGTCGAACCGGGCAAGAATATGTGGGCATCTGCAACTCCAGTTGGGTCAGCAAACCGAACCTCGACAGATTCCTGCGGCACATTTCCCAAGAACAGCAAGCAGACATAGGTTGAGATGTCATCGAACACTTGTCGATCTTCGAAATCAATGATACTGCGAAGCGCGCGTTTCTCGGATAAAAGCGTTCTGATGCCACTGCCATAGTCAGCCGTTACAAACTTGTTTGGAATAATGAAACCAAGAACACCCGCGCACGCAGTCAGCAATAAACCGTGTTCTATAAAAGGCAGATAGATGTCAAACTTACCTTTCGCTGACAAGTATCGGGTTCCGAAGTAAGATACGTCTTCATCGGACATACCTTGAATCCGGATGTAAGGTGGGTTCCCCACCACTGCATCAAACCCAGCATCTGGGAGGCGCTCCACAGCGTTCTGAGTTCCTGGCCTTTTCCCGTAGAAGACCTCTGGGAACTCCAACTCCCAATGAAAAAACCTTTTTCCCTTCGCCACATCGCCTACGTCTCGCAGAGCTTCATGGGCGATGCGTGCCAAATTTGTATGCGCTAGTGGCGATTCGGTTCTTCCATGCGCCCACTCGAAAAGCTCACCGCTGCGCAGCATCTCGTCGAAGATGTCAATCTTGCTCTTCGCGCCTTTGCCTTTGGGCGCATCCAACTCCACAAACCAACGGGCTGTGTTCAGATCCAAAACCTTTTTGAAGACTTCCACGTCCGCCAGAGCGGAGTGAAAGTGCTCTTTTGATTCGGCCACCTGCTCCGGCGTAATGTCTGGCATTCCTCCAACGTCCACCATCGCCTGTACAGCCTGTGTCAGCCCCTGCCAGTCGCTAGTGCCAGTCAGCGTCATCTGGCCCTTGGCTTCGCGAATGGCATCAACTTCAGCAACTGTACTGCCAATGAGCGAGTTGCCGGGGCGCAGGTGATGGTCGAGGAAGGAAAGCGGCGCGCCCAAGGTGAAGCAGTCCAGCCAGAGTGATACCTTGGCCAGTTCCACCGCCATCGGATTCAGGTCTACGCCATAGATGCAACGCTTAAGGACATGCCGTTTGAGAAGATTGACATCGGTAAGGCGCCGGGTCTCGATGTCAATGTTCTGTTCCTCCATCTGCTCTTCAATGGTGCGGCGTGATTTCTCCAAGTGAACGAGAACCGGGTTCCATGGGAATGCATTGAGGAACTCCAATGTCTTGTCTGTGATGTAATCAACTGCCTCAACCAGAAAATGTCCGGAACCCATGGCCGGGTCAAGAACCTTGATATTGAACAGTTCATCGACCAGTTCCCGACCGATCAGGTCGGCCTGCTCTGCGGGCTTTGCCTTCATGCGCAGCTTGATGAACTCCTCCTGCTGCTTGACGAAGTCACGCCGATCTTTCTGGGCCTGGCGTAGCTTTGGCCGGAGTGCGTCGAATTTCTCCTGCAAGACCGGCCCAACAGCGTGCTCCACGATGTACTTCACGATGTGGTCAGGCGTGTAGTAGGAGCCGGTCGCTTTGCGCTCCCGCTTGTCGTTCTCCAGGTAGGCATGGCCGCGGGAGAGAGTATCACCGCGCTTCTCAACCTTGGTCTTTTCACGCTCGGTCAATTCCTTGAAGGGCTTATAGACCTCGCGTCCCTTTTCTTTGACGACCGCCAGTTTTTCACCTGCAATCCGCAGACGAAACTCGAGGAGTCCTTCGTATATCGAGCCGAGCTGCCGAACGCCAAGTGACTTGTAATCGATGGGTACAAGAGCATGGGTCTTCCGGTCCTCGTCCCGAGCGAGCAGATCGAGCGCCAGCGCCAAGTATCGATCGGCAATCTTCTCCCGGTCGAGAAAACGCGCCGCTTGGGCCTCTGGAGAGTGGTCCTGCGCGTCCCGCTTGGCAAGGAATAAGCCACCGTTGTAGCGCGGCACATTCATGGCCTCACTGCCTTGGTCGATCACCGAGAAGAGTTTCTTCAAGCGCGCCCAGAGATCAAAATCGCACGTGGTAAAGGCCTTGTGGATACGGGACTCTCGTTCCTGGGCCTTCTCCGCGGCGTCGTTGGCGGCTTCGGAGATAACGCCTGCCGCGTCTTTGATTTTCTCCTTTAAGTGTTGCAAGCTCGCGCCGTGGTACTCCCGCGCATGGACTGGGAGGAGGTCCCGGGATTCCGCGTAAAGAAGAAACAGCAAGCGGTAGAGCAGCGTGAGCGTTCCTTGAAACACGGCTGCCAGCTTCTCTTCGCTGAAATCCGTCTCGCCACGCTGACGCATATTGGCGATGAAACCTTCAGCTATGACTGGAAAAACCTGTGTGAAGACGCGTGCCTTCAGGCTCTCGCCCAGTTCCTTGGCATAGTCCTCACTGCCAAGAAGTAGACGATCGAGCGTGCTGAGCGGTTGCCGCTTGCCCTGCCAGTCGCGATCCACTGGCAGGAAAGCCTGCATCCTGAAAAGCAGCCAGAAGTAGCGAAACGCATCTTGAATGTCCTGCTGGAACCCCTGACGGGAGAGGACGTCTTCCAGGTCAATCTCGTAGTAGTTTGTAGCCCGCGAATGGGCCTGCTGCGAGTACAGCCGCCATAGCTTGCCATTGGTAAGTATCAGCCATGGAGCCTTCTGAGATGCGAGAAGGTCCACGACCGCGAACGTTGGAGTTGCGTCGGGCGTCTCTGTGTCGTGGGCATCATCCTTTCGATCTAGTTCACGGGCCCACGGATAGGGCAGGCATATTCCAAGTAATTTGCCCGAAGCTGGGTCCTCTAGGCGAATGTGAAGGCCTGCCTCCTCTGAGCTTTGAGCCTTCGGGCAGAACCCCAGCTCCTTAAGCAAAGGCTCGTAGAGCAAACTGATAAGTTCAGACCTTTTCTTACCGGCAAAGCGCTCGGTGGCTTTTTCATACACGGCCCGCAGGCGTAAGTATGAAGGCTTGGGATCTTCGCGCCACTCAGAAAACTCACCGTCCGCGGCAGGAAGACGCTCACGCAGGTAGTAGTCGGAGAACAGCCCTCGGTTGTTGAAGTACACCTCGGACCAGTAGGCGAGATCATAAGCGAAGCGCAGCTTATCAAACTGCGAGAACGGGTCGGTCTCCGTCCAGGTGAACCTCCGGAGAACCCGGAGATGCACAGGGGTAGGCCGACGCCGATCCACAGTGAATCGCCTGGGTTGTAGCGCCGGAACCGCAACACTAATTGCGGTTGGGCTCAATGACTCGCCAAATCGGTCAAGAAGGATGAAGTCAAGAAAATCGTAATCGGAAGTGAAAACGAGGAGATAGTTGCCTGCTTTGTCCCGAAATGCACGGCTGATCGCCTTGATGTCAGCCACAGTGACGCTTTGCATCTCAAAGAGGTAGACCTGCAGGAACCTCTCATTATCCGAGAGAAGCTCTACTCGCCGAATCCGCTGTTGCACTGCCTCTGGAATACCGAGGTTAGCAGCCGTCTGTGCAGTCTTGGACTGCGTATCGTAGCCTAGCGCACTGAAAAATGTTGCAAGGCTGTTGGCGTCGTTAAGTGTCTGCAAGTCCTGCAGGGTCAGATCGAGATCGAATGCATGCATAACAGGCCGTTGAGTCCTTGGGAGCGCGAGATGAACTCGTGCGTTTTCTACACTTCTGATCAGGCAACGGAATTCCTGATGTAACAGATCGCGCTGCGCTGAGAGCGCGGTTCGATCCACGTCTCATCTCACTGCGCGTCACTTAAGACTGAACTGCTTGAAAATAGGCTGTTTGCTGGCTCATGTCAACGTCCCTATTGAGATGCGCCACCCGCCCATCAGACCCTCCGCACTTTCGCCTTCTGGATTACGTGAAATGAGCTTTGGTTTGGCCCCCGGCCAAAGGATACGCTCGGAGTTGGAGGCCGTTTCGAAGTGTGATGAGCGCTGCGGTGACCAATATGCCAACCGCCGCAACACTCACAATGGTATGCGTTGAACTCATCTCGCTCCTTATGGCGCATTTGCATAGCAGCCACTTCCGCTAATGCCCTGTTTGGATAATCGATTTTGCCATCGCAATGACGCAGCCATCGGTCACCCAACGTCCAAACTTGTAAGTCATTGTCATCAAAGTACATCCGGAGCCTCCTGCGGGCGGCTTCGAGTTCTGCCCGTTGCGTGGCATAATCGATTGCCTGCCCGAGGAAAGTCCTTATGGATTCCTCAAAGAATTCCTAAGAGTATGCTGGATAAGAACATGGAAACAGACAAGGCACTCATTTACCGATTCGGCGAGTTTGAGCTCGACCCTGTCGAGCACCAGGTAACATGGCACGGCCAGGCTGTGAAACTGACCCCCAAGGCGTTTGATCTGCTGAAATTGCTGGTCGAGCATCCCGGGCATCTGTGGACTAAAGAAGATATTTTCAAGCAGATCTGGCCAGACGTAGCCGTCCAGGATTCCAGTCTCACAGCCGCTATCAGTACGATCCGTAAGGAAATCGACGAGAGGGTCGGCAAGGAGTGCATTAAGACCGTCCACACCAAGGGCTACCGGTTTGTGGCCGAAGTGGAGATCATTCGCCAAGGGAAGGCAGAAGCCACTTCTGCTGAGGGCTCTGAGGGCCGCCGGCATAGGGGAACATTGGCGTTGGTCGCAATGGCAATAATACTGATTGCCGCCGTGGTTGGCTGGAGGACTTGGCTCGGTTCGCGGGGAATGGCAGAGATCGTCAGGCTGGAGCAGCAAGCCATCAAGTTTGAGCGATCCGGAAATGACAAAATGGCCCTCGAAACATTGGACGAGCTAATTAGGCTCAACCCCGCTGCGGTCGGTCCGCGCGTTCAAGCTGCGTGGATTGATTACTACGACAATGAGAATGACCATTCAAAGAATTACCTGGATGCCCTCGCGGGGCAAATAGGTGTCCATACAGTTGCATCCGGGACGTCATCCGACACAACACACGAGGTATTTCTGCTGCAGGCCGAAGCACTCCGTGCGCTTCTTGAGGGCGCGGACGAAGACGCAGTTAATAAACTTCAGGTCGCGGACAATATGAACCCGAAGAACACCGCTGTTCTGTATCAGCTTGCAATGCTGCAGATTGACGATGGCCACTATGATAATGCCAATGCAAACATTTCAAAATGCATTCAAGTGGATCCAGAATATGGACCGTGTTGGTATCTCAAGATAGAAAATCTTGTGTACCAGAACCGCTATGATGAGGCGTTGTCAGCGCGTCGTGAAGCAGTAAATAGGAATATTGACTTCCCTTGGCTTGATGAAGCGGCAGCTTACGCGAGTTTGGCCCTAGGTGATAGAGAGACAGCCCTATCCGACTTTAAGAAACTGGAGACTGCTGGGCGTAGGTTGGGTAGCAATTTGCACGTTCGTAATGCACTGGAAGGCGCCGCCGATGTGTACTTCTATCTCGGCCAGCTAGAACTTGCGGAACGGAAGATACAAGAAGAAATCGATGCATCCCCTTCCGATTATGACAAAGCCTCATACATGCTTTTTCTGGCGCAGGTTAATTCGCTGCACGGGAAAATTGCCAGCGCTGAAAAAGAACTCCAGGATGCCCTTTCACACTCCAACGCGTCCGACATCCGCCTAGAAGCTGCCAAGACGTTTGCTGCCGTCGGGCAGGTCGACCATGGAGAAAGACTGCTCACTGACTTGGGGAAGGAAAAGGCACCGCTTGGTAAAGGGCTTTCAGAAGCGCGACAATTTATTGCAGGGCTCAGGGATGCGTCAACTGGAAATAGTGCATCCGCGCTCGCGCGTTTGAGGGACGCATACAGCATTAATGATTCGATACAGATTGGCTACTACTTGGCAAAGGTTCAGTTGCAATTGGGAATGTGGAATGATGCATCGGAGACTCTTGCCACAATTGCCGATTCAAGGGGAAGAGTGGTCATGGAGGGTAGCCCCTCAGTCCTACCATTAGCTTTACTTGACCTCGGAGTCTGTAATTCTCGGCTCGGCAAGAAATCTGAGGCAGCACAATATTTCAAAGAAGCTGCAGAACAATGGCAGGACGCCGATCCAATCCTGAAGCAAACCGTTCTCAACGTCACTGTTCGGGAGCAAGGAAGACGATAGGTGGGCGCTTAGATTTCGCGTATTGCTCTAGCCCGCAATCGCTAACCTCGGGCTCTTAGAATAATGATCAGTCCACTGTTCTCGATGCTCATGGTGGAAGCTGACAATGCGATATGCTGAATATAACATTACATCCGGTGCGCGTATAGGGCACAGAACTACTGGCTCAAGCGCACTTATGTGCGCTTTTCTTCAGCACGAGAAGGGATATCTGAGGTTCTATGGCACGCTATTCCGAAAATAACACCGACAATATCTACCAGGCCGCGGAGTCCTTTCGAGCCAACTGCCTATTAAGCGATGGATCTTTGCTCTTCGAAGATGCTTCTATCTGGCGCCCGGAGGCCCTAGACCGCCTCTATAAGGCGTTCGTAGCCACCCCGGACGAGGGCGATCGGTCCTTCATCATTAAGTTCAAGGACCAGATCGGCCAGGCTGGGCAGGAGGTAATCCGTCTAGCTGCGGAAGTTCTGTGCATTTACTTCCTATTTCCGTCCAGAGTGGGAGGAGTACGCAAGCGGCAGGTCGTGAACGAGGTTCTCGGCTGGGCAGGCGACACCCTATCTGAGTCCCACTTTGTCTCCAGTGCCTTCTCAAATGGTATCGGCAGCGGAGGGCAAGGCTACAATACTCGTCGTCCTTTCGAACTTGCCTTCCTGATCGAGTTTGCCATCGCATGGAAAAAGCTACCTCCTGAGAAACAGAAAGAGGTGGCCTCAGATCCATGGCAATTCCAGGAGATAATTGACGGCATTAAGGACGTAGAGTCCAGGCAATTGCGTCACATGCTGCTACACCTTCTTTTTCCTGACAGCTTCGAGCGGATTACCAGTGGTAACCACAAGCGTAGAGTCATCAAGGCGTTCGCGGGGCTACTGCAGAAAACTGAAAGCGATGACGAAGATCGGACGATTCTAGCTATTAGACAGGAGCTCGAACGGCTATTGCCGAATCAGCAACTCGACTTCTACTGGTCGCCACTCGTCGAGGCCTGGTACGACGACAGCGAAGGAGTCACAGAAGGCGCTCCATTAGAGATCATTCAGCACAAGAAGCAGGTTGTGCTCTACGGCCCCCCTGGCACCGGCAAGACGTTCCGAGCCAAGAAGCTGGCTGAGCGCATCATCCGATCCGCTGCTTTGGCGCAAATGGGGCCGGCACGCTATTTCCAGTCACAGGATGCCATCGTTGCGGCTGTCGAGCAGAACGTACACCGACGGCAGTTACACCCAGCATATAGCTACGAGGATTTCATTCGAGCTCTTCACATTTCGAACGAGGGTGGCACAGAATACAGGGCAGGTTACCTGCCAAAGCTTATTGAGGTCATCGAGCAGAAGCCTCGCTCGGAGCGACTGCCACATGTACTGATTTTAGACGAAATGAACCGAACTGATTTGAGCCGGATGCTTGGGGAGTGCTTCTCGTTGCTGGAGGATCGCAACGAGCCCATTGAACTTTCTGCACGTGAAGCGGATGGGGCGGGAATAGAGTTGCGCATCCCGGACGATCTGTTCGTGATTGGCACCATGAATCTGATTGACCAGTCCATTGAGCAGATCGATTTCGCGCTGCGCCGCCGCTTCCTGTGGCTGCTTTGCCCGTTTGATGCAGATGCCCTAGTCTCAGTTGCTGAGGCCAAATGGAAGGAACTGAAATCGCCGCTAGAGTGGGAACGCATTGAGCCAGACTTCCGTAAATTGGCTGAAGCAGCAACTTCGTTGAATAAGGAAATACACAAAAGCCAACTGCTCGGTCCACAGTACGAGGTAGGACACACCTACCTGTTCGACGTGGTCGTATTCTTGCGTGACTTCCTCGGCCCACAGCCGACTCGTAAGCAGAACTACCTCTGGAACAAGAAAGGCGAAGCCCTAGAACCTGTCGTGCAAGTGTGGAACCTATCTCTTCGCCCATTGTTGGAGCAATACTTAGCCGGGCTGGATGCAGTCGCACGTAACACAGAACTTGACCGACTCTCCAAAGTACTCCTCAGGTCCACGACGGCCGAATGAAACTCGTAGCGCGGGACTGTTCTCCATTCACTCCTCAGCCAACGGCGGCGGAAGTAGCTTGGCTTCGCAGGCTGGCGATCAATGTTCGTGCTATGGATCTCGTCGTTCCTGTTTCCGTCAAGCGCGAGGAAGACGAGCCGATCGTCTATTGTGCATGGGACGGTACATGGTGGGCTGGTCGATATGTTGGAACAATTTCCTTCGAGGGGCACAGCCTAACCATCGAGCCGCGCTACGGGTTGGCAACCATACGAAACTGGCTTTTCGAAGCAACGTCGGTCGTACTGACTGACGCGCCAGGGAAGTTGCGGGAGGATGAGTCCTTCATTGCCCAGCTGCTGGCTTTAGTCTGGGCCAACG
The DNA here is from genome assembly GCA_903851035.1 of uncultured Acidobacteriota bacterium. Taxonomy (GTDB): domain Bacteria; phylum Acidobacteriota; class Terriglobia; order Terriglobales; family Acidobacteriaceae; genus TOLSYN. The sequence continues at coordinate 144,804 of CAINND010000037.1, read as the reverse complement.
GCTTCGTTCAGGCTGCCCGACATGGGCTGCCCGCCCTACGCCGTAATGTAGCCACTGAAGGCCCCGCGATTCGCGGGCGGCTCGATGTTAATGCATCACTCCGGTTGATTGCTTCGGGCGGCTACAAAGTTGTATCAATCCGCTCCGAGCGGTTGTTAGATCATGCTGCGTCCGACGCTATCGTTGCCGCCTACCAAGCACTGCGCCGCTGGCTTAGCGTACCGGACGAAAAATGGATGCCAGCACGTGTAAAAGAGCTAATTCCCCACTTAATGACAGTCACTGGAGCGCGCCCACGCGTTCCGACGAAGTCCGAACTCGACCGGGTTCGCTACACACCGATCACCGCGGGCTTCGCCTTTGTCGCGGAACTGTCACGTCAGATTGCAAACCGCAGAGGGTTTACCGCCGATTTAAGTGCTAGCGGCGAGACCAAGGGGGTTCTGCTTGATGTGGCCGAGTTGTGGGAGATGTACGTGCTAAGTGTACTCCGCAAAGCTGCCACACCTTTATCGGTCACGCACGGTACCAGAGAGATGTCTCCTATCACAAAGCTGCTCCATAGCAATGTCACAGGGCAAGGCTTGGGCACCTTGATACCTGATGCCATTCTTCACTCTAGATCAGTTACGATGGGTGTGGTTGACGCTAAATACAAATCTCTGCACCCAACAGCGAGTTCTCCGAATGGGCCACAGCGAGAAGATCTATACCAGATTGCTGCATATCTTGGTCGTTTCCAAGCTCCAACGGGAAGAATGTCCTGGGGACTATTAGTGTATCCCTCTGATCCATCAAAGCCACAGATACCCACCGTAGAACAACTTGGACCCTGGATCCTAGATCGCGGCAAGAGAATCAACTTTACAACACTGCCACACGAGCCTACTGCGGCAATAACCAAGCTCAGATCAATGTTGGCACGGATGATTGAAGATTCAGGCCAGTGTCAAAGTGCCTGATGTTTATTCAACTTACTAGAGGCCCCGCAAGTGTGAATAAAAGGGCCGCCAAGCCCTTTTGAGACAGCCCCGTAACATCCGGGCTGGCTATCGTTGATTCTGCCTGTAGCTGCCACTGGCCTCGGTCTCAACCTATGCGATTTCGGGCGTGCTCTACCAGGATATTCGCCGCGTGGCCTTCACAGGGGATAAACACACTTATTGCCGTGTGCCAGTCACGTGCCAAACGAGGATGAAATGGCCGAAATGAGCGGAATGGCAACATTGTAGAATCTGTAACTTGCAGATTCTAAATAGACTTAAGTGGTTCGATTCCTCCTCCCGGCACCATCAAAGCATTTTGATTATCAGCTACTTACAAACTATGTTTTCTCGGTCTGTCGGCTAAATTCCCCGTGATTCTGGCTAGGCATACAACTCTCGATCTCATGAGAAACATGCGGTGATAAGGATATGGCCGTGAAAGATAACTCAAATAGCTGAAGTCAGCTCGCAGAAAGTGAGCTCGGCACTTGGCATTGAAATTCTAGGGAGTCTGCTCGGCGCGCGTGATTAGCCCGTGGCCCATTAACGGGCCACCCGTGCGTTGGCTGCACTGATTTGACAAGCTTGAATCTAGTGCTCGATATGGAACAAGGGATGTGTGGTGACTTCCGCAAATATCAGAAGCAATGTGGCAGCCGAGGTGGCCAGTTGTATCCATTGGCTGCGACGCTGGCCAGAAGTCAGTGGCTGGATTCGCCATTGCGCTGCCGGGTTGCGGCGAATGCGATTCTCGTTCCAGAGCAGATATAAATTGACCACCGCTAGGAATCCTGCAATCGTCAGGATTGGGATGCGAAGCGCGTCACGGTGAAATCCTTGTGCGGGACCAGCCGCGCCAGCGGCCAGTACAGACGTCATGCCAAGCAGTATGCGCACGCCGCTGAGCGCCACGGCAGCAGCGCAGATGGCCTGCACGGCTGCAAGCACAAAAGAAGCACATCCAATCCAGACGCCACGAATTGATTTCATGCTCACCCTCGCCTGAATTGTAACCCGGCTGGCTATCCCCTGAGCTCCTGCGAATCCATCAACTGTTGGAGGCGGCTGTGCAGTCGCTCACCAAATCCCACTGGCACCTCAAAGGTCCGCGCATCGCCCACCAGCACCAGGATGTTGCGCGTGGAGTCCATCACAGCTGAGCAGCTACGGCAGTGGGCAAGGTGGCGCTCGATCTCCTGGCGCAGTTCAGGGCTCACAGTACCGTCAATGTAGCCAGAGACCTGCTCCCAGATATGTTTGCACTGCATGCTTTTCATCGGCCACCTGCCTTTCTGTTGAGCCATCCCACGAGCCCCTTTTGCTTTGGAGCCAGCTGCGGGGCCAGCAGCTTCTGCATCGCCATGCGCGCGCGGTGCAGTCGAACCTTTGCCAGAGCTTCGCTACAGCCGGCAGCCTCTGCTGCTTCAACCGTGGAGAGACCACGCACATCGCGCAGGATGAGCATCTCGCGATGCTCGGGTGCAATCTGCGCCATGGCTTGCTGCAATTGCCTGCGCAGCTCCTGCCGCTCCAGCTCCTCGCTGGGAATATAGCGCCAGTCGGCAAGCACCGAGGGTGTGTAGTCGCCCTCCTCCTCGTTGTCAGAAAGAAAGTCCAGTTGCTCACCGGCATGTTTGCGCAGCTTCCCGCGCGCCTCGTTCAGGGTGATGGACATCAGCCAGGTACTGAACTTGCTCTCTCCGCGAAAGGAGGCCAGTGCCTTAAAGGCCTTGATCACTGCCTCCTGCACCGCATCCTCGGCATCCTCCTGCTGTTGCAGCATTCCGTAAGCCGCAAGATAAAGGCCGCGCTCGTAGGGACGGATCAGCTCGTGGAAGAGCTCTCGCTCGCCGCCGAGGATGCGGACAATGACGGCGGCTTCATATGCGGTGTGCTCCGCTGCCGAGCTCGTCGTCTGTTGCACGCTCTGCTGGTCCATCGTCACCGGGCTTTCTCCCGCTCGTCCACCACAGTTGTCAACAAGTTGCAGACGCTGGCGGAGGCTAAATGGTTACAAAAGGAATAAAAAAACATTCAATTATTTATTATTGAAAACAATTTTCGTTTTCACTGTAACCTTCCCCGTCCCCTCGCGTCTCATGGGCGTAACCAGCAAGTTCCCCGCCGGGGGTCAGCGCTCCGGTTCCACAACAACGCATCACCCAACCGAATCCACATTCGAGAAAAGGAAGCGAACGCCATGACCAAGAATACCTTGAAGTCCCTGCTACTTACCGCCGCCATGACTGGCCTGATGGCCGGTGCCACCACCAACCTGCAGGCCTCCACCAGCAGCAACAGCGGCGTCAACAGTCTGACGCGTGCGCTGGGCGTCAGTGCCAGCTTCGATGGCCAGTCCACCGACAAGCATGCCTGTAAGGGCCAGAACAGCTGCAAGGGCAAGGGCGGCTGCAAGGCCGGAGACAACGGCTGCGCCGGCAAGAACAGCTGCAAGGGCAAGGGCGGCTGCGCCACCGACGGCAGCAACAAGCCGAAGGCAGTTTAGTCACACTCACATCGGGCGGGGGCCGAAACGAATCGGCCCTCGCATAATCCTCCTCCTGACGCTAAAGGACACGATATGCCCGCCAATCGCTTTAATGCATATACCGAATACGGCATCGGAATCGGGCTTCGCATTCCGCACTACCAGCACATTTTGGAGAAGAAGCCGGTGGTGGACTGGTTTGAGATCATCAGCGAGAACTACATGATTGATGGCGGCCGTCCTCTGGCGATTCTCGATCAGATTCTGGAGCAGTACAAGGTTGTGCAGCACGGCGTCTCGCTCTACCTGGGTTCGGCACAGCCGCTGAACCCGGAGCACTTGCGGCGCCTGAAGCAGCTGACGCGGCGCACCGGAACACCATGGCTTAGTGATCACTTGGCGTGGGGCAGCGTGGATGGCCGCTATACTCACGATCTTTTGCCGATGCCCTACACATGGGAGGCCGTTGAGCGCGCGGCGGCCAACATCCGCCAGGCGCAGGACGCACTCGAAGTGCCGCTGGCGATCGAAAACGTCAGCAGCTACGCCGAGTTTCATGACTCTGAGATGACCGAGTGGGAGTTCCTCACCGAGGTGGTAGAGCGCGCCGACTGCGGCATTCTGCTGGACGTGAACAACATTTACGTCAGCAGCATCAACCACAAGTTTGATCCCAACCAGTACGTTGATTTCATCCCCGCCGAACGCGTGGCGCAAATCCACATCGCCGGACATTCGCGCTATGAGCGCTTCATTCTGGACACGCACGACCATCCGGTGATTGACCCTGTTTGGAAGCTCTACGAGCGCGCCCTGGGACGCACCGGCCCCACGGCCACGCTGCTGGAATGGGATGACCGCATCCCGCCCTTCGACGAGGTTCACGGCGAGGCTCTCAAGGCACGCCAGTATCTGGATGCGGTGAAGGCCGCGCATGCCGGCCAGCAGAATGCAGTGGAGGTGATGGCATGAGCACGCCGCTCATTGACTTCCAGCGCACTATTGCCGCCGCACTCATGCGTCCGCTGTGCCGCCAGGACAATCTCCGCCTCGGCGCCGACGCGGCCATTGCCCTGGTGAAACCCAACGCGCAGCTCAGCAGCATGGAGCGGCTGGAAATCTACGCGCGCAGCTACTGGTCGCGTCTGCTGGACGCCTTCGGTGAAGACTTTCCCGGCCTGCGCGCCGTGCTCGGCGCCCAGGTATTTGATCGCATGCGCCGCCAATACCTGGCCGAGTATCCTTCGGAAAGCTATACCCTGCGTGATCTCGGAAGGCGCCTGCCCGCGTGGCTTGGCGCGCATCCTGAGTTCGGCGGCACGCTCGGCCTTGAGATGGCAAAACTGGAGTGGGCTGAGATTGAGAGCTTTGACGCCGCCGCGCTTACGCCGCTGACGGTGGAGCAGATTGCCGCGCTCACCCCCGAAAGCACGCTACGGCTGCAGCCGCACCTGCAGCTAGTGCAGGCCAACTACGCGCTGGATACTCTGCTGCTGGAGGTGCGCGCGCAGATTAAAGCCGGGCGCAAGCCGCGCCGCTTCAGCACCGCCCGCCTGTCCGCAGCTCAGTCGGCTGAGCCGATCTATCTCGCCGTTCATCGTCCGGAGTTGATGGTGTATTACAAGCGGCTGGACCGCGAGATGTTCGCATTGCTTCGTGCGCTCAGCGCGGGTTCCACGTTAGGCGAAGCAATCGATGCGGCCTACTCAGGCAGCGAGAATAGCGGGCCAGAACACATTCAACAGAGCTTTGCGCTCTTTTCGTCCCTGGGTTGGTTTGCCCAGCCGGCAGAGAAAGAAAGGCAATAACGTGAACTCAATCATCAGCACACTCCGCCGTCCTTACGAGCTCTTCGTCTCCGCCGCTTCCGGCGCACAGTCACCCTTCCTGCTGCTGGTTCGCCTGTATTGGGGCTGGCAGTTTGCGCAGACGGGCTGGGGCAAACTGCATCACCTCGAGCAGGTCACTGGTTTCTTCACTACGCTGGGATTGCCCGCGCCGGGCGCAACGGCCATCTTCGTTGGGTGCGTCGAGCTCTTCGGAGGGTTGCTGCTCATCGCCGGGCTGGGCTCGCGGCTGACCGGACTGGTGCTGACCGGCAACATGCTGGTGGCCTACATCACAGCCGACCGCGAGGCGCTGCTCTCGGTGTTCAGCAACCCCGGCAAGTTCTACGGAGCCGATCCTTATACTTTCCTCTTCGCGGCCGTGTTGGTTCTCATCTTTGGCCCCGGATGTTTTGCCCTAGACACTTTGATTGCTCGTCGCTTTCGGACGTAGTTGTTTGGAGTGTCGTACTGCAGTGGCAAGCCGCACTGGCCGCTCTTTCAATCTATGGGAACATGGCCGTGCTGGTTTGGTTATTCACCACGTGTGCTCCCCCCTAGGGGGAGCGCACTGATTGCCGTGTGCCAGTCACGTGCCAAATGAGGATGAAATGGCCGAAATGAGCGGAATGGCAACATAATAAAATTTGTAACTTACAGATTCTAAATAGACTTAAGTGGTTCGATTCCCCCTCCCGGCACCATCAAAGCAAAGGACTTAACCGTGATAGCCACCTGAATAGGTGACTCATTTTGGGGTCTAGTGCCTGTTCTGTTGGCTCTTCGCTTTTCTCGTGGTCCGTTTGGCCTTCGTCAACCACGGGAGGAAATCCGGTCGATTACAGCCAGCTTGTGGTCTGCCGACAGGTGGGCATAGCGGCTCAACATCGTAATCGTCTTGTGACCGGACAACTCCTGAATCTCTTTGATGTTCACCCTTTCCATTGCAAGCCAGGAGCAGAACGTGTGCCGGTGCAGCGCAGATGAGGTGTAGTAGCTGACTGCCAAGGGGTGGAGTGAGCTCTTGTTCTTGAATGCTTTATGCCTGTCGCGAGTTGGATCGAGCGCTCCACCTATGTGCGGCGTATACGCATATCCCGATAATCGCAAGGCCTGCCAAAAACGTCCCTGCTCTGGAAGCATAGGTCGCCGCACGATTCAGGTCATGGCTGAAAAGATAGCCAAGTCCGGCATAAGCAACTGAATAGAGTGTGGCACCAGCGGTCTCAAGAGAGAGGAAACGAAGCCGGTTGGTGCGGGATGCTCCGGCCAGGGGAGGCACTACAGCATCTAGTCCTGGGACAAACTTGCAAAGCAGGAGCAGCGGCGGGCCATACTGAGCAAAGGTCTCCTTCGCACGACGGTCGTGGACGTCAGGGTTTCGTGTGAGACTGTGAATGAAGTGCAAGGCCTTGTCCCCATGCCGTCGGCCCATCTCGTACCAGGCCCAGTCGGCCAACACACAGGCAAGAACAGCCAGGAACAGCGTCGGTGCTACCTTCAAATTCCCGTTCCTGGCGAGTGCGCCGACCGCAAGTAAAAACAGGGGGCCCGGTATCGGGAAGCCAATCTGGTGCGCAAACAAAGCTGCAAATAGTACTGAGTAGCCATGCTTCAAGACGAATTGAACGATAGCGTTCATGGGTTCACATCCTCTACGAACGCTACGTAAAACAATCACGGCGCCCGATGCAGTGCAAAGCTGCAAAGTGTTTGGTTAAAAGCTCCCTAGCATCAGCCGGAATCGTGCTCGCCCGGCCTCATCAAAGCTGATCTGAAGACCAGTTGCGCCGACCTGGGTGGGGAAGAATACTCCGAGTGAGGCGCTCTGGTGCGTTGACCAGCCCCGAGATCCCATGTCGAACCTGCCGGCTTCATACCAAGCTGCGAAGCCGGGATGAGCGGAGATATGTGGAATTGGCCGTCCGTAAAAGATGAGCCCCGAGCCGGCTGTTGCGAACGAGTTTGCATGAAACTCCTGGTATCGAAATGCCGCCATATTGACCTGGTCGCCAGCCGTGAACTGGTCGTAGTAGCCAAGCTTTCGGCCGAAACTCGTGGCTGCATGATTCATCGCAAACAAGGTAATTTTGTTTGCTATTGGTTGGAAGGTACTGAAATCATTCTGGAAGAACGGGTATTCCTGGTTCTGCCGGACAACGAATCCGGTAGCGCCCTCAGCCCTGGTCCCACGGGACGGTAAGCCACCGGAATCCTGGTTGTTGAAGATCCAGCGAGCCTCCGGGATGGTGAATCCTCCACTCCGCGAGGCCACACCGTCCACGCTCACTGAGCGGCTGAAGGAGTCGTAGCCGGCCAGCGCACCGAGCCGGAGCTGCGCGAATCGCCATGTTCCGGCCCCGAGGTATAACGCGCCGCCGAAGCGATCCCGAGTATCACTTTGCAGAACCGCACCCGTATAGCTGTCGAAATGCGTGCGGCCAGCAAACAACTGGGGTGCAACAAAGAACTCGCTGCTACCGAATGGTTTGAAGGCTTCGCCTTGGAATCCCGGGTCATAGCCGAGGTTATAGGTGGCGAGCAGGCGTGTCTTATAAGCGCATTTGGGAACCGTAATCGTTGATAACTTCAGTCCGAATCGGGTTGGCTCGCCGGCAGAAACGGCATACATGGCAGAGACGCGAACGAGTACCTGGTCATTGGGCCGCTCAGCGAAACGAACACTGTAGCCGCCCTCCCCGGTGCCCTTCGGCTGCCATTGGTAGGATGCTCCGGGAACCGCCGTGGCTGCGACCATTCCCGAAAGAGCCTTTTCAAGCTCATGCTCAGGTACGACTTTATTTGCAAATTTGTGATCAAGCTCGGCCTGTGCATTCTTCTGAAAAGATGCACTTGGGCTGGAGACGGTGAGCACCCTGCCCCGCCGTTCGGAGGGGCGCATCCGTTCGTGGCGCATGGCGAGATACGCATCCCACTCTTCAGGGGAGAGCTCGAAGGGCGCCAGGTCGTCGGCGTGTGCTTGTGCAGCCCGGTAACCAGCCTGAATAATCTCTTTCCATTGCCGGTAATCAGACGGAGAGAATCGTGATGTATCAACCGAAATGACAAGATCAGCTTTTTCCAGTGAGCGTTGCTCGTTCTTGGCGATGGTAAGCGAGATGGTATGCCGCAGAACACTCGACAGCGTTTTGAACTGCTCCGGTTTCGGCTTGCGTGTTTCCAGTGCTATGGCAATGACGGTATGCGCCCCCATGCCGCGGACCGCATCCACAGGAATGTTCTCGAGTACGCCTCCATCTACGAGTACTTTGTTATCGAGCTTTACCGGTGTGAAGATTCCCGGCAGTGACATAGTGGCGCGCATGGCAACCGGAAGCGAACCCTTGTCGAGTACCACCGCATCGCCGCTGACAAGGTCTGTGGCCACGCAACGAAACGGCGTAGGCAGATCGTCGAAGTCGGAAACGTCAGAGTACGCCAGCGTCAGGTGGCTGAGCAGCAATGAGAGAGCCTCTCCGGAGTTGAGGCCCGACGGCAGTGAGAAGCCTTTACCGAACCGCAGGGTCATGTTGCCAAATGTCCGGCTCCATTTCTGTTTATCAACGACAGGCTGGTTGGAAAATGGCGTGCTGGGGTTGAGCAACGCATTCCAGTCCGCATGCTCAACCACGGTTGTGATCTGCGTGGAATCCATGCCGGAGGCATACAGGCCGCCGACGAGGCCACCCATGCTTGTGCCCCCCACTTTGTCAATCGGGATGTGACGCTCTTCGAAATAGCGAATGACGCCAATATGGGCGAGTCCCAGCGCACTGCCGCCGCTGAGCGCGACCCCGACAGTTGGCCGTTCTGCGCCATCTGGTGCAACTGGGGACGCCGTTGCCGGCAGCAGCAGGCCAGCAACGAAACAGCATGTAAGTAACAGAGGTGGAACTCGCATGGGTTGTCCTTTTCATCTCTCTCGCATTGCCATTGCTGATGAGCTATTGCAGGTGGCCGGCCACTTTTTGTAGCTCTGCGATTGCGAGCTCGTATGCCAGGTGTGCCTGCAACTCATCCGCCTCGGCCCTGGCAGTGGCAGAGACCGCGTTGGCGTGCTGCGACTCCAGGGCAACTCCAGCTTCGATCTGGTTCGCGCTGAGCCGCTCACCTTCACGGCGCAACGCAACCGCTTGCTGCGCCACCTGGATCATGGTCTTCGATCGTTCAACTTTGCGGTACGCCTTCTCGATCTCCACCGCAACACTGCTCTGCAGCCGTAGGAGATTCTGCTTCGCCTGTTCGAGTTGGGCCTCGCGCTGTTGCACCACGCCACGTCGCTTACCGGCATCGAAGACACGCCAGTTCAGCTGCACTCCGTAGGTCTCGTTGTTATGAGTCACGAACGGAACACCATTCTGATAGGTATGGCGCGCATAGACGCCGAAGTCGGGGAGGAAATCAAGACGCGCCGCATCCAGTGCCGCGTGTGCCTTGGCGAGTTGGTCCTTCGCACCCTGTATTTCCGGGTTGCCGGCGAGCGCCTGCAGCACATACTCATCCTGGGGGCGCATCTCGACATAGGATTCGTCAACCTCTGCAAGTTGCAGTAACGAATTCAACTGGAGGCCCAGCAGGTCGTTCATTTCCGCGTCAAGGTCGGCAATCTGGTTTTCTTTGGTGAGCAGTTCCTGCTGCGAGGAGAGCAGCATTGTCTTTGCTTCTATCGCCGCGACATCAAGTGCTGTGCCGTTGTGAACCGCGTTCTCGTTTTCCTTGAGCTTTTGCGAGGCCGCGTCACAGGAGGCAAGCAGCGCCTTTCGCTGCTGGCGGGCAATCAACATTCCGTAATAAAGCTGATGCACCGCCAGCGTTACATCGTCCTCGGACTTACGAAGCTCGTCTCTGGTTGTGCGCGCATCGGCAGCGGCAACTCGCACACCGGCACGAATCTTGAATAGTTGCGTAATCGGCTGGGTAATCGTCGTGTTGGACAATAGAACCGCGTTCGAACCCTGGTCCAGTGCGGTGTTTTGCAAGGGAAATGGTCCCAAGCCGGGGACCGTCCCCAGGGAACCACGCGGGATTGTCACAGCCTCTTTGTTGGCAATGCCAACCACGGTGCTGTCATTGGTTAACTGCGGGTATAGGTCACTCTTCGCAGAGACAAGCTTTCCGTCGCTCTCCTTGGTCTTTGCCCGCGCGATCTTGAGGACCCTGTTCTGCTTGAGTGCAAGTTCTACCGCCTTCTGTAATGTGAGGCTCACCACAGGAGCGTTTTGCGCAACGCCGGGAGTGCTGGCAACCATTACCGTAGTCTGCTGTGCGCTAGCGTGCGAAGAGGCCAGGGTGAGTATGCCTGCCAGCGCCAGCGCAGTGACTACCTGCGGGTTCACCTTTCGTGTGCGCGATTGTGCGAGCACGAACAATACGGGAACCACCAGCAAGGTGAAGAACATTGAGAAGACCAGTCCGAAGGCAATGACGCTGGCAAGCGGACTCCACAAACTCGAGCCTGACAGAATCATCGGCGTCACGCCGACGGCGGCGGCCATGGTTGTAAGGAAGATGGGACGCAGGCGCCGCTCGCCGGCCTCCGTGGCCGCATCCTCCAGTGAGTGTCCTGCGCGCATCTTTTCGTGGATGTAATCCACCAGCACAATTCCGTTACGAACCACGATGCCGCACAGGCTGATAAGTCCCATAAAGGCGGTGAAGCCGAAGGGATTCTTCGTCACCAGCAGTCCAATGACGGCCCCCAGCAAAGTCAGTGGAATCGAGGCCATGATGACCAGCGGATCGGAGATGGTGCGGAACTGTACCAGCAGAATCAGGAAGATCACAGCCAGGCTGATGCCCAAAGCCCCGACCATCTGGGGGAAGGTCTCATTCTGGTTATACATCTCGCCTCCGTAGTAGATGGAAAAGCCCGGAGGAAGGGGAATACCTTTGATCTTCGCGGATGTTGCGTTGATCAACTCCGAGGCGTAATGATCATGTTTGGGGAAGGCGCGCACAGTGAGGGTGTACACTCCGTTGCGGCGGACAATGCGGCTAGTCTGCCACTGCGGTTCGAGCGTTGCCAACGAGCGCACCGGGACGCGTGCCGTAGTGACCTGCGATGGGACGTAGGTGTTCGACACATCCTCAAAGCTGCTGCGATGCGCGGGGTCGAGACGCAATTTGATGGTAACCGCCCGATTTCCCTCCCAGTATGTGCTTACCGGCATACCGTCGAAGCCACCGGCCAGCACATGGGACACACTGGCGTTGGTCAAACCCGAACGATTCGCCAGCTCTTCATTGACCCTGACGTCCACCAAGTAAGAATCGTTGTAGTAGTCGTTGTGGACGAACTGCGCGGCTGGCTGCTCTCGCAGAATGTCTTCAACCTTCTGCCCAATGCCCTTGAGCTGAGCAACGTCATTGCCGGAGATGCGCACCTCAACGGGGGCCTCTTGCTGGGCGCCTTGCTGGAGCTCCTTCACAATGGTGCGTGCTTCAGGGGCCACGCGAGCAAGCTCCGTCCGCAGCCTCGTCACCAGCGCCGGAGTCAGCTTTGCCGACTTGCTCTGCACAATGAGCTGCCCATAAGCGGCGTCGGGCTGCTGCGGGTTCACGTTGTAATAGAAACGCGGCGCGCTCTGTCCAATAAAACTAGAGTAGTGCTGCACGTCGGGGTCCGACGCCAGGCGATGCTCGATGCGATGCATCACCTCATCCGTTCCCTCGATGCGGGTTCCCTGCGGCATCCAGACATCAATGACACATTGGTTGCGCTCAGCCGAGGGGAAGAACTGCTGCGGTACAAATTGGAAGAGGGCCAGCCCCGCGGCAAATGCCGCCACGCCAAGCGTCACAGCAAGCGCCTTACGCCCCATGAAAAAGACGATGGCCTTGTTGTAAATCGTCTGGAGCTGGTCCAGCATATTGAACTTCTTCTTCGTTTTTGTGTCGCCAGGCTCATGCGAATGCAGGCCCTGCTTGATGAAGAAGCGGCAGAGCAATGGCGTAAGCATGATGGCAACGATGAACGATACTGATAACGCAATCGCAACCGTGATCGGGAGGGCGCAGATGAACTCGCCTGACGAGCCGGAGATAATCAGCAGCGGCAGGAAGGAGGCAATGATCGTCAAGGTGGCCGTCAGCACCGGGATAAACATCTCCGATGCACTGCGCCACGCGGCCTCAGGGCGCGGAACCCCATGGTCCAACAACTCCACGTAATTGTCGGCAATCACAATGGCGTCATCCACCACAATGCCCAGCACGACAATTAGCGCCGCAATGGACACCTGATGCAGTTCCATTCCAAACGTGCTCATCATGCCAACCGTAGTGGAGATGGTCACTGGGATGGCAACCGCGGCAATCACGGCCACTCGCAAAGGCAACAGGATGATGGTCACGAGAATGACGGAAATAATCGCCAGCAGAAATTCGTGGCCCATGTTCTGCATGCGTTCCTTCACCGCCGTTGGCTGGTCTGCAACCAGGTCGAGCTTCAGGTCGGGCGGCAGCAGTGGGCGCAGGCGAGCCATCGCCGCGCTGACCTGCTCTCCGAGTTCGACGATGTTCCGGCCACGTTGCATTTCGACCGAAATCATGACGCTGGGTTCGCCGTCGAAGCGCGTAAGGAAGCTGGGGTCTTCATACCGGCGCTCAACGTTGGCGAAGTCGCGAAGATAAACCGGCTGCCCGGTGCGCGAGACATCCACCAGCAGGTTGCGAACCTGGTCCAGCTTGGTGAAGGACCCTGTCGTTCGCAGCGGCACCTTCGTTTTGTCTGCTTCCAGGTCTCCCGAAGGCTCGATAATGTTGCGCCCCTGCAAGGCCTGGATCATCCGGGCCGGATCAGTCGAGTACTGGGCCAAGCGCTCCATACTTGTGCTGACCCAAATCTGTTCGCTCTGTTCCCCGTAGGTGGCCACTTTTCCAACGTCACGGATCGATCTCAGCTCATCCTGGATGCGATCCACGTGGTCACGAAGCTCACGGTAGCCGTAGCGTTGGCCATGGACTGCAACCAGCATGGCCACCGTGTCACCGAAGTCAGAGTTGACGACTGGTCCCATCACCTCTTGCGGCAGGGAGCGATTCTTTGTCTCCGCCATCTCGTGGCGCAGTTTGGCCCAGAAGATGTCTGAGTTTTTGACGTGATCTTCCAACTCTACGTTGATCACGCAGACACCAGGACGGCTGGTGGAATAAGTCTTCTCTTTCCGCACTTCCGGGAATTTCAGGATGTGCTCTTCCAGCGTGCGCGTGACCTGCTTTTCAACCTGTTCAGAGGTCGCGCCGGGATAGACAGCCAGCACCAGCCCGGTACGAATGGTGATGTTTGGATCCTCCATTCTGGGCATCTTCCACAGGGCGTGAAGACCCACACACACCAGAACGGAGGCGAGCAGCAACGTAACAACCGGATACTTTAGCGATGCTTGAATCGGTTTCATCTACTTGGCCTCCGCTCCCGCCACCGCCAGGTGGGGTGCCTGTGTCCCAATGATCTCGGCCGATACGCCATCACGGAGTGACAGCTGACCGCCGATCACCACCTGGTCATCGGGATGCAGGCCGCTCTGAATCTCCACCTCCTGCCCCACGACGCGGCCCACCTCGACGCGTTTCGAGTAGGCTCGCTTCTGCTCCGGGTAGTAAACGAAAACCTGCGAGGCGCCCTGCGGATCATGGACGATTGCACTGCCGGGAACGGTAATGGCCTTTACCTGCCGGTCGCCCTGAATCTGCACTTCGGCGATCATCCCAACGCGAAGTTTGTGATCTGCATTCGGCACCTGGATTCGGGTGGAATAGGTGCGGGTTGCCGGATCGGCGGATACATTAATCACGCGCACGTTGCCGGAGAACTCCTGTCCCGGCAGGGCTGGAATCTGCACCTGCGCGTGCTGACCCAGGCGAACCAGCCGGATATCCGTCTCCGGAACTCCGACAAGAACCTCCACGGGGTCGAGCGTTACGATCTGGAACGCCGGCACACCAGCGGCAGCCATGTTTCCAGGCTCAACCGCGCGACGCGAGATGTATCCACTTACCGGCGCTAACAGCGTTGTGTCCGACAGGTGCTTGCGCGCAGAATCCTCCCCGGCAACTGCCTGGTTGAACTGCTCCTTTGCGGCGTCAAACGCGGCCTGGAACTTGCGGAAGTCATTTGGCGGGAGGCTCTTCGACTCAAAGAGCATCTTCATCCGTTTGTATTCATCTTCGGCGCGGTCAAGCGAAACCTTTGCGGCTGCCACCTGCGCGGCGGCTCCACGGACGGCGATCTTACATTCCGTTGGATCCAGTGAGGCAAGCAGTTGCCCTTTACGGACCGCATCTCCCTCATGCACCGCAACTCGCAGCACTCGGCCACTCACAAGGAATGGCACATCCGCAGGAGAGTCCGGAGAATTTACCGAACCGCTAACGGTTATCTCCTCAAGATGGTTCACTAGGGCGACATTACGGACCTGTACGGGTGTGGGCCTGGCAGCCACGGCAGCAGGCTGACGATGGCTACAACCGGTAAGCGTAATAAGGAAGCAGGCAACAGCTAAATTAACGCGCAAGGGATTGACTCCTGAACTGGTATCGGGATAACTCACACGCTTGGAAGTGCACGGCTGTTACCAAATCCGAAAGTAGGGCAAAATGTTGATCCAGGAGTGTTTAGCAAACCGGGGATCGCAGGAGTCTGACCTTATTCGGGCATTTGCCGACGAGATGCCCACTCGGCCCTGGCCAACTTGAGTGACGGCGGGTGGGCAGTCTTCGCCTTCTCCTTGCATATGCGCTAATTCCGGTTTTCGGGCATAATCGCGGAGGGTGGCAAGCAAAATGCAAGGTAGTTCTTAGGAGATCACCGGCAAAATGCAACAAGAAACCAGATACCGCGCATTGCTCGATGTTTCCGGCGCCATTACCAATCAGCCGAACGTTCACGCGGTTCTGCAGAACATTCACCAGTTGATTTCCGCGGTGGTTCCTTGCAACGCTGCTGCCGTCCTCCTCCTGAGCCAGAACAGCCGAGTCCGTGTTGTTGCGTTCGAACGTGGTTCAGCGGGACTCGATGTCGTGCTGGGGACAGAGTTGCCGTACGACGGTACAGAGCTTGAGCGCGTAATAGAAGAGCAGATCCCGCTATTTGTTCCCGACTTCAAGGCTGAACTATCAAAAAATCTCGAATTGAGCGAGCTTGCCCAGGCATCGGCATTGCGCGGCGTGCAGATGTTTCCTCTTTCGACTCCGCGCAAGAAGCTGGGAGTGCTGTGCTTTAGTAACGAAAAGCAAGGGCCGTTCTCCGCGGAAGACACCGCGCTGATGAGTGCCGTTGCGGCACACGTGGCTTCCGTTCTGGAGAGCGCAATTGCCTCCGATACCGCAGAACGCTACCAGAAGCAGGTCCTCGAGGAGCGGGACCGCTGGAAACTGCTGCTCGAAATCAACAATCTGGTGGTCTCGCACCTGGAGATCAAGGAGCTTTTCCGTGCTGCTGCGGCAGCGTTGCGCAAGTACTTCGCAAACGACTTTGCAGGCATCTGGGTGTTGGACAAAGACCAGACTCGCCTGGAGTGCGCTGTCATGGAGTCCCCCAGGAACAAGGAACTGGTCGATATCTCCTTCCCGAAGCTTTCCGAGGAGGAACTCGGCCGAATGCGGGCGCATAAGCCGGAGTTATGGACTCGCGAAGATATCAAGAAATTCGATCCAGTCGTCACCGAACTGATGATTTCCGATGGGGTTGAGTCCGTGGCGCTCCTGCCGCTTGCCACTTTGAATGGACCGCTGGGTGTCATCGTAATGGGCAGTAGGAGACCGGACCATTTCAAAAGCAATGATTTGGACATGCTCAGCCAGATCAGCACCCAGATTTCGCTGGCGCTGGACAATGCGCTGGCCTACGCGGAGCTCAACAAGTCAAAGGACAGGCTGGAAGATGAGCGCCTTTACCTGGAGTCAGAAATCCGGGCGGAGTACAACTTTGAAGACATTGTTGGCAAGAGTGCGGCGCTTCGCCAGGTACTCCAGCAGATTGAGATCGTTGCGCCTACTGATTCCACCGTGCTGCTGCACGGTGAGACTGGAACAGGAAAAGAGCTGATCGCGCGTGCCATCCACAGCCTCAGCACCAGGAAGACGCGAACCTTCGTTCGCCTGAATTGCGCGGCAATCCCTTCCGGCCTGGTAGAGAGCGAGCTCTTTGGACATGAAAAAGGCGCTTTCACCGGAGCCCTGATGCAGAAGAAGGGAAGATTCGAGATCGCCGATCACGGCACCTTGTTCCTGGACGAAATCGGTGACATCCCGCTCGATCTTCAGCCGAAGCTGCTACGAGCGCTACAGGAACGTGAATTCGAGCGGCTGGGAAGCTCCAGGACAATCAGTGTAGATGTCCGATTGATCGCCGCCACACATCGCGACCTGCACTCCATGATCCGCGAGAACCAGTTCCGCGAAGACCTCTTCTACCGTCTGAATGTCTTCCCCATTGAGATTCCACCGCTGCGCAGCCGCAGGGAAGATATTCCGCTGCTGGTGCACTACTTTGTCTCCCAACTTTCGAGGCGCATGCGGAGGAATATCCGCTCGATTCCGAAGCCCGCGATGGAGGCTCTGGTTCGTGCCCCATGGCCTGGTAACGTCCGCGAGTTGGAGAACTTCATCGAAAGGGCGGTAATCCTCAGCCCAGGTGAAGAACTAAAGATCCCACTCCATGAGTTGAAGGCGATACCAGCGTCGGCGCCAGCGGCGGAACTGACATTCGAGCAGACCGAGCGGCAAGCGATTATTGACGCCCTAAAGGCCTGTAATGGAAGAATTTCCGGCATAGGCGGAGCTGCCGAGCGCTTGGGGTTGAAACGCACAACCTTGCAAAACAAAATGCAAAAGCTGGGCATTACCCGCGCCTACTACTGAGTATCCCGCGCTGCAGCAACTTAAGTTCATTCCAACCATGAGTGTACAAGCGTCCTTCTCTCACGCAGTGAGTTCCTGACCAAATTTAGTCAATTACCCAAATCTGGGCAGTCATCGTCATGACTTGCCTCGCTAACTCATTGTGGCACAAGGCTTTTTGTTGGCATCCCAATTGCACTGTCTGTGCTGGTAACACGGAGTGTGTCGGCATGCTGAGAATGGAGTTTCACAAAGAAGACCAGACCATCCTGTGGCGACTCGAAGGTCGCTTTGTAGGGAGTTTCGCAGAATACGCGCAAAGCCTTGTACTGAGTTGCACCGATCCTGAGGAGATCGTCTTTGATCTGTCCGAATTGATCTTTGTCGATGCTACGGGGGAAGCGGTGCTACAGACGTTGAAGCGGCTTGGCGTGCAGTTTGTGGCACGGAGTAGCTACGCGCTGAATGTATGCGAACGCCTTCGACTTCGGCAATACATGGGAGCAAATGGCCCAGCGCCGAAAGCGAGCGCAGGAAGAGATGATTCAGCCCACGGGCACTAACGTCGTCGGTCCAGTGTCGGCGTGGTCCGGGATTTCCCGCCTGCGCTTAGCTTTAGGAGGATCTATGTTTTTCTCTACATGCAGGGATGCACACAACAGCGGAACAGAATCCGGAGCCGCACGTTCTAAACATCTGAACGCTGTGTTCGACTCCGACTCTACCTTCTTGCTGTGGCTGGCGGAGGTGATCACAGGAGACCCGAATGTCGCCCAGGAATGCCTGGTTGATGCGCGGAAGATCAGCGAGCAACAGTCGGGTTTATTTGTGGACTGGTTGAGTCAATGGTCCCGCTCGGCAACCATCCAACAGGCGATACAACGCGCCTACCGGCAGATATCGCTTGCTTCCCAAAAATACGAACAGATACGCTGCCCCCACGGTGGACATGTTCCTCTTTCCCTGGAGCATTTCCGGATATTGCAATCCGTTCCCGCCCAGAAGATCGCCGCTGATCTGGATCCGTTTGTTCGTGCCGTGGGAATTCTCCGCGGAGTCTCTCACTGCGTGCTTCAGGACTGCGCGATACGCCTGGGAGTATCACGCACCTCTGTAGCAGCTGCGTGCTGTGTGTTCGAACATTGGACTGACCTGCGCAAGCCCTCGTCTGTGCAGGATGAACCCGCGCGTCACTGTGGGGATCTCATCTGGCGAATGAAAGCGCACTCCTCAGTTTTCTAGAAGGTTTCAGAATAACTAGATGAATGTTGGCAACTGAATTGCTCTACAGATAAACAACTGCTGTATCCTCCTACCCCCTACACGGCAGTTCGGCGCAATCCGAACTGCCGCTGTTCTTTTGCGCGCTCAATAAATAGCGTGCTGCCTGGCACAATGAGCTCGAAGTTCCACGCTTTCAATAAAGTACGGAAGGTTATTGCTGCGACCTGCAAAATACATTTCTCATTAGCATGAGGTCCCTTACAGGGTTTGCTATATCGGTGTAGGCCAACTTCCGTTCCCCTCTGCCCGAATAAGGTCTCTCTGCCGATAAACGGGCAGCCCCATCGGCACGAACTTCCTCAAGCAACTCACCAAGTAACTGAAAAACAAAGAAATGTCGTGTGGCTGATTTAGGCACGTCACGTGCATTCATGCTTATTGCAAGACATTACTGATTTGCATGGAGGGAACTAAAGATGAAACGGACTGTTGTCGTACTCTGCCTCTTGTTGGCTTTTGGCTCTTTTGTCTGGGCCCAGGAAGCTAAGAATGAAGTGACCATTCAGGGAGAGGGATTTTTTACCAAGGACTCGACAGGCAAGGGTGTTGAGAACAACCCCACATACTCCGGAGGCTTCCTCGCCGGGTATCGCTACAACCTGAATCATCGCTTCGCGCTCGAAGGCGACTACGACTACTTTCGCAACTCGCAGGACTATCCCAAGTCCGACACAAAGATCAAGACGAACGTTAGCGCCATCACCGGCGCGGCCGTGGTGAAGTTGCCGGAATTCAAGAAGGTGAGACCCTTTGCTCTCGCCGGCGGCGGTGGAATCATCTTCAATCCTCACGACGCGAAGTCCCTTGAGACGCAGGCGCGTGGAGCCTTTGTGTACGGCGGTGGAGTTGATGTGCCGGTCACCAAACACGTCGCGCTTCGCGCCGAGTACCGTGGGCTCGTCTACAAGGCTCCGGACTTTGATCGCAGCGACCTGAAGACAGACAAATTCACGCACTCAGCGGTGCCCTCTGCAGGCTTGGTCTTTACCTTCTGATGCGACGGAGTGCGCCAGGGACGGCCGCTGTCGGCTGTCTCCTGGCAGTGTGGTGGCTGCCGTTCGCTGAGCGTAGTCCCGAGCGGCTCGGCAGCCACTGCATGCATGAGTTCACGAGGCGCAGAAGACAGCGGATGCAATGAAGCTGCTTCTGCAATGTCCGTGGAACCGGCGCGGCAAAGCAGGGCCTATAAAGCTTATCGAGATTGGTAAAGACAGGAGATGGAAGTGAGCACAATGACTGGGCTCCCTCAAAATTCCGCGCAGAGGGAGAGTTTACACATCAGCTCGGTTATGGCCGCAACCGACTTCTCACCAGCCTCTGACCGCGCCATCGCCGAGGCCGTTTCCATCGCCCGCCACTATGGCGCAAAGCTGCACGTCTTCAATATCGTCTCGTCGCTGGGGATTAGATTGAGCGGCGCAGGTGCAATGGCTGCGGCCACGGAGGCGGCCTGGCGTGATACGGCGCGGCTGGAAGAATATCTCTCGCTCAACCGGTTGCTGCAAGGTGTCAATGCCTCGTGCATTGTCAGCACGAGATGCGTCTATGAGGAACTCGAAAGCGTAGCGCGGCGCGAGAACATTGATTTGATCGTCGTTGGTACCCACGGCCGCAGAGGATTGGGGCGTCTCTTTATCGGCTCGGTTGCCGAGCAGGTATTTCGTAATTCTTCATGCCCTGTTTTAACCGTTGGTCCTCGAATGACCGCAGAATGGCACACCGAGTCAGCGGCAACCGAGCGGCCCGTACTCTTTGCAACGGATTTCGGGCCTGCATCCCTGGAAGCGCTTCCGCGAGCAATCTCACTCGCCAACCAGCTTAGGAGAAGGCTTGCCTTACTCCATGTACTTTCCGACGTCCCGGATCCGGGGGATCACTGGGTCCAGGCACTGGAAGTCATCAAACTACGTGACCGCTTGAAAGCCACAACGATTGAAAAGCTGGCTCGGCTGATTCCACAGCAGGCGGCATTGAACCAAGAGCCGGCCTACATGGTTGAATTTGGAGAGCCTGCCGAGGGGATTATTCGGGCGGCAACTTTTCTGCACGCCGGGGTGATCATCCTTGGATTGAACCACAAAACGCACGTTGAAACGGCCTCACACCTTCCTTGGTCGAGTGCTTACGAGGTGGTATGCGCGGTCCAATGTCCCGTCCTAACATTGAGAAATCACTAAAGAAAGTCTGCAAACGACCATGTGGAACATACTGAACATAAATTCCGCCGCCGGATTTCTGCCATTGCGCAGACTTGTAGCCCTGTTTTTCCTCATACTCTTCGCATCAACCGTGATATTCGCACAGAGCATGGAGGCGAACGCGTTGACCGCACAGCCCGTCTTACAACTTGAAGAGCAATCCGCCGACATGCCGCCAGCCCAGCGCCCGGCCTTCAAATCCTTGCCCGGGGATGACCAATCGCATCCGCTGCCCAATGCGCCACTGCCGGCTAGCGCCGAGGGCGATCAGTCCAAGCGTATTCTGTGGGTGATTCCAAACTATCGTGCCGTCAGTGCGGACGTTCAACTGCCTCCGCTCAGCTCTAAGAGCAAATTGGTTCTCGCCACCCAGGACAGCTTCGATTATTCCTCTCTGGTGTATGCGGGATTCATGGCCGGAATCGGGCAGGCAGGAAATTCCACGCCTGAATTTCACCAGGGCGGTCTCGGCTACTCCCGCTACCTGTGGCATTCGTTTGCCGATCAGGCTGTCGGCAACTACTTCACCGAATTCATCATGCCTACGGTGACCCATGAGGATCCACGCTATTACACACGCTTTCATGGAGGAGTATTGAGACGGACTGTGTACGCACTGGACCGGCTCGCCGTCACTCGAACGGACTCAGGCGGCAGCTCCATAAATTTTTCGGAGATTGTCGGCAACGGTGCCGGAGCGGGCGTTGGCTGCCTCTATTATCCCCGGGGCGAGCGCACATGGACCAAGGTAGGTCAGAGGTGGGTGACCCAAATCAGCATTGATGGAATCTCCAACGTGGTGAAGGAATTTTGGCCTGACATTCGCCACCATATTTTTCGGCAGTGACTCATGGCAGCCACACTCTGTTTGTCATTTAGACGAGAGCCTAAAAGAAAGTAGCCTCAAGCGCGAGCGGAATGACTACATAGTAGAATCTGTATCTTATAGATATTAAATAGACTTAAGTGATTTGATTCCCCCTCTCGGCACCACTAAAGTTTTGTATTCTCAGTGACTTGCAGATTTAGGTGATTTGGTAGTGTCTGCTTCCTCCCCCCGTACTATGAACGTATGTATGGATGACCTGTAGTTTCTGCATAGCATCGGCACTGTCGCTCTGGGAGACACACGCATAGCGCTCAAATACTGACCGGGTATACCAGCCTCCAATCTTCATAATTACACTCTCTGCTGCCCCTGCCCTTCTGAGGCTCCCATCTGCGGTCCTGCGAAAGTCATGGAATATCAGTCCTCTCTAGACTGGGCGCTGCTCGCTGTTGGAACACAGACACCGTTATCGATACTGCTGGCTGGAAGCGGGGTCGAAAATCGAGAATTTCAGGATCCGGATAGTGAGTGCCTTGGCCTGATATCAACTGCAATGGCGATGGCGGACAAGGCAGCTCTTGCTGCGTGGGAGACGATTAAGCAGCGTATCTCAAGAGCGCAGTGCCTCTTCCACGTTAGTGATTAGCATGGCCTTGGTTTTGTGTTTCTGCAAGAAAGGGCCGCCGGGTTCCAGAACACCGTGCCGCACAATTGAATCTGGTGTATAGGTGCACGTGCCATAGCATTCCGGGTGGCTAATCCTATGTGCGTTGATCCACCTGGCGATTAATTGTCCATACCTCTCGCGGGGTTTATGAGCAAAACTGCACGGATTTACTCCGCCCGCGGACGGATACTGATCGCTATCTCGCCAAGATGGTCGCGAGCAAAGAGGTGAATCCATGATTGAGCGTATGAATGAATCCGGCGGAGCTGCGATCGGCTTTCGCGTGGCGGGCAAATTGACTAACGAAGATCTGCATGAAATTGAGCCGCAGCTTGAGATATTCATCGAAAACCACAAGAAGCGTCCCATCGGCATCCTGATGGACATGACGGCGATGAGCGGCGCGGAATGGAAGGCCCGTTGGGAGGACCTGCGCTTTTTGCAGAAGCACACCGATCACATCGCCCGCATGGCCATCGTTGGCGCGCATGGGTGGAATGCCTTTGCGGCGCTGCTGACCTCCGGCGGCGCGATCCTGGAGTCGGAGACTCGCTACTTCGAGGCCTCTGAGATGGAGCGCGCCTGGCAGTGGGCGCGGACCGCAAAATACGCGGAGGAATGGCCCATCCATATCATCTCGCCGGCCACAGGAATCTGGAAGGGTTACCAGCCTGAATACATGGACGTGTAAGTACCTGGCCTTGGACGCATGAGGTGGCCGTATGCGAAAGCGCGAAGCACGCAGCGCGGCGCGGGCTGTCTCAGGGTGCGCGGAATCATCGATCGCAAGCAAGAGTGGGGATGGAAGCTCCCCGGGAGAGTCCGAGATGAAGGCAGTGCAGGTACTTGGGTACGGTGATGTCCATCAGCTTCATTACGGAAGCGTTCCGGAGCTTCGGCCAGGCGTAGGGGAGATCCTGGTCAAAATGGTAGCAACCAGCATTAACCCGATTGACTGGAAGCTGCGCCGCGGTGATTTGAAGAGCTTTATGCCCTTGGAGTTTCCGGCAATCCTTGGACGCGATCTCGCCGGCGATGTGGTGGAAGTCGGCGAAGGGATTTCGAGGCACAAGATTGGCGACCCTGTGCTCGGTCTGGTGAATCGCGCCTATGCCGACTATGTGATTTGCAGTCCAGAGGAACTGGCGCTGATGCCCGCGGGCATGAGCTATGAGCAGGCCGCGGCACTGCCCTTGGTGGTTCTCACCGGAGCTCAGCTCATCGAAATAGGTGTCCGGCCGAGGTCGGGAGAAACCATATTGATTACCGGCGCCGTGGGCGGAGTTGGAAGAGCCGCGGTACATGTGGCGCGCCAGCATGGCGTGCATGTGATTGCCGGCGTTCGCGCCTCGCAGAGGAAAGACGCGGAGAGTCTGGGAGCCGACCGTATTGTGGCCCTGGACGACGCGGCAGAGGTTGCCGCCCTGAAGGAGCTCGACGCCGTTGCCGACACAGTTGGGCATGAGGTGATTGTCGCTCTCATTCCGCACATCAAGAAGAATGGAGTACTGGCGACCGTGCTGGGCAGGCCGGAAGCAGCGAATGGCCGCGACGTCCGCGTGGAAGAAGTCTGGGCGCAGCCGGACTCCGCGAGACTGGAACGGCTTGCGCAGGAAGTCGCCGCTGGCCGATTCACGATACCCGTCCGCAGAACATTCAAACTCTCCGACATCCACTACGCTGATCCAGAGGCTGAAAAAGGTGGACTGGGAAAGATCATTCTCGTCGCCTGAGCCGGGTACATCGAGCATCAGCAACGCAGTAATTGGAAGGGACTAAATGGAAAACCGACCGTCTTTCCGCAATAACGACCCACATGTTTATCTGATCGGAGGCGGCATCGCCTCGCTGGCCGCCGCCGCTTTTCTCATCCGCGATGGAGGCATGCGCGGCCAGAACATCACCATCCTCGAGCAACTTGACCGCCTGGGTGGCAGCCTGGATGGCGTCGGCTCGCCCACGTCCGGGTACGTCATGCGCGGCGGTCGAATGGTGGAGAGCAAGTACCTCTGCACCTACGGCCTCTTTTCCTCCATTCCCACGCTGGATGGAAGCAAAACGGTTACTCAGGAGATCTTCGAGTGGAACGAGATCATAAAGACCAACTCGCACTCCCGACTCGTCCGCCGGGGCAAGCGAATTGACGGTCCGGAGTTTGGCCTGAGCGAAAAGCATATCCTCAATTTGGAGCGCCTGGCCGCCGAGCCGGAATCCATGCTGGGCCGGCATACCATTGCCGACGAGTTCGAGCCCTCGTTCTTTGAGACGAACTTCTGGCTGATGTGGTGCACGACCTTTGCCTTTCAGCCCTGGCACAGCGCAGTTGAATTCAAACGCTACCTGGTGCGTTTTACCCACATGGTTGGCGGCTTCAGCCATCTCCGGGGCATCATGCGCACCGTCTATAACCAATATGATTCGATGGTCCGCCCGCTGCAGAAGTGGATTGAGGAGCATGGAGTCAAGTTTGAACTGAACACCTGCGTCACCGATCTTATTTTTCGTGAGGATGCCGATAGCAAAGCAGTGGAGCGCATTGCGTATATCCGCAGCGGAATCTCCGGCGAGATTGCGGTTGGCGATAAGGATCTCGTGATCGCGACGCTGGGCTCCATGACGGAGTCTTCGAGCCTCGGCTCCATGGAATCCGCACCCGTGCAGCGGGACAAAGCCGATGGCGGCGCATGGACCCTATGGGAGAAGATTGCCGCTGGCCGTCCGGAGTTCGGGCGTCCAACGGTCTTCGACGATCACGTCGAGGAGTCAAAGTGGATGTCCTTCACCGCGACGCTGCATGATCCGACATTTTTCCGCCTGGTGCGCGACTTTACCGGTAACGTACCTGGAGAAGGCGGCTTGATCACCTTCGCCGACTCCAGTTGGCTCACCTCCATCGTGTTGCCGCATCAGCCGCACTTCATCGGGCAGCCGGAGGACGTCAACGTCTTCTGGGGATACGGCCTCTTCGTCGACAAGCCGGGCGACTTCGTGAAGAAGCCAATGTCGGCCTGCTCCGGGCGCGAAATCCTGACGGAGATTCTCGGACAGTTGCACATTGAAGCAGAGGCTGCGCAGATTATGAATGCGGCCATCTGCATTCCGTGCATGTTACCGTTCACCACCAGCCAGTTCCTGCGGCGAGAGATGGGTGATCGCCCACTGGTTGTGCCGCCTGGAACGAAGCGGCTGGCCTTTACCGGTCAATTCTGTGAGATTCCGGATGACGTGGTCTTCACCGTGGAATACTCCATCCGTTCGGCACAAACCGCGGTCTATGCGTTGCTGGGATTAAACCTGGAGCCGCCGCCGGTCTACAAGGGCGTGTATGACCCGCGTGTCCTGTACAAGGCGTTTACCGCCCTGCATGACATCAAAGCATGAACCGCAGCCTTCCGGATATGAACAGCCGAGGCTGCCTATATCCGGAAGCTGCTTAAATGATTTACAGCGTGGGAGCATCTCTGGAGATCGTGCAGATTTACCGTCGTATCGCGCTCTGAGGGGATACCAGCCGTGGGCCGGCCTTCATCTGGAGGATTCCGGCAGCCTTATTGCCTTTACGGAGCGACTTGCCGAATCCATCGACAATTCTGTCCAGTTCCATTTGAACGGACGCCTTCGCATCCACATATGTTTGTGGACCGCGTGTGTTTGACATGTATGACACCATCCTCACCCGCTACCTGCTGGGCTCTGGGGAGCGACTTGCTGTTTCTGTGGAACAGAGTCCTCATCCGCGTTAGTTCGCCGCGGCATCGAGATCAGCCAATGCGCGTCTGTGCAGACCTTGTACGGCGGCCACCTGCCGTTGGCATATGGGCTCCGCGCTGGAGTGACGTTAGCGGATGAGGCAGAGCGCGTTTTCTCTATGCCTTGATCGCACTGTGTTGGCAGACCGGATGCTTGCACTCGCAGGTTGTTTTAGCCGCATTCTTGGTATCCGCGCAGGCATCACTGCAATGTTTCTTGTCGGCGGCGGGTGCACAGCTACAAGCAGGGTGGGCGCACTTCGAAGTTGCGTTCATAGGTTCTCCTTGTGATGGCGCGTGCCTCGTTTAAGAGAAGTGGTTTCGCAGGGAAACTGCAGACCACGCAAGACAGGATATGCATGTCACCATGCCATCCTCCTGCACACGTTACGAGGAGCATTGCATCGACAGGTTGAGCGGGCTGTACCGTCTTGCTCAGGCCACAGATATTTTCAGGCAATACCTCCGGCTGAGATTCGCACGAATGTGGCGGTGGTCAATCTCGCTCAGACTTCGGCATGCTCTGGAAGCTATAAACAGACAGCCCTCAAAACCGCAATATCAGGGTTTGTGAGGTCTAAGGAGCTCTATGAAATCCAGCACGGAAAACAAGATCCAGGGAGCCGGCCACGAAGTAAAGGGTGCAATCAAAGAGGTGGCCGGAAAAGTCACCGGCGACTGCTGCTTGGAAGCAAAGGGAAACGTCGAGAAGAACGTGGGTAAGCTGCAGCACCAGGTGGGCGTTGCGGAAGAAGCCATCAACAAGGCGAAGAAGTAACTTACAAGATCAGCTTGTTTATTGAAGTCAGGTGAGCAAGCGCAGGAGGTCGGCAGCCAAGGCATTCGTTGGCTTGTCTGCTGACTTCACATTTGGGAGCGAAAGATGGCATCGCGGGAGAGTGCACTGCAATGCGGGGCGTTGGCGCGGCAGGAGAGCCGTGCGTTGACGATTCAAGACATATTTACGTCGTCACTGCGTCTGAAAGCCGGCGCGTTGCCTCCCAGCTGGATCGCGGTGATTGGAAACTACTTACCGCGACAGTGTGGTATTGCCACATTCACCACAGACCTCTGCGATGCAGTATGCCAGGAATACGCTAAAGCTCGACTGATGGTTGTCGCGGTTAATGATCCCGGGGCTCATTACGATTACTCATCGCGCGTTAGGTTCGAACTGGAGGAGCAGGATGCTAGATCTTACGAGGGCGCAGCCGCGTTTCTCAACTCCAGCAGCGTCGCCGTTGTCTCTCTTCAGCATGAGTATGGGATCTATGGCGGGGCATCCGGCGGCCACATCTTGCGCTTATTACGGCATCTTACAATGCCCGTCGTAACCACGCTGCATACGGTCCTTCGCGAGCCAGATGCCGATCAGAGAATTGTGATGGAAGAGATCACCGCGCTGTCGGATCGCTTGATTGTCATGAGCAGCCATTCCTCACGGGTGTTGCAAGAAGTGTTTGGTGTTTCGGAGGAGAAAATTGATCTTATCCCGCACGGAGTTCCTGATCTCCCATTCGTAAATCCTGATTGGTACAAGAGCGCTACTGGAACAGATGGGAAGACGGTACTGCTTACATTGGGGCTTCTCTCTCCGAACAAGGGGATTGAGCGCGTGATTGAGGCCCTTCCGCAGATTGTCGCCAGCCATCCGAAGGTTGTGTACCTTATCGTGGGCGCGATCCATCCGCATGTCCGGCAACGCGAAGGCGACCAGTACCGAATTCATCTACAGACCTTGGCGGCTAAGCTTGGCGTGGAGGGCAATGTGGTCTTCCACAACCGGTTTGTGAGCCCGAAGGAAATGGCTAATTATGTCGGCGCCGCAGATATATACATAACCCCATATCCCCACGAGGCGCAGGCCGTATCTGGAACGCTTGCCTATGCCCTGGGTGCGGGCAAGGCGATTATCTCAACGCCGTATTGGCACGCGACGGAGTTATTGGCTGGTAAGCGTGGAGTTCTTGTGCCGTTCGAGGATTCGCGCGCCATCGCCGCAGCTGCGATCCAGCTTCTTGACAACCCGGCGGCCTGCCAGGCCATGCGTAAACGCGCCTATCTCCACTCTCGCGAAATGGTATGGGGCAAGATCGCGGAATCTTACATGAACACATTTGTGCGCACCCGGAGCGCGCGTGCTGCAAGTGCTGCATATCAATGCATTGAGCCTGACTCGTCGCGCGTAAATAGCCCAGTGCAAGCATCAGGGAACAGCCCTTTTGCCAACCAGACTATTGCACCTTCCATGATTTCCCTCTTGCGATGGAGAAATGAGCAATAAGGCCGTCTTCTGCGTTTAATGTGCATGTATTTCCACCTAGAAAAGGCGTGGCGAACTCTCAAGGGGCAAGAGTGCATTCTGATTGTCGCGCATGAATGTGCCAATGGCACAAATGATCAAAATCTTGATATACCACTTCGTGTACGCCGAATCTATAGCGCATACACAGAACATCATCGTGAGCAATGTTGAGCAGATTGACGCGCGAAGAATCGCTACGATTGCAACTGCAACGAGGTACTACACCGTGCAGAGACGAGGCCGCATGAGGCAATCCTCAAAGATGCTCCGAATGTCCTATCTGCTCGACCTCGCCACGAGGTAAGCGTTAGTCCAGGCCACACTAGTAGATTTGCCCGGTATAGCTCTCGCCCTCCCATTCAAAGCAAATGCGCGTCCCAGAGCCGCTTACAGCAATTAAGTCGCGCAGTGCCACTTAGTCTCAACTGTACAAGTTCATGTAATTCACGTTTCGAGAGGGATATTCACAATGTCACTTCAATTCAAGAATCGCTTCAATCACTTATTCGCAACGCTCGTGGTCCTGTGCGCATTTGGCACACTGGCCTTTGCTCAGCAGCAAAACCCCACATGGGAACTTTACGGCGGATATTCATTCTTCAATCCCGGCGCCGTAGTGCATGGAAATCTACCAATAGGTATGTTCCCGCAGAGCAGCCATCTGGACTGGAATTTGCGTGGAGCGGGTGCCAGCGCAACATATAATTTCAGCCGCCATTTCGGCCTTACAATTGATGCCAGCGATCATTGGGGCATCAGCGCAAACCGGTTTGATCACGCCGACTTCTCCAACCTGTCGATTGGCCCCAAGTTCACTTGGCGCTTTTCTCGCCTCTCGCCATTCTTGGAAGTATTGGGTGGCGACCAGCGCCTCTATCCGGAAGCATTTCACCATATTGATAAGTTTGGCGGCATGGCTGGTGGTGGATTGGACCTTAAACTATCCAAACATTTTGAATGGCGGTTATTCCGCGCTGACTATGTAGCCTCAAGCTACCGCTACGGGCCATCTTCCACGACTCCGTCCACCATGCTGCATGGCGTAAGGCTACAGACTGGTCTCGTGTTCATGTTTGGCGGAGCGGTCGCAGTATCGCCCAGCGCGGCCTGTACGGTGCAACCGTCGGATGTCTTCGCCGGCGAACCGGTGACGGTCACCGCCAGCGGAACGGCATTCACTCCGCGCCGCACGGTGCGGTACGCATGGTCCGGCACGGGCGTAACGGTGTCCGGCAACGGCTCCTCCACTCGTGTTGACACCACGGGCCTTGCCCCGGGTTCCTACCAGGTCACGGCAAATCTAAGTGATGGCAGCCATGCAGGCACCGCTTCCTGCAACGTTCGCTTCAACGTCAAGCCTTATAATCCTCCGTCCATCGCCTGCTCGGCGGATCCGTCCAGCGTGCAGATTGGCCAGAGCTCGACGATCACCGCGATGGCCAGCAGTCCCGATGGCCGCAGCCTGACCTACAGCTACACCGCCAGCGCCGGAAGCATCAGCGGCAATTACGCGACGGCCGCATTGAGCACCACCGGCACGCAGCCCGGCACCATTACGGTGACGTGCAATGTAAGTGACGATCGCCGCACGCCGCTTACGGCCGCTGCCACTACCACGGTAAATGTGCTGGCTCCTGCGCCCGTGCAGACCGTAGCAACCCCCATGGAAAAGCGACTTGCCCTGCACAGCATCTACTTTGCAACGGCCAAGCCCACGCGTGAGAAGCCTGACGCCGGCTTGCTGCCCAGCCAGGAAGCGACGCTCGCAACTCTTGCCGCCGACTTCCAGACCTATCTGCAAAGCAAGCCTGACGCTCAACTTACTCTGGAAGGACACGCCGATCCCCGCGGTTCGGTGGAATACAACCAGGCCCTCACGGAGCGTCGCGTCGATCGCACCAAGCGCTTTTTGGTCGAGAAGGGCGTTCCCGAAGCCAGCATCAAGACCGAGGCCTTTGGCAAGCAGCAGGAACTGACCGAGGTTGAAGTGAGGAGTGCGGTAGAACGCAATCCTGAGCTGAGCACGGAAGAACGTCAGAAGTTACTTGGCAATCTCAACACCATCCTCCTGGCCAGCAATCGCCGCGTGGATGTCACGCTGAGCAACGCCGGCCAGAAGTCTCAAAATTCGATTCGCGAGTACCCGTTCAACGCGTCGGATTCCCTTGCCCTTCTCGATACTGAGAAGACTGGTAAGACAACCACCCACAAAACCCGCAAGCGGGGAAGCCTGGTGAAGTAGCCCCTTCCTGCTTGCACTACACGGCTATGGTCCGTCGCTAAGCGGCGGACCATAGTTGCGTTTAGGAGTGGAGTATGTGTCAAGACGGGTATTGGTCCGACGACTGAGATATTTGATGCGGTAGTTTACGGAAGATCACTGGGATGCGGTGGTCGAAGCGGCGCTTCAAATTCATCTTGTGATCGATCCTGCATTGGTCAAGCAATTGGAGTGCCTGGTGAAGCTTTTTAGTGACACCCGGTAACATCCGCCAAAGTTCGTGGATTCTGCCTGTAGCGTGCACCACTGGCCGCGGTCTCAACCTTTGCGACTTCTGGCCTGCTGCACCGGGATATTCGCCGCGTGACCATCTATGGAGAAAATGCACACTGATTGCCGTGTGCCAGTCGCGTGCCAAATGAGGATGGAATGGCCGAAATGGCGACATAATAGATTCTGTACTTATAGAATCTAAATTGACTTAAGTGGTTGATTCCCCCTCCCGGCACCAGCAAAACAATCCGTTACAAGCCTTGTAGTCCAGTTGTAGTCCAAACTGACGTTTAGAGGCATAAACATGTTGTTTATCCGGCGTAATGTGGCGCGAATCCGTTGCAAACGATAAAGCGAATTGTCCTTTATCATCGCCCTGCAGTGTCCATACTGCATACTCCGCACCTAGTTCGTAGACTGCTTGGCCGCGGCAGCAATATTCCGTAGCATGCCGCCGAATATCCATTTGTGGACGGGATAAAGCGCATACCAGTACAGGAGGCCTCCCAAGCCGGCGGGATCGAAGATCGCCGTCTGCCGGATGACACATCCAGATGTATTGGGCGTGACTTCAAATTGCAGCCACGCACGTCCAGGAACTTTCATCTCCGCTGCAAGTCTCAGCGAACGATCCTGATCAATGGACTCCACGCGCCAGAAATCCAGAGTATCGCCCACCATCAGATTGTGAGGATCGCGGCGGCCACGTCGCATACCTACTCCGCCAACAAGCAGATCCAAAGCTCCCCGGAGCTTCCATAGAAAGTTGGCGAAATACCATCCGTTGGCGCCACCAATCATGCGGATTGGAGCGAATGCCGCGCTGGGTGGAACAGCGACCTGCACGGTGCGCGAATCGACCAGTCTGGTGCCGAAGATAACTCCACCCCATTGTGGGCTGACCCCGGCGGACGACAAGGCGTCCGACCATCGCGTCTGGGCGAATTCATGGTCTTCACTCGCATTGGCTCTTGCAATCGCTTCTCGCAGCCCCATGGGTTGAATCTTGAATTGGGCGAGCGCCGATGGATTGTTGACCAGGGTTGGGTTCCGCAGGCTATCGACGAGTTTTCGTCCGATCTTCGCATAGACCGGAGTCACCAATCCCAGCCATAGACTTGATAAGCGCGGGGTCAATACCGGCACCGATATCATCCATCGATGAAGACCACACTGACGCGCGTATTCCTGCATGATCTCGCCATAGCTGACTTGATCGGCGCCACCAATCTCAAAGGTGGCGCTTTGACCGGAGGGCAGGTTCAGCGCATTCAGTAGATACGCAATCACGTCTTCCACGGCAATCGGTTGGGCCTTCACGGCAACCCAGCGGGGACAGATCATCACCGGCAAGCGCTGCACGAGTGCACGAATCATTTCGAAGGACAGGCTTCCTGAACCGATCACAATGGAGGCACGAAACTCGATGGTGGGAATCCCCGACGATCTTAGAATGTTAGCCACTTCCTGACGGCTGCGCAGATGAGCGGATAAACCGTGCTCTGCTTCTCCAAGGCCGCCCAGGTAGACAATCCTCTTTACACCTGCCTCACGCGCGGCGGTTGCAAAATTGTGTGCCGCCCGACGGTCGTTTTCCTCGAACTCTCCCTCCGCACCCATAGAGTGCACCAGGTAGTAAGCAGTCTGTACACCCTCCATTGCGGCCACCAGCGTTTCGGGAGCCAGGCAATCGGCTTGAACGATCTGTGTGCCGGGGCCAACTCGCGCTTTGAGATAATCCGGGCGCCGAGCCAGGCAGCGCACTTGGCAGCCGGCTTCTTCGAGCGCTTTGAGCAGCCGCCCGCCAATATAACCGGTTGCTCCGGTTAGCAAGATAAGTCTGCGATCTGTAGTGGAGAGTTCCATAAGAAAGGGTCCTTCGACCCGGTTGTACTAGTTCTTCGGAAGTGAAGGAATCAGTACGCTCGTTCGCCTCTTGTAATCTTCAAAGTCAGGGCGCCCAGCCATTTTTCTTTCCAGCATGGGGATTCCTGACACCTTAACGATGAGGAATGTGATTGTGAGGGGCCCAATTATTCCTAACCAACCTCCGGCGCAACCGAGCGCTGCCATCCAAATGCCCCACCACTGCACAATCTCGCCGAAATAGTTGGGGTGCCGCGAGTATCGCCATAATCCACTCTGCATCATACTGCCGCGGTTCTGCGTATTTCGCATGAATCGTGCGAGCTGGGCGTCACTCAGGGCCTCGACGATAAATCCGAACATCCAGATTGAAACACCTATGCCGCCGAGAGCGCCAAGTTTTCCTACGGCACTTCGATTGATGATCAGTACCGGCGTTGCGGTGACGAAGAGGAATGCTCCCTGTAGCACGAAAACCTGCAGGTACGAACGCAGGTGAAACCACTTGCCCCACTCTTGTCTCCAGGCCGCGTAGCGATAGTCCTCTGACTTGCCTCGATGGCGGCTACCAATGTGCCACGCTAGCCGCAAGCCCCACACGCTGACGAGCGTGCTCACTAGGATTCCCCGCAGACCCGCCGTACCAGAGAGAAAGAACGACGCCCACGCAAGCAGGACGAAGCCCAAACCCCAGGCGACATCGGCAACGTCATTCCGCTTCTTCCACACTGACACCAGATACCACAGGCTCATATAAGCCCATAAACCGGTTGCCAGTGTCAGGTAGTACATCATATCCGCAACTTCGCTGCGATCACGCAGGTCAGGCTGGAAACCGAGGCCGCCAGCACCATTCCCCAGAGCATGTCAACCACCGTCAATGCCAGCGGCCAATTCTTCATCGTCGCCAGGTTGGTGAGGTCGTATGTCGCATAGGTGATCAAACCGAATAGCGCCCCAAGCATCATCGCGCGCGACCATCCGCCGCGCTCAACGGCAGGGCCAATCACGAAGATGACCAGTCCCACCAGAAAAAGAAGGTAAAAGAGAATGGCCGCTGCCCAATTTATGTTGGACTTCAGCAGCATCCCAATGTGTTGAGCGTAAAACTTCTTCGCCACCACACCCAGCCACAGCATGTCCATGGCGAAGAAGATCGGCAACGCGATTGCGTATAGCTTAAAAAACATCAAGACACTCCCTTGCATGCAGAATGAATCAACCCACTCTCGCCGGACGTAACGGCAGCAGGCAGCAATCCGTAGCGCAGAGGTCTGGCCGCGGCCCCATTGTTCCCAACGCCAATCTCGGCAGCGTCTCATCCATACGTTCGCAGATCAGTTCGCGGATCATTTTGATGAACCTGGGGTGAGTGCCCACGGTTTCGGCCCTCACCATGTTGATGCCAATCTCCTCGCAGAGTTGGCGCGCCTGGGTATCCAGATCAAAGAGAATCTCCATGTGGTCGGAAACGAAGCCAATCGGCGCAATCACCACGTCAGCAGGAACACCCTGCGATCCCAGCCCGCGCAGGCAATCCAGAATGTCCGGCTCCAGCCATGGCTGTGTTGCCGGGCCGCTGCGGCTCTGGAAAACAAGCTGCCAGTTCTTTCGCCCCAGCCGCTCGGCCACCAGCCGTCCGGTTTCCATCAACTGCGCCTGGTAGTCGCATCCTGCGGCCATCATGCTGGGTATGCTGTGCGCGGTGTATATCAGTTGCGCCACGTCGCGCCGCTCGAAAGGAATTTTCTCCAGCGCCTGCCTTATGTGTTCCGTTGCCGCCTCCACAAAGCCTGGATGGTTGTGGAAGGCGCGTATCTTGTCCACGATAGGTGCGCCCGGCCCCAAGGCCTCGCGGGCGCCGGCGATGTTCTCGCGATACTGCCGGCAGCTCGAGTACGAACTGTATGCCGAGGTCACAAATGCCAGCGCGCGCTTTATCCCGTCGGCTTTCATTTGGCCAATGGTTTCCTTCAGCATCGGGTGCCAATTGCGATTACCCCAGTAAACTGGCAGGTGCAGCCCATGTTGAGCCAGTTCGTCCTCAAGCGCCGCGATCAGACGGCGATTCTGTTCATTGATCGGACTTCGCCCACCAAACTGGTAGTAATGCTTCGCCACCTCCAACATGCGCTCGCGGGGAACGTTCTTGCCTGCCAGCACGTTTTCTAAAAACGGCATCACATCGTCTGGCTTCTCAGGTCCGCCGAAGGAAACCACAAGAACCGCATCATAGGTCACTTCACTCATAGATACCTCGACACTGTTGGCCATGCGTCATCGCTGACACTCATTGCCTGCTGTCTCCAGTACTGGCTCGTTCATCAGGGGATTAAGATTCTGCACCTTCGTCAGCAGGAGCTGCACGGTACCGGTCTGTCGTTCGCGAAAGGCTGCTTCGCAGCAGGCAAGGTAGTACTCCCACATGCGCAGAAAGTGCTTGTCAAATCCCAGGCGTTGCACTTGATCCAGCTTGTCGAGAAAACGAAGTCGCCATTCCTTCAGCGTCAATGCGTAATGCATGCCAATGTCCTCCAGGTGGAAGAGCTGCATGCGTGTGACGCGCGTCAAAGCGCGTAAGATCTCGCCGACCGACGCAAGCTCGCCACCGGGAAAAATGTACTTGCGGATCCAGTCGCTCTGCTTGCGGTAACGCTCGAACTTTGCCTCCTGGATCGTGATGGTCTGCAGAAGCATACTGCCTTCGGGCTTCAGCAGCCGGTCGCAGGCGGCAAAGTATTCGTCGTAATACCGATAGCCCACGGCCTCAAACATCTCAATACTGACGATCTTGTCGTACTCTCCGCGCAGCTTTCTGTAGTCTTCCAGTTTCAGTTGGACGCGATCATCAGCGAGGCCGCGCTGCGCAAACAGTTGCTGCGCGTAGTCAAACTGTTGCCGACTGATCGTGGTGGTAGTGACGCGGCACCCATAGTGCTCAGACGCATACAGGGCAAAGCCGCCCCATCCCGTTCCAATCTCCAGCAGGTGATCCGTTGGCTTCAAGTCCAGCTTCTGGCAGATCAGTTCGTACTTGTTCAGTTGGGCCTGCTCAAGTGTGTCCTGCGGCGAATAAAAACAGGCGCAGGAGTAAGCCATCGAGGAATCTAAAAACAGCCTGTAAAAGTCATTCCCCAGATCGTAGTGGTGGCTGATGTTGCGGCGGCTGCCGGTAAGTGTGTTGCCGCGCAGATAGTGGCGGATTCGCTCGACCAGTGAACGCAGTGCCCCTGCGGTGCGCATGCCGTTTTCAAGGTGGTCCATGTTGCGGACGGCCAGACGCAGCAGGCTTTGCAGGTCAGGCGAGGACCAGTCCCCATCCATGAAAGTCTCACCCATGCCGATATCTCCGCCGAGAATTACGCGCCCGAAGAAGCGCTCATTGTGGACGACCAGCATCGCCTTCAACTTAGACGATGGCGATCCGAAGCCGAGCGTCTCACGGGGGCAGATAACCTCAAGGAAGCCATCCTGCACTCCGGCGAGCAATTGAAAGAAGATCTTCTTGTACATAGATTGGATCATCGAACGCTCCAGTTGGCTCCCAAGGGACGAGTATTTGCCGCCTTATATCGCCCGGGGCCGGGATGTGGGATGAAGGGCACCTTCCTGCGATGGAGCATGAAGGCCTCCCAGTGGATGGCCGCGACGGTCTGGACGGTCATCAATGGGAAGCGGAAGAGCGCGCGGCGCAGGGATTGAGCGCTCCACGGGGCGCGGGTGAGCGCGAGCGTGGCATCGAAGGTCGGCTGGCCAGCTTCGGCAAGATTGGATTGGACCACCAGCGACTCGCCCGGGGGCGTGAGAGTCCAGCGATATTCGCAATCCATGCCGAGAAATGGCGAAACGTGAAAATCCTTGCGAAAGGTATAGCTGTTCGAATGTTCCGAGCGGCTTGAAAGGTTCGCGGCGCTCATCCAGTAGTTATGCGTCTCCGCCCATGTGTTCTTGACCTCGGCCATCACCATCTGGAGTTGCATGCCTGCGTCGAAGCAGAAATAGAACGAGACAGGATTGAAGTTGTATCCCAGGTAACGCAGATGGGTGAGCAGGAATACTGGCCCATCCGGCAGTTGCAAACCGTGGTCGGCGGCGTCCTGGGTTAGACGTTCGCGCAGGCTCAGGCGCGGGTCGCCGAAGTGATCGCGCTGGTAGAAGCTCGCCCAGTTCCAGCGCTCATAGGAGGACAGAAGGGAGACGCTCATCAGTTCCGCAATGCGATCAATGTCGAGGTAGGCGAGGAAGATCGGGTAGATGAACTCATGCGGCACCGGTCGGAAACGACGGTGACGGACTGTGCCGGTGTAGATTGCGCTCTCCATCATGCCTCCACCGAACTGGACACGCCCATGGACTGCGCAACACGAATAGCGGAGTTGAGCCCGTCTTCGTGGAAGCCATAGAACCAGTAAGCCCCGCAGAAGTGGGTGCGATTGTGCCCGCTGATCTCCTGCCAGCGCTGCTGCGCGCGGATCGCTTCGAGGTTCATCAGGGGATGGTGATAGGTGAGCTCGCGCAGCACACGCGAGGGATCGATGAGCTCGCTCGAGTTGAGCGTGACGCAGTAGCGCTCACGCACCGGCAACGACTGCAGGCGGTTCATATCGTAGGTGAGCGCAACGGCGTTACTTTCATCCTTAAGGTGATAATTCCATGAGGCGCGTGAGCACGGCCGGGTTGGCAGCAACCGCTCATCGGTGTGCAACACCGTCTGGTTGCGACTGGTTTTCAGGCTGCCCAGCACGCTGCGTTCCGCAGGAGTGGCGTCGGCAAGCATCTGCAAAGCCTGTGGCGCGTGGCAGGCAAAGACGACCTCGTCGAAGCTCTCCGCGGTGCCGCCCACGAATTGCACCTGCACGGAATCGGCGCTGCGTGTGACCCGCTCGATATTCACCCCAAGGCGGATGCGATCCTGATAGGGCCGGGTGAGCGGAGCGATGTAGCTGCTGCTACCACCACTCAGCACATACCACTGCGGCTGGTTCGTCAGGCTAAGCAGTCCATGGTTGGAGAAGAAGCGAACCAGCGTCAGCGCCGGGAACTCCTCAATCTCTTCCAGCGAAGTGGACCATACGGCCGAGGCCATGGGATACAAGTAATAGCGGCTGAAATCCTGGCTGAAGTCGTTGACGCGTAGCCACTCGCCCAGCGTCATGGTGCCGCCGGCGGGATCGTCGAGCACCTTGGGCGCCTCGCGGTTGAAGCGGGCGATCTGAAGCAGCAGTCCATAGTGGCGCGGGCGAAACAGATTGCGTGGCTGCGAGAAGAAGCCGCCCAGCCCATTGCTGCTGTACTCGTAACCTGTCTTCATGCAGGCGACGCTGAAGGACATGTCGCTTAACTGCCGCTCCACGCCCAGCTTGCCCAGCAGCCGAATCAGATTCGGATATGTGCGGTCGTTGTGCACAATAAAGCCGGTATCAATTGGCAGCGGGCCGGCGCTGGTCTGGATGACGTGGGTATGGGTGTGCCCGCCCAGGCGTTCTTCACGCTCAAGCAAAGTCACCTGGTGTCGGCGCGAGAGCAGATACGCCGCCGACATCCCCGAAATCCCGGAACCGATAACCGCAATCCTGCCCATTCCCACCTCTCGCCCACAAAATACTACTTATGGAACTGGCTGTTTGATGATTTGCGAACGAGCGAAGATGTATTTTAGTGAACATATTTTTTCTCTTTGTGAATATGACCGAAATCGCGATTCTGCCCGTAGCAGGCCACCTGGCCGCAGTATCTCTATGCAATTTCAGGGGCGCGGAGTCGGGTCACTCGCCGCGTGACCTCCTCCAATGACATGCTGGCTAAATGCCGCGGGCGGTCACGGCCAAACGAGGATGAAATGGTCGAAATGAGCGGAGGAGCGGCCTAATAGAATCTGTATCTTGTAGATTCTATACGGAGTTAAGTGGTTCGTTTCCCCATCCCGGCACCATCAAATCAGCACCTTGCAAGCCATGCAGTCCATACATAAGTCAGCGATCAATGCCGGTGCATTGATCGCTGAAGTTAGTCCACACCCTCCCCATCGGTTGAGTATTCCTTATTTTTCGTGGTGCTGGGCTTCCTTCTCAGCCGGATGAGACGCTGCCTGCGGGCGCGGTGCCGCCTGCTGACGTGGTGCAGCCTGCTCACGTGGTGCCGCCT
Organism: uncultured Acidobacteriota bacterium; assembly: GCA_903851035.1. Taxonomy (GTDB): domain Bacteria; phylum Acidobacteriota; class Terriglobia; order Terriglobales; family Acidobacteriaceae; genus TOLSYN. Next base: position 106,127 of record CAINND010000037.1, on the reverse strand, counting down.
GCTGGCGCGGTGCCGCCTGCTCACGAGGTGCTGCCTGCTCACGGGGAGCCGCCTGCTGACGCGGTGCTGCCTGCTCACGAGGAGCGGTTTGCTGACGTGCTGCCGGCTGTGCAGGTGCGCTGCGAGGAGCGCTCTGCGTGTGCGTCTCCGTGCGCTGAGCTTCCTGCGCGCGGGGTGCCGCTACTGCATGCGACGGAGTCGCCGGGCGCGTGGCGCTCTGCTTATTTGTCTCCGGCGTCGGCGTATTGGCATGTTGCGCGGGAACGCTGCGCGCACTCTGCGCGCGGGCATTGTTCTCCGGCTTTGCCGTGGTTTTGTTTGCAGCCGGAGCTTTGTTGGCCGTCGGGCTGGCATGATTGGCAGCGGGCTTATATGGCGCGCCGGCCTGCTTGGCCGCCACCACTCCGTGTCCACTCAGTTCGCCCGGTTTCGCCGTTGCGGCAATTGCCGGCCGCCCGTGGTTTACCGATGCCAGCAAAGCATGGTTGCCGGCCGCGGCCTGCACATGCTGCGATTGCGCCGCAGTGGGCTGCCTGTGCTGCTCGTGCGATACGACTTCCTGCTCATGCGTCGGGCGCACTGAGATTCCACCGCTGCCGCCGTTATAGCTGACATGGTTGTAGCTCGTATTGTTGATCACCGTCTTGTTATAGACGTTGTGAACGTTCGCGCCGCGCAGGTTATTGACCGAGCGGTTGTAGTTGAAGGAGCCATGATTCCAGTAGCCACCCTGGTATCCGTCGCCGCCATATCCAAAGCCGTAATTCACGCCGCCATAAAAGCCGACATGTTCACCCCAGTAACCGCCATTCCAGATGTAAACATTGTTGCTCCAGCCCCAGTAGCCCGGGGTCCAGAGGAAGCCGACTTCCGGAGCTTCCACCCATGTACCCGGAACCCAGAAATAGCCGTCCTGCCCATAGGCCCAGTAACCGGGCGTCCAGATGTAGCCATCGCCGGGGGTGACAGGCTGTTCGTACACAGGCAGAGCGGGCGGAGCCAGTGTAATCGACAAGCTGAACTGCGCAAATGTAACGGCCGGTATGGCCAGGATCAGTACTGTCAGCAATAGCAAACGTAGAACGCGCATATTGAATCACCTTGACCAATTCATCCTTCGGTTGCCCGGTAGTGCAATGCGGCAGCGGGTTGCGAGGAGTGAACGGCAACAATTCATCTATCCATAGGATTCCATTGGCGCGCGTTCTGCGCTGTGCAGTAATGCTCACTTTTCTGCAATCTTCCCAACCGCCAGCGGGATTCATCCGGACGCAACAAAGCGCGGGCCCTGGCTGCGGACCCGCGCCAATCCTGCTGAATGGCTACTGCATGGTTCCGGCCGCCACGGTCGTTGTGGTTCCAATGGCCTCGCCGGAGACGACTAGTTCGACTCTGCGGTTCTGCTGGCGTCCCGCCGAGTTCTCATTGCTGGCCACCGGCGCACTGTTGCCGAAGCCTTCGGCGCTGACGGATGTTCCGGCAACACCTTGCTGCACCAGATAATCACGCACCGAGCCGGCGCGGTTATCGGATAACTTCTGGTTCATCTCGTCGCCGCCCACGTTATCCGTGTAGCCGCCGACTGCGATGTTGAGGCCGGGGTAGGCCAGCAGGATGCCCGCTACCTTCGCCAGCTTCTCCCGTGCGCCGGACTTCAATGAATATTTGCCGGTGTCAAACAATACGTCGGACATGCTGACGATGAGTCCGCGGGCGCTGTCGCGCGTCTGCAGAATCAGGTTCAACTGCTCTGACAGCTTGATGCGTAGCGCTGCCTTGTCCGCATCCGACTGCTGCTGTGCGGCCAAACGCGAGGCCTCCGCGTTTGCCTGCGACGCGGCAAGTTCATTGGCCGATGCCGCCTGGCTGGCCGCCAACTGTGCCTTCGCCTGTGCTGTCGCGGACTGTGCGTCCGTGGCTTCCGTGCGGGCGGCGGCGGCGTCAAACTCGGCCTGCGCCTTGGCATTCTGCGCGTTCAGTGCGTCGGCTTCCGCCTGGGACTTGGCGGCCAGCGCAATGGCTGCATCGCTCTGCGCCTGGTTCCTCTGCTGAATCGCGTTGTCTGCCTGCTGCTGCGCTGCCATCTGGGCGTCGGCGGCGGCCTGACGCTCTTCTGCCAGTCGCTGCTTGTAAATCTCTTTTACGGCAATCGCGCGCGCATCTTCGGCGGTCTGCACTGCCTCGCGGGCAACTGCGATCAGTTGCTTGCGTTCGATGTGCTTGCTGATCGCGTACTCATCCACCCGGTTCATCAGCTGGACGGCGTGCTGGTAACTGCTGCTGGCGTAGGTCTCGGCGCCCTCGGACTGCGCGATGCGCACGGCATTGCGCGCTTCAAAGAATTCCAGCGGCAACTTTGTATTCATAACCACGGGATCGAAGTTGTAGCCCGTCGGGATATAACCGCCGCGCTCCATCAGGTCGTAGCGCGCGTTCACGGTTTCCGCCGCGCCCTTGGTGTTGTCCCGGATTATGTTTTCGAGCACAACAACGTTGCTCGGCTGGCGAACCGCATAGTAGGGCTCCGCCGTCACGATCAGGGCAAACGCCTGCAAATCGGTAGCGACTTCCACCTTGCTGCGGCTGTTATCGCCAACCAGCACTTCGCCCAGGTTTTCCGCGCGTCCCTCGGGCGAAATCGCCCACAGGATGTAGGTCAGATATTCGTTGCCGAAGGTTGTCGGGCTCTGCAGATTGCCAAACTCCGCGCGAATCTTGATCGAGCCGCGCTCGCTTTCCACCTTGGCCTCGCCGTTGGCGGAAGGCATCAGATCGGTGCCCGCAAAATCGACATGGGTCGATCCGCTGCGGTGCTTGTAATTGACGGCCACAACGCTGCGGCTGATGACATTGACCCGGAAGCCCGAGGTGTGGCGATTGTGTTCAACCACGATGGTTTGTGTAGTGGTAGTGGTCTGGGCAAAGGCTCCCAGGCTGAGGGCGAGTCCGGCGGCTAACAGATACTTTGTGTTCACAATAACTCTCCAGGCAGATGGCTGCCTTCTTACGCAGTGCTTTTACGTTTTGTTGTTACGTTGTCCGTTTGCGCTGTGCGCGCGTGGCGATGCACAGCTCCCATTGGTTGCGGCGCCTTGCATGGCGCCAATCAACGCCCAATGCGAATATTGGATACCGAATGGAAGAGTCCGGTAATGTTCAGAATCCACAAAACAACAGCGATGACCACAACTGCGTTCAGGATTGACTTGATCGTTCGCTGCATGGGAATAAAGCGATTGATCAGCCAGAGAACGACACCTACGACAATCAGAATTTCTACAAGTTGAATCAGCGGCATGGAATTGGCCTTTCGTCCTGTAAGGGCTGGCACCTCTCATCCGCGGGAAATCATTCCCTATCTTCATGGCGCCGCATTTTGTCCGCCGGCTGCGCCAGCGGCATGCGCGGATTCGGATGCCAGCATTACTTAAGGCCAAGGATGACAGGTGCGGGGGCTTCTGCCTGTGCTACATAGCTCATGCGCCGGGAATGCGACTGAGCAATATTCGCCGTCATCGCCTTCATCTTGGCGAAACAGCGAGCCATCACCGATGGCGGGCACGGGATGCCCGTGTAGTTTTTCTCGTGATTTGTGGGATGGGAAAGCTAACTGGCGGGAGTTCCAGGGGCGTCCAGTGTTTCGCGCAGGCGGCGTGCAAGTACGCTCAGGCTGAACGGCTTATGCAGCAGCATCTGCTCGATGTGTTCGTGCGCGCCCTGTTGCAGCACGGCATCATCCGTATAGCCGGACATCTGAATCACCTTCAGTCCCGGGCGCTGCCCGATGAGAGTCTCCGTCAGCTCCGCACCGCTCATTTTTGGCATCACCATGTCTGTAATCAGCAGGTCAATATGTTCCTGCTGCCCGGCAATGGAGAGAGCGTGGGGGCCGGAGTTGGCGAGTAGCACGGTATAGCCCAGGCTGCGCAGGTAGGCGCCCATGGCTTCTCGCAGGGCGTCCTCGTCTTCCACCACCAGCAGCGTCTCCGTCCCGCCCTGCCGCGCCTCGGTGCTGGCGCTGGCCTTGGAATGAACCAGGCTGCTAATCGCCGGCAGGATGACGACAAACTCCGCGCCTTTGTTCAGCTCACTTTCCACCCACACATAGCCGCCGCTCTGCTTGACGATGCCATACACCGTGGCCAGTCCCAGTCCGGTGCCCTTGCCCACGCCCTTCGTGGTGTAAAACGGCTCGAAGATCCGCTCGTGCAGTTCCAGCGGAATGCCGGGGCCGGTATCGATCACGGAAAAGCGAACATAATTCCCCGGTGTTATGTAGCGCCCGCCCACGTTGCTGCTGTGCACCGCATAATTCGCCGTCCGGATGGTGAGAGCCCCGCCCTTGGGCATCACGTCGCGGGCGTTCACGCACAGGTTCATCAGCACCTGCACAATCTGATCCTGATCCGCCTCGATTCCCCACAGCGGCGTAGCGGCTTCCACGCGAAACTCGATGTCCTCGCCAATCAGCCGCTCCAGCATCTTTGCCGTTTCCGCGATCACCGTGTTCAAGTCCAGCAGCACGGGCGTGGCAATCTGCTTACGGCTGAAGGCCAACATCTGTCCCGTCAGGCTGGCCGCGCGGTCCGCCGCCTTCATGATCTCCCGGGTATTGGCCTGCAGCGGATCCTCCGGCGGCAAGCTGTCCTGCAGCATCTCGGCATAGCTCTGGATCACCATCAGCAGATTGTTGAAGTCATGGGCCACGCCTCCCGCCAGCCGTCCCACGGCCTCCATCTTTTGCGATTGGCGCAGTTGCTGCTCCAGCGTCCAGCGCTCCGTGATGTCTTCCACGATCATTTCCTGGCTCTCGACCTCGCCCTGCTGATTGCGCACAATGCGTCCGCTCAGCCCGACCGTGAAGGGTGTGCCATCCCTGCGCTTCCACAGAACTTCCATGTTCTTGATTTGATCCTGATGCTCGTAGCTGGAAGCAAGCTCCGTCAGCTCGTTGAGGTTCACAAACACGTCGCGGGAGAGCCGCAGCGACAGCACCTCTTCCATCGACTCGTATCCCAGCATGGAGACCAGCGCGGGGTTTACCTCCAGGAAGTAGTCATTCACGCTGGAGCGGTAAATTCCATACACCGCATTCTCCACCTGCCGCCGGTAACGCACCTCCGACCGGCGCAAGGCCTCGGCGCTTCGCTTGCGCTCGATGGCCGTCGCAATGTTGTGCGAAACAAAGGTAAGAATGTCCTTGTGCTTCTCGTTAAATCGAACGTTGCTCGTGTAGCTCTGCACCACCAGCGCGCCGATGGTCGCCAATCCGCTCTTCAGCGGAACGCCCAGCCAGTCCACCGATGGCGCGCCGATTCCCTCCACCTTGCCCTCGCGCACCAGTGCATCGAAAACTTCCGGCGAGGCCAGCAGCGGCTCGCCCGTGTGCAGCACATACTCCGTCAGGCCCTTGCCCAGTTGCTTGCGGGTGGGCGTGGTGTCCTCTTCGTCCACAAAGTAGGGAAAGCTCAGCGTGTCGGTCACGTCGTCATAAAGCGAGATGTAGAAGTTTTGCGACGGCATCAGCTCGCCCACAATGCCGTGCAGCGAAGCGAAGAACTGGGGCAAATCTTCCGCCGCCGCGGCCTGCTCGGAGATGCGGTACAGCGCCGACTGGAGTTGCTCCGCCCAGCGCCGCTCCGTGATGTCCTCGGCCGAACCGAGGATGGCGGCCTTGCCTCCGAACTCAACCGTTGTTGCCAAAAATCCCAGCCAGCGCTCTTCCCCGCTCTTGGTGATGATGGGGAACTCGTACTTGCGGGGATGAGACTCGCCCCGCAGCCGCGAATGTGCCAGCTTCTGCAACATCGGCCGGAAGTCAACCCGCACCAGCGACCAGGGATCGATGTTTAAGAGTTCTTCGCGGCTATATCCGCTGGCCCTCTCCGTGGCCGGGTTCGCGTACGACAGGTGAACGCCATCCGAGACCAGGATGAGTGTCGGGCTGGTTTCCGCCACGGCGCGGAACTTGCGTTCGCTCTCCTGCAGCGCGGTCTCCTTGCGCTTTGCCACAATCGCCGCGGCAATCTGATGCGAGACGATCAGCAGGATATCCCTTTCGGCTTCTCCGTACTGCACAATCGGCTCGTAGCTTTGCAGCACCAGCGCGCCAATCGTCTCCTCGCCGTCCTTCAGCGGCACGCCCATCCAGTCCAGTGATGCGCTGCCGCGGCGCTTCAACTCGCCCATCTGCACCAGCTCATCCAGCTTGTCGGGTGTCGCAATCAGCGGTTCGCCCGTGCGCAGCACATACTCGGTCAGGCCTCTCCCGAATCGCCGCGGAGTGGACGGCGGATCCTTCTCATCCACCCAGTACGGAAAGTTGATCATGTCGGCATCCGGGTCGTAGAGCGCGATGTATAGATTCTTCGCGTAGATCAGCTCGCCGACGATGGCGTGAATCGAGGCATATACCGTGTGCAGCTCGGCGGGCGAGCGCGACAGCCCGACGATCCTGTACAGCGCCGACTGCAGTCTTTCCGTCCTTCTCTTCTCGGTGATGTCACGGATGATCGCCTGCGTTCCTATGGTTTCGCCGTCATTCACAATGGGCGTGATGATGGCCTGCAGCCAGAGCCGGCTTCCGTCCTTGCGAACTCCCTCGTAAGCGAATTCCACGGGAACCTCGTCGCCCCGCAGGATTTGGCCAAGGTAATTACGCAATTCGTCACGCCACTCGGGCGTCGTGTAATTCACCAGGGAGAACTCGGGCAGGTCGCCGCGGCTGATCCCGTACAACTCCAGCAGCCTGTCGTTGGCATACACCACTTCGCCGTCGGTGTCGTTCACCAATAGCGCGTCGATGATATGGTCCACGACCCGGCGATAGCGCTGTTCCGACTTCTGCAGCGCGTCCAGCGCCCGTTGCGTTTGCGATACCTGTGCCGACAGTGCCAGGTTGGTCTTGCTCAGCTCGGCGGTTCGATCATTCACCTTCCGCTCAAAATCGCCATGCGTCCGCCTGAGCTCGCTCTCCATCTGCCGGCTCTCCGTCAAATCGCGGATGCAGCCGACGATGTACTTTTCTCCCCGCGCCCCGACAAACAATGATTTGCGAGTGTTGATCGAGTGCGTTACCCCGAGTGCGTCGGTGAATTCCTCGTCGTTGACGTTGTCTTCCCCGCTCTCGAAGACATGGTCGTCCTTTTCCCAGAAAACCTTCGCTTCACTTTCCGAGAAGAAATCCGTATCCGATTTCCCAATCAGTTGATCGCGGGGATATCCCAGGAAGCGGCAGAACGCTTCGTTCAACAGTACCCATCTGTGCTGCTCGTCTTTGACAAACACCGGGTCAAGTATGGCGTTGATCACGCCATCCAGGTAAGCCTTCGACCGCCCCAGCCCTTCTTCCAGATGGTTCTGCTTCAGCGGGCTGCAAAGCAAGATCACTGTGCCCAGCCGCACGCCCGCCGTGTCGCCGAGCGGCATCTCCACGGCCGTTGTGTTCAGTCGCGATCCGTCTTTGCAAAGGGCGCAAACGGCGTGGCGCAATGCCCCGCCCGGAGGAACTTCCTTTGTGATTTTGAGGGGTGTTTCCGCGCTCTCCGATGGGCTGAGAATGCTCAACGGTTTCCCGAGCATCTCTTCCGCGCCGTACCCAAGCAGCCGTTCGGCGGCGCCGTTCCACAGCAGGATCACGCCATCGTTGTCTCGGCCGACAATCGCATCTGAGGATTCAGCGGCGAGCGCCCACAGCGATGAGAGCTTGATACTGGGAGGGTGCCCGGCTTGCTTTGCCGCTACTTTCCGTGCCATTCAACCCTCGAGCGCCCACCCATCGCCTTGGGCATGGTACCCAGGAAATGGGCCTTTGGAATCCGATTCGGCAAAATTACCTGGATTCTTGTGCAGTCGCCGTAATAGTACCGCAGATGCCCGCGTCAGTGAAGCATTACGGACGTGCAACCCGAGGCTCGCAATCAATCATGTGCTGAAAGCCACTTCTATAACACTGGAAAATACATCACGCGCGTTCATGCAGCCGTGGATGGCAATGTGAATCCTCTCGGCATTTGAACCTGCAACAAATAGAATGGCCCTCTGCGCGTCGCCGTAAAAACTGCGGCCGGAGGCATCGCCTCCGGCCGGTTGTTATGCGTCACAGCCCTTACATCAATTAGAAGCCGATGCTGATGGCCACTCCGATGCCCGGATGCCTGCGGCTGTACAGGTAGTAGCCGTCGTTCACGTAGTCGATGTAAACGTCGTCGTTATCCCACCAGTTGGCGTCCCACGTCTCCGGCCACGGATCGACAAAGGTCACCCAGTAGCCGTCATATTGGAAGCGCGGATAGCCGCCCACAAAAAGAATGGGCAGTCCGTGGATGCGGAAGAAGTGGTCACGGCCGTAGTAGTCGTGGAAGCGCCGCTCCGGAATGCGATAGCCGTTGTAGCCGCCGCGCTGCGCCCAGCTCTGATGCTCGCGATCCCAGTTCCCGGCGCGTGACTGCACAAATCCGCTGCGCACCTGTCCCTGGTGCTGCGGCACGCCGCTGGGATGCACGCCATTGTTCCATGTGTTGTTGCGCTGCACGCCACCGTGGTAGTTGCCGCCGTAGGTTGGTCCCGCGGAGTGTGGTGCGGGCCGCTGTGCCGGTGCAGGCCTGGCCGCAGGCGCCTGGCGGCCTTCCGGTGCGCCTCCTCTTCCTTCATGTTCGTGCTGCGCAAAAACCGTGGCGGTCGCGCCCAACAGCAGGGCCATGGTCGCCGTGGCAATCATTTTTTTCATCATGGATCTTTCTCCTTATACCGGCTGCCCGGATATTGTTTGGTACCCGCGCCCGCGGCCGGTGTGGCCGGCGGCGCGCAGAATGGAAGGGCAGAGCCCCTGATTGCCGGGGCATTTCCAACTGCAACGAATTGTAGTCCGCGCCGCGAAGAATGCAAGCCGCTCCGCGCCCCACACCACGGAAGTGCCACCGCAAACATTGCATTTAGCCCCGCCCCGCGAAACTTTTTAGCGGCTCCCGGTTTTTCATCTGTGAAGCTTGGAGGGCTTGCAAGATGACGAAGCAAACGATTTTCAAGAGTATGTTTCTCGGGTTGATGGGATTGGTCTTCTGCGTGGCGCTGGCCGCGCCGCAAAAGGCAAGTGCGCAGGTCGTGGTCGGTGTTGGTCCCCGGCCCGGCCTCAGGGTGGTACTCGGTGCTCCGGCTCCTTATGTGTATGCCGCGCCGGCTCCCTACGTTTACCCCTATGCTTACGGCCCGGCGTATTACGGCTACGGATACGGCTATCGCGGCTACTACGGCCACGCCTATTACGGTCGCGGATACTATGGTGGCCGCGGCTACGGACACTACGGCCGCCGCTAACTGGCAGGCCTCAATTTGGCAAGCCCCCGGAGGGTGGTCCGGGGGCTTTTCCTTTTCTCCTTATATATAAGGATTGCCGTCGCCTCAGCATCGCCGCAGGTTGGCAATCCGGTTTCCCGTCCCGGTAATCTCCTTGCCCGCCGGCCCATCCGTTCGATAGAATCAGCAGTACCCATATGCGCCACGATGAGATGCTCGGGTTGCTGCACCACCTGCTGGAGCTCGGCTCAGAACTTTCGATTGTCTGGGCCTTCTACTGGGAGTGCGCCTTCTGGCTGCTGGTGCTGCTGGTGGCGGCCCTTTTGCTGGCCACGCGCCCCCAGTGGTTGACGCGCGCCGAACTGCTTTTCCGCCGCCTGGCCGCTCACCAGACGGCTAGCATTGCCGTGGTCTTCGCCACGGTCTTCGTGCTGCGCCTGGCCCTTCTGCCGTTCATCCCGGAGCCCATTCCCGTTCCGCACGACGAGTTCAGCTACCTGCTCGGCGCAGACACTTTCTCGCACTTCCGCCTGACCAACCCGCCGCACCCCATGTGGATTTTCTTCGAGAGCTTCCACGTCAACATGCTGCCCACCTACCAGTCCATGTATCCCCCGGCGCAGGCCATGGCCATCGCCATTGGACAGGTGCTGCTGCACAGCACATGGCTCGGAGTGGTGCTCAGCGTGGCCGTCATGTGCGCCGTCTTCTGCTGGATGCTCCAGGCCTATCTGCCGCCGCACTGGGCGTTGTTGGGCGGACTCTTTGCCGCCGTGCGTTACGGCACATTTTCCTATTGGATCAACAGCTACTTCGGCGGCGCTGTGGCGGCCATCGGCGGAGCCCTGCTCGTCGGCTCGCTGATACGAATGAGGCGCAAGCCCTCCACGCTGCAAGCGGCGCTCTTCGTCCTTGGGTTGGCCATCCTGGCCAACAGCCGTCCCATGGAAGGATTCCTCTTCGCGCTGCCCATGACGCTTGGCCTGCTCTGGATGGCTCTCGGCGCGGGCGTAGAGCGCAATCTCTGGTTGCGCCGCGTCGTGCTGCCCGGGGCGTTGTTGCTCTGCGTTGTGGTGGGCTGGATGGGCTACTACAACCTCCGCAGCACCGGGCATGTAACTTCCATGCCCTACATGGTCAACCAGACGCAGTATCACCTGAGCAAGCCCTTCATCTTCCAAAAGCCCTATCCTCTGGCGCACTACAACCATCCGGAGATGCGCGCGTTCTACATCTTCCATGAGATGCCCGACGCGCTGATGGCACGCTCCGGTTGGGGGCTCCAGATCATCCAGGGACGCAAGTTCAGCGCCTATTACACCTTCCTGGTGTGGCCCTTACTGCTGCTCTTTGCGCCGGCCCTTATACTGGCCGCCACCGACCGTAACCTTCGTCTGCCGCTAGCGGCTACCCTCGTCATGTTCGCCGGAATCACCTTCCAGCTCTGGCCCGCGCACGGTCATTACGCGGCTCCGGCCGCCGGCGCCATTCTTCTAATGATTCTCTCCGCTTTGCGCAAGCTGGGCGCCACCACACAACCGGCGCGCTACCAGGCGCTGGCCAGGGCCATTGTGCTCTGCCTGTTTGCGTGGATGCTGGTGCCGCTCGCCGACCGCTGGCTGAATCCCTATTCCTTTGACCTGAACCGCGGGCTGCCTTACGCGTCCATCCCCCGCCAGTTGCAGCGCGCCACCATCGAGTCCCGGCTGCAGCACACGCCGGGACAGCATCTTGTGATCGTCCACTACCATCCCCGCGATGTTCCCTCGCAGGACTGGATTTACAACGCAGCGGATATTGACGGCTCCAAAATCATCTGGGCGCGTGACATGGGCCCCGCCGCCAATCAGGAACTCGTGCGCTACTACCCCAACCGCACCATCTGGTACGTGGATCGCAGCACCTGGGGCATCCCCACGCCGTATCTCACCATGATGTCCATGACGCATCCCGACCGTCAGCTTCTCTCCGCCTCCGGTGCTCACTGATGATCACCTCGGCCGAAGAGCGCGCGCTGGCCTCGGCCTTTCCCGTATTCCGCAACCTCAGCGAGTCCCTGCGTCGTGAACTGCGCGATGGTGCGCGCCATGTGAGCGTGCCCGCCTCCGCCACTCTCTTTCAAGATGGCGCTCCCTGCCAGGCCTATCCTCTTCTGCTGCGCGGTTCCGTTCGCGTCAGCAAGGCCAGTGCCGCCGGGCGGGAGATGGTTCTCTATCGCATCGCGCCTGGCCAGCTTTGTCTGCTCACCACCAGTTGCCTGCTCGGCCAGGCCTGCTATCCCGCGCGTGGCATGGCAGAGACCGCCTGCGATCTTCTTCTGCTGGAGCCCGCCTGCTTCCACCGTCTGCTCTCTGCGCACGATGATTTCCGCCGGCTTGTCTTCTCGCTCTTCTCCGCGCGCGTCACCGAACTGATGCAGCGTGTCGAAGAAGTCGCCTTCGCTCCGCTGGACCGCCGCCTCGCCGCCTTGCTTCTCCGCAGCGGATCGGAACTCACACTCAGCCACCAGATGCTGGCCGATGAACTGGGCAGCGTGCGCGTCGTCGTCAGCCGCCTGCTGCGTGAATTTGAAGAGCGCGGCTGGGTTAAGCTTGGCCGCCAGCGCATCTGCATCCTCCAGCCCTCGGCACTGCGTGCGCTAGCCAAACAAGATTCTCCCCCTGTGTGACCTAAGTAGCAGACCCCCTCGCCAGTGCAGCCTATGCTCAGCTCAACCTGACGAAGGAGGAAATCCAATGAGTGAAAATGTGGGCAGCCTGGATCGCATCGTGCGCGTGGTGATTGGCCTTGCGCTGTTATGCCTTTTGTTCGTTTTGCAGGGCAACCTGCGCTGGCTGGGACTGATTGGCATTGTGCCGCTCGGGACCGCGGCCTTCAAGGTGTGCCCGCTCTACAGCATCTTCGGGCTCAGCACCTGCCCGTTAAAGTCGAACAAGTAATCACGCGCATCCGCGCCGTCACCTGTGCGGCGCGCTCCTCAATAAATAAAGGCCGGAGCATTTGCCCCGGCCTCTTTTTTTACCTTCACAACCGTTTAGCTGCAGCCGCTGGTTTCCCCGCAGCTCTGGCAGCGGTAGCAACTGCCGTTGCGCGTCATGATGGCGCCGCACAGATGGCAGCTCGGCGCGTCGCCCATGTTGATCAGCTCGCTCAGTGCGTCTGCCGTGTGCCCGCTCTTGGCGTGCTTCTCGGCCACATCTTCCAGCAGCGAGGGCTGCACCGCGGCGGCCACGGGGTCGACCTTCGCTGCCGTGTGCTGCCCCCGCGGATGCGGCCGCAGATCGTCGAACAACGTCTGCTGCTCGCCCGAAAGGAAGCGCAAATCCAACCAGCGGAAGATGTAGTCCATGATCGAGTTGGCGTAGCCGATCTCGGGATTCTGCGTCCAGCCGCTGGGTTCAAAGCGGGTGTGCGCAAACTTGTTCACCAGCAAACGCAGCGGCACGCCGTGCTGCAGCGCAATGCTGACGGCGCAGGCAAAGCTGTCCATCAAGCCGCTGACGGTCGATCCCTCCTTGGCCATGGTGATGAACAACTCGCCGGGCATGCCGTTCTTGAACAAGCCCACCGTCAGGTAGCCTTCGTGCGAACCCACCTTGAACTTGTGCGTCACGCTGAAGCGCTCGTCGGGCAGCTTGTGGCGCCGCGCGCGCGGCGGACCCTCAAGGCCCTCTTCTTCCACGGCCAACGTCGCCGGCTTGTCCGCGTCCTTGCTGGTGGTCAGCACCTGGTTCTGCTTGCTGCCGTCGCGATAAATGGCCACGGCCTTGATGCCCAGCTTCCATGCCTCCACGTAGGCGTCGGCAATCTCCTCCACCGTCGCTTCGTTCGGCATGTTGATCGTCTTGCTGATGGCGCCGCTGATGAACGGCTGCACCGCGGCCATCATCTTCAGGTGGCCCATCGGACTGATGCTGCGCGAGCCCTTCGCCGGCTTGAAGGCGCAGTCAAATACCGCCAGGTGCTCGGGCTTCAACTCGGGCGCGCCCTCAATGGTGCCATGCTCGTCAATGTAACCCACAATGGCGTCCGCCTGCTCGGCCGAGTAGCCCAGCTTGAACAGCGCCTCCGGCACCGTGTTGTTGACAATCTTCATCATGCCGCCGCCCACCAGCTTCTTGAACTTGACCAGCGCCAGGTCGGGCTCCACGCCCGTCGTGTCGCAGTCCATCATGAAGCCGATCGTTCCCGTCGGGGCCAGCACCGTGACCTGCGCGTTGCGATAGCCATGCTTCTTGCCATGCTCCAGCGCCTCGTCCCAGCATTGTTGTGCCGCCGTCAGCAAACTGGTCGGCACGTTGCCGCGCGCAATCTTCGCCACCTCGGCGCGATGCATGGCAATCACTTCCAGGAAGGGTTCGCGATTGACTGCATAGCCCGGGCAGGCGCCGCTGCCATCTGTCGTGCGCTTGGCCAGGTCCGTGGCGGGCTCCAGCGTGGGGCACTGCTCGGCCACCCGTGCCGATTGCAGGTACGCCTGGCCGCACATGATCGCCGTCAGCGCGGCGGCATAGTCGCGGCCCGCGTCGCTGTCATAGGGCAAACCAGTCGCCATCAGCAGGCCGCCCAGGTTGGCGTAGCCCAATCCCAGCGGACGATAGTCGTGCGAGTTCTTGGCAATCGCCTCCGTCGGATAGCCCGAGCGGTCCACAAGAATCTCCTGCGCCGTGATCATGATCTCCACCGCGTGCTTGTAGGCCGCCACGTCAAACGTGCCGCTGGGCGCAAACTTCATCAGGTTCAGCGAGCTCAAATTGCAGGCCGAATCGTCCAGGAACATGTACTCCGAACACGGATTGCTGGCGTTGATGCGCGCCGTGTTCTTGCTCGTGTGCCATTTGTTGATGGTCGAGTCGTACTGCATGCCCGGGTCGCCGCACTCCCAGGTGGCGCGGGCAATCTTGTTCAGCAGCTCGCGCGCGGCATAGGTGTGGATCGGCTCGCGGTCGCGCACCGAGCGCGTCGCGAACTCGCCATCCTGCAACACCGACTGCATGAACTCATCGGTCACGCGGATCGAGTTATTGGCGTTCTGGAAGAAGATCGAGCTGTAGGCCTCGCTGTCCGGGCCGCTGGCGTCGTAACCGGCGCGCGCCAGGGTAAAGGCCTTCGCCTCTTCCTTCTGCTTGCACTCGATAAACTCCACGATATCCGGATGGTCGATGTTGAGGATGACCATCTTCGCCGCACGGCGCGTCTTGCCGCCGCTTTTGATGACGCCGGCAAAGGCGTCAAAGCCCTTCATAAAGCTCAGCGGGCCGCTGGCCTGGCCGCCGCCGCTCAGTATCTCCATGCTGCCGCGCAGCGGAGACAGGTTGGTGCCCGTGCCGCTGCCCCACTTGAACAGCATGCCTTCGGTCTTGGCCAGCGTCAGAATCGAATCCAGCGAATCCTGCACGCTGTTGATGAAGCAGGCCGAGCATTGCGGAAAGCGGTAGCCGGTCACGCCGTGCTCAATGCGCTTCGATTCCGGAGTCCAGTGCCAGCTCTGCGCGTCGCTGTTCGGCTCAATGCGCTCGCAGCCCACGTTAAACCACACGGGACTGTTGAACGCCGCGTACTGGTTCAGCAGCAGGTACGCCAGCTCTTCGTGGAAGGTCTCGGCGTCTTCGGCCGTGCGGAAGTATCCGCCCTCAACGCCCCAGTTGCGGATGGTCTCCGCCACGCGCGTCACCAGTTGGCGGACGCCGGTCTCGCGCTGCGGCGTGCCCAGTTGGCCGTGCAGATATTTGCTGGCCACAATGTTGGTGGCCGTCATCGACCAGTCCTGCGGAACCTCAACGTCCTTCTGCTCGAAGATGACGTTGCCATCCTTGTCGGCGATGAGAGCGTGACGCAGCTCCCAGGTAATGCGGTCGTAGGGCGAAACGCCCTTCTCCGTAAAGTGACGGGTAAAGCTCAATCCGGGGGCCTGGCGCTTGGGCGCCGGCTTGACGGCAGCTCGCGGGGCGGCTGCGTCCACGGCGGGGGACGCGGCCATCTTGGCGGCGGATGCGGATAGTTCTGCCATGTGTAACGCTCCTTGCTGAAAACTTTCACGGAGGGCACCTCACCCTCCGGTCTGGCACTGGGTGGCCAGTTCGTGCAAACCACTTTGCCCTCCATACCAATGGCCTTGCGGCCACGCCAGCCCAGACCACCTCCGGACCGGCACAGAGAGCCCCACGGCAGCAGCGCCTCCACGAACGAGCGCAGGGCCGCGGGCTTAATAACCTATGAGCGAAAGAGAACTGAATGGCCGCCGCCATTCCTGATGACGGAGACTGAAACCTTGTTACCTTTGCAAACCACGGTGGTGAGAACAGGCTGGAACAGCCGTAAATCTCAACTTGCGACAAGCCTTTTAGCGTATCCGCCTTATGACCTGCCCCACGCAACCAACCTTGGGAAACGAAAGATAGCGCTTATATGTTGTGGGAGTCAATAGTCCACCGCAACATATTGTATATATTTTCGATGCCCGCCGACATGCCTTACCACGGCTGCTATTTTTTCCTCAGCGTACCCGCCAGCTTTCATGGCAGGTAAGCCAAGTACCATTGCGCAGCTTGAGACAGCTTCCCTATTTTCTGATGCCAGATACTTGGGATCGCGCTCGGCCGGTACCGCCAAGGAGAACAACAGCTCCCGGCGGTAGTTGCGAGACTAGAACTTCCCCGCCCCAGGGTCAATTCCTCAATTACGGTGCAGTGTGGAAAAGCGGCTCACCCGCATGAGAGCAAAGCAGATGGAGATTCCGCTTTGCACAGCCCGCGCAGTGCAGTGAAGGAGAAATTAGCTCCGGCACAAGAAAAAGCAGCGCGGGGCACGGTACAATCTGGGGCATGACGAATGAGCCACGGACTCCCAAGAAGCCTCTGACTCGCAACCTGATCCTCAAACCGCTGGTCTGGCTGGTGTGCCTGCGTTGGCTGGGCATGCTTGTATATCAAGGACTTACCGGCCACCTGGGCGCCAATCCCGTGGAGCGCGTGACGCACCGCACGGGGCAGGCGGCGCTGATTTTGCTGCTGGTGGGGCTGGCGATTACTCCGCTGCGGCGGCTGACCGGCGTGCAGTGGCTGGTGCAGTACAGGCGCGTAATTGGTTTGTTTGCATTCTTTTACGCCACACTGCATTTGCTGACCTACCTCATCCTGGACCAGAGCTTCGACCTGGGACGAATGACGCACGATGTTTTGAAGCGTCCGTTCATCCTGATTGGCACCGTTACGTGGCTGATTCTGCTGCCTTTAGCCGTGACCTCGACGCAGGCGGCGATACGACGTTTGGGCAAGAAATGGGCGAGTTTGCATCGCTGGGTGTATGTGGCGGCGGCCTTGGGTTGCTGGCACTTTTTCTGGTCGCTGAAGAAGGACAAAGTCGAAGCGCTGCAATACGTTGCGGTGCTGGCGGTGCTGCTCCTGTGGCGCGTGGTTTTGTGGGCCATGAAGCGCCGGGAGCCGGCCAGGGCGTAATTGTTTTCCAGTAAATTACCTGTAACTCACTGAACTGGATTGAGTTAACGCTGGCGAGTGGTGGTTTTGCGTGCTCTGCGCGCGCGCGGCGTTTTGCGGTTTTTTCTGCGTCAATTTCCTAGATGAAGATCGAATCGAGCTACTGCTAGGGGTGCATTTTGCGCCTGGGCGGGGGATTTTTGCCTCAAAACCTGTTTTCCGCGACAGGGTTTGAAGGGGATTGGCGCGAGTGGGGGCTTATTGGGCCGTGGCGGCGAGAAAACCTGTTTGGAAAACTGGAAAAATCTGAAAACCCTGCGAGGAAGGGGGCAGAGGGGTGAATCTCTGTGAAAACCTGAAATTGGTGCAGGGTTTGGAGTGGGTTTCTTTCGATGTTTGAGGGGCGCGGTCGGTGACCTTGGGCGGCATCTGCGGAACGGATTGGGTAGGGGTCCTTCGCTTCGCTCAGGATGACACCAAGAACAAGAGCAAAGACAAAAACAAGAGCTACTACCCCACCCTAGCAACTGCGGCTAGGATGGGGCACCCGCCACTCAGGCCAACTGTGGGCTTGAATGGGCCACCCGCCGAATCTCTGCGAAAACTGGAAATTGGTGCAGGGTTTGGAGGGGATTTCTCTCGAAATTAGAGGGGCGCTATTGGTGACCTTGGTCGACATCTGCGGAACAGATTGGGTAGGGGTCCTTCGACTCCGCTGCGCTCCGCTCAGGATGACACTTCAAACAAAATCAAAATCAAGAGCAAAACCCTCTGAGGTGGAGCGGACTGATTCCCACCTTAGCCGCAACAGCGGCGGCGAAGGTGGGGCACCCGGCAACTGCGGCGGCGAAGGTGGGGCACCCGGCCACGCCCTCATCCCACCCTGTCGCAAGAATCCGCGACAAGGGTGGGGCATCCCCGGTGAGTTGTACTGGAAAGGATGGGCCAGCCCCCACCCAGCTCTCTGTTAATTCGGTTGCCTGGGTCGTGAGCTTGTCTTGTTCCACCGTTGAAGGCGGCGAAGCGTTGCGGAAGCGTTGCCTTTCAACGTGCCTTCAGGAGACCGCTCGTGGACCCCCGCCACATAGCGAAGTGCGGCGTCTAAGCTGAGATACATATTGGCTGTACCCAATGGGCGGTCGAGGCGCCAATCCGGAGTGGCCGCGACGTTGGGTACCTGTTTTCCATTCTGCCCAAGACTGCACGATTCCCTCGTTAAGGCTACCGCGTACTGAACTCCTTCTTTGACAGCTTCAGACCGGTGAGGGCTGAAGTTCATCTGGGAATCCACTTTCCCAATTATTTCTAAACCAATTATGACGCTAGCAGCATTGCCGCTGATGTATGGCGGCCATACCGACCAGTCAGGCGCAATAACAATAATTGACCAATTGCGAACTCTTGCGCCAGCTGGTTGTTTGTAATACTTGCAGGCGCTTTTCCATCCATCCTCCGTCAATAGCTTCCCCGAGGTCTCAAGGGTCCAGAATTCTTCCACGACCTGCTTAGCTCTGGTCGGAGAAGCGGGTGTCCCACTCACATGCTGCGCTATTAAGGAAGCTGCCGACATAAACATCAAGAGAACTGCGCACGCGAATAGTTTTATTTTTCTCATTTTTCTTTTATGGTCTTGGCTTCGCGCTGCATTACTTTTTCGCGCAGAGTGGGGGCCAGGCGCTCGCAGGCGGTGCGGAGGACGAGTCTGGGCGCTGTCTTGCGGATGGACATCAGCAGCGGCATGGTGGCCTGGTTATCGAAGCGGACGGTTTCGCGCAGCAGCCAGCCGAGTCCCTTCTGCACCATGAGGTCTTCGTCGTGGAGAAGCAGTTTGGTGATGCGGCGGACGTCGGGGTAGAAGAGTCCGAGGTTAGTGCCGCGCAGCAGGGCGACGGCCGAGGCGCGGCGGTGCCAGCGGTCGGGTGAGGCCGCCCACTCGTACACGCGGCGGCGGCGCGAAGGGTCGAGGACGATCATGGGGCCGATGAGGTATTGCACGAGGCCGTCGTGATCTGCCCAGGTGCTGACGCGATCCAGCCATGAGCAGAAGAGTTCGAAGTGCGCGGGCGTGCACTTGGCGGCGTGCGGCTGGAGGAGCAGCACGGCGAGGACTTTTTCTTCCAACACGTTGCCCTGGAAGAGCTGGTCGGCGACCTGGACGAGGTAGTCGAGCGAGGCATCGTGCAGGATGACGCGGCAGAAGCGGCGGGCGAGTTTGCGGAGCTCTCCGGTGTACCAGCCGCGGGACTGGATTTCCTGTTTGAAGAACCACTCGACCTCGGCGGTGTGCGGCGCGCTGGCTCCGTTGATGAGCACATGGCGGAGGTGGTCGGCGATGTAGGCGGCGGGCTTTGCCATGCCCGACATTGAAACACAGAGGCGGGCGAAGGGGAAGATGTTGGGTGGGTACGGCGAAGAGCAAGAGCAAAGGCAAAGGCGACTACCCCACCCTCCGCCAAAAGAAGGCGGAAGGATGGGGCACCCGCGCAATTTCTTATTGGTGACCTGGCGCGACATGGCTAGTGTCAGCCGTGCTTGGGTCCTACGCTGCGCTCAGGATGACACTTCAAAAACAAAAACAAAGACAAGAGCAAAGGCAAAGGCAACTACCCCACCCTCCGCCAAAAGAAGGCGGAAGGATGGGGCACCCGCGCAATTTCTTGTTGATGACCTGGCGAGACATGGCTAGTGTCAGCCGTGCTTGGGTCCTTCGCTGCGCTCAGGATGACACTTCAAAAACAAAAACAAAGACAAGAGCAAAGGCAAAGTCGACTACCCCACCCTCCGCCAAAAGAGGCGGAAGGATGGGGCACCCGCGCAATTTCTTATTGGTGACCTGGCGCGACATGGCTAGTGTCGGCCGTGCTTGGGTCCTTCACTGCGCTCAGGATGACACTTCAAAAACAAAAACAAAGACAAGAGCAAAGGCAAAGGCAACTACCCCACCCTCCGCCAAAAGAGGGCGGAAGGATGGGGCACCCGGCAAGAGCAAAGGCAACGTCAACTACCCCACCCTAGCAACTACGGCTAGGGTGGGGCACCCGCGCAAATGCAAGATCAAAGACGAAAACAAAATCTGATGCAACTGCCCCACTCAAGCCGACAGAAGGCTTGAATGGGGCACCCGGCTACTTATGAGAAATGGGGCGCCGGCTAATTTGCAGGCGTCGTCGAAAGTTTGTGCTGGATGTGGGCGAGGGTATCGGCGAGGAGATCGGTTTGGGCGCGGAGAGCGGCGCGGAGGCGTCCGGTGGGACGCAGGCCCCAGACGACTTCGTAGGCATCGTCGGCGGCGATGAGGCGAATGCAGGCGACGGGCTGGTGGGTCTGCGCGTCCCACACCCAGGCGACGACCTGGCTGCGCCACTCGCGCGCGGGAGCCATGCTGACGGCGATGCCGGCAATGCCGGAGGGATCGTTGACGATGGCGTCGGTGAGGTCGACGTCCACCTGCAGGGTTCCGGTGGCCGTGGAAGGAGTGCCGAGGCGCGCCTTGGGCAACTTCTTTTCCAACTGCGATTGCAAAAGATCGGTGACGTTGGCGATCTGACGGGGCGTGAGGTCATTTTCCGTGCCGGTGTAGCGGGCGAGGCCGGGCTGCACCTTGGAGTAATGGCTCCAATCGGCGCCGGGGGCGAGGCTGACGACGAGGTTGCGGGCGCTGTGCAGCACGCGCCAGGTGGAGGTGTCTGGCAGAGCGCCCTTGTCGGCGTTGTAGAAGGCGCTCCAGGTGGGAGGCACGCGATGGTTGGGATGCTTTTTGGTGCCGGTGGCCTCGGGGGCCGAGCCGTTCATGTCGGCGTAGGTGACGGGCTTGCCGGGGCGCTGGACCTGGATGGTATCCGGCCAGGCGGGCTTGGCGGTGGGCGCGGTGGCGGCGGGAGTGGCGGCGGGCGGAGCATCCTGCGCAGCCGAGCAGAGGCCGAACGAGAGGCAAGCGGTGGCGGCGAGGATGGCAGAACGCATGGGCCGAATCATAAATGGCCACTCCTTATATAGGGCACTGCTGATACGAATACTTTACTCACAAACCTCTACTCGTAGAACTGGGCGATCTGCTCCTTGGGCGGCGGCGGGGTGAGCAGGCTGACCGCGACGAGCGCAACAAGGCTGACGATGAGCGCCGGGAAGATGGCGTCGCGCTCGCCGATGAGGCGCGGCAGGTGGAGCTTGAGGGCGTCCCATGCGACGGTGATGGCGGTGCCGCTGAGGAGGCAGGCGACGGCACCTTGCTTGGTGGCGCGCGGCCAGAAGAAGGCTGCCATGACGGTGGGCGTGATGGCGGCGGAGTAGATGGTGTAGGCGTACATGGCCTTGGCCAGGACGCTGGTCAACTGGATGGCCTGCAACAGGGCCCAGGCTCCGAGTCCGACGACGAGAAAGCGCGAGACCAGAAGGACATTCTTTTGGCTGGCGTTGGGGCGCAGGAAGCGGGTGTAAACGTCGTTGATGAGATTCGTCGCGGGCGAGAAGAGATAGTTGTTGGCCGTGCTGATGACCTTGGCGAAGACGGCGCCCATGAGAAGCGCTCCGACACCGGCGGGGAGGAAGTGGCGGGCGGTGAAGGGGATGATTTCGCGCGGTGCGAAGTCGGCCGTGGCGAGCGGCGAATGGAAATACAAGGCCGAGCCGACGACGGCGAGCGAGACGATGAGCGTCTCAAGAACGACGGTGCCGAAGACCCAGCCGACGACGGCGACGCTGGCATCGCGCTCGGTTTTGGCGGAGAAAAATTTCTGGTACATGCTCTGGTTGCCGATCATGAGAAGAAAGGTCGGCAGGAAGTATTCCATGGCCTTGATGAGGGCCTCGTGGCGATTGCGTCCACACTGGCCGGGAGCGAGGCCCCATTCGCCGAAGAGGGTGAAGTGCGTGGCGGGCAGGACCTGGTGCAATCCGGCCCAGCCGCCGACCTGATGGAAGATGGCGGGCAGGGCGATGAAGCCGGTGACGGTAATCAACACGCCGATGAAGACATCCATGTAAGCCACGCTGGCCATGCCGGCGAGGGCGGTGAAGACGACGACGAAGATGGCGATGATGATGGTGCCCTGCGCCTTGGCGACGTCGGGAAAGATGAGGTGGAGGATGTCACCTCCGGCGCGGAACTGGTAGCTGGTGATGGCCGTGTACGCAAACAAAATGGCGATGGTGCCGAGGATGCGAGCGGCGGTGTTGTAGCGCGCCTCGAGCAGATCTGGAATGGTGAACTGGGCGAACTTGCGAGCGCGGGGCGCGACAAAAAAGATGATGAGCAGGCCGAGCCAGCCTCCGGCGGGCTGCCAGAGGGCGGCAAAGCCGTTGCGGAATGCGTTCTCCGCCCCGGCAAAGAGCGAGCCGGCACCGATCCAAGAAGACAAAAGAGTGAAGACCAGAACGTAGGCCGGGAGAGAACGCCCGGCGACAAGGTAGTCCGCCTTGGTGTGCACCTTGCGCACCTGCCACAGGCTGACGGTGAGCAGAGCTACCACGATGACCGTGAGGACCACGGCGTAAAGATTCAACATCTGCGCTCCTGAAGAGGCGGGAATCCGATGGGATTTAGTTTACAGGGAATCGGGTGGGGATGGGGTGTAACGGATGGGATAGGGGTCCCTCGACTTCGCTCGGGATGACAGTTCAGGAACAAGAGCAAAGGCAACGTCAACTACCCCACCCTGGCAACTACGGCCAGGATAAGGCACCCGGCAATTCTTGATTGGTGACCTGGAGCGGCACTGATTGTGTCAGCCGCGCGGGGGTCCTTCGCTGCGCTCAGGATGACACTTCAAGAGCAAAGACAACATCAAGAGCAAGAGCAAAGGCAAAGGCAACTACCCCACCCTACGCCAACAGAAGGCGGAAGGATGGGGCACCCGGCTTGGCTGTCTCCCACGGCTGGCCAAATGCAGGCCAGACATAGGGCACCCGTGCCTTAAATATGAAGATTCCAGAAGTGAGACAACTGCCTTTTTGTCACCCATTTAGATTTGATTATGGATATTCACAGGTGTCTGATATAGGTGATGGATAGGAAAAAATGCCGGGTTCACGTTGTTCGCGCTATGGGCCAGATAAACGTGCTATGGACTCAATAAATCTGTCGCCATGTATGAGGTCACGGGAGATGAAATTTCGAGATCGCCCGGAGACAATATGAGAATTCTATTAGTTGATGATGATGACCATGTCCGCGCTTCGATTGAAGAGGGACTGGCACTGATGGGGTTTGAAGTTGTAGCGGCGGGCAGCGTCAAAGATGCACTCCAGCAAATTGTTTCTCAAAAATTTGACGTACTGGTAACGGACCTTCATTTACCGGATGCGGGAGACGGCTTCGGGCTTGTCACCGCCATGCGCCATGTCCATCCCAACGCGCAGACCATCATCGTGAGCGGTTTCCCCGACGTGGAAAGGGCCATGGACTCCATCGCTCTTGATGCGGATCGCGTTCTCTCCAAGCCGATTGGCATCAGGGCACTCTCTGAAATGATTCACAGCAAGAACAACGACAGAGTGCCCAGGGCAACGCTAACGAAGGAAACCGTCGCCAGCATCCTGGAGCGCGAAGTGGGCACCACGGTTGAGCGGTGGCTGTGGCGCGTAGAGCAAAATGAGGAGCTTGCCGCGATTCAGCTTTCTACCGCTGACCGCACGAGCTTTGTGCCTGAGATAGTCGGGAACATCGTTACGCGCCTCCGCAAGACCCGTGAGATTGAAGCCGCGGCGCTCCATTCTCCGGCGGCCGTGGCCCATGGAGTTGTTCGTAAACGGCAGGGCTACAGCGCGGCGCTCATTATTCAGGAATCGCGCATCCTCCAAGTCAGCATCTTTGAGACGATCCAGCGCAACCTCAATGGCGTTGACTTCAGCCGTGTGCTGCCCGACGTTATGCTGATTGCAGACGAAGTGGACTCGCAGTTGTCCCAGTGTATTGACAGCTTCCTGCAGCCGCCATCGGATAAAACTGAGACAGAGTACTGAGTAACCAGGCGTCTCTGCCTTCCACGTCGGGCCAAATGCAGCCCAGAGATGGGGCACCCGTAAATTTGTGATCGGTGACCTGGAGCGGCACTGATGGTGTCAGCCGCGCGGGGGTCCTTCGCTGCGCTCAGGATAACACTTCAAAAACAAGAACAAATGCAAAAGCAACTTCCCCACCCTAGCAACTACGGCTAGGATGGGGCACCCAGCTGCCAATAAGAATTCAGACGTCGAGGGCGTGGCGGGCCTGTTCGAGGGTGATGCCGCGGACGCGGACGAGTTTGTTGCGGCCGGTTTCTCCGCTGACGATTTCTACCGATGATTTGCTGACGCCGAAGAGCTTGGCGAAGAAGTCCACGACCGCCTGGTTGGCCTTGCCTTCAACGGGCGGAGCGGTGATGGCCAGCTTGATGGCCTCGCCTATGGTGCCCGCGAGGGCGGTGCGGCTGGCGCGGGGCTGCACGCGCAGGGCGAACTGCACTCCGTCCTTGGTGGCGCGAAGGTCAACGGGCATGGTCATGACTCCGAGGGCGCAGCGGTTGGCGAAGAATAGTCGCGCTGGCCGAAGATGGCGGTGCCGACACGGACGCAGGTGGAGCCTTCCTGGATGGCGATTTCGAAGTCGTGCGACATGCCCATGGAAAGCTCGGGCAGGGGCAGTCCGGTGCGCTGGCGGAGCTGGTCGCGCAGCTGGCGAAGCTGCACGAAGTAGGGGCGCGCGCCGGCGGGGTCCGTGGTGAAGGGCGGCACGGTCATAAGCCCCAGCAGGCGCAGGTGGGTGAGGCGCGAGGAGGCGTCGAAGAGGGCGAGGAGCTCGGGCGAGGTGGGGGCCAGCCCGGCCTTGCTGAGTTCGCCGCCGACGTTGACCTCGACGAGGATGTTGAGAATTTTGTTGAGGCGCGCGGCGGATTGGTTGAGGCGCTCGGCGAGGCGCAGGCTGTCGACGCTATCGATGGCATCAAAGAGCTCGGCGGCCTTGGCGGCTTTGTTGGATTGCAGGTGGCCGATGAGGTGCATCTGGATTTTGGGAGCAGGCGAACTGGAGGACGCGGCGACCAATAAAGGCGAGGCAAGGACTTCTTCGCGCTTTGACTCCCACTCCTGCACGCGGTTTTCTCCGAAGAGTATTTGGCCGCAGGAGATGGCCTGGAGGATGGCCGCGGGTGGGTGGGTCTTGCTGACGGCCATGAGGCGGACATCTTCGGGAGCACGATTGGCGGCGCGGGCGGCCTGGGCGACGCGCTCCTTTACCTGGGCCAGTTGCTGGGCGATGCTCATGCAGAGGATTGTAATCGAGCGGGCGGGCGTTTTGAGAACGGGCTCCGAAGAAGGAATGGCGCGATGGGGAATTTGCGCGGCGGGCGTTGGATGGGTTGCAGTTAGCGGCGGGCGTGACAGAATAGAGGGCGCGCGGTGGCAGACAGGAATCCACGGCGTCGAAGGCCTGCCAGCAGACGGAAACAGCGCGCGAGTAATGGATGATGATGACCATGCGGATGAGTGCGAGGAACGAGGGCGCGTTGACTACATTGAATAAGGATGGCGGGCTGGGCCGCACTCTACAACTTGCTCTGCGCCGGGTGGCGCTGGCAGGGCTGATGATGACGGCCGTGGCGGCGGTGGCGCAGGAGGGTGAGGGGCCGATCCGCTATGTGCCGCCCAAGGGCATCAGCGTGGACGAGGTCGTGCAGCGCTTTGCGGCCAAGGAAAAAGAGTTCAGCGTGGCGCGCGAGAAGTACACCTGGACGCAGACGGTGAAGGTGCAGACCCTGGAGGGCCACACCGTGGATGGCGAGTACGTGCAGGTGGCCGACGTGCTGTTCGACGAGCGGGGACGTCGCATCCAACTGGTGAAGTACGCGCCGCAGAACACGCTGACGCGGCTGACGATGACGCGCGAGGACTTTGAGGACATTGAAAAACGCATGCCGTTTACGATGACCAGCGACGATCTGCCGTTTTACGACGTGCGCTACGTCGGCCAGCAGCAGGAGGACGAGCTGAACTGCTACGTCTTTGAGCTGTCGCCAAAGAAGATGGAGAAGGGCAAGCGCTACTTTGAAGGACGCATCTGGGTGGACGACCACGACTACCAGATTGTGAAGACATACGGGAAGAACGTTCCCGACGTGGTGCAGCGCAAGCGCGGCGAGGAGAATCTGTTTCCGCGCTTTACGACGTGGCGCGAACAGATTGACGGTAAGTACTGGTTCCCCACCTACACCAGAGTGGACGACAACCTGCACTTCCAGTTGGGCGACATTCACATACGGCAGATTGTGAAGTACGAAAACTACAAGAGGTTCGGCAGCACGACGCGGGCCATCTACGATGGAAAAGATTTGCCGGACGAGACACCGAAGAAGCCGTAACCGCGTGGCAACATACACGCAAATTCACGCGCGCAAAGCGAGGGCGCCCCGAGAGGGCGCCCGTTTGCTGTACGGAAAGCATCGGTGGAGTAAAACGCCGACACGAACGGACTCGCGACTAATAGAAGAGGTACTTGCGCCACTTGGCGTCACTGCGTCCCATCATGCGCATGAGGTGGCGGCTGGTGTGCATGGAGAAGGGCTTGGGCTCCTTGGCGGGCTTCATGCCGCACTCGTGGGGCAGAGCGTTACCCTTGCGGCGGTTGCACTCGTGGCAGCAGGCGACGAGGTTTTCCCAGGTGGATAGGCCGCCGCGGGAGCGCGGAATGACGTGGTCGAGCGTCATCTCGCCGGAGGGCAAGGAGAGTCCGCAGTACTGGCAGGTGTTGCGATCACGCATCAGGATGTTTTTACGCGAGAGGGCGCGCGTCTGGTGCGGGATGCGACGGTACTCCAACAGGCGGATGACCGAGGGGACGCGGAGCGAGCTGCGCGAGCTGTGCAGCAGGAAGCCGTTAATCTCCTCGGTGGAGGCCACGCCCTTGAGCACCAGCACGATGGCGCGGCGGGCGGCGCAGATGTTGATGGGCTCGTAGCTGGCGTTGAGCACCAGCACGGGCGCATGCATGGCGGCGTAGCCCCGTTCGGTGTATTCGCCGTGATAGCGGAATTTCCTGTGACTCTCCATGGGAGTATCCCTCTTATTGCAGGCGGGCACCCTCTGCTTGCCCGCCGGGTTGCTTTGCATCCGATGAAACAGATGATTGCCGAGTGGACCCGGCATGACCAAAACCTTGTATGTCGCCCTGATGCAATGGCTCAAGGGCTTCTGCGGCCTGACCGAGGGCGCGGGCGGGAGTGACGACCCAGACGCGTTTGGCTCCGGCATGGAGCAGCTCGCGGGCGCACTCGGCGGCCGTGGCGCCGGTGGTCATCACGTCATCCACCAGAAGAACGTCGCGGCCCTTGACCACAGAGCGCGAGGCGACCTTGAAGGCTCCGCGAATCTGCTCGCGACGCTCCTCGGCGGTGAAGGCGACCTGCGAGTCGGCAAAGCGCACGCGAAGGAGAGCCGTGGTCTCCAGCTCGAGGGTGCGGCCAATGTTGCGGGCCATTTCGCGCTGGGCGCGGCGGGCGATGAGCTCCGCCTGATTGAAGCCGCGCGAACGAAGGCGAATCTTGTGCACCGGCACGGGGATGAGCAGGAGGGATTCGGCGTCGATATCGCCTTCCAGTTGCAGGGCGGCCTGGGCCGTTAGATGGCCGAGCAGGCGTGCGGCGGTGCGCACGCGCTCATACTTAAGAAGATGGATGAGCTGGCGGAGAGCTCCCGTATAGGCTCCATGGTTGACGGCGCGGGCGAAGGCCGGAGGCTCGATGGCGCACTCCGGACAGCAGGCGTCGCCGTGGCGGGCATCCTCGCCGTGGAGAAGATCTCCGCAGAGGGTGCAGCGCGGCTGGGCGATGGGCTGAATGGAGGCGAGACAGGAGTTGCAGACGGGAAGTCGTGAAAGAGTGAAGAGCGAGGCGTGGCAGAATCGGCAATCGGAGGGAAACAAG
Source organism: uncultured Acidobacteriota bacterium (assembly GCA_903851035.1). Classification (GTDB taxonomy): domain Bacteria; phylum Acidobacteriota; class Terriglobia; order Terriglobales; family Acidobacteriaceae; genus TOLSYN. The sequence continues at coordinate 78,505 of CAINND010000037.1, read as the reverse complement.
GCCGCAAGCAGGCTCCGTACCGCATCGCCCGCTATTCGCGGCGCCAGCGGCTTCCCTGTCGGCATGCTGTCCCAGCTACTGCTGAAGACTGGCCTCCTTTGGAAACGCCAGGGGCGGCGGATGCTTCGCGAGGGGGAGGAATTTCCCCACTGTGGACCCGCTGCCTTGTAGAAACGAGTATATACCAGCTATTCCGGGCTGGAAGCGGCTTTTACAGGCTTTTCATGTGGCGGCGTGAGGCGGCTGGAGGGCGGCCAATGCGTCGTGCGGGGGAAAGCTGGGTTATAAGACATTGTCGGCGGCAGAAAGTGAGAGGTCACCCGGCACTAGCCGCGCTGAACCTGCGCCGGACATACCCGCAGGCCAGGAGGCCGACAATGCAGGACAAACTATAGCTTGGAATGGAGTCGCGGGCAACGCTTCCCAAGCATGGATAAGCCGGGTGTAAACCCGGGGGCGGGGATGGCGTCCAACGGTATGAGCAGGATGGAAGACACATTGAGAGCAGCGGCCCTGGGCCGCACCGGATGGACGGCCGAGGAGTTCGACGGCCTGGTGCGCGATCACCAGTCGCGGATACAACGCGTGCTGTGGTACGAGCTGCGCGACGAAGAGGCCGCGGCGACGCTGACGCAGGAGTGCTTCCTGAAGGCCTATCGCGCGCGCAACGACTTCCGCGGCGAGAGCAGCGTGCAGACCTGGCTGGTGCGGATCGCCTTGAACCTGGCAAAGGATTACCAGCGCAGCCGGAGGCAGGGATTTTGGCGCAGGCTGATGGGCGTGAACGCGGAAGAGAGCGAGCGGGCGGTGGATGTGGCCGAAGACGGCGCTCCGCTGGCCGACCGAAGGCTGCTGGCACGGGAGCGGCTGGAGCGGGTGATGACGGCCGTGGGAGCGCTCTCTCCGCAGCAGCAGACGGTGTTTCGGCTGCGCTTTGTGGAGGAGATGGCGCTGGAAGAGATTGCGCAGGCGATGGGCGTGGAGGTGGGAACGGTGAAGAGCCACCTTTCCCGCGCGGTGCAGGCGTTGCGAGAGATTGAGAAGCAAGGGACGGAGAAGCAGGAATGAGGCATCTTAACGACGAGGAACTAGCGCAGTGGCTGGCAGGAGAGGCCACGGTGGAAGCGCAGGCGCATGTGGACGAATGCGCGGAGTGCCGCACGGAGGCCATGGCCGTGCGCGACGGCATCTCCCGCTATGCACTGGCGCTTCGGCGTGAAGCTGCGGAAGCGGTGAAGCCGGCTCCGCTGCGGGTGAGCCATGTGCTGGCACGGCGGAGGCTGGGTTGGGCGGCCGTGGCACTGGCCGTGCTGTTGGCGGCTCCGACGGCGTGGGTGATGCGTCCGCACGCGGCACCGGCGGGACAGCCCAGCGCGGTGACCGAGACGGCGCAGGCGGGGTCGCAGATGGGGTCGCAAGTAAAGATGAGCGACGACGAGCTGCTGGATGCCGTGGACAAGGATTTGGATCGAGATGTGCCGCAGGCGCTGGCTCCGGTGGGAACGCTGACGCTGGCACGCAACCAGATGGCGGCAGTAACAAAGGCCGCAGACAACAACAATCAGTAGCAGACAGGCATGAAGGAGAACGTAGTGATGAATCGCAAAGTTTTGATGGCAGCAATGTTGTGCACCACGATTTTATGCACGGCAATGGCCACGCTGGCGCAGCCGCAACCTCCGCAGAGCACGCCCGGCCCGCAACCACCTCCGCACCCGAGGGCTCGCTTTGAGCAGCGCATGGAGCCGCGCGGAGAAGGCCTGCGTCCGCTGCTGCCCCACGGCCGCTGGTGGAAGAGCGCCGAGGTGGTGAAGGAAGTTGGACTGAGCGATGCACAGGTGCAGAAGATTGAGCAGATCTTTCTGGACAGCCGCATGAAGCTGGTGGACGCCCACGCCGCGCTGCAGAAGGAAGAGCTGCAACTGGAGCCGCTGCTGGAAGGCGACGCTCCGGAGGAAGCCGCGGTGCTGGCGGCGATCGACCGCATTACGGCCGCGCGCGCCGCGGTGGAGAAGAGCAACGCGCAGATGGCATTCGCCATCCGCCGCGTGCTGACGCCCGAGCAGTGGAAGAAGCTGCGCGCGCTGCGCCAGGAGCATAAAGCATTTCCGCGCCCCGCCGGTGGTCCACGCATGGCGCCGGGTGGTCCGCGCGGAGAGCTGACGGCTCCTCCTGACCTTGCGCCGCCGGGCGGCCCGATGGAAGCCGCGGCCCAGGAGATTGAGGCCGAGATTTAGCGAAATTTGTCCCAGCCAGGACAAGTGCAGCAGAAGTTGATATGCAAAACGCAAGTGGAACGAACTACTTTCGCGCTCGCCGACACTCTCTACGGCGGGCGCGTTTTTTCGCCGGTAAAATTTACCGGCTTTTCACCGTGGGTGGATGCGGCGCGCCGACCTTTGCGGGCAGAATCTGAATTGGCAATGAGCCATACGTTGCACGGCCGGATGGTGCTTGCTTCCCTGCCTTGTGGGTGCATATACTACCGGGTTTGCATATGGCCCTGGGAGAGGTGGGAAAGTTCTGCGCCCACGCGCACTCCTAAAAAGACCCAGGCCGCACTGGAAGGAAGATCGGCATGTCCGTAGTACACGATCAGCATACTGAAACGAATCCGTGGGAGGCACAGGCCGCCCGCTTTGAACTGGCCGCGAAAAAGCTCAACCTCGATCCCGGCCTGTGGAAGATTTTGAGCCAGCCGGCGCGCGAGATTACCGTGCACATTCCCGTGCAGATGGACGACGGCCGCATTGAGCTGTTCACCGGATACCGGGTGCAGCACAGCATGGCGCGGGGCCCGGCCAAGGGCGGCATCCGCTATGCTCCGGAGGTGAACCTGGACGAGGTGCGCGCGCTGGCGGCGTGGATGACCTGGAAGTGCGCCGTGGTGGACATTCCCTTTGGCGGCGCCAAGGGCGGCATCATCTGCGACCCCAAGAAGATGAGCCGCGGCGAGCTGGAGCGCATGACACGGCGCTTTACGGCCGAGCTGATCGAAGTGATTGGACCCGAAAAAGACGTGCCCGCGCCCGACGTGAACACCAACGAGCAGACCATGGCGTGGATGATGGACACCTACAGCATGCACATGCGGCAGACGGTGACGGCCGTGGTGACCGGCAAGCCGATTGAAATCGGCGGCTCGCGCGGTCGTCGCGAGGCCACAGGCCGCGGCGTGATGCTGGTGACCCTGCAGGCGGTGAAGAAGCTGGGACGACTACCATGGGACACCCGGGTGGTGGTGCAGGGCTTTGGCAACGTGGGCAGCTACGCGGCGCTGCTGCTGCACGAGCAGGGCTTCAAGGTGATTGGCATTGCCGAATGGAACTGCGGACTGCACAACCCGAACGGCATCGACATCAAAAAGCTGTTTGAGTACAAGGCAGCCACGGGCGGCATCCAGGGCTTCCCCGGAGCGGACGCGGCAGACCAGAACGAGCTGCTGGTGAGCGAGTGCGATGTGCTGGTTCCGGCGGCGATGGAAAACCAGATCACCACCTTGAACGCGGCCAAGATCAAGGCGAAGATCATCGTCGAAGGCGCGAACGGTCCGACGACGGCGGCGGCCGACGACATTCTGCAGGAGAAGGGCGTCTTCATTATTCCGGACATTTTGGCCAACGCCGGAGGAGTGACGACCAGCTACTTTGAGTGGGTGCAGGATCGCCAGGGATACTTCTGGAAGGAAGCGCATGTGAACGCCGAGCTGGAACACATCATGGTGGACTCGTTCCAGGCGGTGATGCACTACGCGGAGGCTCACCAGGTGAACAACCGCATTGCGGCCTACATGCTGGCGATTGACCGCGTGGCTTCGACGATTCGGACGCGAGGAATTTACGCGTAAGTCAGGTTCGGTAAGATAGCGAGAGGCCGGGCGATGCCCGGCCTCTTTGTTTGTGCGGAGCCTCCGGAGTTGGAAGCCTCCCAACTACGGGCCATAGGACTTCGGGATCAATAATCCTTCCCGGGAACCAAGTTTGAGTTACTGACATACGAATACTTGTTCGGATTCGACTGCACCATCGCATCGGCGGCCGAGTTCCACTGCGTCGAGTGCGCGCCCGTGTAGTTGTTCTGCACCACGTTCTGGTCCAGCAGATAGTTGCTGAAGCCCTGCGCGTTCTGCGCGTTGGCCGTCTGGCCGGCGTTCCAGGACGCATGCTGGGCGTCGTTGGCCGCCTCCGTCGCGTTCATCCGGGCAGTGGCCGCGGCGCCGATGGCGTGAATGTTGTTGACGGCATTCTGCGTGAAGGCCTGCGCCGCCTGCCGCTGCTGCGCATCCACCTGCTTGAGATGAGCAATAAACGGAGCGGACTGGGCATTGGCATTCCGCGTGATTAGCGCCATGTTCACCTGGTAGCTGCCGATGATGGCCGGAGCGATCGTATTCATCTGGCCGGCTTCGGAGAGAGGGTACTCCACAACGGAGTCAAGGAAGCTGTAGAGGCCATCGTGCGCAGGGTTTACGCAGATCACCCTGAACATGTCCTGCATACCCCTGCCATCGGGATTAATCTGGCCCGTGGCCTGGGCGCAACGCTCACCCTGGACTGCCGCGTCCTGGGGCGGGGCCACCGGTTCCACGGTGGCGAGCTTGATGGGAGCCGGTCCCATGCCATTCGACTTGCGAAACTGCTGAATGACATCCGCGAACGACTTCACCAAGTCGAAGTTGCTGGGATAGATGATCTGTCCCTTGAGAGGCTTCATGCCCCGCCTCATCAAGTCCTTGTAGCCTGGCGAGTTAGGGTCCTGCGCCAGGAACATATTGTCGAGGACAGCCATTTCACCATGCGGGCCGTTGAGCATCATGGTCCCGCCGCCGCTCTGAGGATTGACCGTCCAATTGGCGGGCATGCTCACGCTGGCGGTGCCATCGGGCAACGCATACTTCCTCATGCCGGACACCGCCCCGCCCGCAGTTGGCGCAGGTTTCCCGCCGGCCATCGCACCGGAGGGCGCCTGCGCAGCGAGCTGGCTCCAGAGGCTGGGCAGTTGCTGGAGCAGCGGGTTCACCGTGGTCCCAAAGCGCGACGCTTCGTCAAAGAGCATGGCCCCGTCCACCTGGTTGGGCCCAGTTGCATTGGCAATCACCAGACCCGCGAGCTGGACGTTTCCGTCCGGGTGGTCCGTGACCGTGAAGAACACGCCGATGGAATTGCTGCCCTGGAACTGGAAGGGCTTGCCGATTTGCGGCTTCTCTCCGCAGTCGGTATGGATGGTGCTCAGCAACCTGGTGAGCGCCGCCCCCTGGGTGGTAGCTCCGTTCACCACGCCATAGCGAATTCGGCCACCATGGGGAGCATTGACGGAAGTCAACTGAAGTGGTCCCTGAGATTGTGATTTGCAGCCGCAGATGAGAAGGATAGATAACGAGAAAAATATAAATAATCGCCCTAACGTACGCATGCACATTTCCTTTCCTGAATCGAAACTGCCTCTCACTCGAGACAGCGCGAGATGAGCCTGTTGTGCGTCAACTGGAATCTCCCCCTTAGCTCTGAATCGCCCGGATTATACTGCTGACGCGCGATTTGCGGGCAGGTTTTGTCAGCGGTTTTTGAGAGCGCCCCGCCTGCGCCCGCCTTCACGCATGGAACGCCGTCCGGCGGCCGCATTGCGGCCTGCACGGTGGCGATGGACCGCGTGGCTTCGACCGTTCGGACGCGAGGGATTTACGCGTAAGAGCTAGTTGCGGAGGTTGCGGAAGTTTCGGAGGTTGCGAGAGGCAGACAATGGGTGCTCTTGTGCGATGCGAAATGTTGGGTGCCCTACCCTTCCGCCCTGCTGATGGGCGGAGGGTGGGGTAGTTGATTTTCTCTTGACCCCTTCCTGACCAGAACGAAATACTCCTAGCCATGCCATGGAGTCTGAAGCGGTATCAGCAAACCCGCGATCTGCACTTCCTAACCTTCAGTTGCTACCATCGGCAACCTCTGTTAGCTGAGCCTGAAGCCCGGCGCGCGTTTGAGGAGGCACTGGAGCGTGCCCGTAACTGGTATGGCTTTTATGTCACCGGGTATGTGGTTATGCCAGAGCATGTGCACCTGCTAATCAGCGAGCCGGGGCGGAAGACTCTGCCAATCGTCATCCAGATGCTGAAACAGGCGGTCACCAGGCGGCTGCGCACGCTCCATTCCGATGGGGCGTTCTGGCAGCGCCGCTACTACGACTTCAATGTTTCCGGCGAGAGCAAGCGCGTTGAGAAGCTGCGTTACATGCACCGCAATCCCGTCGAGCGCGGGTTGGTGGAAAAGCCGGAGGACTGGCCCTGGAGCAGCTTTCGCCATTACCTGCTAGGGGAGGATGGAGTGGTGGAAGTCGAATCTCATTGGACGGCACGGAAGAGAGAGATGCTTGGGGATAATCCGAAGGTGGCTCTTAAGAACAAAACCGAACTACCCCACCCTCCGCCCAAAAGGCGGGCGGAAGGGTAGGGCACCCGGCGATACGTGTCACAAACATCGCCGAGTAACTCACTATTCCAAGCAGTACCACTTAACTGGCTTACTTACCCAAGAAGATATTTGTCTTACTAACACACCTAGTTTTTACCTTATGCCTACGACGGCCAACATGCGGCCGGTGACGCGCTCCTTGCGGTAGCTGAAGAAGATGTCTGTGCGGCAACTGGTGCAGAGGCCGAGGGCGTGGATGTTCTCCGCTGGCAAACCAGCGTCGAGCAACTGCTGGCGGTTGGCCTTGACCAGGTCGAGGTGGCGGCTGAGCGCCGGCTCTCCGTGTCCCGGGGCGCGCTGGTTGAGGAAGAGCATGGGGTACTTGGTCTTGAGGCTCCAACTGTCGAAGACATCCTCGAAGAGCGTGGGCGCGTAGGCGAACTGCGACTCGAAGCGGCTCTCCACCTCTTCGCCAATCTCATAGCAGCAGGCTCCGATGCCGGGGCCGATGACGGCGACCAGATCCTGCGGGCGGCATCTGAAGTGGCGGCGCATCTCTCCCACACCTTTTTCCACGATACGCTGGACGGTGCCGCGCCATCCGGCGTGAAAGATTCCTACGGCCTTTTTGCGGCGGTCGGCCAGGATGATGGGGTAGCAATCCGCAACTTTGACTCCGAGCAATACGCCGCGCGCGTTGGTGATGAGGCCATCCCCGGCGGTTTGTGGGGCGGAGCCGCGGCGGGCATCGCGCAGGGTGAGGCGTGCGTCTTCCGGCGGATTGGCTCCCCAGACGCGGTGGATGGCGCCGGAGTGCACCTGGTTGAGCAGGACAAGCGGCCAGGGCTTGGCGGGCGGTGCGGCCTTTAGCTTGGCGACCGGGCTGGCGGCTAAAACCTTGGCGATAAATTTCTGGCGGTTGCGCTCGACGTTGGGGCGCGTGTCCTCCTCGGTAAAGCCGAGGTTGAGCTGGTGCGAGCCGTACTCTGTGCTGACGCCGCCGGTGCGGGTGCTGAAGCCGTGGACGAGCCATGGAATGGCCGTAAGCTGCGGAGCGGAAAGCACCTGCACGCCGGGCGTGCGGCTGGGGCGGCGGGTGGCGCGCTCGCGGTCGCGGAGGGCGCGCTGGGTTTTCAGGGTGCTGGCGGGCGGCTTGGCGGCGGGCTTGGCAGAGGATTTGGCGCGGGCAGGCTTAGCCACAGGCTTGGGCGCAGATTTGGCCGGTGCTTTGCGTGAGGGCTTGGCCGCAGGCTTGGCCACGGGCTTGGCGGCCGCGCGGGGAGTGGGCTGCTGAGAGGTTTTGGCGGGTTTCTTCATGCTCACAGCTATTGATTGTAGCCGATGGCGGGCGGCATTCCTCTTGGCCGGGGCGTGGAGAGATTACGCGCGGAAGTTGGTGCCAAGGCCGGGGATTTGCAGTAAGCTAACGGGGCTGTATTCAGCAATTGTACCGGCGGGTGGTTGCCACGCGGTGCCCGCGCAGAATAGATTTCTAGGCTATGTATCAAGAATTCAATACCGTCGAACGTTGGACCGGGACGCCGGTTCATTGTGTTTACCAATGCATTGTGATGGCCATTGCCACGCGTCATGCCGACGCGGTGGACGTGAAGTACCTGGTGAATGGCCGCACGGTGTGGATTGCCCTGGCTCTGCCGGCGTGGGCCGAGCACAAGGCAAAGACCGGCCACGTAATCACCGACCCACTGGCGGCGGAGATTGCGGGCCACTACCTGCGCACCATATTGGAGAACGGCGAGGAGAGCGGGCGCGAACTGTACACGCTGACCACGGCCGAGACCCTGGCGCATTTGGAGGCCGTGTTGCGCGAAGAAGGCGTAACGGCCCGGTAACAAAGACTGCCCGGGCCAAGCACCCGGGCAGAGTCAATTGGGCAGTAGATTTGGGCTACAAGGTTTGGGTAACAGGCTTCAGCAGTCGGTTTACGAACACATCGATCCGCCGGCGGAAACCATGGATACGGCGGACGAAAGCAGGGGGGATATGAGCACAAAGACAACGAACGCAACCAAGTACTCCACACCGCTCAGCAAAAACCAGCACCTGCTGCGCTGGGTGGAGAAGATGGCCGCCATGACACGGCCTGACGCCATTCACTGGGTGGACGGCAGCCAGGAAGAATACGAGGAACTGTGCGCGCAACTGGTGGCCAGCGGCACCTTCCGCAAACTGAACGAGAAGCTTTGGCCGGGCTGCTATTACGCCACCAGCGATCCCAGCGACGTGGCGCGCGTGGAAGACCGTACATTCATCTGCTCTCATAGCAAAGACAGCGCCGGGCCAACCAACAACTGGGAAGATCCGTTCAGCATGCGCAAAAAGCTGCGCGGCCTGTATGACGGCTGCATGGTGGGACGCACGATGTACGTGCTGCCGTTCAGTATGGGGCCGGTGGGCTCGCCGATGTCTCAGATTGGCGTGGAACTGACGGACTCGCCGTATGTCGTCGTCAATATGCGCATCATGACGCGCATTGGACTGCCGGTAATCGCCGAGATCGACAAAGACGAGAAGCGCGTCGTGCCCTGCATCCACAGCGTGGGCAAGCCGCTGGCGCCGGGCGAAAAAGACGTGGCCTGGCCCTGCAACAAGGAAAAGTACATCGTCCACTTCCCGGAGACGCGAGAGATCTGGTCGTTCGGCTCGGGCTACGGCGGCAACGCTCTGCTGGGCAAGAAGTGCTTTGCCCTGCGCATTGCCAGCACCATGGCCCGCGACGAAGGCTGGATGGCCGAGCACATGCTCATCCTGGGCGCGGAGAGTCCCGAGGGCGAAAAGACGTATGTCGCGGCGGCCTTCCCGAGCGCCTGCGGCAAGACGAACTTCGCCATGCTGATTCCTCCCGAGGGGATGAAGGGCTGGAAGATCACCACCATCGGCGACGACATTGCCTGGATCAAGCCGGACGACAAGGGACGGCTGCGGGCGATCAATCCCGAGGCCGGCTTCTTTGGCGTGGCGCCGGGAACGTCGATGAAGACCAACCCGAATGCCATGATTGCGCTGGCGAAGAACACGATCTTCACCAACGTGGCGCTGACCCCCGAGGGCGGCGTGTGGTGGGAGGGCATGACGGACGAGCCACCGGCGGAGTGCACGGACTGGCAGGGCAACCGCTGGACTCCCGCGATTGGCAAGGAGACGGGCAAGCCGGCGGCACACGCCAATGCGCGCTTTACGGCTCCGGCCAAGCAGTGCCCCACGATCGATCCCGACTGGGAGGCTCCGAACGGGGTGCCGATCAGCGCGTTCATCTTTGGCGGGCGGCGCCCGACGACGATGCCGCTGGTGTACCAGGCCTTCAACTGGAGCGCCGGAGTTTATACCGGGGCGACCATGGGCAGCGAGATGACGGCCGCGGCAGCCGGAACCATCGGCAAGGTGCGCCGCGATCCGATGGCGATGCTGCCCTTCTGCGGTTATCACATGGGCGACTACTTCCGGCACTGGATCAAGATGGGGCGCAACCTGGACGTAACGCCGCGCATCTTCCACGTGAACTGGTTCCGCAAGGGCGAGGACGGCAAGTTCCTGTGGCCTGGCTACGGCGAGAACATGCGGGTGCTGAAGTGGGTGATCGACCGCGTGCATGGGCGCCGCCGCGGCAAGGAGACCCCCATCGGCTGGCTGCCGCGCTACGAGGACATCGACTGGACGGGACTGGACTTCTCCAAAGAGACCTTTGACGAACTGCAGAAGGTGGACCGCGAGACCTGGAAGCAGGAAGTCATCGGGCACGAGGAGCTGTTCATCAAGCTGCATGCCCACCTGCCGCAGGAGATGGTGTACGAACGCGAACTGCTGATCTGCCGGTTGTAAGGCAGAGAGCAACAGAAACCGGCGCCGCTGCCCCGCAGGGGGTGGCGGCGTTTTTCTTGCGCGACGGCTACTGGGCGGATAAATCGCGGGGTAAAGTCTCCCACCAAACGGCCGGTGCGTTTATCATGGGTTGATCGACTTGTGCGCCGCGCGGGCCGCGTGTTAAGTTGCGCCGACCGGCAGCAGTTTCTACTACCGTAATTGAGGATTCCCGATGAGCTCACAGCCCTTCCGCCCCTATGTACCCGCCGACCGCGATATGCGCGAATTTACCCTGCGCGCCGTGCTGCTGGGACTGATCATGACCGTGGTACTGGGCGCAGCCAATATGTATCTTGGCCTGCGCGCCGGCATGACCATTGCCGCCACCTATCCGGCCGCCGTGATTGGCATGGCCCTGCTGAAGCTGGTGAAGGGCAGCCTGCTGGAAGAGAACATGGCCCGTACCATCGGCTCCATTGGCGAGTCGGTTGCGGCGGGCGCCACGTTCACCATTCCGGCATTTGTCATCAGCGGGATGTGGCCGGCGCTGGGCGCCGCAAATTACTGGCAGGGCGTGGCCCTGATGATGGTGGGCGGCACGCTGGGCATTTTGTTCGTCACGCTGCTGCGGCGCGTGATGGTGGAAGACCCCGAGCTTCCCTTCCCGGAGTCGGTGGCGGCCAGTGAGATTCACAAGGCCGGGCAGCAGGGTTCGCGGGCAGCGAAGATTCTGTTCGCAAACATGGGCGTGGGCGCGGCAATCTTTTTGGCTGGTGCGCTGAACATCTTCAACGCCAGCAAGGAATTTTTCGTCAACATACCGGCCTTGAGCTACGGCCTTAAGCTGGGCCGGGCGAAGACGGCTCCGATTGTGGCCACGGGCGGCGCAACGACCTTCAGCGCTCCGGCCGTTAGCCCGGCATACCTGGGCGTGGGCTACATCATTGGACCGCGGCTGGCGGCCCTGAACTTTGCCGGCGGACTGCTGGCCTGGGGACTGATGGTTCCGCTGCTTACTTACTTCCTCGGCCCGCAGATACAGGCGAACGCCGTGGCGGCCGGGACGACGGTGGACTGGGCCTCGGTGAGCAACGGCGTGTGGTTCTCCATTGTGCGCCCCATCGCGGTGGGCGGCATGCTGGTGGGCGCCAGCTTTACGCTCTTCCGCATGAGAAAGTCACTGGGCATCGGCATCCAGCGGGCGATCAGCGATTTGAAGAAGACCGGCCAGACGAAGGTCAGCGCACTGCGCTATGAGAAGGACCTGAACGCCAAGGTGGTGTTCATCGGCCTGGGCGTGGTGTTTTGCGCAATGATCGCCCTGTACTTCTTCTTCACCAAGGTCATCATTGGCGCCATTGTGGCGGCCGTGGTGATGATCGTGCTCGGCTTCTTCTTTGCTGCCGTGAGCGGCAACCTGGTGGGCATGATCGGCAGCTCGAACAATCCGGTGAGCGGATTGACCTTGTGCACGCTGGTGATTGCGGCGCTGCTGATGATCGCCATCGGCGTAAAGGGCACGGCCGGAGTCATTGCCGTGCTGGGCGTGGCGGCGGTCATCTGCGTCAGCTCGGCGGTGGCCGGTGAGATGTTGCAGGACTTGAAAGTCGGTCACATCCTGGGCGGCACGCCATCCAAGATGCAGATTGGCGATTTGATGGGCGTGGTGATCAGCTCGCTGGCGTTGTTCCCGGTGCTGATGATTCTGGACCAGGCCTACCACTTTGGCAGCAAGGACCTGCCTGCGCCGCAGGCCGGGCTGATGGCCTCACTGGCACAGGGCATTGTGGGCGGCAACATGGCGTGGCCGCTGGTGATTGTGGGCGTGCTGATGGGCTTTGCCCTGATCATGGTGGAGGTGAAGAGCCCGATGCTGTTCAGCGTGGGCATGTACCTTCCGCTGGAGACGACCTTCGCCATCTTCATCGGCGGCGTCATCCGCTGGGTCACGGACATCATGCGCGACAAGGGCGTCTTTAACGAGGCGCAGAAGGCCCGCATTGACAACGCCGGAGTGCTGACCGCCAGCGGCTTAATCGCCGGCGAAGCGCTGTGCGGACTGGGCGTGGCGGCCATCAAGGGATTGAAGGCCAGCCACAAGATCAACTTCGACCTGCCGGTGGTCTTCGAGCATCCGCACATTCTGAGCGGACTGATCGCGCTGGTGCTGCTGTTCGTGCTGATGGTGCAGGTGCCGCTGCGCAACGCGGGGCATCCGGATGAACCGGCTCCGCCGACGGCGATCATGTAAGCGGTTCGCAACACTGCAAAAGAAAAAGCCCGCCGGTTCGCCCGGCGGGCTTTCTGCTGACGTTCACAGTGCGGGTTGCGCGCCTCCTAACGCACGGCCGCGTTGTGCTTGTCCTTGTAGATATCCTTGCTGGCGCGGTTCTGCTCGCGATTGAGCTTGTTCTGCTCGCCCTTGGTGAGGTGGCCGTTGTGGGCCGCCATGTCGCGCTTCTCCTGGTTGTCAATGTGCTGCTGCTGCTTTTCCAGCTTGACGGTCTCCCTGGGCGTGAGCTCGCCGCTCTTGACGCCGTTGGCGATGCGGTCCTGCTGGTTCTGCTGGCGGGCGTTGACTTCATTCACCCGCGGGTGGCCGGGATCGACGACTCCAGGGCCGGCGCCCTGCGTGTTGGGGTTCTGGGCGAAGCCCGGGACGGCAAGCATGCCGCCGAGGGCCAGGGTAGCGATTGAGAGTAGCGTTGTACGTTTCATGGGCGTAGAAACGGGATTTGCGGCAACAAGTTGCGGCCGTGGCGCGAAGTATATTTTTCGCCAGGCACGCAACTCCGGCGGCGGCCGTGGGTTGCGCCGCGCACTGTACACACGCCGCGACGTGGGATAGGATGCAACTATTCGAAATTGGCCCATGCATTTTATCCGGCCAATTTCCTGCAACCTGCACTTCCATCTTTTGCCATCTGTGTAACACCGGAGCCGCCGTTGTCGAGCCCATCCCATGCGGCCACGCCGCAGGTTCATTGCAACATGCAGGCCTGGGCGCTGGTAGCCCTGGTGGCCACGGTGGCCGTGCTGCCGCTCTGGATGCCTGGCTTTCCGGCGATGACGGATGTGCCGCAGCACGCCGCGCAGGTGGAGATCTTCCGCGCCATCGAGCACGGCGGCTTTCCGTTTGCGGATCAGTTTGTGCGTCACCTGCGCATCCCCAACCTGCTGGGCTACGGATCGCTCTACCTGTTCAGCTCATTCATGGGCGTGGTGGCGGCCAGTAAACTGATCGCCTCATTGGCGCTGGCGGGCTTTGTGATGGCCACGGCGTGGCTGATCGCACAGGACGCGGAGGAGGCGAGCGGTGTTGGCGGGGGCGATCCGCGGCTAGCCCTGCTGGTGGTGCCGGGGCTGTATGGCTTCGCCTTCAACTGGGGATTCCTGGGCTACCTGGCAGCCGCGCCGCTGGCAATCTGCTTTCTGGCGATGGCGCAACGGATGCAACAGCGGCCCACGCTGCTGAGAGGATTCTGGCTGGCACTGGCCTTGCTCGGACTCTTCCTGTGCCACGCCATGGTGGCCGCCGTGGCTGCCGTGCTGGCCGGCGCCAGCGCCGTGGGTCACTGGCGTCAATGGCGCCGCGAGTTGCTGCTTGGAGTGCCGGCAGTGTTTCTGCTGACTCTGCTGGGCCTGTGGTGGCTGCACTCGATTGCCGGACTGACGCTGACGCACAAGCCCACCGAGTGGGAGCTTGGGCTGGATCGCTTTCCTAAGTTGATGGTGGATATTGCGGGTTGGCCGGATGACGGAATTTCCGCCGCACTGGTGCTGCTGGCCGTGGGGCCGGTGGCGGCGCTGCTGGGCTGGCGGAGGCAGTGGCGCGCCAGCCTGCCGCTGGCGGCCTGCCTGGCCATTGCGCTGCTTGCGCCGCACAGCATCTTCGGCGTGGATGCGGTGTACCAGCGCTACGCGGTTTTCGTGCTGCCCTGCCTGGCGCTGGCACTGCGGCGGCCGCATGAGGCAACGGCGGGACGGGCGCGCGCGGCGATCCTGTGGGTGACGGTGTTTGCATTGGCTTCGACCGGGCTGCTGGCCTGGCGCATGACGGTGTTCAACCGCGAGGCGCAGGGCTTTGCGCGGCTGATGGAGAAGATGGCCCCGGGACAACGCGCGTTGAGCATGAACTTTGAGCCGCGCTCGAAGGTCTTTGCCGGCGCTCCGCTGCTGCACCTGCCGGCGTGGTACTCCGCGCTGCGCGGCGGCGTAGTGGACCCGAGCTTTGCCTGCGGCAACGTGGACCTGGTGCTGTATCGCAAAGACGCGTTGCCCGGCGTGCGCTTTGCCGACTTCGAGTTCCACCCGGGAGACTTTGACTGGCAACGCCATGAGGGCTGGCGCTACCGTTACTTCGTGGTGCGCTCCTCCGCCGAAAAAGGCGCGGCACTGTTTGCCCGGGCTCCGGTGACCGTGCGACTGAAGGCTCATGAGGGCGATTGGTGGCTGTACGAGGCGATGGGTGGGAGCGCGGTGCAAGCTGTGGACTGATAATCGTGTTTAGGCATTGATGCAAAATGCGCGGTGATTGCCCACCGCGTGCGCCGGTTGTTAGGCTGCACATATGTGGCACACGGACGGGCAGGCGGCAGACACGGGCTGCGAAATTGAACTCCAACGCAGGATGAAAGAGCGACGAATGCCTGAGGCCTTGCACCGTAATCCATCCTCCAACTGGCTGCTGCGGCTGCTGACCATGGCCCATGCGCGCTGGGTGGCCGTGGCGGTGACGGCCTATTGCGCCTTCTGGCCGCTGCTGCGCTCCACCATGCGGCTGGAGGTGAAGTACAACGAGGGCTGGAACGCCTACAACGCGGCGGCCATTGCGCACCATCAGTGGGTTTATCCGGTGCGCTACGGATGGACGATGGCAAACTACCCGGTGCTGTCGTTTGTGGCCGTCTCGCAGGTGGGCCGCCTGACACATGACTACCTGTGGGCGGGGCGGCTGCTGAGCTGGCTAGGGATGACCGTGTGTTGCCTGTGCGCGAGCGCCATAGTGGCGCACCTGACGGGCAGCCGGCGCTTTGGGGCGATGGCCGGACTGTTCTGCCTGGTCATGTTCTGCACCTCCGGACAGTGCTACGCGGGGCAGGACGATCCGCAGATTTTTGCCCAGGGCTTCTTCATGGCCGGGCTGCTGTTGTACTTTCTGCGGGGCGAGCGTCCCTGGGCCCTGGCGCTGACGGCGCTGCTGTTTGTGATTGGCGGCAACACCAAGCACAACCTGATCGACTTTCCCATTGCCGTGGCCGTGGAGCTGGCGCTGGTAAACCGGCGGCGGATGGCGGGCTTTGTGGGCCTGA
This sequence comes from uncultured Acidobacteriota bacterium, assembly GCA_903851035.1. GTDB lineage: Bacteria > Acidobacteriota > Terriglobia > Terriglobales > Acidobacteriaceae > TOLSYN. The sequence goes on along the minus strand of CAINND010000037.1, from coordinate 62,970 downwards.
TGCTGCTGTGGGAGATTCCCCTGTACTGGATCAACCTGCATGTGGGCGGGCCGGAGTTTCTGCACCAGATACTGGTGGCGCGGCGCTATGTGGCGGGCAAGATACTGCCGCAGGGATTTGATTACTTTGCGCCACAACTGATTCCGCTGGCGGTGGGCATTTACATGGCGTGGCGGATGCGGCACGATCCGCGGCGGCGATTGCTCTCCATCTTTTTCGCCGTCTCGCTGGTGGTGGGGCTTTACTTCTCCGGCGGCGAGGGCGTGTCGCTGAACGCATATTTTTCCGCCACGCTGGCGCTGGCCATGTTGCTGGGCATCTTTCTGCATGACTTTGACGTGCCGCGTCCGGGATGGCCGGGCACGGGCGAGCAGTGGCGCGCGGGGGCCACGGCGCTGCTCTTTTTGTGGATGCTGATTCCGCTGGCCTGCGAGGATGCCTTCTTCCCCGTGGAAACCTGGCGCAGCCTGCACGCGCAGCAGGAGCGCTACGGGCGGCAGGTGGACTTTTTGCGGGCGCAGCCCGGCCCGGCGCTGTGCGAAAGCATCCTGCGCTGCTACGACGCAGGCAAGCCCTACATCTTCGATCCCTTCAGCGCCGCCAGCCTCATCCGCGCCGGCCACCTGGACGAGAATGAGTTGATTGCCAACATCGCCGCGCAACGCTACGGAGCCATACAATTCAACCGCCGCGCGCTGGCCGATGGTTCGCCGAACGCGCAGGTGGACCGTTACACGCCGGGAGTGGTGCTGGCGATTGCGCGCTACTACCAGGCGGCGCTGACGGAGAGAGACTGCACCATCTATGTGCCACGCCGCAAGTAGCTCCGGGGGAACGGACCGCACCGGACTTGCCAGCCGCGCCGGGGTACAATATCGCCTATGAAACTGACCGATATCCAGCAGGCATTGCGCGAGCAGGGTCTTGACGCCTGGCTCTTCTATGACCACCACCAGCGCGACGAGATCGCCTACAGCATCCTGGGGCTGGGCAAGATGCACGTTACCCGGCGCTGGTTTTACCTGATTCCCGCCACAGGCGAGCCGGTAAAGTTGAACCATCGCGTGGAGCCTCGGCATTTGGAGAGCCTGCCGGGCGTGCAGCAGCACTACGGTCCGTGGCCGGAGCTGCACCAGAAGCTGGCGGCGATGCTGAAGCCTTACAAGCGCGTGGCCATGCAGTACTCGCCCAACAACGACATCATGTACGTGAGCCTGGTGGATGGCGGCATGCTGGAGCTGATTCGCAGCTTTGGCGTAGAGGTTGTGACCAGCGCCGACCTGGTGAGCCGCTTTGAAGCCACGCTGAGCGACGAGCAGATTGCCACTCACTTTGCGGCGCGCGACGCCATGGACCGGATTATGGCCGCGGCATTCAAAGAGATTGGCCAGCGCGTGCGCCACGGCGGATGGAACGAGTGGGGCGTGCGCCAGTGGATTGGCGAGGCCTTCGCCCGCGAGCATCTGATCACCGACGATCTGCCGATTGTGGGTGCCAACGAGAACGCCGGCAATCCGCATTACGAGCCGACGGCAGAGCATTTCCGCGAGATTCACGAGGGCGACCTGGTGCTGCTGGACATGTGGGCGAAGAAAGATACGCCGGGCGCGGTGTACTACGACATCACCTGGACCGGCGTGCTTGGAACGCCTTCGGCGAAGCATCAGGAGGTCTTCCGCCTTGTGCGCGACGCGCGCAAGGCCGGCGTGGCACGGGCCGTGGAAGGCATCGCCGCCGGTGGCCGCCTGGAGGGCTGGGAGGTGGACGCAGCCACGCGCGCGGTCATCGACAAGGGTGGTTACGGCGAGTGGTTTGTGCACCGCACGGGACACAACATTGGCACCAGCGTGCACGGCAACGGCGCCAACATGGACAACCTTGAGACGCGCGATACCCGACAGATTCTGCCGAATACGTTATTCTCAGTAGAGCCCGGAATTTACCTGCCGGAGTTCGGCGTGCGCAGCGAAGTGGATGTGCTGGTGCACAACGGACGGGCGCAGGTGACCGGAGCCGAGCAGGAAGAACTGGTGATTTTCTAGATGGCGAACGAAGCGAATACGAAAGCAGCGGAGATCCCCGGCGCGATGGCCTTTGTGGCCCCGCTGGCGGGATGGCTGGTGCCGGGACTGGGCCACATCCTGCTGAAGCGCTGGGTGCGCGGCGGACTGATCTTTTTAAGCGTGACCGTGATGTTTGTGGCCGGGCTGGGCATGCAGGGCAAGGTGTACGCCTTTAACCTGGGGCAGTTGCTGGACATGCTGGGTTTTATCGGCGACTTCGGCAACGGCATCTACTACTTTGCGGCGCAGGCGCTGGACTGGGGCCAGGGCAACATCTTCCGCGCCAGCGCCGACTACGGCACGAAGTTCCTCATCTGCGGCGGGCTGCTGAACGTGATCGCCGCCATTGACGCGCACCACATCGCCATCGGGAAAAAGCAATGAACCTGAACCTTTCACACTTTACGGCCGCGCTGCTGTTTTCCCTGTGCGCCTCGGTGATCTTCGGCATCACCCAGCGCAGCGAGACAAAAGAGATGGTCCGCTACGGACTGTACTGCTTTGCCTGGTTCATGGGCGGCCTGCTGGTGGCCGGCTGGGCGATGTGGTTCTTGAAGAGATAAGGTTTCGGACGTTTCACAGGTTTCAGATGTTTCGGATGTAAAGGCAATAAAAAGCCGGAGCGCAGATGCTCCGGCCTTTTACTGTTTGCAGGAACGACAGATCGTCCTGCACAGGAGTTGTTCATGCAGCGGGTTGCGAATCGCCTTCCGCTGTCTGCTCGGGAACAGCTTTGATCAGCAGCCACAGGGCGAGGGCAGTCTCGGCAATCAGCATGATGGGATAGAGCGGGTAGGTCAGCTTCTTGTACTCCGGGAAAAACCACATCTGCACGAGGCAGATCATGAGGCTGGCGCCATCCATGATGAGCAGGATGCCGATGATCTTCGGGATGAATCCTGACTTAATGACCAGATACCCGAGCGGAAAAAGCCAGACTCCGTAGAAGAGCGCCTCGACCAGATCCCCGCGGCCTCCAATGCGGAATAGCAGCACGGCAATCGCTTGTAACTGCTCCGGAGAAAAACCTTTCAGGCCAGCAGCGCCGGAGATGAGGAACGTGGCGCAAAAGCGCAGCTGCATGTTGACGCATTCGATGGCCACTCCAGCTGCGTTGAGCAGGAGAAAGAGCAGGGCCAGGTCATGGTTCACGGGGCGCAGCAGTGCGTAGAGCGCCCACGCCGACATGAGAAACAGCAGCGCGGACGCCAGTTCCAGTGGGTACCCGGCGTGGGAGACCCACCCGGTTGCCGCAAGGTCCGTGGGGCCGTGCTGCATGAAGGTGGACGAGGCAAATGTGACGATGAAGGCCAGGTACAGCGCGCCTGCAACTCGCGCCATCTTGCGGGGAGGGATTTCTATGACGCTGGACGCCATGGGAGTCCTCGGCAATCAGGCTGATTCCTTCTCCGCCCAATTGCGCCACATCATAGCATCCGCGGTTGTCGTTCGTCGGTGCGACACGCAGCACGCGCGCTCCGGCACCCATGTCCGAAACGCGCGTGCGATTTTGCCGCTACCCTTCCTTGGGCCAGGTGCGGAAGAACAAGGCCTGGCGGTGGATGGGCTCGGTCTTTTCGGTGAGCCCGGCGAGTTGCGTGTGGCTGAGCGGGGTGAAGTCGCGGGCGAGCTTCACGTTCTCCTCGAGCTGGGCGATGGTATCGCAGCCGATGATGACCGTGCTGACCGGCAGCGAGAGCGTGTAGTACATGGCCTCACGCATGTTGAGCGTGCCGGGCTTGGGCGCCGCGCCCTCCCAGCTGTGCTCGCTGCCATGCTGCGGATTCCAACTGCTGAGGATGCGGCCGCGCGCGGGAATCTTCATGCCGATGATGCCCATCTGCTTTTCCACGGCCACGGGCAGAAGCTCCTGCTGGAAGCTGAGGTGGTGCGGATCGGCGGCGTTGACGGCCATCAGGATCTGGTCAAAGGGGAAGCTGCGGATGCACTGCAACAGCACGCCGGGGTCGGAGTGTCCGGTGACGCCGAGGAAGCGCACCATCTTCTGCTCGCGGGCCTCGACCAGTGCTTCGATGGCTCCGCCCTTGGCGAAGATGCGGTCCACGTCGTCCTGCGTGGTGACGTGGTGGAGCTGCCAGGCGTCGAGGTGATCGGTGTTGAGAAGCTTGAGGCTTTCTTCCAGCAGGCGGAGCGAGCCGTCGCGGGTGCGGTCGTGGGTTTTGCTTGCCAGGTAGGTTTCGCGGCGGCGGCGCTTCATCACCTCGCCGATGTAGCGCTGGCTCCAGCGCCCGCTGCCGCCGTACTGCGCGGCGGTGTCAATGTAGTTGATGCCGAGGTCGAGAGCGCGCTCGACGATGGGGATGGCCACCTCAGCATTGTTGGGCTGCTCGATGGAGGCCTGCCCGCCGAGGGAGAAGATTCCGGTGCGGTAGCCGGTTTTGCCCAGGTTGCGGGTGGGCATGGCCGAGGCCGTAAGGGGATTTTCCGGAAAGGCATAGGCCGATTGCGGCGCGCTGACCGCAGTGGCGACCACGCCGGCGGCGGCCACGGTTGAGGTCTTAAGAAAGTCACGGCGGGATGGGGTCATGGTTTGGTGCCTCCAGTGCCTTGCATGATAGGACGAAGGTGGATGGGGCGGCAACCGGCGCGGAGGTGGGGTTTCCCGTAGCGGGCCGGATTGCGTAATTCGCCATACATTTTGCAACCGCAGCCCCCGGCATCTCATCTGTGCAGAGTGGAGGAAAGACTAAACATCATGGCTTTCGAACTTCCCGCCCTTACCTATGCCTACGAGGCACTCGAGCCGCACGTCGACGCGCAGACGATGCACATTCATCACGACAAGCATCACCAGGCGTACGTGGATAACTCCAACGCCGCGCTGGCCAAGGCTCCCGAGCTGGCCGGCAAGACGGCGGAAGAGCTGCTGAAGGACCTTTCGTCCGTGCCCGAGGCGATCCGCACCGCCGTCCGCAACAACGTGGGCGGCCACTACAATCACTCGATCTTCTGGTCCATCATGGGACCGAACGGCGGACAGCCCACGGGCGCCATCGCCGAGGCCATCAAGAGCACCTTCGGCGACCAGGCGCAGTTCCAGGAGAAGTTCAACGACGCCGGGCTGAAGCAGTTTGGCAGCGGCTGGGCGTGGCTGGCACTGGGAGCGGGCGGCTTGCAGGTTCTCTCCACCGCCAACCAGGACTCGCCGATCTCGCAGGGCCTGCAGCCCATCCTGATGAACGACGTTTGGGAGCATGCCTACTACCTGAAGTACCAGAACCGCCGCGCCGAGTATTTGAAGTCCTGGTGGAGCGTGGTGAACTGGGCCGAGGTGAACAAGCGCTACGAGCTGGCGCTGAAGAAGTAAAACGACTTTGCTGTATCGCTCCAGCGGACGCACTTCTCGGGTGCGTCCGCTACTTTTTGCGCGCGATATGTAACTGCAGTGCGCGGTGCATTGCACTCAACTTTGTAATTTCTTTGTCAGTGTCACGCGCCTGCAACATGCAATAACCGGCCACAGCGTAGGATGAGAACTGTATGGAGATGACCGACCAGACACACGGCGAAGAGATAGCCAACAGCATCTCGCACGGCATGGGCATTGCCCTGAGCATTGCCGGGCTGGTGCTGATGACGGCGCGCGCGGTGCAGGTGGGCTCGGTGCGTGCGGTGGTATGCGTCTCCATCTTTGGCGCTTCGGCCATTCTGCTTTACCTGAGCAGCACGCTGTACCATGCGCTGAGCCGCAGCAGCGCCTACAAGGTGATGCGCTCGCTGGATCACAGCTCCATCTACCTGCTGATTGCCGGAACCTACACGCCGTTCACACTGATTGGGCTGCGCGGGCCGGTGGGCTGGACGCTGTTCGGCATTGTGTGGGGCTGCGCAGCCGTGGGCGTGGTGGTGAAGAGCTTTGCCACCGGACGCTGGGACGCCCTCTCCACGGCCATGTACCTGGCCATGGGCTGGGTATGTTTGTTTGCCGTGCGCAGCATGTATGCCCTGCTGGCGCATCCGGTGTTTGCCTTGCTGATCGCCGGTGGCGTCTGCTACTCGGCGGGAATTCCCTTCTACGCCAGCAAGCGCCGCTACGCACACTTCATCTGGCACCTGTGGGTGCTGGCCGGAACCCTTTGCCACATTGCCGGCGTGTGGATGATGCTGCGCTAGGCTGCCGCGCAGGCTCTGATATCAAACAAAATTCATATGGCGTATGACCTGCCTGACGCGTTGTCTCAAGGGCGCGGGCATGATATTTTCTCTGCGTACCTCGGTGGCCTCCGCCGCACGGCATCCAGGAGGCCCTACCTGCGTTCTCCCTCTCGCAGAGAGCGTGGATGGAGGAGTTGCGAGCACTCATTCGTGGTGTGCTCAGGCTCAGCCGCCACGCGCAAAGGAGAAGCAGGATGACCGAATCCCGCCACAACACAATGGATTACATCGAGTTCCCGGCCACGGACCTGGCCGCGACCAAAGCGTTTTACAGCAAGGCCTTCGGCTGGAACTTTATCGACTACGGACCGGAGTACAGCAGCTTTCAGGATGGCCGCATCGCCGGTGGATTTACCTGCGAGGGGACACCGACCGGGGGCGGCCCGCTGGTGGTGATCCACGTGGACGACCTGAAGACGGCCTACGACAAGGTGGTCGCCGCCGGAGGCCGCATCTGCAAGGAGATATTCAGCTTCCCGGGCGGCTCACGCTTCCACTTCCTTGACCCCAGCGGCAATCAGCTTGCCGTCTGGCACGACGACTCCGCCGGACAGTGAGGCAGGGGGCGGAGCGGCAAAGGCTGCCGCTCCGCCATTGTGAAACCCTGTGCCGCTTTGCCGGCGTATGGATGATGTTGCGGTAAGCTCCGCGAAGAAACTACAGAAGTAGTTTTATGGATAATGGTCCCTTATTATGGCTGTGCTGCTTTGCGTGCTTCCCTAATCTTGTTCAATGCCCTTACAAGATACACCAGTGAGAGCCCTCCATAACTCAAGATGAATAATAGGCGAACTGGTGTAGAGGACGGATACTTGCCCCATGCGGAGAAAACTGCCATAAGTGCAAAGATTACCGTCGAGAGAATTATTTTGCCTGGCGTTTGTGACTTCATGTTTGCTTCAAGCGTCAGGCCTTTTCGGAAGCGCAGGTAATACCAGGCAGCCAGTGGGAGCGGCAGCAGTGCAAGAAATATGAAAAGACCAATCGCATCCCAGGCACTCTCAGTCCGGTCGAGATGCATCACATACCAACACCCCACACCTACCCACACCAGCAGGCTGGGAAGGACTACCAAGCCGAGTGCGCGCCAAAATGCCTGACGATCATCCATAACGGAATTATGAGCCTCTTCGCGGCAAAATCAAGTAACGCGGCAATACATAACAAAATCTTCACCTTCAAGCCCTTTTGCTCTGCGCTTGCCGTGTTGTACATTGTCTGCACTGAGATTTCTGTGGGGGAAATCGTATTCAATCCTTGTCCGCACCGCACTACCACATAAAAAGACCCGCCCACGGAGGGCAAGCACGCTGATGGAGAAGATTCAGAAGAACGATGGACAGTGGCAGCGCGAGCTGACTCCGGAGCAATACCGCATCCTGCGCGAAAAGGGCACCGAGCGTCCGTTTACCGGGCAGTATGCCGAGACCACCGAGCCCGGCACCTATCGCTGCGCCGCCTGCGGGCTGGAGCTGTTTGCCAGCGAGGCAAAGTTCAACGCCGGGTGCGGCTGGCCCAGCTTCTATAAGCCGCTGGAGGGCGAATATGTGGAGGAGCATGCGGATCGCAGCCACGGCATGGTGCGCACGGAGGTGACCTGCGCACGCTGCGGCGGCCACCTGGGACACGTCTTTCCCGATGGCCCGCAACCGACGGGGCTACGCTACTGCATCAACTCCGCCTCATTGCGGCTGGAAAAGCCGGGGCCGGATAAGAAATAACACTGGCCGGAGGCGCGCCAGCCTCCGGCAACCTCGAGACATTTCATTCCTTTCTGCGGCATTCGTACTCTGTTCGCGCCCCCCCGGGCTGCGGCGGCGGCATTCTTGCGTTGACTTCAAAGTTTCATCGTCCTAGCCTAGAAGGTTCTACATCCTGTTACCGCTGTCTATATCTACTGCATTCCTAAAGAGGCATTTATGGCTATTCTTACTTCCGATCACAACCGGGTTCTGAATCACGAACTACGGCAGCGCATCATGAACGCCGACGAGGCCGCGGCACTGGTCCGCAACGGCGACCAGATTGGCATGAGCGGCTTCACCGGCTCAGGCTATCCCAAGGAGTTTCCCGTGGCGCTGGCCAGCCGCATGGAGCGCGAACACGCCGCGGGCACGCCGCTGCGCGTCAACGTACTGACCGGCGCCAGCACCGGTCCGGAGCTGGACGGCGCGCTGGCCAAGGCCAACGGCATGCAGTTCCGCACGCCGTACCAGTCCGATCCCACGGTGCGCAAACGCATCAACGACGGCGACATGGAGTATGCCGACATCCACCTGAGCCACATGGCGCAGTTCATGGACTACGGCTTTCTGGGCAAGCTGGACATGGCGGTGATCGAAGTGGCGGCCGTGTACGAGGATGGGCGCGCCATTCCCTCCACCTCGCTGGGCAACAACAAGAGCTGGATCGAGAGCGCCGAGCGCATCATCCTGGAGGTCAACTCCTGGCAATCCATTGAGCTGGAGGGCATGCACGACGTTTATTACGGCCTGGACCTGCCGCCGCGCCGCGAGCCAATCCCGCTGACCCGGGCCGGGCAGCGCATCGGCAGCCCCTACCTGCACATCCCGCTGGAAAAGGTGGTCGCCGTCATTGAGACCAACTCGCCGGATCGCAACACGGCCTTCAAGGAGCCCGACCAGGCCAGCCGCCAGATCGCTGGTCACATCCTGGAGTTTCTCGACTGGGAGGTGAAAAAAGGCCGGATGCCGGTGGACCTGCTGCCCATCCAGAGCGGCGTGGGCAACATCGCCAACGCCGTGCTCTTCGGGCTGGAGCAGGGCAAGTTCCACAACCTGACGGCCTACACCGAGGTCATCCAGGACGGCATGATCGGGCTGATCAAGAGCGGCAAGATGATTTCGGCCTCGGCCACGGCGTTTTCACTGGGGCCGGATATGATCAAAGAGGTGTACGGCAACCTGCGCAACTACCGGCGCAACATCGTGCTGCGCACCCAGGACATCAGCAACAACCCGGGCATCATCCGGCGCCTGGGCGTGATCAGCATGAACGGCATGATCGAGGCCGACATCTACGGCAACGTGAACTCCACACACATCATGGGCAGCAAGATCATGAACGGCATTGGCGGCAGCGGAGACTTTGCGCGCAACGCCTACCTGTCCATCTTCATGGCACCCTCGCAGGCGGCCAAGGGAACGATTTCCACCATTGTGCCCATGGTGAGCCACGTGGACCACACCGAGCACGACGCCCAGGTGCTGGTGACCGAGCGCGGACTGGCCGACCTGCGCGGGCTGTCGCCCAAGCAGCGGGCCCGGCTCATCATGGAAAAGTGCGCTGGCGACGACTTCCGTCCGCTGCTGGAAGATTACTTTGCCCGCGCCCTGAAAGAGGGCAACGGGATGCACACCCCGCACATTCTTAACGAGGCGCATGGCTTCCACCAGCGCTACCTGAAAACCGGCAAGATGCAGGCCTGAACCGGAAGACCGCGCCATCAGCCATCCCCGCCCCGGTGGCGGGGATTTTCATTTCCCGGTGGAAGGCGCGGTTTGGACCGATGCTCATTGCCCGGTGCACCTTTGGTTACGTTTCATATGGTGGATTTTGCTTCAATTCCCGGCAAGGGCCGTCCTATACTTCAGCACGACAGATGGCCGCTGCCGCCCGTTGGCATAGATTCCGGCGTGCCAGTTTACGAGGTGTTGCCTGAGACCGATCTCCCCCTATTGGTCGATGCTCCTCCGCTGGATGCTGCTTGCCTGGATGCTGCAACCGGCGCTGGCCGGCGCGCAGATTACCAGCCGCGAGGTTCTGGCGCGCGGCATCAACTCCTGCAATGGGCTGAACAGCGCGGAAGTGGATGCCCGCCTGGCCGCTCACCCCGACCGTAATCATGAGATTTATCTGCGATTTGTGCGCTTAAACCGCGCCGTGGCCGCCCATGAGGATGCCGTGGTCCGCCAGCAGACCGAGCGAATACTGGCACTGGCCGGCGAGATGGGCGGGCGCAGCACCCTGACTGTGGTGTATGCAGAACTGGGCGAGGTAATGGATCGGGCGGCCGGCACCACGGACGCCGCCGAGCGTGAGCGCCTGGAGGCACTGAACCAGTTGCGGCGCGAACAGTTGAAGGCCACCGAGGCGGAGCGCCAGCGCGCCGAGCAGCAGGTGGAGGCTCTGCGGGCCCAGGGCAAGCTGATTGCGTCCGAAAAAATGCAGCAGCGGCTGATGGAAAATCAGCGCAACCAGCAGATGCAACTGGACTACCTGACCCACCGCAGCCGCATGAAGAACATGCTGACCCTGACCCTGATGGTGTGCCTGGCGCTGGCCGTGGCGCTGGCCTGGTCGCTGTGGCGCATCAGCCAGGCGCGCCGCCATCAGGCGCTGGAGGATCCGCTGACGGGGCTCAAGAACCGGCGCTTTCTCAACTCCTTTATGGAGCATGAGAGCGCCCGCCTGAAGCGCAACGGGATGAGCGCGCTGTTGCTGCTGGCCGACATCGATTTCTTCAAGCGCATCAACGACCAGTGGGGCCACGAGGCCGGAGACGAGGCGCTGCGGCAGTTTGCCGAGACCCTGCGCAACTCCATGCGCACCAGCGACGTGGTGGCGCGCTGGGGCGGCGAGGAGTTTCTCATCGTCTGTCCGCAGTGCGGCTCCGCGGAGGCCGAGACCATCTTCAACCGCATCCAGAGGCGGTTGCAGGCCAACCCAATCGCGCTATCCGGCGGACGCGACTTCCAGCTTACGGTCTCGGTTGGTGCGGCCCTTTACGCCCCGGCAAAGCGCGAGGAATCCTGGGAGGCGGTTGTGGCGCGCGCCGATGCGGCCATGTACAGGGTCAAGCAGAGCGGCCGCGACAACCTGTCGTTGGCCGACCCCGAGCCGGAAATCGCCCTGCACACAGAAACCACGATTGCCTGAGCGATGCCGCGCAATTCCCCGGAATTCATGTTGGAAGGCCGGCGTCGTTGTTCCCGGTTGTGATTTTCTTTTCTGACCGGGAAAGTGCGGACGCGGGGCTGGACTTGCCCTTACAATGTGAGGGTGGAGAACGCCATGTCTCAGATTGGCCGTAACTTTGTACGCCGCGCCGCCGTAGTACTGCCCGCGATGGCGCTTTTTCTGCTGAGCACCGCCTGCAATGGTTTCTGGGTTTCGGAGAGCGCAATCGCATCGCTTTCGGTCAGCCCCGGCGCCGTGCTGCTGAAGGCGGCAGCCAGCACCACCACGGCCGGCGACACCTACGACCTGGTGGCCACGGCCGTTACCGAGGGCGGTACCTCGGAGACCGTGACCACGACCGCCACGTGGAAGAGCAGCAATGCCACCGTTGCTTCGGTGAGCGCCGGCGTGGTGACGGCAGAGACGGTCACGGCCGGGCAGAACGCTTCCATCTCCGTAAGTGACGGCGGCTACACGGTGAGCACCGCCGTGTACACCTACACCGGCACGGCGCCCAGCACACTGACCATCAACGTGCCCAGCAGCATTACGCCGACGGCGATACCCACCTCCACCACTTTCAAGCTGACGGCGACGGCAAACATCAACGGCAACAGCGCGCAGGACATTTCCAACTACGTGGTCTGGTCCAGCAGTTCGACCTCGCTGGCCACGGTGGACGCCAGCGGCAACGTGACGACACTGACCACGGCGGGCAACTTCACCATAACGGCCACGGCTTACCTCGGCTCGTCGGCCACGAACAGCACGATTACCGCCACTTCGACGAGCTTCACCGTCCTTTAATACAGCGAGCTGGCTGGCATGCGACGGCGCCCGGGTGGCGCCGTTTCTGTTTCGGCGCGGGTTCCACTTCGGCCCGGCAGAGCGGCGGTTCGGTGCCTGACTGTATGGCGCTGCGGTACAATTTCCATGATTCTTATTTGATATCCGCACTTATAAGGAAGGCCGTACCTATGTCTGACATTCGCAAGATTGGCATCTGCACCGGCGGCGGAGACTGCCCCGGACTCAACGCCGTCATCCGCGCCGCCGTGAAAACCGCCATCCTCAAGTACCGCTATGACGTCATCGGCATCCGCGACGGCTTTGACGGGCTGATATGGCCGGAGAAGAGCCGCCCGCTCACCCTGAGCGACGTGAGCGGCATACTGCCACGCGGCGGCACCATCCTGGGAACCACCAATCGCGGCAACCCTTTCGCGTACTGCATCAACAACGAAGGCCAGGAGTCGGTGCGCGACTACTCCGACGATGTGATCAAGAACGCCAAGGCGCTTGGCCTGGACGCGCTGATCGTGATTGGCGGCGACGGCACGCAGAAGATTGGTCTGGAACTGGGAGCCAAGGGACTGCCCGTAGTGGGCGTGCCCAAGACGATCGACAACGACCTGTCGTCCACCGATGTTACCTTTGGCTTTGACAGCGCGCTGCATGTGGCCACCGACGCCATCGACCGCATCCACACCACGGCGGAATCGCACCACCGCATCATGATCGTGGAGGTGATGGGCCGCGACGCGGGCTGGATCGCACTGCATGCCGGCATCGCGGGCGGCGCGCACATCATCCTCATTCCGGAGATCGAGTTCAGCATTGAGAGCGTGTGCAACTACATCAACCAGCGCCATATCTTCGGCAAGAAGTTCACCATCATGTGCCTGGCCGAGGGCGTGAAGGTGCCGGAGGCGACCCAGCAGGAGTGCATCGCGCGCTACGGCTCCATCCCCAAGGGCATCAGCGTGGGCAACCTGATTGGCGAGGCCGTGGCCGAAGGCGCCAAAAAAGAAGTGCGCGTCACGGTGCTGGGACACACCCAGCGCGGCGGCTCACCCTCGCCCTACGACCGCATCCTGAGCACGCGCTTTGGCGTGGCCGCCGTGGACCTGATCTCACGACACGGCTTTAACAAGATGGTCAGCCTGCGCGGCGACAAGATCGTCTTCGTCAACATCAGCGACGCCATTGGCAAGATGAAGGCCGTGGACCCCCAGGGCGAGCTGGTGAACACCGCGCGCTCGGTGGGCATCCACTTTGGCGACGAGTAAGACCGCACGGTAAAAACCGCCCTCCGGCTGCCCGCAGGCTGGAGGGTTTTCTTTTTCACCGAGCGGATTGCGTCACTGGCTCGTTGCTATTGTGATACCCGTGCTTGCGATGCGCTGCGGGCAGCAAAGGCTTGCGGTATAGTGGAGTCACATACGAGACGGGATTCCCTTGCTATCAGTGCCCCACATCACTCGCCGTTTTCTTGCAGCACAACTTGCGCTGGCAGGGCTTTTGCTGCTCGCATTGAGCGCGGGATGCAAGCGCGGCAGCCTGCCCGGATCGGGCGAGTATATGTACGTCAGCGCGCCACAGGCCAACCTGCGCGACCACGTGGCCACGGTCTACAACCGCGTGGGCACGGTGAAGAACGGCGAGCGGGTGGAAATCCTGGAGCACCAGAAGCGCTTTGCCCGGGTGCGCACCGACCAGAAGCAGGAAGGCTGGATCGAGATGCGCTCGCTGGTGCCGCGCGAAATCTTCGAACAGTTTGCGCGCATGGCCGTAGAAAACCAGAAGGCTCCGGTGCAGGGGCATGGCATTACCCGCGCTGAGCTGAACATGCACGCCAGCCCGGGACGCGAAACCGATACGCTGTACCAGTTGCCGGAAGCCAGCAAGGTGGAGGTGCTGCGGCGCTCCACCACGCTGCGCGCCACGCCGGAAGAAGTGGCGGCGCATAAGTCGGCCGAACTCTCCCGGATGACCGGCGAGCAGAACAAGACGGTTCCGAAGGCGACAAAAAAGCCCGTGAAGCCGGTGACGGCTCCGGCCCCGACGGCACCTGCCGCTGCGCCGGCAAAGGCGGCGGATACCAAATCCACTGTGGGCAAGCCGACAGAGAAATCCCCGGCAGTTAAATCCGAAGACAAGCCCGAGGACAAGCCCCATCCCATGGACGACTGGTGGATGGTGCGCGATGCGCAGGGCCACGTGGGCTGGGTGCTGGCTCGCATGGTGGACCTGGAGATTCCGCTGGAAGTGGCGCAGTACGCCGAGGGGCAACGCATCCAGGCGGCCTTTGTGCTGAACACCGTACACGACGCGGAGAAGGAGATTCCGCAGTACCTGGTTCTGCTGAACGAGAACAAGGACGGCCTGCCCTGCGACTTCAACCAGGTGCGGGTGTTTACCTGGAACCTGAAAAAGCATCGCTACGAGACGGGCTACCGCGAGCACTTCATCATCGGCTTTTTGCCAGCCACGGTGGGCAACGAGGACTTCGGCAAGGATGGACGACTGCCGGTCTTCACCATTCGCAAGCAGAACACCGACGGCACGACGACCGAGCGCAAGTATCGCCTGCTGGGTAACGTGGCGCGGCAGGTGCTGGCGCCGGGTGAGACGGCGCAGACGGTGGCGCGCGCCGCCAGCACGGCTCCGAAAAAATCCGCGGGCGGCAAGGGCGACAAGCCCAAGAGCAAAGCCCACAAACACTAAATCTCATCCAAGACAAAGGCGCTGACGGAATTTCTCCGCGCAGCGCCGTTTGTGTTTGCGATCCGTGTTGGCAATCAACTACTTCGAATAGAACTCCGCGATGGCCGCGACGACGGTCTCCTGCTCGGACGAGGTGAGCTCCGGGAAGATGGGCAGGGCGAGCACTTCGCGGCAGGCACGCTCGGCCTCCGGGAAGTCTCCCGCTTTGTAGCCGAGGTAGGCGAAGCACTCCTGCAAATGCAGCGGCACGGGATAGTAAATCTCGCAGCCGATCTTGCGGGCCAAGAGGAAGTCACGCAACTCGTCGCGCTTTTCCGCCCGCAGCACATACTGGTGGAAGATGTGCGTGGCCTCCGGGCGCGTGGCAGGCAGGGCGATGGGATGCGAGGCGCTGACCGTGATGGCCGCTCCGCGCGCACCGGTGAGTCCGGCCTTTTGCAGCAGATCGTCATACTTGGCGGCAACCTCGGCGCGGAGATGGTTCCACTGGGCAATGTGGCGCAGCTTGATGCGCAGCACCGCGCCCTGAATGGCGTCCATGCGTGCATTCCAGCCGATTTCCTGGTGATAGTAACGGACGGCCGAGCCGTGATTGCGCAGGCGCTTCATGTGCTCGCCGACCTCCGGGTCGGTGGTGGTGGCGGCACCGGCGTCGCCAAAGGCGCTCAGGTTCTTGGTGGGATAAAAGCTGAAGGCCGCTGAAAGTCCGAGGGCTCCTGCGTGGCGGCCCTTCCATGTGGCGCCGAAGGCCTGCGCGGCATCTTCGACGATGACGAGCTTGTGCGCTTTGGCCAGGGCGTCAAAGGCATCGGCGTCCACACACTGGCCGTAGAGGTGCACGGGCATGATGCCCTTCAGATGCGCGGGGCGCTGCGCGGCGATGGCGTTTTGCGTGGCCCGCGCGGAGAGGTTGAATGTCAGCGGATCGATGTCCGCAAAATAGGGGCGCGCGCCGCAGCGCGTAATGGAGCTGGCCGAGGCAAAAAAGGTAAACGGCGTGGTCAGGAAGCTGTCGCCGTTCGTCACGCCAACGCCGGCCAACGCCAGCCACAGGGCATCCGTGCCGCTGGAGCAGCCAACGGTAGCCCGGGCGCCGAGCATGGCGGAGATCTCCCGCTCCAGGCTGGCGACCTCCTCGCCCAGCACGAGCGACTGCGACTCGCAGACCTGGTCGATGGCCGCGCGCACCTCCTCACGCAGGGTGGCATACTGGCGCTTCAGGTCGAGCATGGGGATGGGCGTGGGGGAAGTCATTGTCATGAAATAAGTTAACGCGCTCAGCGGAGCGGCCTCCTTGATGATTTTATCATCCGTATGGGTGGCTGGCCGATGTGAGTTATCATCACACAGGACTGTGATAACGCCTCCCGGAGCGCACCCGGCCCCGGGTTCGGCAATGGCTGCGCCTGTGTGGCGCGGAGCCGGGTGAGGCGGTTCTGATTTTGGCGACGACAGAGCAGAGCGTGGCGGCAGAGTGCATGGCATCTACGGCAGTGCGTAAGGACCACCTGCGCCTGAAGATGACCATTCGCGGCGCCGTGCAGGGCGTCGGCTTCCGTCCATTCATCTATCGTTTGGCTACCACGCTCAACCTCAGCGGCTGGGTCAGCAACACCGCCCGCGGCGTACTGCTGGAGGTGGAAGGACCTCGCGAGGCACTGGAAAGTTTCCTGCTGCGCGTGGAGCGCGAGAAACCCGCCATCAGCTTTATTCAAAGTTTAGAGAGCGTTTGGGCCGACCCCTGCGGCTACCGTGGGTTTGAAATTCGCGAGAGCGAAGGCGGCGAGAAGAGCGCGCTGGTAATGCCCGACGTGGCAACCTGTCCCGAGTGTCTGGTCGAAGTGATGGACCCGGCGAATAGGCGCTATCAATATCCCTTTACCAACTGCACCAACTGCGGCCCGCGCTACACCATCATCGAATCGCTTCCCTACGACCGTCCGCGCACCACGATGAAGAAGTTCACCATGTGCCCGGCCTGCGCCAAGGAATACAAAGACCCTTCGAACCGGCGCTTCCACGCGCAGCCCAATGCCTGTCCGGAGTGCGGTCCGCAGCTTGCGCTGTGGGATGCGGCGGGCAAGGTGCTGGCCACGCGCAACGATGCGCTGGAGCAGGCGGCCGAGGCTCTGCGGGCGGGAAAAATTGTGGCGGTCAAGGGGCTCGGCGGCTTCCACCTGATGGTGGATGCGCGCAGTGAAGATGGCGTGCGCACGTTGCGCGAGCGCAAGCGCCGCGAGGAGAAACCCTTTGCCCTGATGATGCCCTCGCTTGCGGCCATCCAAGCCGAGTGCGAGGTGAGCCCCTTGGAAGAGCGCATGTTGCGCTCGCCGGAGGCTCCGATTGTGCTGCTGCGGCGGCGGGCGGGAGTGGCGTCGAGTGTCGCGTGCAACGTCGCGCCGGGCAATCCCATGCTCGGCGCCATGCTGCCCTACACGCCGTTGCATCATCTGCTGCTCGGCGCGGTGGGCTTTGCCGTGGTAGCCACCAGCGGAAACCTGAGCGATGAACCGATCTGCACCGACGAGCACGAAGCGCTGGCGCGGCTGGGCAGGATCGCCGACCTATGGCTGGTGCACGACCGACCCATCCTGCGCCATGTGGATGACTCCGTGGTGCGGGTGATGGCCGCGCGCGAGATGGTGATGCGACGCGCCCGAGGCTTTGCTCCGCTGCCGGTGATGGTGACGCACGAGTTGCCACAGATACTCGGTGTGGGCGCTCACCAGAAGAACACCGTCGCGCTCAGCGTGGGCCGAATGGTCTTCCTCAGCCAGCACATTGGAGACCTCGAGACCGCGGAATCCGGCGCGGCCTTTGCGCGGGTGATCGAGAGCCTGGAGACCCTCTACGAGGCGAAGCCCGTGGCCGTGGCCTGCGACCTGCATCCCAATTACGTTTCCACGGTGTGGGCGGGGCGTGAGGCGGCGAAGGCTGGTGGCGAGCCGATTCCGGTGCAGCATCACTACGCGCACGCGCTCAGTTGCATGGCGGAAAATGAGGTCGCGGCACCGGCGTTGGCGGTCACATGGGATGGCAGTGGCTTTGGGCCGGATGGCACGGTGTGGGGCGGCGAGTTTCTAAAGATTGACGAATGTGGATACCATCGGGTGGCCCGGCTGCGCCCCATGCAGCTTGTGGGCAGCGAGCGTGCGGTGCGTGAGCCTCGGCGCTGCGGCTTGAGCGCCGTGTGGCAGGCGCTGGGCGATGCGGCATTCGAGCGCAACGAGCTGGCTCCGGTGGCAGCCTTTAGCGACAGCGACCTGCGCATTGTGGGGCAAATGCTACGCCAAGGGCTGAATTCGCCGTGGACCTCGAGCGCCGGACGGCTCTTTGACGCCGCGGCATCCATCATCGGACTGCGCCAGCAGGTACGGCATGAGGGCCAGGCGGCCATGGAGTTGGAGTGGCTCGCCGAGCAATCCAGCGACCTGGGAGTGTACGATTTTGTATTGGCTCCAGCCGCGGATAGCGCGGACGAGAACCATGTGGCCGAGCTGGACTGGCGTCCCATGATTAGCGGGTTGCTGCATGATGTCGCGGCCTGCGTTCCACAAAAGGTGATAGCGCGGCGCTTCCACAACACGCTGGTGGAGATGATCGCCCGCGTCGCCGGAGAATACGCCGGATTAAGCGTGCTGCTGACGGGTGGCTGCTTCCAGAATCGGCTGCAGACCGAGCTGGCGATTGCGCGGCTGACGGACGCGGGCGGCAAGGTATATTGGCATCAGCGGGTTCCCCCCAATGATGGCGGCATTGCGCTGGGCCAGGTTGTGGCCGCGGCGCGGCAACTGCGTGAGCAGAAGAAGGCGAGGGAAGACAGATGTGTCTAGCGGTTCCGGGCAAGATTGTCAGCATTCAGGGTGAAGAGCTGTTGCGCCAGGCCAGGGTGGATTTCGGCGGCGTGCTCAAGGAGGTCAACCTGGCCTATGTGCCGGAGGCCCAGGTGGGCGAGTACGTGCTGGTACACGTCGGCATGGCTATCAGCATTGTGGATGAGGAAGAGGCCTCCAAGGTCTTCGGCTATCTGAAGGAGATGGGCGAGCTCGGCGAGCTGGGTGAGCTTTCTCCCGATGGAGGTACCAAGCAGTGAAGTATTCCAGCGAATATCGTGACGCGAAGGCCGCGCAGACACTCTCGCAGGAGATTCACCGCATCACCACGCGCCCCTGGACGCTGATGGAGATTTGCGGCGGACAGACGCACGCCATCGTCAAGTTCGGGCTGGATGAGCTGCTGCCGAAACAGATTGAGCTGGTGCATGGGCCGGGCTGCCCGGTGTGCGTCACGCCGCTGGAGCTGATCGACAAGGCGGTGCAGATTGCCGCGCGCCCGGAGGTCATCTTCTGCAGCTTTGGAGACATGCTGCGCGTTCCCGGCAGCGAGGTGGATCTGTTCGGAATCAAGGCCAAGGGCGGAGACGTTCGCATCCTGTACACGCCGCTCGACTGCCTGAAGATCGCGAAGGAGAATCCGACGAAGCAGGTGGTCTTTTTCGCCGTGGGCTTTGAGACGACCGCCCCGGCGCACGCCATGGCCGTTTACCAGGCCAAGCAGCAGGGCATCCACAATTTTTCGATTCTCGTCTCGCACGTGCTGGTGCCGCCCGCCATGGAGGCCATTCTCGGCTCGTCGGCAAACCGGGTGCAGGGCTTCCTCGCCGCCGGGCACGTCTGCGCCATCATGGGTTACGAGGAGTACATCCCCATCGCGGCAAAATATAAGGTGCCCATCGTCGTCACCGGCTTTGAGCCTCTGGACATTCTGCAGGGCATCGCCATGTGCGTGAAGCAACTGGAGGAAGGCCGCTACCAGGTGGAGAACCAGTACACCCGCGCCGTTCCGGAAGGTGGCAACCGCGCCGCGCAGCACTATGTGAAAGAAGTCTTCCAGGTGGTGAACCGCAAGTGGCGCGGCATTGGAGAGATCGGTCATAGCGGCCTGGGGCTGCGACCGGAGTACAGTGAGTTCGACGCCGAGTTGCGCTTTGAAGTGAGCGGCTACACGGCTGAAGAGAGCCCGCTGTGCATCAGCGGACTGATCATGCAGGGACTGAAGAAGCCGCATGAGTGCTCTGCCTTTGGCAAACAGTGCACGCCGGAAAAACCATTGGGTGCGCCCATGGTGAGCAACGAAGGCGCCTGCGCCGCTTATTATCGCTATCGCCGTGCCGAGCTGGCCTCCACGGGAAAGGTGTAATCGAAATTGAGTGAGATCAAGGACTTCACCCTGAACTGTCCGCTGCCCATCTCGGACTATCCGACCGTAACGCTGGCGCATGGCGGCGGCGGCAAGCTGATGCATCAGCTGATTGAGCGCATGATTCTGCCGGCCTTCCAGAGCCCGCTGCTGGAGGCGCGACACGATGGCGCGGTCTTCAATTTGGGCGGCGCGCGGCTGGCCTTTACCACCGACAGTTACGTGGTGCACCCGCTGTTCTTCCCCGGCGGAGACATCGGCTCGCTGGCCATCAACGGCACGGTCAACGATCTTTCCATGTGCGGCGCGCGGCCCATGTACCTGAGCTGCGGACTGATTCTGGAAGAGGGTCTACCGATGGAGACTCTTTGGGCCGTGGTGCAGAGCCTGAAGCAGTCGGCGGAGATCGCCGGAGTGCAACTGGTCACCGGGGACACGAAGGTCGTGGATCGCGGCAAGGGCGACGGAGTCTTCATCAACACGGCGGGTGTCGGAGTGATTGAGCACGGGCTGGTCATCGCACCCAGCGCGGTGCGTGCCGGTGACGTTGTGCTGCTGAGCGGAGACATCGGCCGCCATGGCATCGCCATCATGGCCATGCGTGAAGGGTTGGAGTTTGAATCGAAGATTGAAAGCGACTGCGCGCCGCTGAACCACGCCGTGCTGGCATTGATCGAGGCGGGCGTAAACGTGCACTGCCTGCGCGACCTGACGCGCGGCGGACTGGGCACAACCCTGATCGAAATTGCCGAGGCCACCGGATTGCAGATCACCATCGAGGAGACGGCGATTCCGGTGCGCGACGACGTGGCCGGAGCCTGCGAGGTGCTGGGCTTCGATCCGCTCTACCTGGCAAATGAGGGCCGCATGATTGCCATTCTGCCCGAGGCCGAGGCCGCCAAGGCGCTCGACCTGCTGCGGCGGAGCCCGAACACCAGCGGTGCTGTGGCCATTGGACGCGTGACGGATGGCGGCGGCGTGGTGCGCTTGAAGAGCCAGATTGGCACCACCCGGGTGCTGGACATGCTGAGCGGCGAGCAGTTGCCGCGCATCTGTTAAAGCTTGACGTTCGTCTTTTTTCGCGGCCGGGTGCGCTTCAGCATCCGGCTTTTTCCTTTATGGATCAATGAGTTGATAGTGGCCCCGGGGTGTGGTCTGCCGCACACTTCGAGGTGAGCCGAATCACATCCGGAACGCCCCTGCGCGCATAGACTTCTGGGGCGGGTTGGGGGTCATTCCCCGGCCCGGTAGTGGGCGATTTATTACATATTTATCCCGCCCGCGTGCAGGCAATGATGCTACCGACCATGGCAGACTCCCGGCCCACAGGAAAGCTCCGGGACCTGCCGTTTTTTTTGTTGAGCTGATGCGCCAACCGCACTGCCTTATTCCGGAGCCATCCGGGCGGCCACAGGCCGCAGGGCGCGGCTGCGCCATGAACGGGAAAGTTCCAGGCGAACTTTCGAGGTGAAGCAGGGATGCTACCCACGGCAAAAACCATTTCACCGCCCTCCGACGACAAGCGCTGGAAGATCGTGGACGGCATGATGCGGCGGCATGGCCACGAGCCATTCGCCCTGATTGAGGTGCTGCACACGGTGCAGGAGACCTTCGGGTTCCTCAATGACGATGCGCTGCGCTATGTGGCCACCAGCTTGAAGGTGCCCTACAGCAAGGTGTACGGCGTGGCCACCTTCTATCACTTTTTCACCATGAAGCCCCCGGGCAAGCATACCTGCGTGGTGTGCACCGGCACGGCGTGCCACATCAAGGGCGCGCCCATGCTGCTGAACGCGGTACAGGACGCCGCCAAGATCAAGCAGGGCGAGACCACTCCGGACGGCAACCTGAGCCTGCTGACGGCACGCTGCCTGGGCAGTTGCGGGCTGGCGCCGGCCGTCGTCTTTGACGGACAGGTGGCGGGCAAGATCACCACGGAGAACATCCGGCGCCGCGTGATGGAGTACCTGAGCGCGGAAAGCCATGTAAAAGATGGCCATGCGGTGGAGGAGCACAAATGAACCAGGATGATCTGGCAAACATTGCCGCGCAAACCAAGCAGGGCGACAGCCGCTATGACCACGTCATCAAGGTGTGCGTCGCCGCCGGCTGCCTTAGCGCCAACGCCGACCAGGTGAAGACCCAGTTGGAAAGCGAAGTGAAGCAGCGCGGCCTGGAGACCTGCTGCAAGGTCAAGGGCGTGGGCTGCATGGGTCTGTGCGCCGCCGGTCCGCTGGTGGCCGCCGATGCCAACGAAAAGATGTTCCAGAACGTGACGCCGGCCGACGCCACGGCCATCCTCGACTCGGTGGTGGATAACAAGCCCGCCCCCGCGGCCATCGTGATGGACAGCCAGCTCGACTTCTTTACACAACAGAAGAAGATCGTGCTGGAAAATTCCGGCGAAATCGATCCCGAGCGCATTGAGGACTACATTGCCGCCGACGGCTACGAGGCGCTCTTCCACGTCATCACCAAGCTCAAACCGCTGGGCGTGATCGAGCAGATCACCAAGAGCGGCCTGCGCGGACGCGGCGGCGCGGGCTTCCCCACGGGGCTGAAGTGGACGACCGTTCACAAGGCCGCCGGCACGCAGAAGTACGTCATCTGCAACGCCGACGAGGGCGACCCCGGGGCGTTTATGGATCGCAGCGTGCTGGAGAGCGATCCGCACCGCGTGCTGGAGGGCATGGCCATTGCCGGCTACGCGGTGGGCGCCAACAAGGGCTTCATCTACTGCCGCGCAGAGTACCCGCTGGCGGTCAAGCGCCTGCGCGTGGCCATCCGCCAGGCGGAGAGCAGCGGCTTGCTGGGCAACAACATCGGCGACACGCACTTCGACTTCAAAATCGAGATTCGCCTCGGCGCCGGAGCCTTCGTCTGCGGCGAGGAGACGGCGCTGATCGCCTCCATTGAAGGCGGACGCGGCACACCGCGCCCGCGGCCTCCCTTCCCGGCGCAGAGCGGACTGTGGAACGCTCCCACGCTGATCAACAACGTGGAGACCTTTGCCAACATCGCACCCATCATCCGCCGCGGCGGCGAGTGGTACGCCAGCATCGGCACGGAGAAGAGCAAGGGCACCAAGGTCTTCGCCCTGGCCGGACGCGTCAACAACACGGGACTGATCGAAGTGCCCATGGGCATGACCCTGCGCGACATCATCTTCAAGCTGGGCGGAGGCATTCCGGAGGGGCGCAAGTTCAAGGCCGTGCAGAGTGGCGGCCCTAGCGGCGGATGCGTGCCGGAGCAGTTCCTGGATATCCCGGTGGACTACGACTCGCTGGCGAGCGTGGGCTCCATCATGGGCTCCGGCGGCATGATTGTGATGGACGAGACCAGTTGCATGGTGGACGTGGCCAAGTTCTTCATGGACTTCTGCATGTCGGAGAGCTGCGGCAAGTGTGTTCCCTGCCGCGTGGGCACCACCCAGATGCACAACATCCTGGAGCGCATCAGCGAGGGGCGGGCCGAAACCCACGACCTTGACCTGCTGAAGCGGCTGACCGGCATGGTCAAGGAGGCCAGCCTGTGCGGCCTGGGGCAGACGGCGCCGAACCCCACGCTGACCACGCTGCGCTACTTTATGGACGAATATCGCGCGCACATTGAAGAGGGCCGCTGTCCGGCCGGCATCTGTCACCCGGTCAAGGCGGAAGCGGAGGTGGGCGTATGAACAAGCCCGGAGTCGAGATCTGCACCCTGATCATCGAAAACCGCGAATGCGGCGGACGCAGTGATCAGACCATTCTGGAGGTGGCCGAGGAGTACGGCATCTTCATTCCCACGCTCTGCCGCCTCAGCGGGCTGAGCAACATTGGCGCCTGCCGCATGTGCCTGGTGGAGGTAAAGGGCAGCAACAAGCTGATGCCCGCCTGCGTCACCAAGGTGCAGGAGGGCATGGAAGTGACGGTCAACTCGCCGAAGCTGGCCGAGTACCGCAAGACGGTGCTGGAACTGCTGTTCAGCGAACGCAACCACATCTGCTCGGTATGCGTCACCAACGGGCATTGCGATTTGCAGGCGCTGGCGCAAAAGCTGGGCGTCAACCACATCCCCATGCCGTACATCCACCCGCACCTGATGGTGGATGCCTCGCACCCGCGCTTTTTGGCCGACCACAACCGCTGCATCCTGTGCACGCGCTGCGTGCGCGTTTGCTCGGAGGTGGAAGGGGCGCACACCTGGGACCTGATGGGCCGCGGCACCACCGTCAAGGTGATTACCGACCTGAAGCGTCCCTGGGGCGAGAGCGAAAGCTGCACCGGTTGCGGCAAGTGCGTGCAGGTGTGCCCCACCGGCGCGCTCAGTGAGAAAGGTCAGGCCGCCGGCGAGATGCTGAAGCGCCGCCAGTTCCTGCCCTACTTGAGCATGATGCGGGAGGTGGGACGATGACGAAGGCAAAGAACCCAAAGGCGCGCGTGGCTACCGTATGGCTGGATGGCTGCTCGGGCTGCCACATGTCCCTGCTCGATATTGACGAGCGCATCATCCTGCTGGAAGAAAAAATCGACCTGGTATACAGCCCGCTGGTGGACGCCAAGGACTTTCCGGAGAACGTGGACGTCACGCTGGTAGAGGGCAGCATCAGCAGCGTGGAAGACCTGCACAAGATCAAGCTGATCCGCAAGAACACGCGGGTGCTGATCGCGCTCGGCGACTGCGCCGTCACCGGCAACATCCCCAGCATGCGCACGGTGTTTCCGCTGTCTGAGGTGATGGATCGGGTGTACGACGAGAACGCCGACATCAACAAGCAGTTGCCGACGAAGATTGTGCCGGCCCTGCTGGAGCGCGTGATGCCGCTGCACGAGGTGGTGGACGTGGATGTCTTCATCCCCGGCTGCCCGCCTTCGGCCGATAACATTTTCCTCGCCGTCAGCGAGCTGCTGGAAGGGCGCGTGCCGAACTTGACCCAGACCACGCGCTTTGGAGCATAGGCCATGCCAACCATCATCATTGATCCCGTAACCCGCATCGAAGGCCACTCGAAGATCACGATTCGGCTCGACGACGAGGGCCAGGTGCAGGATGCGCGTTTCCACGTGACCCAGGTGCGCGGCTTCGAAAAACTCTGCGAGGGGCGGCCTTTCACGGAGATGCCCGCGCTGATGGCACGCATCTGCGGCATCTGCCCCACCAGCCATCTGCTGGCCAGCAGCAAGGCCTGCGATGACATCATGGCCGTGCGCATTCCTGAGACCGCGGAAAAACTGCGCCGCATCATGAACCTGGCGCAGATCACGCAATCGCACGCACTCAGCTTCTTCTACCTCTCGTCGCCGGACTTCCTGCTGGGCATGGACGCCGACCCCGAAGAGCGCAACATCATGGGCATGGTGCGCAAGTACCCGCAGATGGCGCGCGACGGCATCAAGCTGCGGCAGTTCGGCCAGCGCGTGCTGGAGATGCTGGGCGGCAAGCGCGTGCATCCCGGATGGATTGTGCCGGGCGGCGTCAGCCATCCTCTGCAGGCGGCACAGCGCGACGCCATCCTGGCGGAAATTCCCGAGGCCATTCGCATCACGCGCGCGGCCTTGCAGTGGTTCAAGGGGCAGATTGAAAACTTCCGGGCCGAGGTGCGCTCCTTCGCCAACTTCCCTTCCATGTTTTTGGCCATGGCCAACGACACGAATGAGTTCAGTGCTTACAACGGCTGGCTGCGCTTTATCGACGCCAACCTCAACATCGTTGCCGATCACATCACCGGCACCGACTACCTGAACTACATTGGCGAAAGCTGCAACGACGACAGCTATCTCAAGTCCACCTACTACAAGCCTTTTGGACTGAAGGATGGCGTCTATCGCGTGGGGCCGCTGGCGCGGTTGAACATGTGCCAGAATGCCGGAACGCCGCAGGCCGACGAGGAACTGGCCGAGTTCCGCGAGCTGGAGCGTCACAGCGTGCTCAGCTCGTTCTACTACCACTACGCGCGGCTCATTGAGATTCTTTTCTCGGTGGAGCGCATGCAGACCCTGCTGCACGATCCGGAGATACTGGGCCAGAACGTGCGCGCCCACGCCACACCCAACCAGTACGAGGGCGTCGGCATCCTGGAAGCTCCGCGCGGCACGCTGATTCACCACTACCGCATCGACCAGAACGGCCTGATCGAATCGGCCAACATGATCATCGCCACCGGGCACAACAACCTGGCCATCAACCACGGCGTGTTGCAGGTGGCACGGCAGTTCATCAAGGGGAAAAAGCTGGAACAGGGCATGCTCAACCGGGTGGAGGCCGTGGTGCGCGCCTTCGACCCATGCCTGAGTTGCAGCACGCACGCCGCCGGCATGATGCCGCTCGACATTCAGTTGCTGGATGCCGACGGCAGCATGGTGGACCGGCTGCTGCGTTAGTACATGGTGCGCGTACTGATCGTCGGCTACGGCAACCCCCTGCGCGGAGACGATGCGCTGGGGTTGCTGGCCGCCGAGCAATTGCGCATGCTGCTGCCCGATGTTGAAATTCTTACCTGCCAGCAACTGGCTCCGGAGATGGCCGCGACACTCGCCGAGTGCGACGCGGCCATTTTTTTGGACGCCGCAGCCACGGGCTCTCCCGGCACAGTGGCCGTCACGCGACTTGTGCCGCAGTCGTCATCAGCGGCAAGCCTAACGCATCACGTAACACCGCAAACGCTGCTGGAACTGGCGCAAACCCTCTACGGCCATGCGCCACGGGCGTTGCTCGTCACCGGAGTGGGCGCTTCGTTTGTGCCCCAACAGGCGGAAAATTCCACCGGCCCATCGCAAGAGGCCGAAGCCGCACTCACGCCGGCGGCCCGTGCCGCGCTTGAGAAAATCTGTCGCCTGGTTCCGGAATTGCTCCGCGACTTCCCTGCCCTTTGGTGAGCGGGCGGCAGATTGTGTAATCTTTCTGCATGAGCCTGTGCCGCCATCTCTTCCACCCGCTGCTGCGCGTGACCACCCTTGCACTGCTTATGGCTTGCGCCAGCGGAGCCCGGGCCGAGGCGCGCAAACACATGGACGCCGCCGAGGTGCAGCGCCTGAAGAGCTATCTGGCAACCTACGTGGCGCAGTTCGACACGCAGAAAGATCACAGCACGCACTTCCGCGCCGCCAAGGTGGACCTGCGTGGCGACGGCTCGCGCGAGGTGCTTGTCTTTCTGGACGGCAACACTTGGTGCGGCCACGGCGGCTGCGCGCTCCTCATCCTGGAGCCGCACGGACGCAGTTACAAGGTGATGGGATGGATCTACAACGTGCGCACGCCGATCCGCGTGCTGCCCTCGCACGCGCATGGATGGTTCGACCTGGGCGTGTGGAACGAGGCAGGCTCCAATCCCGGCTACGAGTCGGCCGTGCCCTGCGATGGCCAGAGTTACGCCGAGGATCCGCGCGTGGAGCCCGCTCGCAAGCTGCCCGCAGGCTCAGCCGGAGAGATCGTCATCTCCCGGCAGGACGAGAGTATTCCTCTCTACGAATAATCCGCGCCGGACGCGCCTCATGCACAATACCGCCGCGCATTTACTGCACGCCGAAGAGCCTGTCAATGGAATGTTGCAGCACCATTCGTGTAACTTTCTGCCGAGCAAAAAATAGCCGAAAGGACTCTTGTCAGAGCGTCCGGCGAACCTTACTATTCTGCATCGGTTTATTATGTCTCCCGCTTCGCCCCTGACTTGCCATCACCCACGGAGCTGGAGAGCCGTTCGAGCCCTCAACGATGACGCATAAGAAGACCATCCTGTGCGTGGATGACGAACACACTTTGTCCATCCACCGGCTGATGCTGGAGACACGCGGTTATCGCGTGCTGACCGCTCTGACCTCAGCCGCCGCGCTCGAGCTCTTTGAGCCCGGCAAGGTGGATCTTGTATTGGGCAGCGCAGAACTGCCGGACGCCCCCTCCGGCAACCTGGCCTTTCATTGCAAGCAGCTTGCCCCGGCTGTCCCCGTGGTGCTGCTCAGTGGACAGGTGCACCAGTTCCACACCGATGCACCAGCGGACCTGCTGTTGAAGCGCGGCGCCGTGCCCCCGGCGCAGTTGCTGGAGAGCATTCGCCTGCTGCTCATTAAGCGCCGCGGACCGCGTCGCGCCCTGCCGCCTTCCGCCAGCCGCATTGCCGCCAGCTAGGGCTCTCCACGGTTCAATCGTGTAAGATAAAAGCACACAATGGCAGCCATTATTCAGGTTGAAAACGTCAGCAAGACCTATCGCATCGGCAAGGTGGACGTACGGGCGGTGCGCGGCGTCAGCTTCACGGTGGAGACTGGCGAGTTCCTCAGCGTCGTCGGCCCTTCGGGCAGCGGCAAGAGCACTCTTTTCTACATTTTAGGCGGGCTGGCACAGGCCGATAGCGGGCGCGTGCTGATCGACGGCACGGACTTTGCCGCCATCAGCGACAGCGAACGCACTCACCTGCGCCGCCGCAAGATCGGCTTCGTCTTCCAGAAGTTCAACCTGCTGCCCACGCTCACCGCGCGCGACAATATCCGCATTGCACAGGACATTGCCGGCGACGCCGCCAATGGCGACGCCGAGCACTTCCGCCAGATTACCGAGCTGCTGGGCATCGCCAAGCGTTTGGACCACCGCCCCAGCGAATTAAGCGGCGGCGAGCAGCAGCGCGTCGCGCTGGCCCGCGCCCTGGTCAACCGCCCGGCCATTGTGCTGGCCGACGAGCCCACCGGCAACCTGGACACGGAAAACAGCCGGGCCGTGCTGGAGATGCTGCAGCGCAGCAACCGCGAGCTGGGCCAGACCGTGCTGATGATTACGCACAATCCCGAGGCGGCGCAGTACGGCAACCGCATCCTGCACTTCCGCGACGGACAGATCGTTACCCCGGAGCTGGACCCGCAGTGGACCGGCGCCACGCATACGGGCGCGTAGGCTTGCGCAGGATTTGGTTTGGCTATATCTGTGTGGGTAACGCTTGCAGCTAACCGAGAGCGGCAAAGGCTGGCGCGTGACGCAATTCGCCGGTTGCAGCCGGTAGCGATGGCGACAGGCTGAGCACCATAAAATGACGTCCGGCGTATGGGGACGTGAAAGCGGCAGCGGCCTCCCGCGCAAAGCCGAACCTTTCGTAGTACATCGGATCACCCAGAACGAAGATAGCGGCCCAGCCTTTGCTGCGAGCGCTATGCACAGCTCCTGAAACCAAAGCTGACCCAATGCCTTTGCGCTGGCTTGCGGGGATGACCGATAGGGGAGCAAGCGCCAATGCAGGGAATGGAGCTTCCATTCTGGATAGCAGAACGTGGCCGACAATCTGGCCTTCTTCAACGGCCACCAGGGAGATGACACTGTCGCCGTCATCGCGCAGTTTATTTACCAGCTCTGCCTCCGCCAGTTGGCCGAAGGTAGACGTAACAACCTGGTAAATAGCGTTGCAGTCGCCCGGGTTTTCATCGCGAAGGTCAATCATCTCCACCGATTTGACCACCGCGCCGCATGGCTGGCAAGCATGGGGTTGCCGGGGAAAATGGGCCAAAACTTAAACGAAACAATACCTTTGGCTTCCGTGGTTTGACACCAACGCGGGCATTCATCTAGGATTAAAAAGTCGAGCGGGAGTAACTCAGTGGTAGAGTGCGACCTTGCCAAGGTCGAAGTCGCGGGTTCAAATCCCGTCTCCCGCTCCAGAGATTCTTAAGCCCTCGCCGCCGTGCGAGGGTTTGCCATGCAGGGAGGCCGCTCCGGCCACGCCGGGCACACACCTCCCAGCCCGGCGGCGCGGTAGCCAAGTGGTAAGGCAGAGGTCTGCAAAACCTCCATCACCGGTTCGACTCCGGTCCGCGCCTCCAACCTCCCTCCGATAGATTTCCCTCACATCAAAAGAAAACCCTGCCCACGGGCAGGGTCGGTGTGCGCTTGTTTACGCTCGCCTCAGGCGGTGTCGCCCTCGGCCAGCGGTACTGCGGGCGCGGCCATCAGCCGCCGGTATTGCAGATACATCGTCATGCGCCAGCGCAGGATCATGCCGAAGGCGAGGATGAAGAACAGTCCGGCGGTCTGCTGCACGGTCAGGATGTGATCCAGATAACCTCGGGCGGCCACGCGAATGCCCGCCAGCAGGATGACCACGGCAAAAAAGGCGTGGGAGCGCTGCGCCATCACCACATCTCCCTCGCGCACCAGCCGGGATGTGCGCAGCAGGGGCCAGGCCAGCACCAGGGCTCCAGCCAGAAAGGTTCCCAGGGCCCACGACCAGGGCACGCGAAACATGGGCACGACGAACATGCAGAAGCCTGTGGCCATGCCCAGCGGCGGGATGATGATCTTGCGCGCGGTGACCGCGGTGCGCGCCTCGCGCACACGCCAGATCATGACCGCCACGGCGCCGATGATCGAGGTAACCAGGGAGACTATGTGGAGAGGAAACGTCATCTGCCTACTATTTTACGGCATGGCGGCCGGGGGCTGCACGCAGGCAAAAAGATGGGGCCCGCCCGCAGGCAGGCCCCCATGTAAGTTCCTGTATCTACTGCGTCAGGATCTCGATGTTCGGGGTGTCATCGTTGCTGATGCAGACCATCTTTGTGGCCGTGATGGCCACGCAGTCAATGGTCATACTGCCCCCCGTGTTGCCCAGCGTCACCTGAGCGTAACTGCCCAGTGAACCGTAGGTAGGATTGCTGCCATTGGGCTGGAAGGGGGCCTCCCAGAAGTAATAACCCTGATTCGCCGAGTCATTAGTGCCGACGATGGTCCCGCCGCTCAGGTGCAGTGCGCCAACGTTATCTCCCGCAGTCGGTTCGGAGTTGTACATCTTGTAGATGATGTAATCGCCCGAAATGTCGGTGCTGCCGGTGGCCGTCTGCGGCTCTACCCAACCGACGCTGATGCCGCTGGTGGCATCGGAGAGCATCGCCGCGTTGTTATCGTAGAAGTAGAAGTACACCGAACTGGTGGAACCGTTCGGCGTCAGCAGGGAGCGTCCATTGCCGGCCACGGACATGGTTTGCGCGCCGGTGTTATCGGGTGCCAGCGTGGGTGAGCTCTTGACGCCGCCGCTCACGGTCACGCTGTCCACCATGTGGTAGTTGATGCTCATGCCCGTGGCGCCATCGCCCTTCCCCTGCAATATCTGTGACTTATAACCATTCACTGCGGGGGTGGAGTCAAACTCCGTCGCGTGGAAGTACACCACGAAGTTGCCGTTCAGGTTGGCGTTGGAGAACGAGCTCTGCAACTGCTTGCGCACGTTGCCGCTGACCATGGAACCAAGTCCATCCGTGGACAGTGCCAGGGCGCGATTCGCGTCAACCTGATAGACGATGTAAGAGAAGCTGCCATTGTTGGTGGTGGTGATCGTCCATCGTCCAGTGGTTGTATCCGGCGTGGTGAAGGTGCCAGAGTACCCGGTTGCGGTGCTCACCGTTCCGTTGGCTTTGATGGTGTCCGTCTGACCGCCGCTGATGCTGCCGCTGGCACCCAGGTTTAAAACGCCAATTGTTGCCTTGGAGCCGCCAGTGTCTGTGACACCGCTGAGTGCGAAGACATAGCCCTGGCTGTCCACCGTTGTGGCGGTGAAGGCCGAGGTCGTATCCAGGTAGCAGACGGTGCTGCCGCGCTGGCCGGAAGGCGACGTGCCGAGGTCATCAATTTCGATGCCGGCAAAGGTCGTGGCCGTGCTGCCGTTGAGGTCGTTCAGTGACACCGCCCAGGTAGTTGTAGTGGGCGACCCACCCGAGGGAGTGGACGTAACGGTCAGTATCCCATGGTTATCCGCGCCGATGTTTACGGTGCCGGTAACCGTGCCACTGAACAACACGCCCTGATAGCTGCTGCCGCCGCCGGTGAAGGAAGCATCATAGATACCGTTGCTGAAGGTGCTGACACCGGTGAACGGGACGCTGAACAGTGCGGCCCTGCCGAATGGCGAGCCGGAGTTGTCGATAAATCCCTTGGTGAGGCAACTGTAGCGCCCGTTCAGGTAGCTGTCGTGCTGGTGGTTGGGCGCGGCCGCCACGTTGATTCTGACCGGCGTAGAGCTGGTGGCCGTGTTGTTGTTGGAGTCCTTTACCGTGACCGTGAACGAATAGCTGTTGCCGCCCGCCGCCGAGGTGGGCGCGCCGACCAGCGCGTTCAGCGTGGTGGAGTACGACAGGCCCGGCGGGATGCTGCCCGACGCCGTGGTGTAACTGACGTAGGTTCCCGAACCGCCCTTCACATCCAGAGGCAACTCGTAGATCTGCCCGACAACAGCATTTGTGTTTGTGGTTTGACCGCCATTCGTAGGATCAATCGTCAACGTGGTGGACTGCGGGTTGACGGTGATGCTGTCGTAGTTCGACTTCGTGGAGTCGGCCACCGAGGTGGCGATCACCTCCGTGGTGCAAGTGGAGGCAAGCGTTGCCGGAGGCGTGTAGGTGACGCCGGTAATCGTGCTGTTGCTCAGCGCGCCGCAGCCGCTGTTGTTGCTCAGGCTCCAGGTGACGCCGTAGCCGCCGGAGCCTGTGGTGTTCAGCGCATCGTTGTTGACCGAGGCGCTGAAGCTCTGCGCCGCATCACCGGCCGTGTACGTCTGGCTGGTGCTTGGCGTCAGGGCGATGGCGATGGGCAGTACGTTCAGCGTGGCAGAGATGCTCTTGGTCGTATCGGTCACCGAGGTTGCGGTGATTGTAGTGACGCAGTTGAGGCCCGTGGTCAGGTTGCTGTCCTGGGTGGCCGTGTAGGTCATTGAGGTAGTGCCCGGAGTCGCGCTCATGGTACCGCACGCGCCGTTGCTGCTCTTCCAGGACATGCCGGCGTTGGCGTAGTCGTTGGTGACCGTGACCGTGTAACCGGTCTGGCTGCTGCCCTCGACGTTGCTGGCGTCCAGGTTCGGCGCGGGCGGAGTCGTCCAGCTCAAGGAGATCACCGGCGGCACGATGTTCAGCGTCGTGCTGGCGAACTTTGTGCCGTCGGAGATCGCAGTCGCCGTGGCAACCACCTGGCAGCCGGCCACTGGCGGCGCGGGAGCCGTATAGGTAATCGGCGCGCCGCTGTTCGCCGTCGTCGGCGAGATGGAGCCGCAGCCCGTCGTCGGACTGATCGTCCAGTTCACGCCCTTGCCGGCAACGTCGCCCAGCACGGTTGCCACCAGGCTCTGCGTGGCGCCCTCCTGCACGGTTGTCGGAGAGTTCGGTGGCGTTGTGATGGTGACCGTCAGCGGAACCACAGTGATCGTGGTGGAAGCGGTCTTCGTGTTGTCCAACTGCGAGTACGCCGATATCGTTGTGGTGCAATTGGCGGTGACGGAAGTGGCCGGAGTGAAGACCACAGCGGAGTTACTGCCGGAGATAAACGATGTACCCAGCGCGCCGCAGCTATTGTTTGTACTGGTCCATGCAATGTCTGCCTGGTAGCCCGGATCGTAGCTCGGACTCTCATACAGCGTAATGGCCCCGGAGCTTTGGCCCACGGTGGCGGGCAGCGTCAGCGCGTTGCCTCCCACTGTTGCCGTAATGGCGCTCACCGTGATCGGGTAAGTGGTAATGCTGACAGACGCGGATTTCGTACTGTCATTGGTCGAGTAGGCCTTCACGGTTACCGTGCAGGAAGTGGGCAGGTCGGATTCGTTCGGAGTTTGGTAGCTATTTGTAGTGCCCGTGCTCCTAAACAGCGAGCCATAGTTTGCGGTGCATCCCGTGCCGGGTGTAAGTGACCAGGAGATCCCGGCGCCGCTGCCATCGTTCGTGATACTGGCTATCATCGGCGTCGGCGTATTGTTGGTGGTTTTCAATCCATCGGGTGGCGAAACAATGCTCACCGTGGTGGCGTTGATCGCAATCTGCGCGCTCACCGAGGGCTTCAGGTCGGCCGCCGATGTGGCCGTAACGGTGGCCGTGCAGTTGGCGCTCACCGGAGTGGAAATAAAGTTCACCGACGAGCCCGTCGTGGCCGAGAGCGAACCGCAGCCCGAGGTCGGACTGATCGTCCAATTCACCAGGCCGCTGTTGGTCACGTCATTGCTGACGGTTACCGCCAGCGACTGTCCCGCACCTTCGCTAACCGGTGATGTGGGCGTGGAATTCCAGCCAATCGTCACATTTGGATTGATGGTGATGACAGGAGCGGTGAGGTACTTCGTGCCGTCCGTCACCGAATAGACGCTGATGGTCGCCGTGCATTGTGCACCCGGATTGGTGGGCGGAATGTAATTGATGCTGCTTCCCGAGGTCGCGCTCAGCGAGCCGCAACTGCCCGGCACAAGATACCAGCTCAGCCCGCCGTTGGCGCCATCATTTGTGATGGTGGCCGACAATGCCACGTTGCCTTGATTGGCGTACTCCGTCACCGCCTGGGCAGGTGCGGTCAATGTCACCGTAATGGCGCTGATGGTGAAGGCCACGGTCGTCAGGTTGCCGTTGATGCTGCTGGTGGCCGTAATGGTGGCCGTGCACGTGGTGTAGTACACATCCGTCGGCGGCGTGTAAGTCACCGTCGAGGTATTGCCGCTCACCACCGGCGTGCCCAGGCTGCCGCAACCGGAGGGAACGGTCTTCGGCCGCGCCGTGTTACGCCGGGCCAAGGGTGCCACGGTGCCGCTGTTGGAAGGCGTCAGCGTCCAATTGACGGTGTCGCTGTTGCCGGTGGCCTCGTTGTTCAGCGTCGCCGTCAGGGTGATGGGAGCTGCGCCTGCTCCAAAGCTGGTGGTGCTGCCGGCACTGGAGGTGACACCCACCGCGATGGCCTTGATCGATAGCGACACGTTGTAAGTCTTGCTCGAATCGCTGGCCGAGATGGCCGTTATGGTGGCCGTGCAACTGGTGGTCAGCGTATTGGGCGGGGGCGTGTAAGTCACGTTCGTCGTGGTTGCGCCGCTCAGCGTTCCGCAGCCGCTCGTGGGGCTCAGGCTCCAGGTGACTCCGCCGTTCTTCGAATCATTCGTGACACTGGCCGTCAGCGTGATCGCCGCCGCGCCCGCATCCAGGGTGGTTGATGCGGGGGCGCTGATTGTGACTGCGATGGGTGCACTGCCTCCGCCGCAGGCAGCCAGCATGGCAAGTAGGACGATCAGGGAGAATGTGATGAGAAGACGATTCCGACGCATGAGGATCTCCTTACGCAACAACGCACCCCGTTATGGGGATTTTGATTGCCATGCCAGCGCCCAAACTGCGAACAAACGGTACGGATGATAAATCTGCGGGCGAACGCCGCGACTTCTTTCGGCTGGCGCAACAGAAGGGCGCGCAGCACATTTGCAAATCTCAATCTATCGACAGGCTCCGGAAAGCAACCTGCTGGAGCTGTTGAAGAGGCCGATACAAACTACGCCGGCGAACGCGCAGGCTTTCGTCGGCGAAAGCCTAGCAAACAAGCCCGAGTGTGAGAAGTAATTTTTTGACCAAATAATCCGGCGTCATCCGCATTCACTTGAATATTATTTTTGTGGGACTGCGCCGCTCCGCGTTAGCAGCCACAGGTTGCACTTGAAAAGAAACTCCCCACCCTCAACGGGAACAAAAGCGGCAAGCTCATCCAATATCCAACGCTCTGCCGAGTCGGCACTTTCGTGGCTGTCAGAGATTTTTGCCAGGGTGTTGCTGCGCGTCAGCAGAAAGTCGGCAAACTCCTGCCGGGAGTAATGCACCGTGTGGTTAAAACTGTCCCGCGCGGCCACAGAAAAGCCCTCTGCGGCGGCCGCCGCCTCGTCCAGGTCTCGCAGGCCTCGCAGGGGTGGAAAGCGCCTGTAAAGGCTCGTGCGCAGCCAGCGCTTGCACTCGGGATTTTGCAGCATGGTGGCCGTGAAGTGATCGTTGTAGATGGCCAGGCAGCCGGAGGGAGTAAGAATCTTGTGTAATTGCTCAAGAAACATCTTCGGCGCCAGCCAATGCATCGCCGAGGCGACCACCACTACGTCGAATGACTCGGGAGGAAAGTCCATCTCCTCGGCCGCGCATTGCCGGTAGCAGACGTTGACGGCCTTTGGCGCCAGCGCCAACATCTCCGCCGAGGTATCCACTCCGACCACGCTCTCCGCCACCGCTGCCAGCGCCAGGGTGGAGTGACCTGTGCCGCAGCCCACGTCCAGCACGCGGCCCAGACTAGCGCGGCCCGCGGCTTCACAGATCCAACGCACGGCCTGCGGATGGTATTGCGGACGCACCCGGGCATAGCGCTCGGCCACCGCTGCGGAGGCAAAGCAGTTGGCAGTGGCACGGGGCGCATTGCTTTGGCGGGCTGTCACCCTACTAGCTGTATCAGTTGGTCTTTAGCCCATCAAGTACAACCCTACCCGAACAAACTGCTTAGATTGACCCAGGGTGCAGTTTGAGTCTGTCGCCCCAACGCCGGGCTGCGAGAGAGGATGGCCAGCGGGTGAGGCATATCGCCCCTTGCTGGGGGATTTTGCGATATCTTACATTTTTACTCCAGATACAGGCATATTGTGAGATGACTATAACCTGTAGCAATTAATACAGTTATTGATTTTGATGCCGTAGAAGAGGAAATGGCCTCTGGCTTGCTCTTACCTAAATATTCGTATTCATATTGAATTAGGGAACGCGTTATGAGTGAACTCCCCATTTTGAGCGCCGAGGGCAGCCTGAGGGTTGTCCATCCTGCGCAAAAAACTGCTGCCAAACGAATCAAGATTGGCGAAGTGGCTCGCCACTTTGGAATCAGCGTGGACCTGCTGCGGCTGTATGAGCGCGAAGGCCTGCTGATCCCCATAAAGTCGGCCAAAGGAACCCGGTACTTCACCGAGCTCGACTTTCCGTGGATCACCATGCTGATGCGCCTGGTGCGCGACGAGGGATTGAACTTTGCCGGCATCCGCCGCCTGCTGGCCCTGCTGCCCTGCTGGGAGCTGCGTGGCTGCCAGGGCCATACCCGGCGCGAGTGCAGCAACCTGCAGGGCGTGATCGATCCCTGCTGGATGAACGCAACCTGCTGCGAACCCACGGAGTGTTATCACTGCCCGGTGTACCGCTCGGCCGCCATGTGCGGCAACCTGAAGGCGATGCTGGCCAACGGGGTGGAGTAGGCACCACGCATCATCCGTCACAGGCAATCAAATAAATAAAGAGGAGGCCACAGGGCCTCCTCTTTTGTGTGTGCCGCCGCGCGCTTAGTGGTTGGGCGTGGCGTCGGTGTCGGGCTCCTGGCTGAGGCGCACGTTGTGGCGCACGTCGTCACCGCTGACCCAGAAGATGACATCCTCGGCGATGTTGGTGGCGTGGTCGGCGATGCGCTCCAGGCTGCGCGAGATGAGCAGCACGTCCAGGTAGGCGCGAATGCGCTCGGGGTGCGCTTTCATCTGGCCCACCAGGCTGATGAAGGCTTCGTCCTTCATGCGATCCACGATGGAGTCCATCTCCAGCACGGCCTGCGCGACTTCGCTCTTGGCGCTGAGGAAGCTCTCCAGCGCGCGCCGTACCATGGTGGAGACCGCCGTGGTCATGCGGGTGATGTCCACCGGCACTTCGATTTCGGGCTCCTGCGCCAGGTTGACCGCGCGCTGGGCGATGTTCACCGCAAGGTCGCCGACGCGCTCCAGGTCGCTGTTGATCTTGAGCACGGCGAGCACGAAGCGCAGGTCGGTGGCCATGGGCTGCTGCATGGCCAGCAGATCCACCGACAACTCGTCGATGGTGCGCTCGCTCTGGTTGATGAGCTTCTCGCGCTCGAAGACCTGCTGTGCCAGGCGGCCGTCGCGCTTGCGGTAGGCATCGGCGGCCAGTTCGATGGCGGCCTCGGCCATGCCGCCCATCTCCAGCAGCCGTT
Organism: uncultured Acidobacteriota bacterium; assembly: GCA_903851035.1. Taxonomy (GTDB): domain Bacteria; phylum Acidobacteriota; class Terriglobia; order Terriglobales; family Acidobacteriaceae; genus TOLSYN. The sequence continues at coordinate 25,411 of CAINND010000037.1, read as the reverse complement.
CCTTCAGTTCGTCCAAACCGAGTTGAAAGCGAGTACGCATCATCCAAACCTGCCCGTAATGTAATCCTCCGTACGTTTGTCGGAGGGAGTGGTGAAGATTTTTTCCGTCTTGTCGAATTCGATGAGCTTGCCCATCAGGAAGAAGCCAGTATAGTCCGCCACGCGCGCCGCCTGCTGCATATTGTGGGTGACGATGACGACCGTATATTGCGTTTTGAGCTGGAAGATCAGCTCCTCAATCTTTCCGGTGGAGATCGGGTCCAGGGCGCTGGCCGGCTCGTCCATCAGCAGCAGCTCAGGTTGCACGGCCAGGGCGCGCGCAATGCAGAGGCGCTGCTGCTGTCCACCGCTGAGGGAGGCGCCGCTCTTCTTTTTAAGCACGTCCTTGACCTCGTCCCAAAGGGCTGCCATCTTCAGCGAGCCTTCCACGGCGGCGTCCAATTCATGCCGCTTGTTGAAGCCGTTGAGCCTTAGTCCGGCCGCCACGTTGTCATAGATGGACATGGTGGGAAAGGGATTCGGCTTTTGGAAGACCATGCCGATCTTGCGGCGCACGTCCACGGCATCGATGCCCGACTCGTAGATCTCCTTGTCGCCGACCTTGACCGAGCCGGTCAGCTTGGCGTCGGGATTGGTCTCATGCATGCGGTTCAGGCAGCGCACATATGTGCTCTTGCCGCAGCCCGAGGGGCCGATGACGGCGGTGACGGCGTTGGGGCCGACCGTCATGTTCACTTCCTTAAGGATCTGTGCCTTGCCAAACCAGGCATTCAGATCCCGTACCTCGATTCCGACTCCCATTGCAGGATGACTCCTTAAAAGCTATGCGTTGTTGGCCATGGTGCCGCGGCTGGTGACGATGCGCACGGCGCTGACGGCCGCTACAATCAGCACGATTAATATCAGCGCGCCCGCCCAGGCCTGCTTGTGCCATTCATCAAAGGGCGAAATTGCATAGGAGAAAATCTGGATCGGCAGTGCCGCCGTGGGCTGGTTCGGATTCACGTTCCAGAACTGGTTGCCGAAGGCGGTAAACAACAGCGGCGCCGTCTCTCCGGCGACGCGGGCAAAGGCCAGCATGCAGCCGGTGATGACGCCCTTGCTGGCCGTGCGCAGGGTGACCTGCAAGGTCGCACGCCACTGCGGAATGCCCAGCCCGAGCGCAGCCTCGCGAATCGTGTTGGGCACCATCAGCAGCATCTCCTCGGTGGTGCGCGCGATGGTGGGCACCATCATGATGCCCAGCGCGACACCGCCGGCGAAGGCCGAGAAGTGTTGCTGCGGCAGAACCACCATGGTGTAGGCCGCAATGCCCACCACAATCGAGGGCACGCCATTCAACACGTCGGCCGTAAAGCGCACCAGCGTCACCAGCTTGCCGTGGCCGAACTCCGCCAGGTAGATGCCGGCGCCAATACCGAGGGGCACGCCAAATATCGAGCCCAGCCCAAGGATCATCACCGAGCCGATAATGGCGTTGGCCATGCCGCCGCCGGACTCACCCACGGGCTTGGGTATCTTGGTTAAAAACGCCAGGTTGATGGAGCCAATGCCCTTGTACAGCAGGTATCCGAAGATGGCCACCAGCGGGGCCAGCACCAGCACGGAAGCCAGCGCGCTAAGACCGATGAATGCCACGTTTGTAATTCGCCGCCACGGGCTGAGCGGCTTGGAGAGGCTAGGCATGACTCCTCACAGAAGATCCGCGGGTGATGGACCACACCAGCAGCCGGGCGCAGGCGTTGACGATGACGGTGACGATGAGCAGGGCCAGTCCGATTTCCACCAGCGCGCTGAGGTAAAGATCGTCGGTGGCCTCGCTGAATTCGTTGGCGATGACCGAGGCCATGGTGTATCCGGGCGCGAACAGGCTCTTGGCGATCTCCGGGCGGTTGCCGATGAGCATGGTGACGGCCATCGTTTCTCCGATGGCGCGGCCCAGGCCGAGGATGATGCCGCCCATGATGCCGGCGCGTGCGTTGCGCAAGACGGCCATGCGAACCATCTCCCAGCGCGTGGCGCCCAGGGCCAGCACGGCTTCGCGCTGGCTCTGCGGCACGGCCACCAGCACCTCTCGCGTGATGCTGGCGATGATGGGAACGATCATGATGGCCAGGATGATTCCCGCGGCCAGCATGCCAATGCCATACGCCGGCCCGGTGAAGAGACCCGTCCACGCGCCATACTTTGACAGCCACGGCTGCACCTGCAAACGCAGGATTGGCACCAGGACAAAGATGCCCCACAAACCGTAGATGACCGAGGGTATGGCCGCCAGCAGTTCGACGGTAAAGCTGATGACGCCGCGCAGCATACGCGGGCAAAGTTCGGTGACGAAGATCGCCACGCCCACCGCCAGCGGCACGGCCAGCAGCAGCGCCACAACCGAGGACAACAGGGTGCCGTAGATGAACGGCAGGGCGCCAAAGTCGCCGGCCACCGGATCCCATGTCTGGCCGGTGAAAAAGTGCAGTCCGAACTTGGCGATGCTCAGCTTGGAGCGCGAGGTCAGCTCGTAAAAGATGATGCCCATCACGCCCAGCACGCTGAGCGAACAGAGCAGCAGAAGGTTGCGGAAGACCCAGTCCAGCCATTTACTTATGGGGCTGCTGTGCAACACGATGCGTGGCACCACGGGCAATTCCGCGCGCTCGACCGCGGCATTGTCGGCGGCGGTGGCCACATGGGTGTCAATTCGCAATAGCCGTGGCAGGTCGGATTCGGTGGGAGTACTCACACCTTGACGCTAGCAGAGCATTGTTACAGGCGTGTGAAAGATCGGGTGCGAATAAAAGAAAACCGGCGCGAGCCGTGAGGCCCGCGCCGGAGATCATGCCACCCGCCCAGGGGCGGGAGGGAAAGCACTACGGCAGCACGTAACGGATGCCGAGGTGGAAGACGCTGTCCAGACCCTTGGGGTTGGTGCCCGGCACGGCGCTGTAAACGCCAGACTTGCCGTCGCCCGACCAGGTCGTGCGGATCACGTATGCATACTGGGCTCCGTAGAGCAGCTTGCCATGCGGGCCGCTGAAGGCCGTGTAGTAAGCAGCAATCGTGTTGTCCAGAATTGCACGGTTGTTGGCGCCCGCGGTGCCGTACTTCGAGCCGTAGCCGAGGTACAGCAGTGTGCCGGCAGGTACCGACGTGCTGTAGTTGGAGAGGGCGTAGGCGTTGTACACCGTGCGGTAGTAGTACTCACCGCCCGAATACAGGTCAACTTCCCACTTCGGTGTGGGGTGCGTTTCAAAGCCGGCAGCAGCGCTGAACGACTTGATGTCGACCAGGTTGTTGTCGGCGCCAGTCGTGGTCAGCGTCTTGGAGTCGGCAGCCAGCAGGCCGTTGGTCTTGACTACGAAGTCATACTGACCGGAGTCCTGATAACGGCTGATGCCCTTGCCCCACAGGCCCTGGAATACGAAGTCAACCTTCTTCTTGACGACCGGAATGATAGCGCCGCCGCCCACGCCGCCGCCCAGGCCGGTGTTATCCCAGCTGGTGGCAACGGTGGTGCCAACCTTGCGGTCGCGGAAGAAGCGGGCAATGCCCTTGACTTCAAAGTGACCGTACTTGGCATCATCGTAAGCCAACTTGGCGATCATGTCCGGAGCCAGGTTGGTGGAGTAGGTGTCCATCAGGGTGCAATAGGTGGTCACGCCGACCGGAGTCGTCGTGGAGGTGGAGCCCGAGGTGCAGCCGCTAACCGGGCTGTTGCCCAGGTTGCCGCCACCACCCACAGCCAGACCAGCAACCTGGCCATTGACGTTCGTCGCACCCAGGTTCAGGTAGGACGGATCGGTCAGAGCCACGGCAAAGGTCGTCTGCTTGTTGAGCTTCTTGGCGATACGAAGTTCCGCCTGACGGCCCCACTCCCAGCCCGCGATGTAGTTGGTATCGAGGACGTTGGGAATCCAGGTCGCGTCGGAATCAGCAGCGCGGCGGTTCATGGTGATCAGGTTCCACTGCTGACCGAAGGTAACCGACCAGCCGTTGGCGTACTGAGCACGCGCCCAAGCCTGACGAACGCGGAAGCCCCAAGCCGAAGTCTGGTTCGGAGTCGCGATGGTCAAACCGTAGAAGTCGCCTTCGAAGAAGCCGGCCATCTTGGTGGTGCCGATCTCGGTGTCTGCACGCAGGGTGAAGCGCGAAGCGCGGGCCGACTCGCTGAACTCGCTCAGGTTGCCAACGCCCGTCTGGGCGTTCTCAAGCGGAATTCCATTGAACAGGGTTGCCGGACCGGAGTTGGTGGCATGGGTGCGCTCCACGGCGGTCATATCAATGAAGCCACCGGGGATGAGGCGAACACCTTTGAATGCGATGAAGTTCGGGTGCTCGAAGGCGCCGAGGGCCTTCTTGGTCTCGGCAGCGTTGGTCTTCAGGGCCGTCTGAACGTCGCTCAGATCAGCTTCCACTTTCTTCACTTCGACGCCGGTGGAGGATTCCACGGCGGAAGCCTTGGCGTTGGCCGCATTGGCCGCTGCCTGGGTCTGCAACAACTGCTGCTGCGTCTGCTGCAGCTGCTGCTGCGTCTGCTGCAACTGCTGCTGCAGTTGCTGTGTGGCCGCCTGCTGCTGCTCAATTGCCTGCTTCAATTCCTTGAGCTGCTCAGACGACGCTTCCTTCTTCTGTTTGTCTTTCTTCGGGGCATCGCTGCCCGACGGCACCGGGGCCGCCAAGCAAAGACCGGACAGCGCTAGAACTGCCACCAGTTTCTGAATATTTCTCATGTCTCGTCGCTCCAAATTTTCACTTCCCACTTACCGCACAGACCACTGCGGCAGTTGGGAGCAAGTGGTTTCCACAACATCAATTCCAGAGAGGAGGTCCGCTCCGGGTTGAACAGCTTGCTGGTCTGAATAGCTGAATGATTCTATGGCAACTATAAGTCTGCGCAAAAGGAAAAAGTCCAGAATATTCAATTCATTTCGAGCTCCCCAGGGTCAGGACTCTAATGGTCCTATTTAATGCAGTACCGGAACCAGCCAGCCGATACTCCCTGAAATCCAGGGTGGACCCTTGGGTAATTACCAATTAGTAAAGCAATTTGAGGGGGCGTAGCCTACTTAGGCCGCACCCCCTCAATAGCTTACACCTTAGTGGATGTCAACAATAGTGACCTTGAGTTTCTTGATAACCTCTTTCGGCAGAGGAGCATAGCTCAGGGCTCCGACTTCGGTCTGCCCTTCCTTCAGCATCCAGTTGCAGAAGTCACGCAGTACGCGGCCCTTGTTGGCATCGCGGGACTGCTGCGGAATCAGCAGCCAGGTGAAGCTGGCAATCGGGTACGCGCTCTTGCCGGCGGGGTCCGTGATGGAGACGCGATAGTCGGCCGGCATATTTGCCGCAGCCGCGGCGGCCGCGGCCGTCACGGACTCCAGCGTGGCCTTGATGTAGTTGCCCGACTTGTTCTTGACCAGTCCGTAGCTGATGTTGTTCTGCACGGCGTAGATCAGCTCAACGTAGCCGATGGAGCCATCGATCTGGCGAACCTGTCCGGCGACGCCTTCATTGCCCTTGCCGGCCAGTCCGACGGGCCACTTGACGCTGGTTCCACGGCCTACCTGGCTGTTCCACGCCGGGCTGACCTTGCTCAGGTAGTCGGTGAAGATGTAGGTGGTGCCCGAACCATCGGCGCGATGCACGACGATAATTTCCTTCTTCGGGAAGCGCACGCCGGGATTGGCTGCGGTGATGCTCGGGTCGTCCCAGCTGTTGATCTTGCCGAGGAAGATGCCGGCCAAAACCTCCGGCGTGAACTTGATTTCCTGCTTGACGCCCGGGATGTTGTAGGCCGGCACGACCGCGCCCAGCACGGTGGGGATGTGCAGCACCTTGCCCTGCGCGGCCTGCGCCTGCGCCAACTGCTCATCCGTCATCGGACCATCGCTGGCGCCGAAGTCCACGGTGCCGGCAATGACCTGGCGGATGCCTGCGCCGGAGCCGAGCGACTGATAGTTAATCTGCACGCCCTTGTGAGCGTTGCTGTATTCGGTAAACCACTTCTGGTAGATCGGCGCCGGGAACGACGCGCCGGCTCCGTTGAGGGATTGTGCTGAGGCAGCAACGCAAAGAATCAGCGCGCAAAGCACGAGCTTGAAAGTACGATTCACTTGGTATTCCTCCTAAACTTACTCTTCGAGTATCCGGCCAGGTTGATTACTGCACCGTTACGGCAATGTGAATTTCCGGTTACAGCCGAAGGAAGTGATGCCTGTATTCCCCTACGGCTTGTTCTTCAAATGGTCGAGGAAGAGCTGCTCCACCGGCCGATCGTAGGCACGCAGCACATGGCGCACGGTGCGCCCACTGACGAGGTGGCAGACTTCCTCGGCGATATTCTTTACATGGTCCCCGGCACGCTCCATCTCCTGCGCCATGAAGAGCACATGGAAGCTGTCCGGGCTGCGCATGCCACCCTCGGGTTCCAGGTGTCGGAAGGTGATGACGTTGCGCAGGCGGTCGAGTTCGTTGTCGGCGCGCAGAACGCTGACGGCCTTATCCAGCGAACGCACGCGGAAGGCAACCTCAACGTCGGCCAGCATCTTTTCCAACTGGCTGGCCATCACCGTCAGGTCGCGAATATCTTCGTGTTCCGCATGGGCGGCCACCGACTCGGCGCGGTTGACGAAGCTGAGCAGCAGGTCGCCGATGCGCTCCAGCGAGATGCCGAAATTCATGCATGCCAGCAGGGTGCGCGCCTCATCCTCCGGCACGCGGTTGATCGTCGTCGTCACCAGGTCGTCGATGTCACGATCCAGCGAATCAAGGTCCTGCTCCAGCCCGCGAACCTCTTCCAGCAGCACGCGCGAAGCCGTGGCCACGCCTTCGGCGGAGGCTTGTGCGGCGCGATGTGTAATGCGGAATGCGTCGAGCGTGAGCTCGAGCAGATGCGAGGCAACCGCCGGCTGTGTCTTTGGTTCAACCAAAGTACTGACTCCAGAAGTAGCGAGGGCAAAAAAATGTTGAGAGGCCTGCCGCCGGTGCGGCACCTGCATGGCCTCTCAAGCCCCCAACTTCATTGTTTGTAGCCTAGCGCCCCAGGATTGAACGGCGATGAGCGCTTTGTGAATTTCACATGAATTCTGTCGTCCTACTCGCCGCCCGCGCGCGCCTCCGGCAGGGAGAATACGAAGGTGCAGCCGTGGCCCAGCTCGCTTTCCGCCATGATGTTGCCGCCGTGCGCCAGGATGATGTGTTTGGCGATGGCTAGTCCGAGCCCGGTGCCGCCGCTCTCCCGCGAGCGCGCCTTGTCCACGCGGTAGAAGCGCTCGAAGAGCCGCGGCAGGTGCTCACTGGAGATGCCCGGGCCGAAGTCACGCACGTAGAACTGCACAAAGCCTTCCACGTCATGCGCGCCAATCAGGATGCGTCCGCCAGACGCAGCGTACTTGCAGGCATTGTCAATCAGGTTGCTGAAGACCTGGAAGATGACATCGCGGTCGGCGTTCACCAGTTTCAGCGCCTCGTTGACCACGTCGAGTTGCATGCCACTGTCGGCACGATGATCGCGGAAGTAATCGCTGGCGTCGCGCAGCAGTTCGGAAGCCGCCAGAGGACGCAGTTGCAGCTTTTTGTCGCCGCTCTCCACGCGGGCCAGTACCAGCAGGTCCTCGGTCAGGCGCGTCATGCGGGCGGAGTTCTTGCGGATGATCTCGAGAAAATCGCGCTGCGTCTCCGGCGAGTTGACGCCATCGAGAAGAGTCTCCGCATAGCCCTGGATGCTGGTGAGCGGCGTGCGCAGCTCGTGGCTGACGTTGGCGATAAAGTCGCGGCGTGTGGTTTCTATCTTCTCCGCATCGGTCAAATCGTGCAGCACGGCCACCAGTCCGCCGCTGGGCATGGGCGCCACGGTGGCATTGAAGATGCGCCCCGGCACAAAACTGTTCACCCGCGTCGAGGTCACACGGCGCTCCTGCGCGGCGGTCTGCACGGCGGCCAGGAAGTTGGGGTCGCGCACGGTCTGCACCACGGGCTGGCCCAGGCGCACGCCGGTGGGAGTCAGCATCTCCAGGCGATGGTTGGCCCATTGCGCGCGGCCATCGTTGCTGAGGGCGATGACCGGCTCCTGCATGCTGTTGAGCACGGCTTCCAATTCGCTGCGGCTGTCTTCCAACTGCTGGAAGCTGGTTTGCAACTTGCGCGCCGTAACGTCCAGGGCCATGGCAACGTTGCCAATCTCGTCGCCCTGATGCTCGCTGAGGCGGGCGCTCAGGTCGCCTTCGGCGATCTTGCCGGCAAATTCCAGGATGCGCTCCAGGCGCAGGCTGGCGCCGCGAGAGGCCCAGGCCGCCAGCAGCACGGCCAGCACAAAGGCCAGCGCGCTGGCCCACGCCAGTGAACGCACCACGCGGTGGTTCGCCTCCGCGATGGCAACCAATGGGACAGCCAGGCGCACGGCTCCGCCCGGCACAGGCTGCGCCAGGTAGAGAAACTCCAAGCCCACGGTATGACTGATGCGCACATCCGTACCGGTGCGGCCCTCAAGGGCGGCGATGAACTCCGGGCGGCGGGCGTGGTTTTCCATGGACTCGGCGTCGGCCGTGCTATCGGCCAGCACGTGACCCTGCGTGTCAATGATGGTGGCGCGGGCGTGGGCCGCCTCGGCAATACTCTTGACCTGCTGTCGCAACTGCGTGGGAGGAATTTGCGCCAGCGGGCGGGCGCTCAACTCAAGGGCCAACATCGCCGTCTTCTGGCCCAGGCTGTTCTCAATCTCACTGCGCAGCGAGCCCTGCCAACTGTGGGTGATGGCCAGGTCGAGGATCAGCGTGGCGGCGGCGATGAATACAGCAAAAACAAAGACGAGCTTGTAGAAGATCCGATGCGTCACTTCATGGCCTCGAAGCGATACCCCGCTCCGCGAACGGTCCGCAGATACTGCGGCTCCTCGGCGTCCTTTTCAATCTTCTCGCGGATGCGGCGCACATAGACGTCCACCGAGCGCGGCGTAACGTAGGCCGTGTCACGCCAGACGGCGTCGAGCAACTGGTCGCGGGTAAAGACCCGTCCGGGATGGCGCGCCATGTACTCCAGCAGGCGGAATTCGGTGGCCGTGGTGGCCACCTGCTTGCCACGCACCTTCAGGATCATGGCGCCACTGTCGATTTCGATGTCGCCGGTGGTGATGACCTCCGGCGCCAGCGGCCGCTCAAAGCGACGCAGCACGGCCTTGACGCGCGCCACCAGCTCACGCGGGCTGAAGGGCTTGCCAACATAATCGTCGGCGCCCAGCTCCAGACCCAGCACGCGATCGCTCTCGCTGGTCTTCGCCGTAAGGAAGATGACCGGCGTCATGGCGATGGCCTGGTTCTGGCGAATGCGGCGGCAGATTTCAAAGCCGTCGCCGCCGGGAATCATGATGTCCAGAAGGAAGAGCGCGGGACGTTCACGCTCAGCCTCGGGAATCACCTGCGGTGCGGTGGCGAAGGTGGTTACGTTGAAGCCGGCTGCCTCCAGATGATGCTTCACCAGGCGGGCGATATCGGCTTCATCCTCGACGACAAATATCAGTGGTTTCATCGTCTTCATTGTATGCAGCCTCGCGGGCGGCGGAAACACATCAGGGCGCATTTTCACCGGGCATTAACATTGAAACCCCGCCGGAGGGGAAATGCAACGGCGAAAACAGGGGCAAAACCCAGGGCAAAACAAAGAGGAGAGCCAAAGGCCCTCCCCCGAAAATCCCTCTCCCAAATGCGCTCTAGTGGAAGGGATGGATGTAGCTGCTCCAGCCGCGCGTCAGGTAGTCGCTGAGCGTCAGCCAGATCAGAATCAGCAGGAAGAAGATGGCGGCCGTAACGCCGACCTTGGTGAGGGCCGTGGAATAGCGCAGCTCCATGAAGAAGAGCAACACCAGCAGCGCCTTTACGGTGGCAATGGTCAGGGCCACGATCGGGTTGAGGGGGCCGAGATCCAGGGTGGCCACGTAGACCGTTACCGCGGTCAGCACCAGCAGCGCGATCCAGACGGCGACGAAGGTCTTGACGGTAGGGTGATGTGCGTGCGAGCTCATAGTTGGTCCTCCTACCCGTTATGGCTGTGGCTGATCAAGTAGAGCAGCGGGAAAAGGTAAATCCATACAAGGTCAACAAAGTGCCAGTACAGGCCGACCATCTCCACCGGCGTGTTGTACTCCGGAGTGAAGCGGCCGCGCGCGTTGAAGATCAGCAGCCAGATAAGAAGTCCGGCGCCGATGATCATATGCAGGGCGTGCAGGCCGGTCATGGCGAAGTACAGCGAGAAGAAGATCATCACCTGGTGCGGGTCGTAGTTGCCCTCGTGCTCAAAGTGGAAGTTCGGCCCCGGCACTTCGTGATGCATCCAGTGGCCGTGATACTCCACGGCCTTGACGCCCAGGAAGGTGCAACCAAGCAGAAGGGTCAGCAGCAGGCAGATGGCGGTCAGCTTGCGCTTGCCCAGCTTGGCAAAATGCACGGAGAGCACCATGGTCAACGAGCTGCAGATGAGCACCACGGTGTTGATGGCGCCCAGCTTGATCTCCATGGTCTGGCTGCCGGCCACCCAGGCATTAAAGTAGTACAGCCGGTAGACCAGGTAGGCGGCAAAGGCTCCGCCGAAGAACATGATCTCGGTAATCAGGAAGATCCACATGCCGAAGGTGGAGGTGGCCTTCTGGTGCTCCAGGTCGGCAAAATGGTGCTTCAGGTCTTGAGTCGCAACTTGGTTATCCGGCAACTTCAACCCCCTTGTTGTGCGTCGGACCGCCGGGTGCGTCGATCTCGTCGTAGTTGTAAGCCTCCCAGGTCACGGTCGGCGTCTCATCAAAGTTGAAGGTCGGCGGCGGGCTGGAAGTCTTCCACTCCAGGCCGGCGGCGTGCCACGGGTTGTCGCCCGCGTCCTTGCCGTACTGCAGACTCCATGCAAGGTAGATCATCGGCATCAGGAAGCCCACGGCGAGAATCGAGGCGCCGGCAGTGGAAAGCACGTTCAGCACCTGGAACTCCGCGGGATACGCGTGATAGCGGCGCGGCATGCCCAGATAACCCAGCAGGAACTGCGGGAAGAACGTGAGGTTGAAGCCAATGAACACCAGCAGCGCGCTGGCCTTGGAGAAATTTTCCGGATACATCTTGCCGGTCATCTTGGGCCACCAGAAGTGCAGCGCTGCAAGGAAGGCCGTCACCGTGCCACCCACCATCACGTAGTGGAAGTGGGCCACCACGAAGTAAGTGTCTGTGACGTGCAGGTCGATGCCCACGGCCGCCAGGAATACGCCGGTCAATCCGCCGATGGTGAACAGTCCGATGAAGGCGAAGACGTAGAGCATCGGCGTCTCAAAGGTGATGGAGCCCTTGTACAGCGTGGCCGTCCAGTTGAAGACCTTGACCGCCGAGGGGATGGCGACGAAGAAGGTCAGCAGCGAAAAGATCAAGGCGGCATATGTGCTGATGCCGGCCACATACATGTGATGCGCCCACACCAGGAAGCCGAGCACGGCGATGGCGATGGACGACATGGCAACGAAGTCATAGCCGAAGACGCGCTTGCGGCTGAAGCAGGCAATGCACTCGCTGATGACGCCCATGGCCGGAAGAATCATGATGTAAACGGCCGGGTGCGAGTAGAACCAGAAGAGATGCTGGAAGAGCAGCGGATCGCCGCCGTAACGCGCATCGAAGATGCCGAAGTGGAAGAGCCGCTCCAGTGCCACCAGTACGATGGTGACGGCCAGCACGGGCGTGCCCAGAACCATGATGACCGAAGTGGCGTAGTGCGCCCAGATGAAGAGCGGCAGGCGGCGCCAGGTGAGTCCCGGGGCGCGCATGCGGTGCACGGTGACGATGATGTTCAGTCCGGTGAAGATGGACGAGAAGCCGGTGATGAATACGCCGAGCGCGGCAGCCACCACGTTGCTGTTTGAATACGTCGTGGAGTACGGCGTGTAGAAGGTCCAGCCCGTGTCCAGACCGCCGGTGATCACGGAGTACATGATGAAGCCGGCGCCGATCATGAAGATGTACCAGCTCGCCAGGTTCAGCTTCGGGAAGGCCAAATCCTTGGCGCCCACCATCATGGGCACCAGGAAGTTGCCGAAGACCGACGGGATGGCCGGCAGCAGGAAGAGGAAGATCATCACCACGCCGTGCATGGTGAAGAGCTTGTTGTAGGTATCGGCCAGCACCAGGTCGCCCGCCGGGGTCAGCAACTCCAGGCGGATGAGCATGGCGAAGAAGCCGCCGAGCACGAAGAAGACCGAGATCGAAATCAGGTACAGGATTCCGATGCGCTTGTGATCGGTCGTCAGCAACCACGACTTGAGGCCGTAGTCGGCATTCAGGTAGTTCGGCTTCGCTTGCGAAGTATGGCTGATGGTTTCCATGTTCCTTCCCCTACTGCCTGGCCGCGGGCTTGGCCGCGCCATTCTTCTCCGGCGTGGTGGCCGTCTTGTCGCTCTTGGCGGCCGAGCCTTCCGGCTTCGGCGCCACCGGGTATGCACCCGAGTTCGGCTCGCTGACCGGTAGCGGCAGGTTGGCCGTGCCGTTGCCCAGGGCCTTGATGTAGGCCACCAGTCCAATGACCTCGTCCTCGCTGAGCTGGCCCTCGAAGGTGGGCATGATGTTTTTGAAGCCGCTGACGATCTTCGCGCCCGGGTTCAGTATGGACTCCCGTATGTAGCTCTCGTCGGCGGTGATGGTGCGTCCGTCGTCGAGCAGCACCTGGTGGCCGAAGACGCTGGTCAGGTTCGGTCCGCGGCCTGCGTTGTCGGCGCGGTGGCACATGGAGCATCCATAGTGCTGGAAGCTCTTTTCACCGGCCGAAGCCAGTGAGCCATCGACGCCGCTGGCCGCCCACTTGTCATACTCCACGGGGTCCATCACCACGATCTCGCCAATCATCCCCGAGTGCTGCGTGCCGCAGTATTCGGCGCAGAACAGGTGATAGTGGCCGGGCGTGGTGGCGTGGAACCAGGTCGATGTGTAGCGGCCCGGCAGCACGTCGGCCTTGATGCGGAAGGCCGGCACGTAGAAGCTGTGAATCACGTCCTGGCTGGTCATCACCATGCGGACGTCGCGCCCGGCGGGCACATGCAGCTCGTTGATCTCGCGCTGGCCCTCGGTGTGCTGGAACTTCCACATCCACTGCTTGCCCACCAGGTAGACCTCCATCGCGCCCTTGGGCGGACGGGTCTGCATGAAGAAGATGACCGCCGACCAGACGAAGATCATCATCACGATGCCCAGCGGAATGCCGGTCCACAGCAGTTCGAGCGCCGTCGAGCCGTGAATCTGCGTGGCATGCGGGTTGCGCGCCTTGCGGTAGCGGATGGCGAAAAACAGGATCAAGGCCGAGACCAGGAAGGTGAAGAACGCCGCAATCGCCACCAGGGCGAAGTACAAGGCGTCCACGTGTCCCGCCATGGTGCTGGCGCGCGCCGGAAATAGAGGCAGATGTTCCCACATAAAGTTTTATGTCCGTCCCGTTCCGAGGACTTTATCTTTCTTTTCCTGCTTGAACAGCAGTACCAGTGCGCTGCCCAGCACAATCACCGTGGTGAGGCCGGCCAGCCGAACAATATTCGTAACCGTCGCGCCGTAACGACCGGTGCGCGGATCGTAGTGATAGCAATACAACAACACCTGGTCGGCCAGCGAGCCGATGTGGTTCTTTGACGCTTCCACAATGCCCAGGCGCATGTCCTTGGCGGAGTACTCCACGCCGTAGTAGTACTGCGCCACTTTGCCCTCCGGCGTCAGCAGCATGATTCCGGCGGCGTGCGCAAACTGGTCGAGCTTTTTGTCGTAGCGGTAGCGGAAGCCCACGGCATCGGCCAGCGCGGAAATCTGTGCCTGCTCTCCGCTGAGGAAGTGCCAGCCCGCGGCGGCCTCGGGATGCCCCAGGCGCTTCAGGTAGCTGGCCTTTTTGGTAGCGGCCAGCGCCGGCCCCTCGCGCGGATCGATGCTCACGGTAACAACTTCAAATTCCTTGCCCGGCTGGAACTTCATCACCTTCAGCGCCGAGGTCAACCCGTTCAGCACCTCGGTGCACAGCATCGGGCACTCGAAGTACACAAGGTTCAGGATGACCGGACGGTCGGCGTGAAAGTAGTCGCCGAGTTTTACCGTGCGGCCGGTTTCGTCCTTGAAGGTCAAATCGAGCGGCACCTGCTCGTTCAGGCGCTGATCGATGCCCACGCCCTCCAGCCCCGGCGGCGCCACGGTCTTCGACTCCGGAGGCATGAAGAGTTGCGCCTGCGCCATGCCGGCCAGCAGAACCACGCCCACCATCGCGCTCCGAATTTTGCTGCCCCAATGCTTCTTCATCGTTGCCAGTCACCGCGAAGCTGTCGCGGAGGTCGTGCTTACATCCGTGCTTACTTGTGCTCGGCCTCGGCCTCGGCCATTGCGGGCTCTTCCGCCGCGGGCTCCGACTTGGCCGGTCCTGCGCCGGGATAGTTCTCAATCGCTGCGGCCGTGCGCGCGTTCAAACGTCCCAGGGTCAACTGCATCGCATGGTCAATCGGCAGATGTACCTTGCCCTGCTGATCCTGCCAGGGTTCGGCCATCAGTTCCGCCGCCTGTTGCAGTTGAAAGCGTTCCATGTCACCGGCGTCATCATGCTGCAAGCGCGGCTCGGGAAACTTCTGCAAATTGACGTTGGCCGTGTTCATCAGCACCTGCGAACGCGGCGTCACCACATTCTTCACCAGCGGGCTGGGCTCGGGATCATGCTTGTCCGCCGCCTTGTTGAGCCCCACCCACAGTCCGAGGGCGGTCAGGCTCATGGCGACAAAGAAGACAATCATGACGGAGAAGAAGACCAGGATGCCGCGGGCGCTCAGGTCCGTCTTGTCAAAGGTGACGCTCGGATTGGTGTTGCCGTGCTCGTGCGTGTGGTTAGTGGCCATGACTCTGCTCCCAAAGGCGCGGCAACATCGGCTCGGTCACCACCAGCACGGGCTGGCCGCCAAGCTGCCGGAAGAACGCACCCATCCACAGGCCGAGCAACGCCAACAGCGCCGCAAGGTACGTCCAGTGATAGGTCAGGTGATGCTCAGCGCCGGAGATGCCCGGGAAGGGACTCGGCGCCACCAGCCAGTAGATATCCACATAGCGCATGACCAGCACCAGCAGGGCCAGGGGCACCAGCTTGCGCGCGTCGCGCTTGATCTCCCGCGAGAGCAGCAGCAGGAAAGGCAGGGCAAACTGCAAAACCACCAGCGTCAGCGCCACGGTCTGCCAGCCGCCGTGAATGCGATACAGGTACCAGGTAATTTCTTCCGGCAGGTTGCCGGCCCAGATGATAAGCCACTGCGAAAAGCTGAAGTACGCCCACACCATGGTGAAGGCCAGCATCAGCTTGCCGTAGTCGTGCAGCTTATCCGGCCCAAGAATCTTGTCATAGGGCTGGCTGGTGCGCATGGAGCAGAGCACCACGATCAGTAGTGCCATCACCGCGAGCATCTCGCTGATGATGAAGAACATGCCGTAGATAGTGGAATACCAGGTCGGGTCCAGCGACATCACCCAGTCGGTGGAGGCCAGCGTGATGGTCAAACCATAGACCAGGATGCCAGGCGCCGACCACGTCTTCAGCTTTTGCCATACGGCAGGAGAGCTGTCATCGTCCTGGCGGCGGCTGCCACGGCGCAACGCCCATCCCCACAGGTTCCACAGCGCAAAGTAAATCACCGCGCGGATCGTCCAGAACTGGTCGTTCAAGTAGCCCGACTTGCTTGCCACAGAAAGGTGTGTCTGCACGTAAGCCGGGTCCAACCAGATGTAGAGGTGGTGCCGCCCGTACCAGATGGGCAGGAAGAGAACGGTCAGCAGCGGCAGGTTGCCGACGGCTGCTTCCATCACGCGGCGGCCAATCATCCACCAGTTGCCGCCCGTCAGGTGGCCCAGCATCAGCAGGGCCAGCGAGCCCAGGGTGAAGCCCAGCACCAGCATGTAGCCGATCAAGTATCCGCGGTAGAACTGATCCGGCGCCATCATGGCTCCGGCAAAGGACGCCACGGCACCCAAGACGCCCAGTCCGGCCCAGCGTCCCGCCACGGCCATGGTGTTGGCCGGAGCGGCAAAGCGATAGGAAGCGGGATAGCTAGTTGCGCTCAGCTACTTCGCCTCCTTTTTCTCAGTCATGCCGGCGGCGTCTGCCTGCGCGGCGTGGCTGGCGGCGACCGTGCCCGGCGGCAGATCGGCCGGCGTGGCTGCCTGCGATAGTTGCAGGGCGCGGATGTAGGCCGCGATGCGCCAGCGGTCGGCCACCGGAACCTGCGCCGAGTAATCGCCCATGGAGCCCCAGCCGTTGGTAATCACATAGAAGAAGTGTCCGATGGGCGCCTTCACCAGCCGCGCCTCGTGATAGCTGGGCGGCTTCTTGAATCCACGCTGCACAATCATGCCGTTGCCATCGCCAAGCGCGGAGTGGCAGGGCGCGCAGAAGATGTTGAAGCGCTCGCGCCCACGCGCCAAATCGGCCTGCGTGATGGGAAACGGAAGCTGCTCGGACTCCTTGCCATCCACCTTGCCGGTGTAGAGCAGAGAGTCGTCCTGCAACTGTCCACGGGCAATCGTGCCTTCCACCACGGGGCGCGCCGAGCGGCCATCGCCGTAGAACTGGTTTTCGCGCAGCGGAACAAACTTGGGCTGGTTGTGCATGTCCTCGCGGCAACCGGCCAGCAGCAGCGCGGCAGCCACGGGGAGGAGCATCCAACCGCCGGCCCGGAATTTTCTTGTCATCGTATTCATCGCAAACAGGGCCATGAGCTAGTCGGCGACCTCCGCCACGTCAATTGCATCCGTCGCCTGCAGAAAGCGCTTCGTCTCCGCCAGCTCAAACCTGTCGTCTGCGGCTTCAATGCACAGGAAGAAGCGGTCGCGGCTGGCGGCCGTAAAGCGCGGATGGTTAAAGATCGGATGATAGGGCTGCGGCAGTCCGTTGAGGGTGAGCATGCCCACCACGGCGGTGATGCCGGCAAAAAGAATCGTCATCTCAAAGGTGATGATGATAAACGACGGCCAGGAGTGCATGGGGCGTCCGCCGATGTTCTGCGGGTAGGCCGAGAGGTTGACCCAGTACTGCAATCCATAGCCGGTCAGCCCGCCCAGGATGCCGCCGATCAGGGTCAGCAGTGGCACCTGCGTTTTTTCAAAGCCAATGGCCTCGGCAGCTTCTTCCAGCGGATACGGCGTGTAGGCGTCCAGGCGGCGGTAGCCGGCCTTGCGAGCCTGCTTGCAGGCCGCCACCAACGCATCCGGCGTCAGGTACTCGGCCACCACTCCGTGCAGGGTTGCTTCAGTCATGAGCGGCCTCCGTCGTAACGCGCGATTGCGGCAGCAGCATGCGCATTTCAAAGATGGTGATCATCGGCATCAGCCTTACAAAGAGGAACATGGCGCAGAAGAACAATCCGAGCGTGCCCACGTAGATCGCGTAATCCCAGCGCGTCGCGGTGTACATGCCCCACGAAGAGGGCAGGAAGTCGCGATGCAGGCTGGTGACGACGATGACGAAGCGCTCCAGCCACATGCCCAGCAGCACCACCAGCGAAGTGAAGAACAACGCCAGCGTGTTCTGCCGCACCTTACGGATCCAGAGCAACTGTGGGATGAGCACGTTAAAGAGAATCAGGCACCAGTAGGACCACGCCAGCGGACCCAGCATGCGATTCTTCAGCACAAAATATTCGTATCCGCTGCCGGAGTAGTAGGCGTAGAAGGCCTCCATGGTGTAGCCATAGGCGACGATCAATCCCGTGCCCAGCATGACCTTGGCGGCGTTGTCCAGGTGGCGCATGGTCATCATGTCCTGCACGCCGTAAAACTTGCGGATGGGGATGGCCAGCACCAGCACCATGGCGAAGCCGGAGTAAATTGCGCCGGCCACAAAGTACGGCGGAAAGACCGTGGTGTGCCAGCCGGGAACGATCGAGATGGCGAAGTCGAAGCTGACCACCGTATGCACGCTGAGCACCAGCGGCGTGGCCAAACCGGCCAGCAGCAGATAGGCACTCTCGTAGCGCTTCCAGTGGCGGGCGGAGCCGCGCCAGCCCATCGCCAGCAGGCCGTAAATCTTTTTGGCCACGGGATTCTGCGCCGAGTCGCGGAAGGTGGCAAGATCGGGAATCAGTCCGACGAACCAGAACAGCGCCGAGATCGTCGCATAGGTGGAGACGGCGAATACGTCCCACAGCAAGGGGCTGCGGAACTGCGGCCACACGCCCATCGTGTTGGGATACGGGAAGAGCCAGTAGGCCAGCCACGGACGCCCCGTGTGGATCAGCGGGAAGACGCCGGCGCAGGCCACGGCAAACAGCGTCATGGCCTCGGCAAAGCGGTTGATCGAGTTGCGCCAGCCCTGCTTGAGCAGCAACAGCACGGCGGAGATCAGCGTACCCGCGTGGCCGATGCCAACCCACCAGACGAAGTTCACGATGGCGAAGCCCCAGCCCACCGGAACGTTGATGCCCCAGATGCCGACGCCGCGGAAGAACAGGTAAGCCATGGCGAAGAGCAGCACGTTCATCAGGCCGAAGAAGAAGACGAAGCCTCCCACCCAGCCCAGGGTCACCGGGCGGCGCAGCACGAGGGAGACAATCTTGTCGGTGATCGTCTCCAGGGTGTGCCCCGGAGTAAGGACCGGCGCCTGGCCCGGCAATAGCCGTTCCGTCATCTCCGGAGATTTGGTCTCAGTAGCTTGTTCCATGGTCCTTTACCGCTCCAACTCGGGATTCGGGTTGCGCACCGCAGCCAGGTACGTGGTGCGCGGACGCGTGTTCAGCTCTTCCAGCAATCCGTAGTTCCGCTCACTGGCCTTGATGCGGCTGACGCGGCTCTTCGGATCGTTCAGGTCGCCAAAGGCGATGGCCTCCGACGGACAGGCCTGCTGGCAGGCGGTCATCACTTCTCCGTCGGCCACCTTGCGGTTCTGCTCCTCGGCGTTGATGCGGGCATGGGTGACGCGCTGCACGCAGTAGGTGCACTTTTCCATCACGCCGCGGCTGCGCACGCTGACGTCCGGATTGCGCTGGAACTTCAACTGCGGCGTCTCGAAATCCGAGTACAGCAGGAAGTTGAAGCGGCGCACCTTGTACGGGCAGTTGTTGCTGCAATAACGGGTGCCGACACAGCGGTTGTACACCATGTCGTTCAGCCCTTCACTGCTGTGCGTGGTGGCGCCCACCGGGCAAACCACTTCGCACGGAGCGTTTTCACACTGCATGCAGGGGACGGGCTGGAAATATGTTTTGGGATTATCGGGCGAGCCTTCGTGATAGTTGTCAATGCGCAGCCAGTTCATGTGGCGGCCGCGCTTCACTTCTTCCTTGCCCACCACCGCGATGTTGTTTTCCGCCTGGCAGGCCACGGTACAGGTCTTACAGCCAATGCAGGAGTTCAGATCAATCGCCATGCCCCACTTGTGATCCTTGTACTCGTAAGGAGCGTACATGGTCAGCCCGGCGGCGGGAGCCTCCACCACGGCGTGCGCAAAGTCGGGGTTCTTGATGAACTCTTCGAGCGTCGCGACGCGCACAATCTCGCGGCCTTCCATCGACTGATGGCCCTGCGGCGAGGCCAGACCGAAATGCTTGCCCGTCGGCTTGATATTCACGCCATCCACAAACCACGGCGATTGCGACGTGCGCAGCGCGTAGGCGCTGAAGCCCACTCCGGTGCCCACCTTGCCCGCCCGCTGGCGTCCGTAGCCGAGCGTCACGGTCACCGCCTGCTCGGGATGCCCCGGCGTAAGCCAGAGAGCGCCCTTCACCTTGCGTCCGCCAACTTCCAACTCGACTTCGTCCTCGCTCTTCAGGCCCAGCTTCTTGGCCGTGCCAACGCTCATCAGGATGGGGTTGTCCCAGCAGACCTGCGTCATCGGCTTGGGAGTCTCCTGCAACCAGCCGTTGTTGGCAAAGCGGCCGTCGTAGATGGTGGCGTCGCGGCGGAAGATGATCTCCAACCCCGCCAGCGCGGCAGCCTGCGCA
Organism: uncultured Acidobacteriota bacterium; assembly: GCA_903851035.1. Classification (GTDB taxonomy): domain Bacteria; phylum Acidobacteriota; class Terriglobia; order Terriglobales; family Acidobacteriaceae; genus TOLSYN. The sequence goes on along the minus strand of CAINND010000037.1, from coordinate 5,466 downwards.
GGCACCGCGCCCTTGGCCGCAACCGTCTTCGGCGCCAGGGCCGAGCCCTTTACGAATCCGTCATGCAGCGAGCGATCCCACCAGCCCTTGAAGTCCTGGCCCGTGTGCTGCTGCTGCCAGTAACGCTGCGTCAGCAGGTAGCTGGAGGCCTCGTCCTGGTTGGTCAGGAACTCGATCAGCTCGCTCTCCGCGTGGCCGTTGTAGAGCGGCGCAATCAGCGGCTGGATGAAGCTCACCGTGCCGTCGCAGCTGCGCACATCGCCCCACTGCTCAAGGTAATGCGTGGCGTTCAGGTGCCAGTGCGAGTACTTCGCGGTCTCATCCTGGAAGAGCCCAAGGTGGATGCGCAGGGGAACCTTGTTGAAGGCATCGAGGAAGTTCAGGTCGGCGGGCGCGTCGTACACCGGGTTGGAGTTCATCACCAGCAGGGTCTTCACCGCGCCGGAGTTCATCTCCGCCACCAGCGACTGAAGCTGCGCGACTTTGCCCCAGCCCGCGCTGCTATCCACGGCCTCGGTGTAGGTCACGGTCTTGCCCACCGCTCCAAGCTGCGCGTTCATCAGGTGCGCCAGCGCGTGCGTCGCCGGAGACTGGGCATCGCCCACAATCACCACGGCCGCGCCCTTGTGTGACTGCAAATCCTTCGCCAGGGCGGCGGCAAATTTCTTCTGCTGCGGAGTGAATTCTCCACCCGCTTGCGCTGCGCCCAGTGCGGTGGCCAGCGCGCGGGTAAAGCTCTCCACCTCGCTGGCGCGCATGTGCAGGCGATGATCGGCCTTGGCGCTGGTGTTGGTCGGCGAACTCTCCACCGCGTAGTAACGCAGCATCTCCGACTTCAACTCCGGACGGCGGCGCTGCGAGAACTGCCTTGCGTACTTATGGAATCCCGGGAAGCCCGAGCTGAGGAAGTCGCCATCAAGCGAAAGCACGATGCGCGCCTTGCTGAGGTCGTACTGGGTCTCCACCGGCTGGCCGAAGGCGATCTGCGCGCCCGCGTACACATTATCGCGGTTCACAGGCTCCCACTGATACCACTTCGCCTGCGGATACGCCTTGAGGAACTGCTGCATCTGCGCCACGAACGACGGCGATGAGGTCGCCTCGGTCAGCACGCGCAATCCCGCGCCATGGTCGGCCTGGTGAGACTTGGCCACCGCGCGCAGGCTGTCCAGCGTCTGCGGCCAGGTGCGCGATTCATTCAAGTAGCTATTGCCCTGCGAGCGGTCGGGATCGTACATGGTCAGCACGCTGGCCTGGGTGAATACGTCCGTGCCGCCAAGCGAGCTGGGATGCTGCGGGTTGCCCTCGATCTTCGTCGGGCGGCCTTCGTGGCTTTCCACCAGCAGCCCCCGTGCCGTATGCGCCCAAGGCCATCGCCGTGGCGTAGAAGAGTGGCTTGCCCGGCACCAGGTTCGCCGGCTGCTTCACGTAAGGAACGATCGGCTCCAGCGGCTGACGCGTGCAGGCACTCATACCAGCCAGTGCCAGCGAAGCGCCCATAATCTTCATGAAGTCGCGGCGCGAGCTCTTGTCCGTCCACTCCGAGGCGTGCCGCGGGAACTCCCGGTGCAGCATCTCCTCGAACTCCGGCGTCTGCGCCAACTCATCCAGCGTGCGCCAGTAGCGTGGTCCCGTGGCCTCGCTCAGCCGGGCCTGTACATCGGCCAGCTCCAGCTTGTCCTTCTTACCGGGACACACATCCCCTTTATCGGTCTTCTGTGCGTTGTCCATTCGCTTCGAATCCACTCGTCGGAATCCTTCCGCTGCCTGCCCGCCGCTCTAGCGGTGGCAGGTGTTGCAACTGGTAATGTCGCGCGGCGAGCGCACGTGGTTCGCCTGCACCAGGTAGGTGCCCAATCCCCCGGGACCCGTCTGGCTGGTAAATGTCTTTTCCTGGCCGCCCTCGACGATGGTCACCGGATGCGAGGACGATGGCGGCTCGTAGGCCATGTTGAAGATCTGATCGCCTAGGCTGGCAGGATCCGCGGGATCGGCCTTTACGTGATGCGGGCGCAGCACCTTCTCCGGCGCGCGATGGCAGCTCAGGCACCACTCCATCTGGAGCGAGGCCTCGTTGTACATCAGCGGCATCTTGTCCACCCGGCCGTGGCAGCTGTTGCAGCCCACACCCTTGTTGACGTGAATGCTGTGATCAAAGTAGGCGAAGTCCGGCAGATCGTTGGCCCTGGTCCACACCAGCGGCTTGCCCGTGCGGTAGCTTTCGCGCACCGGCTCCAGCATGGGAGCGGCCGTCCAAATCTGCGAATGGCAGTTCATGCAGGTCTTGGTGGGGGGCACGCCGGCAAAGCCGCTGACCTCGACCGTGGTGTGGCAATAGCGGCAGTCAATGCCCAGCCCCGCCACATGGTGCTGGTGCGGAAAGGGTACGGGCTGCGGCTTAGCCACGCCGGCATAGGTGAAGTACGGCGAGCGCTGCAGTTGCAACGCCGTCCATAAAAGCCCGACCACCAGGATTAAACCGCCCAGGGTGGAGGCTCTTGCTATTGAGTTGGCACTACGATGGAAGATCTGCGCCATGTTATGGATACGACCCGTTTCATTCCGCCGGCCGCTGCCGCGCCGGACTGAATTCGGCACCAGGGAGAGTTGGCAGAGAGCTGCCGCGATGGCAACCCAGCCCGACTTTCACCTCACTGCCGGATGTGACCTGTAACTCTGATAATTGTGACTTGTATCACGCGAACAATGGATTATAGCAGGAGCTTTCCGCTTGTCTTCCATTCCTCAAGAGAAATTTCTCGCTACCCCACGGAAAAGCCTCGCGCCTCTTCCGCAGCCCATCCTCACATGACTATTTGCTCTTTTAACCTAGATGCATGAGTGCGCAATAAAGTGCAGATTTTTTATGTGCAACTTGTGGAGAACAATCGCGCTTCCTGTTTTGGTAGCAATCTTGATTGAACCATCACGATTGCACCCAATGAGCGGCTTCCAGAGGTGAAACAGGAAGGGTGCAGCCGTGGCCGCACCCCCTTATATTCCGTCTTCAATTGCCGCATGGATCACATAGGCGGATAGAAGTTCAAGGTGACTTCCATCTTCACCATGATGGGCTTGTCATCCTTGGTAGCCGGCTTGTATTTCCACTCCTTCACGGCCACGATGGCGTTCTCATCCAGCCCATGGCCCAAGCCTTTGACGACCCTGGCATCAATCACGTCGCCCTTGGTGTCCACCACAATCAGTAGAACCACGTCACCGCTGATCTTGTGCCGCTTGGCGTCGTCCGTGTAGTCGGGGCTGGCCACTTCCAGCAGCCGGGGTGGGGTAATGTCGTCGGTGATGGCCACGGCCTGGTCGAATGCCTTGCTCTGCGCACTGGCCGTGGCGGGCGCCAGGCAGATGAAAACCATCGTAATAAGTCCAAGCAGAAGAGTGCGTTTCATGGGGTCACCTCAACGGCGGACTCCGCTCGTTACCGGAGCCCGAAATTCAACCGGATATTTCACCGCCGCCGCTGGCATTTTTCAGTGACGTGGCGCACAGAAGGCTGGCCCATCGCTCCGTTTCATGCCCGATTTATCCCAGCACAAGCAACTTTGGCTCGGTCATCTCCTCGATGGCATAGGCGATGCCTTCGCGCCCCTGTCCGCTATCCTTAACGCCGCCGTAGGGCATGTGGTCGATGCGGAAGGTGGGAACGTCTCCGGCGATGACCCCGCCGACCTCAAGCTCCTCGTAGGCGCGCAGGATGCGTCCCATGTCGCTGGTAAAGACGCCGGCCTGCAATCCGTAGGGCGAGCGGTTCACCTTCTGGAGCGCCTCTTCGAAATCTTCGTAGGGCTCCACGGTCACCACCGGGGCAAAGACCTCCTGGCAGTTCACCTTCTGCGATTCACTGGTGCCGGTCAGCACGGTCGGCGCCACAATGCTTCCCTGCCGCGTGCCGCCGCAAACGAATTTTGCCCCGCCCGCCACAGCCTCGGCGATCCACTCTTCAGCCCGCGCTGCGTCTTCGGGACGAATCATCGGCCCCACTTCGGTGGTCTCCGCCGAGGGATCGCCCACCACCAGTTTGCCTACGGCCGCCGCCAGCTTCTCCAAGAAGGCTGCATAAACACTCTTCTGCACCAGGATGCGCTGCACGCTGATGCAGCTTTGTCCGGCAAAGGCGAAGCCACCGGCCACGCATCGCGCCGCGGCCTTGTCCAGATCCGCGTCACTGTGAACGATGCATCCGGCGTTGCCGCCCAGCTCCAGCGCGACCTTCTTTTTTCCCGCGCGAGACTTCATCGCCCAGCCCACACTCGACGAGCCGGTGAAGGTGAGGAGCTTGAATCGTTCGTCTTCCACCAGCGGCGAGGCCGTCTGGTTCGTCATCGGCAGCACGCTCACCGCCTCGCGCGGATATCCCGAGTCAGCGACGAGAGTGGCCAGCAGCAAGGCGGAAAATGGCGTCTGCGTGGCGGGCTTCAACACAATCGAACAGCCCGCGGCCATCGCCGGAGCCATCTTGTGCGCCACCAGGTTCAGCGGAAAATTAAACGGAGTGATGGCCGCCACCGGCCCCAGCGGCACACGGCGCAGAATTCCCATGCGGTTGGCGCCCACCGGCAGAGCGTCCAGCGGCAGCACCTCGCCGGTGAGCCGCGTGGCCTGCTCAGCAGCATATTGGAAGCAGAAGGCGGCGCGCTCCACCTCGGCCCGCGCGGTGCGGATGGGCTTGCCCGCCTCGGCCATGATGCACTGCGCGAACTCCTCGGCACGTTCCGCAAGCCCGCGTGCGACAAAGGCCAACGCACGCTGGCGCTCATATCCGGCGAGTTTGCGGGTGAAGGCAAACGCCCGCACGGAGGCCGCAACGGCCCGCTCGAGCTGCTCCGGGGTGGCCATCGCCACGCGCCCCACAATATGGCGGTCATAGGGCGAGAGCACCTCGACCACATCCGCCGAGGCCGTCCACTCGCCAGCCAGATAAAGTTGATGCACGCCCGCCGCATCCACAGGTTTCAGTACGGGCTTCAGGTTTTGAGAAGGATTTTCCTGCGTCATGCGGAAGATGTTACACCCACGTGCGGAGTGTGTGGAGTGCGCGGAAGCGCAGATAGTACGTCGAATGCTAAGGCTTCCGCCTAGCGTGCCGGGGTCAGCTTTTTCAGCATGATCTGGATGATCTTCTGGTCCACGCTTTCCATGCTGCGGCCCAGCTCGGCCAGGTTCTGGATGGTCTTCTCCGCCGTGGGAGCGACGATGCCGTTGTCGTCCGGAACCTCGGCGCGACGCATGGCCAGTTCGGCGGCACGCACGGCCATCTCGCTGGCGTTACTCACCTTTAAAGCGCAGCCCACCTTGGCGCCGTCGCAGATCATTCCGGTCAGTGTTGCGGCCATGATCTTTACCGCGCGCTCAGCCTCGTCGTGTCCGCCGCCCATGGCGTACACCACGCCGCAACTGGCGCCGATGCCGGCCTTGATGGCCACTCCGCATAGCGCGGAGAGGTAGCCG
>CAINND010000036.1 GCA_903851035.1 uncultured Acidobacteriota bacterium | reverse complement strand
TCGATGATGGTGATCTCCATCGCCTGCTCGTCGCTCACCTGCCGCACAAACGCAGGCACCGTGCTTTTGCCCGCCCGCTGCGAGGCCAGCCACCGCCACTCGACCAAGCTCAACGCTCACAACCGATCCGAGAAAGCACCATGAGGAAGTTCCTGAGCATCAAACCACGGTTCGACCTGATCAGTCGTGTCGCGGTGCCCGCGGTCTTCGCATGCGCGGTGTTGACCCTGCCGGCATGCACATCCATGGGAACCGGCACCGGGACGGTGGAACCCAGCAACGCGCCGGTGACCTTTTCATGGACCAGCAAGGACACAGGAACCAGTGGCACCATGTCCGCCGTGGTCGGTGCCAGCGGACCCGCCGGAACTGCCAGCGGCACATTCAGCGGCCCGTTCCTTCAAGTCACCAGTAGCGTCCGCACAGAGGCCTTCGAGCCGATGTGGAACGGTTGGGGACGCGGCTGGAATGACTGGGGCTATTGGGGTTACAGGGGCATGTTTCCTGAGACAGCCTTCAGCACCCATTACTCCGGGACAGTGGTCGCCAACCTGAAGGGCCCCGGCGACCGCTTGCTGCGCTGCCGCTTCCACCTGAACGCACCCGCCGCGGGCATGAATGGCGGCGGACAGGGAGAGTGCCAATTCAACGGCGGGCGCACGGTGGACGCCGTCTTTCCGAGATCCTGATGCGAAGCGTGCAGCTCGTCGCTGCCGCCGCCGTTTTGACGTTCGGCCTGGTGGGCGCTGTACTCGCCGATGTCACCCAGGTCTTCGAGTGGCGAGAGGCCTCCGGTGTACTGTCGTTCTCGCAGGAGCCACCACCGCCGGGAACGAAGGGAGTCACCGTTCGGGTGATCGAAACTGCATCCCTCACGCCGGCGCAGAGGCTTGCGATCCAGCTTCGGCTCGCTGGTCTGGATGCCGCACAGCAGGCAGACGCCAAACGTTTCGCGGACCGGAGCGCGGCCGCAGATCGCACCGTGAGCCTGGCTCTGCAACGGCTGTCCCCCGCTGAACAGGCGATCCGTTCAGGACGTGCGCCGCGAGCCGGCGAGCGGGTCGGCAACGCGGACGGAGGCACGCGCCTGCGGACCACTTACTTCGACCGTCAGAGTGCGCTTGAAACTGCCGCACAGGAAGCTAGTCTTACTGTGTCACAGGCGAAGCCTTGCGTTTACGCGCAGGCAGCAGGGACACCTTGGTAGCGTCCTGAGCAAGGCTGCGGCGATACGCAGCCGCAAGCTCGTGATGGACGATGGGACGTGGCGCTGCGTGCGCCGGGCTTCCGCGAGGCTTGTAATGCGTGGGTAGGGCAGGTTCCGGGCGTCTGGCGAAGTTTTTTTTGCCGGCGCCCTCTGGGTGCCTAAGCTGCTGCGCCATCAAGAAGCCGTAGGCGGCGATGGCCAAGCTCGCATGGTGATGAAAACCTCGCCATCCTCGACCTTCGTAGTCGCCAAGCCCGAGGTCTTGCTTCAGGTCTTGGTAGTCGCGCTCGATGCGCCAGCGCATCTTGGCCTCCAGCACCATGCGCTCCAGCGCGATGTCCGCGGGCAAGGTGGACAGCCAATACTTCATGGGCTCCTTGTGGCCTTCAGGCCACTCGATGAGCGCCCACTGCTCGGGCCGCTGTTGCGCACGCACGTAATCGCGATGCGCGGCGCGCACGCGGACTCTGGCAAAGCGCGATCGCAGCGTGAAGTTGGTGCCTTCACGCCATTCGACGGTCTGCCAGTGATCTGCCGGCAGTGCGTGCGCAAGCTCCTTCATCGACTGAGGCCGCTGGTGTGCAGCCTTGCCCATGCGTTGCCGCGTTGGCACATTGCCGCGCCCGCTGTAGGGTTGCGGCGGTAGCGGCGCGTGCCCTGGTGGCCAGACGTTGACTTGGCCGGTCACCCCCACCACGTAGGCCAGGCCCAGCTCGCTCAAGCGTTCCCGAAACGCGGTCTCGGTGCCATAGCCTGCATCGGCCAGCACGCAATGGCGGGGGGCACCCTGGCTGAGCAGTCGCTCGATCTGTGCCAGAGCAATGGCCGTCTTGGTGGCAAATGCAATGTCCTCGGGAACGCCTGCCTTGGTGCGGCGCGCCTGGTCGTCGCACCACTGCTCGGGCAGATACAGCTGCCAGGCCACCGGCAGACTGCCGCCCTGCGCAGCCAGCGACACGCTGACTGCCACCTGGCAGTTGTCCTGCTTGCCCAACATCCCGCAATACTGGCGCGCCACACCTACTGAATGCGTCCCCTGCTTGGGAAATCCCGTGTCGTCAATGACCCACCAGCCGCCGTCGCCGAAGTCCATTGCGGGCACGACCCACTGCGCCACACGCAGCAGCATCTCTTCGTCAGACCACGCCGACTCGGATACGAAGTGGTGCAACGACTGATGCCTTGACCGTGTGGCCGTCGGCGCCAGGTGTGAAGCCATCGGCTCCACGCTCTTGCGCTTGAGCGGCGCCATCAGCCCGGTGCAATAACCCCGCAGCCCAGCCTTCCGGTCGGCATGGGACAAGCCCTCACCCAGATGCCCCAGGTAACGCTCAAACTCGCGAAGTTCCTCCATCAAGGTTCACCTCTTGCTTGAAGAAGTGCGCATAATGCCTTGATTTTACTAACACAGTAAGACTAGGCGCGACGCCACCAGCCCGAGCAGGAATATGCGCCACAGCGCGGGCTCGGCATCGACCCCCACGCTGCGGCCAAGTCGTTTGCC
>CAINND010000035.1 GCA_903851035.1 uncultured Acidobacteriota bacterium | reverse complement strand
CGCTGCGCTTCCTGCGCTTGCCCGCGACCGGCACCGCCGCACTCAAAGCATCCATCCCCGCCTCCCGGACCTCGTTCGTCCACAAGCCGAGAATGCCTACTCATCAGCAGCAAGTCCACACGGTGCTCACCGGAGCCTTACTGATGTTCGGAGGAATTTACTGCGACTCCGAGGCCACGCTAGAATCCTATACAAGATGTACTCCGCGCGCTCCGCGAAGAATAATCAACCATACCGCGAGTTTATAGAGATCGTCGGACCACGCGGTCTGAATCTGATTTCAGATCTAGACTTTAAGGAGGTTGAAACTTCTTCTACCGATTACTCCGTCCGCGTAGGCGGGAAGATTGAGTTTCGAAGGCGCAACAAACGTCTAGTAGTTCCTCAATTTAGTATTGGCAAACGCAAACTATCTCCGAATCAATTATCAGAGGGAACGTTCAAGACTCTCGCGCTTGTCTTCCATATTCTGACTGACGAGAGCAGTCTTCTGCTTATTGAAGAACCCGAGGTATGCGTTCATTACGGATTACTTTCGAGCATTCTTGAATTAATGAAAGCCGCATCTCGAAAGAAGCAGATCATTTTGTCCACACATTCAGACTACGTTCTCGACCATGTGGCCCCGGAAAACGTTTTTCGCGTCTGGTTTGAAAGCTCACGGGGGACAATCATCAAGCACATTCAGCAAACGATGTCAGCCAAAGAATTCGCTGCACTTCGTCTATATCTGGAAATGGAAGGGAATCTCGGTGAATACTGGCGCGAAGGCGGATTAGGAGAGCGTTCATGACGGTCGGAATTATCGCCGAAGACGAGAGCGACGTAGCCGTAATCCGCAAACTCACTTGCCGGATGGCGGCCACGAAGAGGATCGGATTCAAGCACTTCGTAGGTAATGGATGCGGAAAACTTCGCCGAAAGTGCAGCGCATGGGCACGTAGTCTAGTTGAGAGGTCATGTAGCTGCATAGTAGTTGTGCACGATTTGGATGCATTTACCGAGGCTGACCTTCGAAGGGAGCTGGCAACAGCAGTAGCTGGAGCGCATCCCCGAATCTCTGCTGTGGTAATACCTAAACGCGAGATTGAGGCATGGTTCCTATTTGATCCAAATGCCATCAAAGAGGTATTTGGGGGAAGGGAAGACGCTAAAATTACTGGCAACCCTGAAAATCTGAGTGATCCGAAGAAGTACCTAGAGGAACTTGTTTGGAAGAAATACAGAAAGCGCTATCTACATACAATCCATAATGAAAAACTAGCCGATAAAATCAGTTTGAGTAAGCTAGAGAATGCACATTCCTTCGGCGCTCACAAGGCTTTCGTCGACAGGTTTTGAGCGATTTCGACTCGGATGTATTACTTGCACGCGATGGGCGGCCTGAATGGTCCGCCCTTGCTGTTTATGGCGCGGGGAACACTCTGGCATGCAATCAAGCGTGCAGCAATGGCTTATACGTTCACTGCATGCTCGGCATGAGCTTTCGTCAAGAGCGAACGGTTGGTCATGATCTGTATCCCCGCCAGGGCTACGGCAAAAAACAAGAGTGCCGTGATGTACGGTGGCATGCGTTTACCAGATTCGGTCAGCCAATACTGAGAAAAATGTGGCTTGAGGATCAGCACAGAGGTCTGAACAAGGAAGAGCACCGTCAAGAAGGCGGCGTGGCGGAGAAAGAGGCGCGGCAATTGAGATTGAACTATCGGGCATAAGAATAGAAAGGCTTGTGATCTGCCAGCCTGGGCGAATGTATAAATGCAAATCGATAGCGTGTAACACTCCATGGTGGCTAGTTGCATTCCGCAAGGGAAATCGGAAAGGAGAATGAATAAGAAGACACAGCCAGGAAACATGAGCAGGAACAGAAGCGTAAAGATAGTGGCGCGGATTGCGGAGAAAGATTGCAGCCTTTGACAGGGGTCGTTGAAAGATTCAGGTTTCATAATTGGCAGAGCATACACCTATCCGGATTTCAGGTTCAGGAGTGTTGTGGGTACGGCGCTGTGGTGATGGAGGGATCTGCGGATGGAAGATAGCTTTCCGCATGGCAGAGCGCGTGCTCAAAGCTTTGAGTGATATCAAAAGATACTGACCAAAACAGACAAATTGGGTCGTATTAGGGCGATATCTGGGGTAGTATACGCACCGCTCGCGAATGCGAGTTCTGAGGAGTAACGACCCATGACATTGAGACAGCTCAGATCCGCCGGTTGTTACATTGGCTGGGCAGTGCTGCTGACAGGGGCAATGATGTTGATCGCCTCGTGCAGTCCGCCGCCGGTCCACCACCCGACGGCAGACACGACGATCTATGTCGCATCGCAAACCAACGTAAGCACCTTCCCACTGGCGGCTACAGGGAACGTTGCTCCCACGACGGCCATTGCCGGTTCCACCACCACGTTCAGCGATGTGCATCGCACGGCCGTGGACAGCTCCGGAAACATCTATGTATCTGACTGTGGGGCCGACAAGGTGGATGTATATCCCGGCACGGCCACGGGCAATGTGGCTCCGACCTCGGCCATTGCCGGTTCCTCGACGGGCTTTAGTTGCCCCAGCGGCATTGCGCTGGATTCGACGGGATAGATCTATATCTCGAATCAGAGTTCCAGCGGGAACAACATTGAGATATTCGCCGCGGGCGCCAGCGGCAATGTTGCTCCGGTCACCACAATCAGCGGCGCCAATACCGGGCTGGACAAACCCAATGGAATCGCTCTAGACAGCACAGGCAACATCTATGTAGCGAACAAGGGCAACAACAGCATAACGGTTTACGCAGCCGGAAGCAGCGGCAACATTGCGCCCACATCAACCATCAGCGGAACCAACACCACGATTAACCAGGCTCACGCAGTGGCCGTGGATTCGTCGAATAAAATCTACGTGGCGTGTGGCAGCGGCAACAACGTGCTGGTCTTTGCCGCTGGAGCCAACGGCAACGTTGCGCCCACGGCAACCATTGCCGGCACCAATACCGGGCTGGGGCATCCCAATGGCATTGCGGTTGACACCACGGGAAAGATCTACGTGGGCAACAATAACGGCAGCAGTGTTACGGTATTTGCCGCCGGGGCAAGTGGGAATGTTGCGCCCACGGCAACCATTGCCGGCACTAATACCGGCATTGGCGATCTCCACGGAGTGAGCGTCCACTAGAACTGCGGGGTTTGGATTGGTAAGCAGATAATCACCTCGGCGTCTGCATGGCACAAAGGTGACTGGCAGACGCCAGGCGAAGCGATTCCCGTCAGGATGGGTCGCAATTTTTCCTCGCATTTACAAAAGCCTGCCGCGTTCTGCGGTAAGGTATCTGCTTAAACGATTGACGTGTGCCATGGCGGCTATCTTGCATTGCAAAATTGTGATGCGAGCGGCGTGTTAAGACATTGATTTGGCATACATTCGTGTGTTGTGGATGTCGCTTTGGGTGCATAATCTGCTCGAGCATTCTTTATTGAATAATCAATGAGTGGCGGATAGAATTCGCTTTCGTTTCCAATGACGTGTTGTTGCACTTGTAAGCTGTTGCATCTTGGCTATTTGAAGGTGTTCGCCAGCGATGAGTGATCGAGACATCAAGCCCACCGTTTTGATCGAAGAGAAGCCCAAATCTTCGGCCCTGCCCAAGGTGTTGCTGGTTGCGGCCTGCGTGCTGCTGCTGGGCGCGGGGTTGTTGCTCAGCTTCTGGAGCAGCGGGAAAACGGTAAACAATCCAAACACAAGCACATCTGAACAGCCGCGGGGAGGAGTTTTCTCCAGCGGAAGGCAGACGACGCCGTCTGCCGGCGACGCGGGGAAGCCCTCGGCGGCGGGGCAGGGTGGACAATCCGGAAGCCTATCGGCGACACAGCCGGCAAATCAATCGGCAACACAATCGGCAGCCCAGGCGGAGTTTGAGCGCCAGCAGCACGAGCAGCAGCTTGCCGCGCAACGGGCGGAACTGGAGCGGCTGAGTGCCGAACAGGCCTCTGCCGCACGGCGCAACCAGGAGGAGGCGGCGCGGCTGCAGGCGGAGCGCGACCGGTTGGCCGCCCAGCAACGGGCCGCGGCCAGCATTCCGCAGAATTTTCCGCAACAGCAGCAGCCGGCACAGCAGGTGTACGACGGACCAAGCTCCGGCAGCGTGGTGTGGGAGGGCGAGGTACAGGGCGTGGCGCTGGTGACCATCATGGGCGACCAGGTGGACCAGGGGCGGATCGTGAGCGGCAGCCTGCCGGGAGTCTCAGTCAGTTTGCAGCCCAAGGACAGTAAGCACGTCATCATTGCAGCACCGCCTTCACCCAGCAACCGCTACAAGCGGCTGGCCTTCCGGGTGCAGGGCAAAGGCACTGTGCAACAGACAATTTTATGGACGGTAAATTAGGGCCAATCAACTTAACCGAAACGGAGTGAATGAGATGCGATTCAGCGTTCGAGTGGTTAGTTTGCTGGTGATTGTACTGCTGGTGGCGCAATTTGCCACCGCGCAGGATTTCAACGTCAAAAATGCGCAGTTCGTGGTCAAGTTGACCGCCCCTATCAGCACCGCCACCTCGAAGGCGGGAGATCAGTTTACGGCGCTGGTTGTGCTGCCCGCGGATTACCAGGGCGCGATCTTCGAGGGCACGATCAAGAAGGTGGAACCGGCGAGAGACCGCCGGCGTCCGCACTCCAATATTGATTTCAGCTTTGAGACCATCACGATTGGCGACAACACCTACAAGGTGCAGGCCGACATCACGGACTATGCCAACTCCAAGGGCGTGGCCAAGGTGAACGAAGAAGGCGTGCTGGTGGCCAAGGGCAACACGGCAGCCAAGAAGAAAGGCGGACTGTTTGGCGCCATGGCGGGCATGGCCGCCGGGTACGCGCTGGGCGGAGCAAGCGGCATGCTGATTGGAGCGGCTGCGGGCGGCGCACTGGGCGTTGCAGCAGCGGCGGAGTTCGGCGCCAGCTCGGTGAACATGGAGTTCTTCCCAGGCTCGCAGTTTACGCTGCAGGTTACGTCGCAGGGCATTGCCCAGGGCGTGGATTCGGCGAAGGTTCATGCTCTGGAGGAAGCCAACGAGGCGTTGATGGCGCCGACAGGCTCAGCCCCGGCAGGTGCTCCGGATGCGGGCATTGCCCCGATGCCGGCACCGGCTCAGGCTCCTGATGCCAGCGCCCCTTCGACCGACGCGACGGGACCGGCACCGGGAGCGGCAATTGCTCCTGTGGCGACTCCGGCGGCTCCGGCGGATATCGCTCCGCCTCCTCCGCCACCCGACGCGGCCGCGCAGAGTACGGATACTGCCGCTCAACCGGCGGCGGATACCAGTTCGACGGCAAAGCGGAAGAAGAGCAAGTAACAGGCAAGGCAGTAGCTTTGTGCCTGGGCAGGAGGCGGCAATGAAAAATCAAATTCGAGGGAAGATCGGGATGGAGATGAATCACCGTGGAAGCTGGTCGCGGTGGACGGTACTGGCATCTCTGCTGTTCACCCTATGGATTGCCGCCGCCTGCCTGGCACAGGCGACGCCGGATGAGACACAGCAGCGGGCACAGAACAATCAGAACAGCACGCTGAAGACGTATGACCCCGGCCCACCCACGCGTCCCGTACTGCGCGCGCGTCCGGTGGTGCCGGAGGTGACGGCCGAGGGAAGTTCCGGCAACGGCGAAGCGACGTATTCGGCGACGGCGCAGCCGCAGGCTCCGGCACCGATTGCACCGCCTCCGCCACCAACGGATCCACCACCGCCGGTGCAGTCGGCTCCGATGTACATGCCGCAGACGACTCCGGCAACCATGTCAGCTCCTACGGGACAGGCCTCGGGCACGCTGAACCCTCTGGACATGAAGGGGCCGCTGGATCGCCCGGCGGCAAAGCCTAAGACGAATCCGAAGACCAGTCCAAAACCAGGGCAGCCGAGCGCGGGCAAGGCGAATCCGGCGAAGCCCGCTACGGCAAGGCCCGCAAAGCCAGCTTCGAGGCCTGCGCATCCGGCGGGGACACTGAATCCTCTGGATATGAAGGCTCCTGCGGGGCATGGGAATGCGGCGGGGGCGAGCGGGATGGCGGGAGTGCAGGGACCGGAGTCCGCTGTTCATGCCGCGAGCGCGCAGGATTTGCTGAGTATGCCGGACCCGGTTGTGCATGCAGCGCCCGCGCCCGCGGCGGTTGCGTACACGCCTTCTCCGGAGCTGGCGGCAGCGGAGGCACAGGTGACCACCGCGCAACAGACCTGCTCCCAGGCGGCAGACTACGCCGCTTATTTCAACGGCATGGCTTCGAATCCGGAAGGAATGCGGGAGGGGCTCAACCAGATGCTACAGGTGCTGGTGGAGCAGACCACGGATGCGGATCGCCGCGCCGAATTGCAGGCGGCGATGAACGGGGCGGCACCGAACGACAGCGTGTTGCAGCAGTTGCAGAACCTGACCGAGGCCGCGCAAAGCATCTGCACGGCGCAGACAATCAGCGCACAGAAGGCGATGGATGCCGTGCAGGGGAAGTCCAAGGGCGCTCCGGCGCCACTGGCGGCCCCCGCGCCGGAGTATGCCGCGCCTACGATGCCACAACAATATCCGCCACAGCCTTACTAGCTGGGCGCTTTCCGCCCAAATGGGCGGGTGCAGCGGGCGGTAGAGATCGCCCGGAAAACTGAATTTGGGAGGGAACGATGGCTCGCAGAATCCTGATCAAGCATACCGGGGGCTCCCGGATGCACCAGACCGATGAGTTCAGCGCCGATGGATTACGCGGCATCACCGTGGGGCGCTCGGAGACGAGCGACGTGCGCTTTGATCCGCAGCGCGATGACGTTGTGAGCCGCGAGCACTTGCGCATCACTCCGGCGGGCACAGGGGCGGACGACTACCTGGTCAGCGACCTGAACAGCCGCAACGGCACCTTCCTGAACCGCAAGCGCATCAGCCAGCCCACGCCGATCCGGCACAACGACGTGGTGCAGCTTGGATTGAATGGCCCGGAGTTCCGCTTTGAGCTGGACCCGGCCCCGGCGGCGAGCGCGCGACCGACGCGGCTGGATGACGGCAGCACGGGACTGACACCGACACGCGAGGTGGGCGTTGCCTACGGGGATGCTCCGCGTCCGATTGGCCGGGCGACGGTGGAGCGCATGCTGGGCGAGACCTTCGGCAAGGTGAAGCGGGAATCGAATAAATCGCTGTGGATCGGGCTGGCCGCGCTGGTGCTGATCGCCATTGTGGGTATTGGCAGCTTTCTGATGCTGCGCCGCAACGAGGCGGAGGCGGCACGCAAGGCCGAGCAGCAGCGCCAGATGCTGTTGCAGATGAGCGAGCTGGTGCAGAAGCCGAAGGCCGCCGATCCGGCGGTAATGGCGCAGATTGAGAAGATCGGCAAGGACCTGAAGAAGCTGGCGGTGGCACCTCCGACGGCCAAGAACGGCGGTGGCGCGGCGAGCTCTGCCGACGCCAACACGCCGTACGGACAGGCACTGGCCAAGGCGATGAGCGATTACAGCGGTGGCAACGCGATGGCCGCCTACCAGCAGGCGCAAAACCTGATCACCATGGACAACACGCGCTGGGAGGGCTACTACGTGGCGGCGCGCGCGATGGTCAGCCTGCAACAGACGAGCGACGCAGTAACGTTCTTCCGCTACGCGCTGCAGAAGGCGCCGGCAGACTCGCGCGCCCGCATCCAGAAGGACCTTGACGCGGCACAGCGCGCGGCCGGGCAGTAGGGAAGAGTTCCAGGGAAAGGGTGAACGATTTGCAAGTCGTGGGCTATGTGGCGACCGACGTAGGTAAGGTGCGCCAGAACAATGAGGACTCGGCTGCGTTTTTGCGGCAGGCAGCGGCGCGCGGCGGGGCCGTGGTGTCACTGGCGATTGTGGCCGACGGCATGGGCGGACATCAGGGCGGCGAAGTGGCCAGCCAGATTGCCGCCGAGTGGATTCCCGGCAGCTTCTTCCGCGCCGAGGAGGAGCCAGCGGCGGCGCTGGAAAAGGCCTTTCTGGCGGCGAACCACGAGATGCAGCAGGCGGTGGAGCGCGATCCGCGCATCAAGGGCATGGGCACCACCGCAGTGGCCGTGGCCATTGAGGGCGACCGGGCATGGTGCGCGTGGGTGGGCGACAGCCGCATCTATCATCTGCGCTCGGGGCGCATGCACCAGATCAGCGAAGATCACACGGCGGTGGCCGAGCTGATGCGGCAGGGGCTGCTGACGCCGGAGCAGGCACGCAACCATCCCGACCGCAACGTGCTGGTGCGGGCGCTGGGCACGCGCAGCGGCGTGGAAGTGGATGTGACACGGCATCCGCTGGCGATGGTAACGGGCGACCGCATGCTGCTTTGCTCGGATGGGCTGTACGATTTACTGGAGGACGAGGAGATTGAAAAGATTTCCAGCGAAGGCACTTTGCAGGAGGCCGGAGACGCGCTGATTGCCGCTGCACTGCAGCGCGGCGGTCATGACAACGTGAGCATTGTGCTGGTGGAGTGCGTGGACGAGCTGCCGGAGGCGGCGATTACCCGCGAGGTCGGCCCGTCATGATCAAGCAGATTGGCCAGTACAAGATTCTGGGCGAACTGGGCACGGGCGGCATGGGAGTTGTGTATCGCGCCCTGGACACGGGGCTGGGGCGCGAGGTGGCGCTGAAGCGGTTACGCTCGGAGTTTGCGGCGTCGAGCAAGGTGCTGGAGAGGTTCCGCAACGAGGCGAAGTCGCAGAGCCGGTTGAATCATCCCAACATTGCGCAGTTGTACTCGCTGGTGCAGGTAGGCGACGCCTTCTGCATTGTGATGGAGTACGTGCGCGGGGTGACCGTGCAGCAGATGCTTCCGCTGGAATGGCAGCCGGCGACGGCCGTAATGGTGCAGGTGCTGGCGGCGCTGGAGTGCGCCCACACCAACGGCGTGCTGCACCGTGACATCAAGCCGGAAAACATACTGGTGGACGTGAGCGGCACGGCGAAGGTGATGGACTTCGGCATTGCCTACACCATCGGCAGCGACCGCATGACGCGGGAAAAAGGATTAATCGGCACCATTGAGTACATGCCACCGGAGCGCATCCTGGGCAAGGAGCTGACGGCACGCAGCGATATCTACTCGCTGGGCGTGGTGCTGTACGAGGCGCTGGCCGGGCGGTTGCCCTTCCAGCCGATGAGCGAGTACGACACGCTGCGCTGGCACGTGGAGCAGGACGCTCCGCCGGTGACGGAGTCGGCCAATGTGCCGGCGGCGTTCAACGACATCATCGCGCGGGCGATGCATAAGAATCCCGAGGAACGCTACGCCGATTGCGCGACGATGAGCCGCGACCTGCAGGCTCTGATGCCGGCGGGTGATGGGCGCACGCTGCTGGCTCCGCTGGTGGCACGCAAGGTGGAAGAGGTCACGGTATTTGATCGCGCGGCCTGCTACCGGCGGGTGGCGGAGGCGGTGGAGCGCGGGAACCTTTCGGCGGCGGAAAACACCCTGCGTACGGAGGCCAACCGGCATCCGGCGGAGAGCGAACTGCTGCACTACCAGGCGCTGCTCTCGCGGGCCGTGTTTGAGGCCGATCGCAATCCTTCTCCGGAGCGCGCGGCGGTGCTGAAGCAGTTGCTGCGCATTGTGTCCTGCGAAAAGGCGGGGCACGGGGATGCAGCCATCCGGGAGTTGGAGGCGCTGCGCGGGGCGCATCGGGGCAAGGCGCTGGAGACCTTGCTGGGTGAGGTGCGTTCATGAGCCGCGACACGGGACTTTCTGCGGCGGTGGTGAGCCTGCTGGCGGTGCTGGCGGTGGCGGCCATGCTGGTTTCCGGCTGGCGCTTTGTGAGCCTGAACGCGAAGCTGAGCGAGGCGCGGCAGGCGCAGAGCGAGGCCGAGTCGCTGAGCAGCCGCGCGATTGTGGATCGCATGAGCCTGCCGGCGAACCGGCCATTACAGATATGCAACCACGGCGGCGAGGGCAAGGTGAGCGCGCTGGCGGCATTCTATTGGACGCAGGATGGCACGATCGAACAGTTCAACAGCGCGCAGGAGGGCTGGTTTACCTGGCCGCTGCCGGCTGGCAAGACGGTTCCCATGCAGTGGACGGACGGAAGCCGGAGGCTGTGGGACGGCTCGGCAATTTTCTACGCGGTTGAGGTGCAGCGCGGCAATGCGACGCAGTTAATCGCGGGGACATCGGCGAATCTTGACGGCGGCGGTTGCGCCGCGGCAGGGAAGGAATAAGCGATGCAATTGCGCGACGCCTTCCTGACGATTGAGAGCACAACCGAGGGACGCAACGCCCTGCGGCTGACCGCGATGGGTGGCACGGTGCGCCCCGGGGCGGCACAGATCTTGCCCAGTTGCCAGGAGCTGAGCACCGTAATGCAGGCCGACGGCCCGGTGATTGTGGTGGAAGGCTTCGCCGGTGAATCACTGGCGGAGATGGCGCGGCGGGCTCCGCTAAGGAGCTCTCAGGCGATTGCGCTGCTGCGCTCGATGGCAACGGCCGTGGATGAGTTGCACCGCATGGGCTTTGTGCATGGCAGGCTGCGGGCGGAGTCGTTCCTGGTGGACGCACAGCAGCGAGTAAGGCTGGTGGATTGGGCGTTCCAATGGCAACCGCCGACGCCGGAGCAGCTCAAACAGTTGGCCCACACGGCGGCACCGGAGATTATCTTCGGCGAGGCTGCCCTGGCGGCCAGCGACCAGTTTGCCTTTGGCGCGCTGGCGCATCTGCTGCTGACCGGGCATTTGCCTTTTGGCGGTGCAAGCGCGAGCGAGACGCTGCTGGCCACGCTGAGCGGGCACTGGAGCCTGGGCGAGGCCGGCGAGCTGCCGGGAGACGCCTTCAGCCGCGTCTTCTCTCACGAACCGGCGCAGCGCTTTAACAGTTGCACGGCCTTTGTGGATGCGATGGACCGCGAGATGGCCGAGGCGGCGGCACCGCTGGCAGCTCCGGCTCCTGTGGCGGCGTATTCCGGGACGTATTCCGCGCCAGTGGCCGCAGCGGCAGTAGAACCCGCCGGGCCGGGCTGGTGGGCGCGCAATGGGCTGCTGGTGGCCGGAGTGTGCGCGGCGCTGGCCTTTGCGCTGGGGATTGCGAGCTGGTTTGTGCAGCGTCAGCTTGCTGAGGTGCAGGCCACGGTGGGCGAGAGCATGAAGACGGCAAAGTGGTCGCTGGCCGACAATGGCCGCATGAAGGTGTGCAACAACTCGCAGCATCCGGTGATCATCCGCGACCTGGCGGTTGGCTACTGGGACGCCAACCGGAAACTGACGGTATTTGAGAGCAGCCGCGCCCAGCACGGCGGTTGGACCGTAGAGCCGGAGAGCGAGCAGAGTTTGTCGTCACTGGCCGGACCATGGAACGGCTCGGTGGTCTTCTACTATTTGCATGTGGAACAGCAGAGCAAGGAATACCTGCTGAGCGGCACCTGGCAGACGGTGCCCAAGGGCTGCCTGTCCATCGCCTCGCCTTAGCTGAATTGACTTAGGAAGATTGTTGTGCGGCGGCTGCTGCGGATTGGCGGGAGCGGCTGAGCTTGCCCCAAAAGGCGGAGAAGTACTCGACGGCCGAGATGAGAGTAACGGCCACCATGAACCAGATGGCGAGGGTGGCGACAAAGCGCACGCCGAGAATCATTCCAAAGATATTCCACTGGTACCAGCCGTGCGCGAAGATGGTGCTGACGACGGCGACGATCTGGACGACCATCTTGAGCTTGCCCACGTCGCGCGCCTGGATGGCGAGTCCTTCGCGGGCGGCGACCGAACGCAGGCCGGTGATGAGGAACTCACGGCCAAGGACGAGGACGACGATCCACGGCGGCATGAGCGAAGGCGTGTAGTGGACGAGCATGATGAGGCCGCTGGCAATGAGCAGCTTGTCGGCCATGGGGTCCAGCAGCATGCCGACGGTGGAAATCTGATGGTTCTTGCGGGCCAGGTAGCCATCCAGACCATCGCTGATGGCGGCCAGCAGGAAGATGCCGTTGGCGACCCACTCCTCAACGCCGGGGGCGAAGTAGTGGCTGCTTAACACCCAGATGAGCACGGGGATGCAGGCAATCCGGCTGAGCGTGATCGAGTTGGGCAGATTGAGCAGAGAAGGCATCCAAATAGCGCACTCGCGCCAAAAAATTATGAGCCCTGCACGATTGAAATGCAACGCGGGCCTTCGTTCCATGCGCGCAAACGGAGATTTGGATATGGCAGGGCGGCGGGCGAGGAGCGCACGGCAAATATGAATATTTTATGAACAGCGTAGGTTTGACCGCCCGCTGCTGGTTATACTGCCAGACGAACCATGGCCAATATTCTGTACGGCGTTAACGGCGAGGGGGCAGGCCACTCCACGCGCTCGCGTGAGATGATTCTGCACCTGCAAAAGGCCGGGCACCATGTGGTGGCGGCCAGCTTTGACCGCGGTCTGAGCAACCTGCGCGACATCTGCGAGGTTGTGGAAATCCACGGCTTCCGCTTTACCTACGTCAACAACCAGGTGCGCTACAACCGGACGCTGGCCCGGAACCTCTTCCAGGCCAGGAAGGCGACGCGTGGCATCAGCCAGTTGGCACGTATGATCGACGAGCGCGGCATCGAGCTGGTCATCACCGACTTTGAGCCGCTGAGCTGCCGCGCCGGAAGGCGGCGCAAGCTGCCGGTCATCAGCATCGACAATCAGCACATCCTGACGCACTTCAAGGTGGCGACGCCGAAGGGCTACGCGCGGGACCTGACGGCGGCACGCTGGGTGACGAGGCTGATGACTCCTTATGCGACGCACTACCTAGTGACATCGTTTTTTGACGCGCCAGGCAAGCGCGCCAACTCGGAGATCATTCCGCCGATATTGCGGCAGCAGTTTTATGATGCGCAACCGACGAGCGAGGGGCCGATCCTGGTGTATGTGACCACTCCGGCGCCGCAACTGGTGCGGCTGCTGAGCCAGGTGCGCAAGGAATTTGTGGCCTACGGCTTTGACCGCGAGGGGCGGGAAGGGAACATCCTGTTCAAGCGTCCGGGCTTTGAGAGCTTCTTCGAGGACCTGCTGCGGGCAGAGGCGATCATTGCGAATGCAGGGTTTTCGCTGGTCAGCGAGGCGCTGTGCCTGAAGAAGCCCTACCTGGCGATGCCGGTGCAGAAACAGTTTGAGCAGATCTTCAACGCCTTCTGGCTGGACCGTACCGGGTATGGCGCATTCTGGGAGGATTTGACGCGTGAAAAAGTCGAATCCTTTCTCTTTAACATTCCGCAATTTCGTGAGAAGCTAGCGGGCGGTTTCCGGAATTCGCCCCGAGAAATCACTGAACGCCTAGATGCTTTGGTGGCTCAGTGTCTTGGTACAAAAGGATGAACCCGGACGGGCCAGGCCGCTAAGCGGCCGGCGCCAGCAGCCGGGTTTGTGCAACCACAACCCGGAGCGGGTAAACGCTCCTTCGCCTACCCCTACTACGGAGGAACGGACCGTGACTTTTCTGGTCTGTATTCTGGCTCTCGCTTTCCTGATGTTCGTGGCCTATCGCGGCTTCAGCGTCATCCTGTTCGCGCCGATCGCGGCGCTGGGCGCGGTGCTGCTGACGGATCCGAAGGCCGTGCTGCCCATCTACAGCGGCATGTTCATGCCGAAGATGGTCTTCTTCGTTCAGAACTACTTCCCCGCATTCATGCTGGGCGCGATCTTCGGCAAGGTCATTGAGCTTTCCAGCTTTGCCAAGTCGATTGTCCATTCGGTGGTTAAGATAGTCGGGCCCTCGCGCGCCATGCTGTCGATCGTCATCGTGTGCGGCTTGCTGACCTACGGCGGAATCTCGCTGTTCGTGGTGGTCTTTGCCGTGTACCCGTTCGCGGTTGAGCTCTTCAAAGAACTCAACATCCCGAAGCGGCTGATCCCGGGCACCATCGCACTGGGCTCGTTCACATTTACCATGGACTGCCTGCCGGGAACGCCGCAGATTCAGAACATCATCCCGACCACGTTCTTCAAGACCGACGCTTATGCGGCCCCGATGCTGGGCACGCTGGGCGCGCTGTTCATCATCATCCTGGGCATGACCTACCTGGACTGGCAGCGCCGCAAGGCAGCCAAGGCCGGAGAAGGCTATGGCACGGGACACATCAACGAACCGGCTCCGGTGGATATGACCCACCTGGCCAATCCGTTCGTCGCCATCCTGCCGCTGATCGTGGTCGGCGTCTCCAACCTGATCTTCACCAAGATTCTCATCCCGCGCTGGTATGGCGAGAGCATCGCCGTAAAGCTGAGCGAGGGCATGAAGGATCCGGTGGTGGCCAAGACAATGGCGATTGTCGGCATCTGGGCGGTGGAAGCCGCACTGGTGCTTGGCATCCTGACCGTGGTGCTGTTTGCCTATAAGGCCGTGGCCAAGGGCTTTGCCGAAGGCACTAAGACCGCCATTGGCGGCGCGCTGCTGGCCAGCATGAACACGGCCAGCGAGTACGGCTTCGGCGCGGTGATTGCCGCGTTGCCGGGCTTTATCGTGGTGGCCAACGCGTTGAAGGCCATCCCGAACCCGCTGGTGAAGGAAGCCATCAGCGTGAACGTGCTGGCCGGCATTACGGGGTCAGCATCGGGCGGCATGGGCATTGCCCTGGCGGCCATGTCTCAGCAGTTTATCGAGGCAGCCAACGCTGCGCACATCCCCATGCAGGTACTGCATCGCGTGGCTGCCATGGCCAGCGGCGGCATGGATACCCTGCCGCACAACGGCGCGGTCATCACCCTGCTGGCGGTGACCGGGTTGACGCACAGGCAGAGCTACAAGGACATCTTCGCCGTCACCTGCATCAAGACGAGCGCGGTGTTCCTGATCATCCTGCTGTACTACATCAGCGGCGGACACATCATCTAACGCTGAGAGGGAAATATAGGGGCCGGGGCGCATATCGCTCCGGCCTTTTTCTGTGCGGAGGAAGGATGCTGCGGCGGCGCTAGCCTCTGCGCTGGCGGAAGAAGTTTTGCAGCTGCTCCATGCAGCGGCCGGCGAGGACGCCGGGGGTGATATCAACCTGGTGGTTGAGCTTGGCGTGCCGTGCGATTTGCAGCAGGCTGCCGGCGGCTCCTGCCTTGGGGTCAGCCGCGCCGTAGATGAGGCGCGCGAGGCGGGCGTGGACCATAGCTCCGGCGCACATGGCGCAGGGCTCCAGCGTGACGTAAAGGTCGCACTGGGCGAGGCGATAGTTGGCGAGAGTAGCTGCGGCCTGACGCATGGCGATGATTTCCGCATGGGCCGTGGGGTCGCTGGTGGCTATGACCTGATTCCAGCCTCGACCGATGATTTTGCCCTCGCAGACGACGACGGCGCCGACGGGTACCTCTACTGCAAGCTCGGCCTGAGCGGCCAGGCGCAGAGCCTCCTCCATCCAGCGCTCGTCGCTCATTTGGACATCGCTGAAATTGCCCACCGTGCTCATGCGGTCACCGTCATGGCGTTAGAGCGGCTCCTGCTGCGTCATGCAGTGGATGGCGCCGAGTCCCCAGATGAGGTCGCCACAGTAGATGGGGACGATGGTGTGTTTGGGCAGCACGCGCTGGATGGTATTGAGCGCGGCGAGGTCATTGGGATCGTCGAAGGTGGGTACCAGCACGGTGCGGTTGCTGATGTAAAAGTTGGCGTAGCTGGCCGGGACGCGCTGTCCGCTAAAGATGACGGGCGCGGGCATGGGCAGGAGAACGACCTCCAGCTTGCGGCCTTGCTGGTCGGTCATGCGGCGCAGGGTCTTCAGATTGTTTTGCAGAATCTTGTGATTGGCGTCCTCGGGGTCACGCTCGGTGGCCGCAAGCACGGTGCGCGGGGCGACGAAGCGGGCAATGTCATCGACATGGCCGTGAGTGTCGTCGCCGACGATGCCGCTCTCCAGCCAGAGAACTTTTTTCACGCCGAGCATAAGGGCGAGCGCGGATTCAACCTCCGGGCGTGACATGCCGGGATTGCGCTGCTGCACCGGGCTGAGAAGGCACTCCTCTGTGGTGAGCAGGAGGCCGCGGCCATTGACGTCAATCGAGCCACCTTCCAGCACCATCTGGCGCCACTCGGCTGGGCCTTCGACCTCGGCGGTAAAGCTGGGCAGGCCGCGCAGGGCAGCTACGCGAGCGGGGAGTTCATCATCCAACTGCCAGTTGTTGTACTTGGCCCAGGCGTTGAACTTCCAGTTGGTGACGGCGACTTTTCCAGCACGGTTCTTGACGAAGATGGGGCCGGAGTCGCGCAGCCAGCCGCGATTGGTGGGCCACTGGTGGAAGGCAATGCGCTCGGCCAGCGCGGGCAGCACATTGGTGCGGGTAAGCAGCTCGCGGGCGGAGGCCTCTGCCTTGGCGTCCTGGACGATGAGTTCGACGCGGGCGGCGCGGGCGAGGTGGCGGATGATTTCCGCATATACGTAGAGGATGGGCGCGAACTTGCCGGGCCAATCGGTGCGATTGTGCGGCCAGGCCAGCCAGGTGGCGCGCTGGGGCTCCCACTCGGCGGGCATGCGATAGCCGAGAGCGGCGGGCGTTGCGGGCTTTTCGCCGGAGGCATCTACTTGCCGAACCTTTCGGTGATGGGACCATAAGCGTCAATGCGGCGGTCGCGGAGGAAGGGCCAATTGCGGCGAATTTCCTCCTGGAGCTTTACGTCCACCTCGGCGACGAGAATTTCTTCTTTGTCGTGACCGGCCTGGGCGATGATGCGGCCAAAGGGATCGGCGATGAAGGAGCCTCCCCAGAATTCGAGGCCGGGGCCGGGTACCTGATTGCCGCGAATGTTGCCCGTCTCATGACCGACGCGGTTGACCGCGCCGACGTAAACGCCGTTGGCGATGGCGTGTGAGCGCTGGATGGTACGCCAGGCATCATATTGCGC
The DNA here is from genome assembly GCA_903851035.1 of uncultured Acidobacteriota bacterium. Classification (GTDB taxonomy): domain Bacteria; phylum Acidobacteriota; class Terriglobia; order Terriglobales; family Acidobacteriaceae; genus TOLSYN. The sequence continues at coordinate 8,445 of CAINND010000035.1, read as the reverse complement.
GGCGCCCCATTCGGCCTTTTCCGCCGGATGCCAGCCGATGGCCGTGGGATAGAAGATGACGCTGGCGCCCTTGAGAGCCGTGAGGCGCGCGCCCTCCGGATACCACTGATCCCAGCAGATGAGCGTGCCCACCGCGCCCTCTTCCAGGTCAAACGATTGGAAGCCGAGATCGCCGGGGGTGAAGTAATACTTTTCGTAATAGAGCGGATCATCCGGGATATGCATCTTGCGGTAGGTGCCGCGGATGGTGCCGTCGCTGCCCAGCATGACCGCCGTATTGTGATAGAGGCCGGGGGCGCGGCGCTCAAAGAGAGAGAGCTCGATGGCCACATTCAGTTCGCGGGCCAGGCCGGCGAAGCGCGCGGTGGTGAAGCCGGGAATGGCCTCGGCGAGATCGAAGAGGGCAGTGTCTTCGCGCTGGCAGAAGTACTGAGTGAGGAAGAGCTCGGGCAGGCAGATGACCTGAGCGCCGCGCGCGGCGGCCTCGCGGATGTGTTCGACGGCACGTTCGAGGTTCTCGTCGGGTTCTGGCGAGCAGCTCATCTGCACCAGACCCACGGTAAATTTGTCGGCGGCCATTGGCGCCTCCCGGGAAACGAATGTCAGGCCTTAGAATAACAAAAGAAAGGGCGGCTCCAGTGGTATGCTTTGGGGCAGCCGTTTGCGCCGGAATTCCGGACCCGGGCCCACGATGACCTTGCCGAAACGCGTTGACGACCAAGCCGAGCTCTCGCACGAGTCCGTGCGCGAGGCGGAAGAGATTTTCAACAGCCACCTGAAGCGCGTGGGGCTGAAGCACACGGCGCAGCGCGACGCCATTCTGCGCACCTTTCTGGTGACGCGCGACCACCTTTCCACCGAGGAGCTGCACCACCTGGTGAAGCGCCGCGACGAAGGCATTGGCTTTACCACGGTGTACCGCACGCTGAAGCTGCTGGCCGAGTGCGGCCTGGCCAGCGAGGTCGCCTTCCACGACGGCGTGACCCGCTACGAGCACCAGTACAACCGGCGCAGCCATCACCACATGGTATGCACGGAGTGCGGCAGCTCGGTGGAGTTCTTTTCGCCGGAGATTGAGAAGATCGAGAAGGAGATCGGCCGCAAGCATCGCTATGTGACCACGCGGCATACCTTCCAGATTTATGGCGTCTGCGACCAGTGCCAGACGAAGAAGCCGAAGCGGCGCAAATAACTTTGACGGAGCAGGCGTCGCGGGAATGAACCGAGGGTTCTTCCATGGCGCTTGACAGCGCGGCAACCAAACATTTATCTGTTAGGGCTTTCTCAAATGTTTCCAGTGTGAATTGTGGCTGCGGAGCAATCGCGGTTGCAGGCAAAGGGCGCCATTGATCATCAAGGTCTTCTATCACGACAAGTGCTTCGACGGGGCCTGCTCCGCCTCACTGTTTACGCGCTTTTACCGCGAACGCATACGCCCGGCGGCGGAGTTTGAGTACCAGGGATTGCTGCATCGCGCCGGAGCGCTGTTCAACATTGAAGACTTCACGGGCGATGAAAACGCCATTGTGGACTTCAAGTATCTGGCCTCTGACAAACTGACCTGGTGGTTCGATCATCACGAGAGCGCCTTCCTGTCACCCGCCGACGCAGAGCACTTTGAGCAGGAACAGAGCACGACGCACTTTTTCGACCCCGACTACAAGAGCTGCACCAAGTTCCTGGCCGATGTGGCCGAGAAGCGCTTTGGCTTTGATACCCGACCGGTGGCAGAGCTGGTGAAATGGGCCGACATCGTGGACGGCGCCAGCTATGAGAGCGCGGCGGCGGCCGTGGGCATGAAGGAAGCGGCGATGCGCATCACCATGGCGATTGAGGCCAACCAGGACCCCGGCTTCGTGAAGCGACTGATCGGAATGCTGGCGTGGCGTCCGCTGGGAGAGATACTTGAGGAGCCGTTTGTGGCCACGCAACTGGCGCCGCTGCTGGAACGCCACGAGCGCTCGATTGAGATCATCCGCAAGCACAGCGTCTGCACCGACCGCACCATTTTCTTCGACGTGACGGGCTACGACCTGGAGGGCTACAACAAGTTCGTGCCTTACTACCTGCATCCGGAGAGCGTGTACAGCGTCGGGCTGAGCAAGAGCAGCTTCCGGGTGAAGATCAGCGTGGGGTCGAATCCATGGACTCCGGCGGAGAACCTGATCAACCTGGCCAAGATTTGCGAGCGCTATGGCGGCGGCGGACACGCAAGGGTGGGCGCCATCAGCTTTCCTCCGGGAGACTTTGCCAAGGCCACCGAGGCGGCAAAGGTGATTGTTGACGAACTACGGGCGCACGCCAGGCAGTTTCACGCCGGGTGAACCGTTGGGTCGCCTGCTGCGTATAAGGCGGTCATGAGGTTGAGATACCTTCTTTTGGCCGTAATCAGCGGCCTGATGCTACGGCTGGTGGTCGGATTGCAACCCGTGGTGTGGCTGGCGTGGCTGGCTCCCATCCCATTGCTGATTGTGGCCTACCGCACAAGCGCACGTGAGGCGCGGTTTTATACCCTGCTGGCTGCGCTGATCGGGTACAGCGTTAACTTCAGTTACTTCCACAAGATGATGCCGCTGGCGCCGGCGCTGCTGGTTCCCGTGCTGCAATCGCTACTATGGCTGCTGGCAGTGGGCGTGTCTCGGCGCCTGTTGCTAGGCAGCAAGGCGTGGTGGGCGGTCTTTGCGTATCCGGCGAGTTGGGCGGTGCTGGACTATCTGCAATCAAGTCTGCTGCCGGATGGCAACTGGGGCAGCCTGGCCTACACTCAATGCGCCAATCTTCCTGTATTGCAATTTGCATCGCTTGCCGGAATGCCCGGCGTCATCTTTTTGATCTCCCTGCCAGCCTCGTTGGTTGCAGCCAGTTTTGTGTTGCGCGGGGAACTGCGCGGCGCATGGAAGGCATGGGTGGTGAGCGCGCTGCTGCTGGCTGGCACTTTCGGCTACGGCGCGTGGCGCCTGCGCCAGCCGGTGCGAGGCCCACTGGTCACCATCGGCATGGCGGCCGTGGACGAAGTGATTCAGCGTGACACTCCCGCGGAGAAGATCACTGCAATCTGGAGCGCCTACGACGGCCACATCAAGGCACTGGCCAGCCAGGGCGCGCACATTGTTGTGCTGGGCGAGGCAATCGCCGAGTTGCAAGGCGCGAGCCGGGAGAAGTGGCTGCGGCATCTGGACGATGTGGCGCGGCAGAACCATGTGTGGATTGCCGCCGGAGTGCGTGAGAAGCAGGCGAAAGGCCGCGTCAACCTGGAGTGGCTGATTGACCCTGACGGTACGCTGCGGGCCGTCTACCAGAAGCACCACCTGGCACCGCCGGAGCGAGATATGCTGCCCGGCCGGGAGTACGAAGTGCGTGAGATTGACAGCCTGCGCTACGGGCTGGCCATCTGTAAGGACTTGCACTTTGCCTCCATGGGCGAGGCGTACGCAGGGAGGCAGGCCGAGGCCATGCTGGTACCCGCTTGGGACTTCGATCGCGACCGCTGGCTGGCTTCCCGCATGACCGCGGCACGCGGCGTGGAGAGCGGGTTGACCATTATCCGCAGCTCGCGCGAGGGTCAGCTCTCCGTCAGTGACGCCCGTGGACGCTTTGTGGCGGAGACGGCGAGCGCGCCATTGCCGGGAGCGCGGCTGCTGGCACGGGTGCATATTGGCGAGGAGGTGACGCTGTATTCCAGGGTGGGCGACACTTTCAGTATGGTCTGTATGTTGCTGCTGGCGCTGATGTTCAACAGCAAAAGGCTTGGACGGCGAAGCCCGGCGTAAGTCTGGTTTTTCCTCAGAATGCCACAGCCCTGTACTAATTGCAGGGCTGTTTTCCTATCAGCGTGGCGGTACAATCCTCATCAGCCATGCCCAGCGACTTCGTACACCTCCATCTGCATACCGACTACTCGATGCTTGACGGCGCCTGCGACACGGGCAAGCTGTGCAAGCGCGCCAAGGAACTGGGCATGCCCTCGGTTGCCATGACCGACCACGGCAACATCTTTGGCGCCGTACACTTTTTTGAGGACGCGAAGGCAAATGGCATCAAGCCGATACTTGGCTGCGAGCTTTACGTCTGTAAAAAAGAGGATCATCGCGCCGAGCCGCAGGGCGACAGCTACAACCATCTGATTGTGCTGGCGGAGAACGAAGCCGGGTACCGCAACCTGACGAAGATTTGCAGCGAGGCATCGCTGGAGGGCTTTTACTACAAGCCGCGCATCAGCAAAAGATATTTGGCCGAGCACTCCGAGGGGCTGATTGCGCTTTCCGGCTGCCTGAAGGGCGAGGTGGCGGAGCGGCTGACGGAAGGGAAGTACGACGCGGCGCGGGTGGCGGCCAAGGGCTTTGAAGACATCTTCGGGCGCGGCAACTTCTTTTTGGAGATTCAGGATCAGGGCCTGCCGGAAGAGAAGCTGATCCAAAAAGATTTGTTCCGGCTGGAAAAGGACCTGGGTATACCGCTGGTGGCGACCAACGACAGCCACTACATCTGCGAGGACGACTGCCAGGCGCAGGACGTAATGGTGTGCATCCAGACGGGCAAGAGCATCAACGACCCGAACCGGATGAAGTTCCAGAGCAACCAGTTTTTCGTGAAGAGCTACGAGGAGATGTCGCAGGTCTTTTTGGGCTACGAGCAGGTGTTGCAGCGCACAATGGGCATTGCCGAACGCTGCAACATGAAGCTGGAAAAGATCGAAAATCCCTGGCCACGCTTTGACGTGCCCGAGGGCGAGACGATTGATAGCTACTTTGAGCGCATCGCCCGCGAAGGCATGGTGCGCCGCATGGGGCAACTGAACCTGCTGAAGAGCCGCGGGACTCTGCGCCACAGCTTTGCCGAATATGAAGAGCGACTGAACCGCGAAATCGGCATGATCAAGCAGATGAAGTTTCCCGGATATTTTCTGATTGTGTGGGACTTCATCCGCTACGCGCGGGAGTGGAACATTCCGGTGGGGCCGGGGCGCGGCTCGGCCGCAGGATCGCTGGTGAGCTACGCCATGGGCATCACCGACGTGGACCCGATCCAGAACGAACTGCTGTTTGAGCGCTTTCTCAACCCCGAGCGCATCAGCATGCCGGATATCGACGTGGACTTCTGCATGAACCGCCGCGGCGAGGTCATCAAGTACGTAACGGAAAAGTACGGGCGCGAGCAGGTGGCGCAGATTATCACCTTCGGCACGCTCGCCGCCAAGGCCGCCATCAAGGACACGGGGCGCGTGCTGGACATGCCCTACGCCGAGGTGGACCGCATCGCCAAGATGATTCCCACGACGGTGGGCATGACCATCGACAAGGCGCTGGCGGAGGTGGACGCCTTCCAGAAGAGCTACACCAGCGAGGACGGCGTGCGCCACCTGGTTGATACCGCCAAGCGCCTGGAAGGCATGGTGCGCAACGCCGGAGTACACGCCAGCGCCGTGGTGATTGCGCCGCGTCCGCTGGACGAGCTGGTGCCGCTGTATAAGACAAAGAACGACGAAATCGTAACCGCCTACGACATGACGGCCGTGGAAAAGATGGGCCTGCTGAAGATGGACTTCCTGGGCCTGACCACGCTGACCATCATCAACGACTGCATCAAGCTGATTGTGGAGAAGCGCGGCGTAACCGTGGACCTGGACAACATTCCAATGGACGACCAGGCCACCTATACAGACGTTTTCCACAAGGGACATACCTCGGGCATCTTCCAGTTTGAATCCGACGGCATGCGCGACGTGCTGCGCCGCTACCAGCCGACCAGCGTGGAAGACCTGACGGCCTTGAACGCGCTGTACCGTCCGGGACCGATCCAGGGCGGCATGGTGGCCGATTTTATTGACCGCAAGTGGAAGCGCAAGCGCGTGGAATACCTGCTGCCGGAGCTGGAGCCGCTGCTGAAGGAGACCTTCGGCGTCATCGTGTACCAGGAACAGGTGATGCAGATTGCCAACTTCATTGCGGGCTACAGCCTGGGTGAGGCCGACATTCTGCGCAAGGCCATGGGCAAAAAGATTGCCAGCGAGATGGACAAGCAGCGCGAGCGATTTTTGCAGGGCGCGGCGGATAGAAAGTTCAACGCGGAAAAAGCCGGACGCCTCTTTGACCTGATGGCAGAGTTCGCGGGCTACGGCTTTAACAAATCGCACTCGGCGTGCTACGCGCTGGTGGCTTATCGCACGGCCTATCTCAAGACGCACTACCCGGTGGAGTTCATGGCCGCATTGCTGACCAGCGTGACGGGCAAGACCGAGGACGTGGTGAAGTACATTGCGGAGTCGCGCGAGATGGGCATCGAGGTGTTACCGCCGGATGTGCATGAGTCGGCGGCAGACTTTACGCCCATCTTCGCAGAGACGGGCAGCAAGGTTCGCTTTGGCCTGAGCGCGGTGAAGAACGTGGGACAGCATGCGATTGTCAGCATTGTGGAAGCGCGCAAGGCAGGGCCGTTCAAGGGCATCTTCGATTTTTGCGAACGAGTGGACCTGAAGCAGATGAACAAGCGCGTGCTGGAGTCGATGATCAAGAGCGGCGCCATGGACAGCCTGGGGCGCAGGGCTCAGCTGGTCGCCGTGCTGGACAAGGCCATGGAGCACGCGCAGAAGTCGGCGCGCGACCGCGAGGCCGGTCAGCATGGGCTGTTTGGCGTTTTCGACGACGCGAGCACGGTGGCTCCATCCGAAAGGCTGCCAAATACTCCGGACTGGGACGAGACGACGTTGCTGGCGGCGGAGAAAGAGATACTCGGCTTCTGGATCAGCGGACATCCGCTGGAGAAATATCAGGAGAAGATTGAAGACCTGCACGCGCTGAAGAGCTCAGACGTATTGGCCATGAAGCGCAGCACGGCCAAGAACGATGACATCCAGGTGGCGGGGCTGATTACCGGCGTGCGGGTGGCAAAGACGCGCAAGGGCGACCTGATGGCCAGCTTTGTGCTGGAAGACATGCACGGACGACTGGATGCCGCCGTCTTTCCTGAGGCGTATAAGAAACTGCATGAGAAGGTGAAGCTGGAGGTTCCGGTGCTGGTGCGGGCCGCGGTGCGCGTGGAAGAGGACGCGGCGCCCAAGCTGTTCATCAACGAGATCACGCCGCTGGACGAGGCCAAGGTAAAGCTGCCGCGCTCGCTGCGCATCTGCCTGCGTCTGGACGAGGCGCGGCCGGAGACCATTGACGCGCTGCACGAGATATTGAAGAGTTCTCCGGGCGAGGGCCATGTGCTGTTTGACCTGCTGCGCCCCGATGAGTACGTGGTGGTGATGGAGGCGGAAGGCTATAATGTGTGTGCGGATCGGGGCTTTATGCAGCGCGTGCGCGAACTGTGCGGCCCGGAATCAATCAAAGTGATTGACTAGAACGGCGAGGTGCCATGGAAGCAGGAAGCAACGCGGATCAGGAACTGGAGCGCATTGAGCAGCAGATTGCGCAACTAGAGGCCGGCGCCAGCGGCAACGAAGAGGCGCAGCGCCAGTTGCGCGCCCTGCACGAGCGCGTGGAAGGCCTTCGCCGCCAGGCAGATGCCAACGTGGACGCATGGAAGCGCACGGAACTGGCCCGCCACGCACAGCGCCCCTACACGCTGGATTACATTCAGCATATGTTCACCGACTTCAGCGAGATTCACGGTGACCGCGCGTATGGCGACGACCCGGCGATGATCTGCGGCATGGCGCGCTTTCGCGGCGAAGAAGTGCTGGTGGTGGGCACGCAAAAGGGCCGCGACACCAAGCAGAAGATTCATCGCAACTTCGGCATGCCCAACCCGGAAGGCTATCGCAAGGCAATCCGGGCGATGCAGATGGCGGAGAAGTTCGGGCGGCCCATATTCACATTGATCGATACGCCGGGTGCGTATCCCGGCCTGGGCGCCGAAGAACGTGGGCAGGGCGAGGCCATTGCCTACAATCTGCGCGAGATGAGCCGGTTGAAGGTTCCCATCATCGTCACCGTGACCGGCGAAGGCGGCAGTGGCGGGGCGCTGGCCATCGCCGTGGGCGACCGCGTGCTGATGCTGGAAAACAGCGTGTACTCGGTAATCTCTCCGGAGGGCTGCGCCAGCATCATGTGGCGCGACGCCGCTAAGCGCGACCTGGCGGCACAGGCCATGAAGATCACCGCGCCGGACCTGCTCGGCTTTGGCATCATCGACGCGATTGTGCCGGAGCCGGAAGGCGGTGCGCACACCGACCACGCCAAGATGGGGGAACTGCTGGGCAACGTGCTGGCCGAGCAACTGGCCGAAATCAAGAAGTTGACCACGGCCGAGATGCTGGATGCGCGGTATAAGAAGTTCCGTAACATTTCGCAGTTCTACCGCGAGGGGTAAGCGCACGGCTTGCGGCAAATGGAAAAGGCGCGGATCACTCCGCGCCTTTCCTTATTGCCTGGATGCCGATGGCTACTGCTTAGTGATGGTGACTTCAATCTGGTAGGTCTGGTTGCTGCTCTGGTCTTCGAT
>CAINND010000034.1 GCA_903851035.1 uncultured Acidobacteriota bacterium | reverse complement strand
TTGATGCCGTCGCCGCCATCGTCCTCCACCGCCACGCGGTCGATTACGAAGCCCAGGCCGCCATCGAGCTCGAAGGCATTGCCAGCGACGCCGATTGCGGCGGCTACCCCGTTACCCTCACGCCCGCCAACGGCGCCTGGATCATCGAGCCTGCCCCCATGCTCGCCGCGCTCCTGCGGGAGCACCGTGCAGGGGTCGCTCCCGCCATCCTCTCCGCACGTTTCCATCGCTGGGTGGCCTTCAGCTTTGCCGCCGCCACTGAGCGCACCCGCGAAGCCACCGGCCTCACCACTGTCTGCCTCTCCGGCGGCTGCATGCACAACCGGGTTCTTACCCGCATGTTGGTTGAGGAACTCGAACGCATCGGCCTCCGCGTTCTGCTCCACCGCCAGGTCAGCCCCGGCGACGGTGGCCTCAGCTACGGCCAGGCCGCCATTGCCGCCGCCCGGCTCTCGTCGCTCTAATTACCTCCAGGCACGCATCCCCGCCCGTCCGTACCGTGTTGCCCTTCTCTCCGCTGCCGAAATGGCGATTAAGACGCAACTACGTCCGGAGAACAACCATGAGTACATCGGCCACCTTGCCGTTCTCGAGTGTTGATTTCAACGGCGCGAACTCGCTGCCTCCACAGCAGAATGTCTTCAGCAATCTGCTGGGCCAGCTTTCGCAGGCCATTCTTGCCGGCAGCCTCACTCAGACCCAAACCTATCTGAATGCCCTCTCCGCCATGTCGCCTTCTACCATGAGCGCAAATGATGCCACGGGCACCTTCCTCAACGGCGTCGCCACCGCGCTTGATCACGGCAGTATCGCCGACGCGCAGTCCGCCCTTGCCACCTACCAGGGCGCCACTGCCGCCAATTCCGCCGCATCTGCCGCACCTTCACTTGGCTCCGACACGGCCAGCATCAGCGCGGCCAGCGCGCGCATGGCCAGCGGCCTCGTCATGGGGCGAATCCAGACCGAAACAGTCACCACCCTGCTCGGCAGCCTCAGCAGCAGCCCGGCCCCCGCGCCAGCCAGTGGCATCAACGCCCTCATGAACATTCTCAGCGAGGCCTACCCCACCGGCAGCGCATCTGCCACGTCGCCAGCCTCCCCGGCCTCGCCCTACCAGTCGCTGGTCTCCGCCATCCAGGCCAACCTCGCCGCCGGAACCAGCCCTGCCACAACCGCACTGTCCTATCTCAACTCCAACGCGAGCCGTATCAACACCATCGCCTAGCGAAAATCCCGAAACACGAAAGCCCCCGCTCTTCCAGCACATCTCAGGAAGAACGGGGGCTTTCTATTTCTACGGCTGCTGCCGGCTACTCAATCAGGCTGTCGGTTGCCTTGCTCATCTTCGCCGTCCGCGCAATCTTGTCCCAGTTGAACGGCCGGCCGTCAATCGCCCGCTTGATTGTCTTGAACAGCACCACGCTGAAGACCTGCCGATAGGCAAACCGCTGAAGCCAGATGTGGAAGAGCAGCCACCCATCGCCCTTGTTCGCCTTGTGCCTCGGCTCCAGGCTGAAGGCCACCGACGAGGTTACAAAGTCAATCACCATGAAGGTCAGGAAGTACGCCAGCAGCTTCTCAAAGCTGGCCGTGCTCGCCGCCTCCGGGTGATAGTGACGGTCCAGGAAGAACTGCACAATCCCGTACAGGAACATCAGGTCAATGAAGGGCGAAACCAGAGGCAGCAGCATCTGGAAGATGATGATGTTGGGCAGCGCAAACAGACCCATCGCCTTGTTCCGCACAAACGCCGCGCGATGCTTCCACACCGCCTGCAGCGTCCCGAACGACCACCGGAAGCGCTGCCGCATCAGGCCGCCGGCGTCAATCGGAGCTTCCGTAAAGGCCAGCGAACGGTCCTCATAGACAACCTTCAGCTTCTGCTCCAGCAGGCTCATCGTCAGGTCGGCATCTTCGGCCACCGTGTTCAGCGGATACCCGCCGGCAGCCTTCACCGG
>CAINND010000033.1 GCA_903851035.1 uncultured Acidobacteriota bacterium | reverse complement strand
GGCTTCGAACTATATTTCCGCGCTTTCGACCTATGAAAAGGCGCAGGTGGCGCTGCAGCAGTACACGGCGACCATCCTTGACCGCAACGGCATCAGCCTGGAAGACGCGGCCTTTGGGCAGGTGAGCCACATGCCGTCCGTGCCGGGATTACAGCCGAATCCGACGCCGGCGGCGGTAAACGCGCACCCTGTGGAAAAATAGTTTGCTACCTTTTTGGACTCAGGTGCGTCTATTAGGCATAACCTCCTGAGCATCAGCTTTGAGGCCGGTAAGGACCCGAACCACTGGGTCCCCCGGCCTTAAATTTTTTCCCTCAAAATGATGGTTCGTAATCCCCCTGGCTGGCCGATGGACGCTGCTGTCGGGCAGGTGAGGCTTTCGCTTGCGCCGGGCAGGGGGCATCGCATATGCTTGGCGGTTTTCCGGCACCCGGGTGAGGCCGCAATTTGCCCACCTGCGCGCCAACTCCACGGCGGAAAGAGTCTGCTGCGGAGGCGTGGCATCCACGGATATTGAGGTCATCAAAATGGCGGAAAAGAAGAGCGCTCCGTTGCACCCGGCAGAGGAAGTCACCCAGGGACGTCACCCAGGGACGTCACCCAACGGCGGCCGAGCGGCGCTGGGCGGAGACCACGCTGACCAGGGCGCTGGAGCAGCATCCGGAAAAGCCCATCGGCGCCCCCACGGGCATCAACCTGGATGAGCATGGCGAGGCGCGCTTTACAACACTGTCAGGCCGCCCCATCCGCCGCCTGTACACCCGGGCCGACCTGCCCGAGGACTGGAGCGAGGAAAAGTACCTGGGTTATCCCGGGCAGGCTCCGTATACGCGCGGCATTCACCCGACGGGCTACCGCGGCAAGCTGTGGACGATGCGCCAGTTTTCCGGCTTCGCCTCGCCCGAGGAGACGAACGAGCGCTACCAGTATCTGCTGGCCAGCGGCAGCCACGGCCTGAGCGTGGCCTTCGACCTGCCGACCCTGATGGGCTACGACAGCGACCACGCCTTCGCCGAAGGCGAGGTGGGCAAGTGCGGCGTGGCCATCGATTCGCTGGAGGACATGGAGATCCTCTTCCAGGGGATTGACCTCGAGAAGATCACGGTCAGCATGACCATCAATAGTCCGGCCAGCGTCTTGTGGGCGATGTACCTGGCGGTGGCTGAGAAACAGGGCGCGGACTGGAAGAAGATCAGCGGCACCTTACAAAACGACATTCTGAAGGAGTACATCGCGCAAAAGGAATACATCTATCCTCCGGCGGAGAGCATGCGCCTGGTGGTGGATACCTTCGAGTTCGGCTCGCGCTACACGCCGCGCTTCAACACCATCAGCATCAGCGGCTACCACATCCGCGAGGCGGGCTCGACGGCCATGCAGGAGCTGGCCTTTACCCTGTACGACGGCGTGGAGTACGTGGAGTGGGCGCGGAAGCGCGGGCTGGACGTGGACGAGTTCGCGCCGCGGCTGAGCTTCTTCTTCAACGCGCACAATGACTTCTTCGAGGAGATTGCCAAGTACCGCGCGGCCCGCAAGATCTGGTACCACGTGATGAAGGATCGCTTTGGCGCCAAGAACGAGCGCAGCTGGCTGCTGAGGTTCCACACGCAGACGGCCGGAGTGTCGCTTACGGCGCAGCAGCCCATCATCAACATTGCGCGCGTGGCCATACAGGCCTTGGCCGGAGTGCTGGGCGGTACGCAGAGCCTGCACACCGACAGCTATGACGAGGCGCTGGCCCTGCCGACGGCCGAGGCCGCACGCACGGCGCTACGCACGCAGCAGATCATCGCCTATGAGAGCGGCGTGGCCAACACAATCGACCCGCTGGGCGGCAGCTACTTTGTGGAGCACCAGACGTTGGAGATGGAACAGGCAGCGCTGAAGTATTTCGCGCAGCTGGACGCCATGGGCGGCATGGTGAAGGCCATCGAGCATGGCTTCCCGCAGAAGGAGATTGCCGAGGCCAGCTACCAGTATCAGCGGGCAGCCGAAGCGCGGGAAAAGGTGACGGTGGCGGCCAACGAATTCGTCATTGAGGAAGAGTCGCCGCAGACGCTGTACATTGGCGACGCGGTGGGCAAGCGCCAGTGCGAAAAACTGAAGAGCCTGCGCCATCGCCGTGACAACCACGCGGTTCGCAAAGCTCTGGACGCACTGAAGCACGCTGCGGCCATGACACCGACGGCAGGCACGGGCGGACAGGTGAGCGAGGCAAACACCATGCCCTTCATCCTGGAGGCGGTGAAGGCCTACGCCACGGTGGGCGAAATTTGCCAGGCGCTGCGCGAGGTGTACGGAACATACGAGGAGAGCGCGTTTACATAAATCTGCGGCCCTGCGATGGAAGTGAGTGGGAATCGCGGAATGAATTTCAGTTTTTCTCATTATTCAAAAGTGGATGGCCTGCGACCGCGTTCTGCATTACCGTGGAATGGATTTTCCCTGGGAGGAGTTTGTCATGGCAGAGATCAAGGCGGGCGTGGAGCCCTGGATGCGCGGCACACATCAGGAGGTTCCGGCGGCGGCGCGGGCGGTGATACATGCACTGGAACTGGCGCGCGAGGATGTGGCGCGCTGGTGCAGCCATCTGACCGACGATGAGTGGAATCTGCATCCGCATGGGCTGCCGGCGGCGGCCTTCCACCTTCGGCACATGGCGCGCAGCATGGACCGCCTGTTGACCTACGCCGAGGGCGAGCAGTTGAGCCCGTCGCAACTGGAGGCCATGAAGGGCGAGGCCGACCCGCACGCCCGCGGCAATGAGTTGATGGCGGAGTTCGAGGCCGCACTGCAACGCAGCGAACAGCGCATCCAGGAGCTGGCGAAAGGCGATATAGAGGCCGCGCGCGCCTTGGGACGCAAGGCGTTGCCGACCAGCGTGGGCGGACTGCTGGTGCATGTGGCCGACCACACCAGCCGCCACCTGGGGCAACTGGTGACCACCGCCAAGCTGGCCGTGGCCAGCCGCGGCGTCTTTTAGTCTGGGCGATGAAGGCGGGCAGGCGTATGATTGCCCGTTGCCGCTGGCAGTGACAGATAGATTTCCGCAGGCATTTGAGCAAGCGAACGCACACTTATGGCAAACGAAAACAGAATTCGCGTATTGGTGGCCAAGCCCGGCCTGGATGGACACGACCGGGGAGCCAAGGTGATTGCCCGCGCTCTGCGCGACGCCGGCATGGAAGTGATCTACACCGGGTTGCGGCAGACGGCGGATATGATCGTCAACGCCGCGTTGCAGGAGGACGTGGATGTAATCGGCCTCTCCATTTTGAGCGGCGCGCATAACGCCATTGTGCCGCGTGTGACCGAGTTGATGAAGCAGCAGAAGATGGACGACGTGCTGGTGCTGGTGGGCGGCATTATTCCGGACCAGGACATTCCGGCGTTGAAGGCAGCCGGGGTAAGCGGCATCTTCCAGCCGGGAACGTCCATGGACACGATCGTGCAGTTCATCCGGGAGAACGTGAAGCCACGCGGTGTGACCGCGTAGCGCGCATAAGTTTCCGCAAAAGCCGTCATTCGCCGGGAGAGACCCCGCTTCGGATGGCGGCTTTTCTTTTTATTTGTGCGCAAGATTCATTTTGAGTGCCGTGAAGAGTTCTGCGGCGAAAGCGGTTGTTTCTCGTCCCCTCTTTCTTTCATAATGTGGGTTCATTACTGTTCCCGGGCCACCTGTATTTATCCTGCAACTGGAGATTTCTTATGCTGATGTTCTTTACGCAATTCTTTCTGGTATTAGCGGCCATTCTTCTTGGCATCCGGCGCGGCGGACTGGCGCTGGGCATGATCGGCGGCCTGGGCGTGGCCGTGCTGGTCTTCATCTTCCGCGTACAGCCATCCGAACCGCCCATCCAGGTGATGCTGATCATCCTGGCCGTGGTGACCTCGTCGGCGGCATTGCAGGTTGCGGGCGGGTTGGATTACCTGGTGCAACTCACCGAGCGGCTGCTGCGCGCGCATCCCAACCGGGTGACCCTGCTGGCGCCGATATGCTCGTTCTTTCTGACGGTTTGCGTAGGCACCGGCCATGCCGTGTACGCCTTGTTTCCGGTGATTGCCGACGTGGCGTGGCGCACGCGCATCCGTCCGGAGCGGCCGATGGCCGTCAGCAGCGTGGCGGCGCAGATGGGCATTACGGCCAGTCCCGTGGCGGCGGCCGTGACCACCTTCCTCGCCTACTCCATCAAGATGGGAACGCCGGTTACGATCTTCGACATTGTGAAGATCACGCTGCCCGCCGGGCTGGTGGGCGTGCTGGCGGCTTCGCTGTGGAGCCTGAACCGCGGCAAAGATTTGGACAAAGACCTCGAGTTTTTGGAGCGCATGAAGGACGAGGAGTTCCGCAAGCAGCTTGATGTGACGGTGACGACCTTGGACAAAAAGCTGCCCGCCAAGGCCAAGCTGAGCGTGGCCATCTTCTTTAGCGGCGTGCTGTTTATTGTGCTGCTGGCGCTGCGCGACACCTTTGTCTATTCCGGCTATCACCTGCCAAACATTCTGCCGCTGGTGAACGGCAAGGCCATCCCCATGAGCACCGTGGTGCAGATGATCATGCTGGCCTGCGGAGCGTTCATCCTGTTTGCCACCAACATCAACGCCAAGGACATTGCCAAGGCCAGCGTGTTTGCCGCCGGCATGACGGCCGTGGTCAGCATCTTCGGCATTGCGTGGATGAGCGATACGTTCATCACCAGCAACCAGCCGTTTTTGATCGCCAAAATGCGCATCATGGTGCAGGCCGCGCCGTGGACCTTCGCCATCGCCATGTTCTGCGTTTCGGCCTTTGTGAAGAGCCAGGCGGCGACGCTGACGGTGATGATGCCCTTCGGCATCGCTCTGGGACTGCCCGCCAAGCTGATGCTGGGACTGATGCCGGCCAGCTACGCGTACTTCTTCTTCTGCTTCTACCCCAGCGATCTGGCGGCCATCAACATGGACCGCACGGGCACGACGCACATTGGCAAGTACCTGCTGAACCACAGCTTTATGATTCCCGGCTTTATCGGCGTGGGAGTGTCCACCACGGTCGCCTACATATTGGCGAAGCTGGCATTCCACTTCTAGGGGAGTAACAACTGAGGCCGCCATTCGCCGGAAGAGATTCTGGCGGTGGCGGCCTTTGTCATTTTGCGCACACACACTTCGCATTGCTTGTTCGCACCGGCTCAGGTACGCTGTACGGTTTGCATCCGGCTACCGTGGGGGTGAGGAGCGCAATGAGCGAGCCGAAGGCGGCTTCCGCCAACAATCTGTTGACGACATCCGTAAAGACTGACGCGCCACGCTATGAGCGCAACCAGCAGGCCATGCGATTGCTGCTGGAGGCTCTGCGCGCGGAGGAAGATGCGATCCGCCAGGGCGGCGGGGCGAAGGCCATTGCCGCGCAGCACGCCAAGCAGCGGCTGACCGTCCGCGAGCGGCTCGGGTTGCTGCTGGACGCGGGCAGCGAGTTCTTTGAGCTGGGGCTGCATGCCGCACATGGAATGTATGGCGAGTGGGGCGGGGCTCCGGCGGCGGGGGTGGTGACCGGGCTGGGACGCGTGCATGGGCGGCTGTTCATGATCATCGCCAACGACGCCACGGTGAAGGCCGGAGCGTTTTTCCCGATGACGGCGAAGAAGGTGATACGCGCGCAGAACATTGCGCTGGAGAACAGTCTGCCGACCATCTACCTGGTGGACAGCGCGGGAGTGTTTCTGCCCCTGCAGGAGGACGTCTTCCCCGACCAGGACGACTTCGGGAGGGTCTTCCGCAACAACGCCGTGATGAGCGCCAGGGGGATTCCGCAGATTACGGCGATCATGGGCATGTGCGTTGCAGGCGGCGCGTACTTGCCGGTGATGTGCGACCACATATTGATGACCGAGGGCAGCGGATTGTTTTTGGCCGGGCCGGCGCTGGTGCAGGCGGCGATCGG
>CAINND010000032.1 GCA_903851035.1 uncultured Acidobacteriota bacterium | reverse complement strand
GTATTGCTCTTGGACCAGCGTTACGAGCACCACACTGACTTCGCGCTCTTGCCGGCGATCAAGAATGCGACCGCAAAGACCCCACCCAAGTATATGGTTCTTCACGTTTTGTTGTGGGTCTGCAGCCCAGCAGTTAATCGGGGTGGATGGATGAATCAGTGAATGAGCATTACCGGCAGTTGCTGAAGCTGGAGGCGCCGTGGAGGGTGACATCGGTGGAGAAGGACCTGGTGGAGGAGACGGTCACGATCAAGGTGGGATGGCCCGAGCGGACGGCGGTGGCGTGTCCGCAGTGCGGGCGGGCGTGTAGCCTGTACGACCGGATGCCGGAGAGGACGTGGAGGCATTTGAGCGTGATGCAGTATCTGCTGGAGCTGCGGTGCGCGGTGCCGCGGTGCGAGTGTCCGGAGCACGGTGTGAAGACGATGAGGGTGCCGTGGGCGGAGCCGGGATCGCGGTTCACGGTGCAGTTCGAAGCGTTCGCGGTGGCGGTGATCACGGCGTGCAGGTCGCTGACACAAGCCGCCGATTTGCTCCGACTGCACTGGGACAGCGTGCAACGGCTGATCGACCGGGCGGTGGAACGGGGCCTGGCTCGGCGTTCGACGCAGGGGCTGAAGCGAGTCGGCCTTGACGAGAAGAGTTTCCTGCGCGGCCAGCGCTACATATCGCTGATGACTGACCTGAAGGATCCCCGGGTGCTGGAGGTGGTGGAGGGACGCGACACGCTTCAGGCGGTGGCGCTGTGGACGGCGTTGCCCGAGGACCAGCGCAGCAAAGTTGAGGCTGCGGCCATGGACATGGGGGCGAACTTCGTGGCGGCCACCCGACTGGCCGCGCCCAAGGTGGCGATCGTGCACGACCGCTTCCATGTGGCCAAGCACCTCAACGATGCGGTGGACCAGACCCGGCGCCAAGAGGCGGCCAGACTGGCCGAGAAAGGCGACGAATCGCTCAAGAAGACGCGCTACCTGTGGCTGCACGGCACGGTGCCCGAACAACATCAGGCCACGTTCACCGAACTGCTGGAGATGAATCTGAAGACCTCCCGAGCATGGCTCTATAAAGAGCAGATGGTCGAGTTCTGGACCCAGCCCGACGCGGCCCGCGGCGAGCACTTCTTCACTCAGTGGTACCGCACCGTCATGCGCAGCCGCCTGCCCAAGGTCAAAGCCGTGGCCCGAACACTCAAGGCCCACCTGGTCAACCTGCTGACCTACTTCCAGCATCCGATCAGCAACGCCCTCACCGAGGGCTTCAACTCAAAGATCCAGGCGATCAAGGCCGACGCCCGCGGCTTCCGCCGGTTCCAAAACTACCGCGCCCGCATCCTCTTCTTCTGCGGTAAACTCGACCTCGCCCCTCAGCTTCCATCGGCTCCTACCCACAGCGTTCCGTGAAGAACCTAGTCAAGGCCTCGTTATAGCGCCTCTCGGAGATGCCCCAGGTGATTGCCCCGACACAATAGCCGGCGGTCGGCCAAATCACAAACGCGCATGCGAGGCCCGGAATCG
>CAINND010000031.1 GCA_903851035.1 uncultured Acidobacteriota bacterium | reverse complement strand
TGTCGATATTTTCGACAGGTTGTGTGGAAAAAGCTGTGCAAGCTGTGGAGAACTTGTAAGGCGGGGAGTAAAGATCATGGCGATCTGGGCAGCGGCGTTGCCGCAAAAATTCATTTTGCGAAAGCAGAGCGCTATCGTTGCGCCTCCGCGCCGCTACATGCCTGGCGCGCCGGAGATGTACTTTGACAAGGCGATTGATAACACTCGCCTGGTGCGCACCAGTGATATTAAGCGCAGCAATGAGATGCGAGTTTTCTTTGCCGTCATGGTGTTCGCCTTCTGCATGCTGCTGATCTACGGCGCGCAGCATGTTAGCGCCCAGCAATATGGATACAAGATTGAAGCCGCGCGCACGCAGTGCGATCAACTGGCGGACCTCAACCGCACGCTCAAACTGGAAGAGGCAACGCTGAAGGATCCTGAACGCATTCACGCGCTGGCCGGGCAGATGGGCTTGATGTTGCCGGCCGTGGGCCAGGTGCAGCAGATGGATGCGTCGAACTCAGACGCAGGCGTGCCGGTAATGGCGCGCGCGAACAGTATTTCCGTGGTCTCGGTCCCGAACTAAGCAAGGCAGCAGCGGGAGGAGCCTGGAAAGACGCTGGGCGCTTTCCGTGCCCGGACATCCGGCACGGCGGGCGCCCGATTTTTTCGTGCAGTCTCTACAGGGTATGGCTCCCGGTGCGGTGCGGGAGGTGCGGGTGCAAGCGATGGCTTCAGGCGGCAAAAACACAGTCAATGCAAAATCGCGCCTCTTTGGATTTGGCGCGTTTCTGTTTGTGTGGGCGCTTCTGATTGTGGCTCGCCTGGCCTGGCTTCAGGTGGTGCAGTTTCCGCACTGGATGCTGAAGGCGCAGCACCAGCAGCAGCGCACGGAAGACGTTGCTCCACAGCGCGGCATCATCTACGACCGCAACGGCCAGGAACTGGCGATGACCGTCCCGGTGGAATCGGTCTATGCCGTGCCCAGCGAAATTCCCGATCAGAAGAATGCGAGCATGTTGCTGGCCGCGCTCACCGGAGAAAATGCCGATGCGTTGCTGGAGCGCATGCAGGCGCAGCGCAACTTCGCCTGGGTGGCACGCAAGGTAGATGCCGAAACCGCCTCGCGCATCCGCGCCCTGAACCTGCGCGGAATCAGCTTCCAGAAAGAGCACAAACGTTTTTACCCAAAGCGCCAACTGGCGGCGCAGGTGCTCGGCTATGTGGGCATGGAAGACACGGGGCTGGCCGGCATTGAGCTCAAGTTTCAGGATGAGTTGAATGGCGAGAAGGGACGCATGGTCGTTACTCTTGACGCCCGCCGCAAAACGCTTAGCCACATGGAGCACCAGCCCGAACCGGGCTCGAACCTGGTGCTTACCATCGATGAAAAGATCCAGTACATCGCTGAAAAAGAACTAGCGCAGGCGATGGATGAGACGCACGCCATAAGCGGAACGGTTGTCGTGCAGAATCCTCGCACCGGTGAGATTCTGGCGCTGGCCAATGCTCCAACGTTTAACCCGAACATCTCACGCGATATCACGCCGGAGAAGCTGAAGAATCACGCCGTCAGCGATGTCTATGAGCCGGGTTCGGTCTTCAAGACGGTGACCTTCTCGTCGGCATTTGACGATAAGGTTGCCACGCCGGAGGAGATCATCAACTGCGATCCCGGCTATGTGATGATCGGCGGCATCAAGATTCGCGACTCGCATCACATCGGCACGGTCACCATGGAGCGCGCCTATGCCGAATCCAGCGATGTGGGAGCCGTGCGCCTGGCCCAGCGCATGGGGCCGGAGCGCTTCTACCATCACATTCAGGAATACGGCTTTGGCCAGCAGACGAGCATTGAGTTGCCGGGTGAGACGCGCGGCCTGGTGCGGCGTCCGGAGCGCTGGGCAGCCTCGTCCATCGGCTCCATGGCCATCGGGCAGGAGGTGGGTGTAACGCCATTGCAGGTGGTCAGCATGATGTCGGCCATTGCCAATGACGGCATCTACACGCCGCCGCGCATCGTTGCCGGCGTCACACCGCCCAGCCAGGGATACCAGCGCATCGAGTTTCATCCCGCGCAGCAACACCGCGCCATCAGTTCCATGACGGCGGCCATCATGCGCCGCGCCACCGAGGAGGTCGTGTTGGAGGGTACCGCTCGCCGCGCCATTCTGGATGGCTACACCTCGGCGGGCAAGACGGGGACGGCAGAGAAAGTTGATCCGCGCACGCACGCCTATTCCAAGACGGACTATGTCGCCAGCTTTGTCGGCTTTGCGCCGGTCAACACGCCGGCCATCACCATCGCCGTCATTCTGGATACACCCAGGGGGTTGCATCAGGGCGGACAGGTGAGCGCACCGGTATTCAAGCGTGTGGCCGAGCAGGTGCTGGCATACCTGGGTGTACCGCATGACGTGGAACCGAAAAATAACGTCAACCGGCGGCAACTGGTGGCCAAGGCCGCAGAGCATGACACCGAGGAAGCGCAACAGGCAGGCGCTCCAGTATTGCCGGAGTTTGCCTCCACGACATTACCGGTTTCGCAAGCGGCTCCAACGCCCATGCCGCAGCAAGTATCTGGACCACCGATGCCGCAGCAGGCACCACAGCATCTGCCGGCGCCGCCCATCGCGCAGCCGCCATCGCATGGCGGCCAGGTTGTACTCGATGCGGGAACGGGTTCCACGGTACCATCATTACTGGGGCTCACCATGCGGGCTGCCGTGGAAGCGGCACATCGCGCGGGATTCGAATTGCAGGTGGTAGGCAGCGGCGTCGCCAAAGAGCAGCAACCTCCGGCGGGATCGTACCTGGCGCCGGGTTCGCGCATTGCCGTGCGCTTTGCACGCTGAAGTCACTGGGCCATAGTAGGGAATGGAGAGAAGGGCTGGATGGACTTCTTGGAATTATTGGATGGCGCCGAGGTTTTGCTGCAGCAGGGCGACTGCGCGGTCAAAGGGTTGGACTATGACTCCCGCCGCTTAAAGCCCGGCTGGGTGTTTGTCGCCATGCGTGGCGGCAGCACAGACGGCAATCGTTACATTGATACTGCCATTCAATCCGGCGCTGTCGCCGTTGTCACCGACTCCGCCGAGCAGTTGCCGCGCCCGGGCGTGGGCTGGGCCGTGGTGCCGCACGGACGCCGCGCGCTGGCCCGTCTTAGCGCCAACTTCTACAAGCATCCCGGCGAGCGCCTGCGCGTCACCGGCATCACGGGCACCAACGGCAAGACGACGACAACGTTTATTCTGGAAGCCATCCTGAAGGCCGCGCGGCGCAAGAATGCGCTCATCGGAACCGTGGAGTATCACCTTCCCGGCGAGGTCATTGCTGCACCGCACACCACGCCGGAGTCGCTCGAGCTCAATCAGCTCTTCGCGCGCGCGCTGGCCAACGGAGCGACCGAAGCCGTCATGGAAGTCAGCAGCCACGCTCTCGATCAGGGTCGCGTCTTCGGCATCCCCTTCGACGTTGCCGTCTTCAGCAATCTCACGCAGGATCACCTCGACTACCACGCGACCATGGATGAGTACTTTGCCGCCAAGCGCATCCTCTTTGAAGGTTGCGGTACGGAGCCGCCGCGCTGCGCCATCGTCAATATTGACGATGAACATGGCCGCAAGTTGGCCGAGTTCTCCCGCCGCCGTTCGCAGGTTTTCACTTATGGCATTGAGGCCGGTGACTTCCACGCCGAAGCCCTGGAGATGACGCCGCAGGGCAATCGCTTCACCCTCACGACGCCAGATGGCCCCATCGTGCTGCGCTCGCCGCTCGTTGGCCGCGTCAACGTCTATAACGTGATTGCGGCCTGTGCCGCTGCTTATGCTCGTGGCTGTACCGCCGCGCAGATCGCCGATGGCATCGCCCGCATGGAGCGCGTGCCCGGCCGCTTTGAGCGCGTGGATGAGGGGCAGCCCTTCGCCGTGGTGGTGGACTACGCTCACACCGATGACGCTCTGCGCAACCTGACGCGGCTGGCGCGCGATTTTGCCACGCGCAGCCATGGCCGGGTCATCACGCTCTTTGGCTGCGGCGGAGACCGCGACCGCGCCAAGCGTCCTAAGATGGCGCGTGCTGCCGGCGAGGGGAGCGACTTTGTTGTGCTCACCTCGGATAATCCACGCAGTGAGGAGCCGGAGGCGATCATTGCGGAAAGCCTGCCCGCGCTGATCGATACAGGCGTACGCTTTGCAACTGAGCCCGATCGCCGCAAGGCCATTACCTTGGCGCTGGCCGAGGCCAAGCCCGGCGACATTGTGCTGCTGGCCGGCAAAGGCCACGAGCGCGTGCAGATTACTCGCGCCGGAGAGTCTCCTTTTGACGATCACCAGGTGGCCACCGAGGAGTTGAACCGGCTTGGTTATCATCGTGGAGGCGCAGACCTATGAAGTTTCCACTGGGCAGGATTGCCGAATTTGTGCAGGGTCGGGGCGTTTACGATCCCGCTGCCGTGGCCCAGGGCTATTCCATTGACACGCGTACACTGCGACCGGGCGAGCTGTTTTTTGCCATCCGCGGGGAGAGACTTGATGGACACGATTATGTAGAGGCCGCCCTCAAGGCAGGTGCCGTGGCCGCGGTTGTTGAAGCCGGCCATGCCACGCGTTGGCCACAAAGCACGCAACTCATCACGGTGCAAGACACGACTCATGCGCTGCAACAGTTGGGCGCGGCCGCGCGGCGTGTGTGGGGAAAAAAGCTGATCGCCGTCACCGGATCGGCTGGCAAGACGACGACAAAGGATTGCATCGCTCATCTGTTGGGCGAGCGCTACCATGTTCTCAAATCGCTGGGCAACCTGAACAACCACTTTGGTCTGCCGATGCAACTTCTCCGGCTGGAGCCGGAGCACGATGTGGCCGTCATCGAGATGGGTATGTCGCACGCGGGCGAGATTACGAACCTCGCTCAGATTTCCGCACCGGATGAGGGCGTGGTCACCAACGTGGGCCTGGCGCACCTGGAGAGCTTTGATTCGCAGGCAGGCATCGCCCGAGCCAAGTACGAACTGATCGAGTCCTTGCCCGCCGACGGACACGCCTACCTGAATGCCGATGATCCTTACGTATCGCAGTTTGGACGTGATTATCATGGCCTTGTTACGCTCTATGGCATCACGCATCCAGCCGAGTGGCGTGCCGAGCAGATCGTGGAGCGCGGCATGCTTGGTTCGGATTTTGTGCTGCATGGGCCGGAGTGTAAATTGCCTGCCCGGCTGCCGCTGCCTGGGCGCCACAACGTGCTGAACGCACTGGCCGCCGTGGCTGTGGCATGGTCACACGGCGTTACCAGCGAAGAATGTGTTGCCGCCCTGGCCACTCTTACCCCCGGCGACAAGCGCGGGCAGGTGATCGAGTTGGAAGGCGCCATCGTGGTCAACGATAGCTACAATTCCAACCCCCAGGCGCTGGAGAGCATGGTTAGCGCCCTGGGTAAAACGCCCGCCACGCGACGGGTGGTCATCGCCGGTGAGATGCTGGAACTGGGGCCCGACGCGGCGCATCTGCATCACCAGTGCGGCTTCAAAATGGCCGAGCATGGCATTAATCTTGTGGTTGGAGTGCGCGGCAACGCTTCGCAGATTGTGCAGGGTGCGCGCGAGGCTGGTTTGACCGCAGAGTTTGTTCAGACTCCCGAGGAGGCAGGGCGATGGCTTGCCGTCAACCTGCGCCCCGGCGATGCCGTATTGATCAAGGGATCGCGCGGTGTGGGTTTGGAGCGGGCGCTTGTAACCTTTACGGCAGAGCGCGGAAAATAGTGTAATCGGCGTGGCGCAAGCCGCGCTCAGAACGAGGTCCATTTGCTCTACTGGCTGCTCTACGAATACATATTCCGGCACTTCAACCTCGGACCGTTCCGCATCTTCCGGTACCTGACCTTTCGCACGGCTTTTGCCAGCCTGACGGCGATGTTCATGGCGCTGATCATCGGTCCTGCGGTCATCCGGCGTCTGCGTGAGTTCCAGATCGGCCAGTACATCCGCGAAGAGGGCCCGCGTTCGCACCAGAAGAAAGCGGGCACGCCGACCATGGGCGGCCTGCTGATTGTCGTCTCCATTGTGCTGCCAACTCTACTTTGGGCCGACCTGGGCAATCCCTTCATCTGGCTTGTGGTGTTCTCAACACTTTCGTTTGGCGCCATCGGCTTTGCCGATGATTACTTGAAGGTAGTGCGCAAGCAGAATCTTGGTTTGAACGGGCGCAGCAAACTGCTGCTGCAAACACTGGTTGCATTCATCATCGCCATGGTGCTCATTATCTTCCAGGCGGAAGGTCATTATTCCACGCACCTGATTGTGCCGTTCTTCAAGCGCTTCCGCCCGGATCTGGTTGTAGACTCGCTTTACCACATCCCGCATATGTGGCCCATTGCCTTCCTGCCCTTCATCATCTTCGTGGTTTTCGTTCTGGTGGGTTCCACCAACGCGGTCAACCTCACTGACGGTCTTGACGGCCTGGCCATCGGCTGCACGCTGATTGCGGCGGGTGCGCTTACCGTGCTCACCTACGTCAGTGGCCACGCGGTTTTTTCTGATTATCTTGAATTGCAGAAGATGCCGATGGTGGGCGAGTTGACCATCTTCTGCGGAGCCATGGTGGGTGCATCGATCGGCTTCCTTTGGTACAACACCCATCCGGCAGAAGTCTTCATGGGCGACGTGGGCTCGCTGGCCCTGGGCGGAGCCATCGGAACCGTCGCGGTCATCATCAAGCAGGAGCTCCTGCTGCCATTCATTGGCGGCATCTTCGTCCTGGAGGCACTCTCGGTCATCCTGCAGGTGGGCTCCTACAAACTGCGTGGCAAGCGCATCTTTTTAATGGCTCCTTTGCACCACCATTTTGAGCAACTGGGCTGGTCGGAATCCAAGGTCATCGTGCGCTTCTGGATCGCGTCGTTGATCTTTGCGCTCTTTGCGCTCACCACGCTCAAGTTGCGGTAACTTAGGTATAGGCCACATGCCGGCGGAGACGATTGCGATGGACGTGAAGGGCAAAAGAGTACTGGTGGTTGGCCTGGGCAAGTCGGGCGTGGCGTCCGCGCTCTTTCTGGAGTCGCGTGGTGCGCGCGTCACGGTGAGCGATGCCAAGAGCGAAGATCAGTTGCGCAATGAGATTCCCGCGCTGCTCGACCGCGGCATTACCGTTGAAACCGGCAAGCATGGCGAGCGCACCTTCCGCGATCAGGACTTGATTGTCGTCAGCCCCGGCGTGCCGCAGGATGTTCCTCCCCTGCAGCATGCCCAGCGTCTCGGCATCCCCGTCATCGGTGAAATCGAGTTGACCGCGCGCTTCCTCCGCGGCCATATTGTTGCCATCACCGGCTCTAATGGCAAGACGACCACGACCACGCTGACCGGCGAGGTCATCGCCAGCGGTGGACGCCAGACCCTGGTGGGCGGCAACATCGGCACCCCGGCCATCACCTTCGTCGAGCATTCCTCGGCCGAAACCTGGGTTGTGCTGGAGATCAGCAGCTTCCAACTGGAATCCATTTCAAGCTTCCGTCCGCACATCGCCGCCATCCTCAACGTCACGCCGGATCACCTCGACCGCCACGGCTCGATGGAGAACTACATCGCGGCCAAACGCCGCATCTTTGAGAATCAGACCGCCGAGGATTACGCCGTTCTCAACGCCGATAACCTCATCACCCGCTCCATGGCCGAAGGCCTGAAGCCGCAGGTGCTCTGGTTCAGCCGCCTCAGCGAGGTGGAGCGCGGAGCCTTTGTGCGCGGCGACAAGATTTACTACCGCGACGGACGTCTCACGGAGATCATGCCCATTGGCGAGATTGCGCTCAAGGGTGACCATAACGTGGAGAACGTGCTCGCCGCGGTTGTTATCGGCATGGCCAGTGGCATTGAGCCGGCTGCCATCCGCCGCGCCGTAAAGGATTTCCGCGCCGTCGAGCATCGTCTGGAATACGTGGACACATTGCGTGGCGTGCAGTACTTCAATGACTCCAAGGCCACCAACGTGGATGCCACCATCAAGGCCCTGCAATCTTTCCCGGCCAATATCCATCTCATCCTCGGCGGCAAGGACAAGGGCAGCGATTACACCGAGCTCAATCCGCTGCTCGCCGGGCGCGTTAAACGCGTGTACACCATCGGCGCCGCTGCCTCCATGATTGAGCAACAGATTGGCACCACCGTCCCCGTCACGAGTGCTCACACGCTGGAGGCCGCAGTGCGCAAGGCTGCCGACCTGGCAGTGGAGGGCGACATCGTGCTGCTGGCCCCGGCCTGTGCCAGCTTTGACCAGTTCTCCAGCTACGAGGAACGGGGCCGCGCCTTTAAGTCGTTGGTGCAGTCGCTTGCCGCGTTGCAATCAGCCTCTCCCGGCGGAGGACACTGATGGCAAAGCACAGCAGCACTGACCGCTGGCTCTTTGGTGTGACGATGTTGCTGGTCTTCGTCGGTCTGGCCATGGTGTACAGCGCCTCGGCCATCGTGGCCAAAGAGCGCTACGGCTCAGAGACAACTTTCCTGCGTCACCAGGTGCTGTACGCCATCATCGGCCTCACTTTCATGCTGGCGTTGATGCGCTTCGACTACCGCAAGCTGAACCGTCAGGCACTGATCTTCGCCATACTCGGCTTCACATGCATCCTGCTGGTGGCGGTGTTCTTTCTGGATCGCTCGCACAATACGCACCGCTGGCTCAAGTTCGGCATCCTCTCATTTCAGCCATCGGAGTTGGCGAAGCCCGCGCTGATTCTCTTTATGGCGCACTTTTTGTCCACTCGTCTGCGCGCCATCACCGACTGGCGCCATACCCTGATCCCGGCCGTGGCTCCTACTGCCGTCTTCTGCCTGCTGATCGTGGCGCAGCCGGACCTGGGAACCTCCATGACCTGCGCCTTCATCACCGCCGCCATCCTTTGCGTCTGTGGCATGGAGTGGAAGTATTATGTGTACGCGGTGTTGTTTTCCCTCCCGCTGCTGTATGTTTTGCTCTTCCGCACGGCTTGGCGGTTGCGCCGTCTGCTGGCCTTTCTTGACCCTTCGCGCGATCCCCAGGGCGCTGGTTATCATATCTTCCAGTCGCTGATTGCGGTCGGTACCGGCGGGATGCGTGGGCAGGGCTACATGGAAGGTAAGCAGAAGCTCTTCTACCTGCCGGAGCAGCACACCGATTTCATCTTCGCCGTCATCAGCGAGGAGCTTGGCCTTATCGGCGCCGTGATCTTCGTCACGGCCTTCGCCGTCTTCTGCTATCGCGGGTTGCGCGCGGCCTGGAACACCCGTGACAATTTTGCCCGCCTGCTGGCCGTCGGCATCACGGCAATGATCGGCATCCAGGCCTTCTTCAATATCAGCGTCGTGCTGGGATTGCTCCCCACCAAGGGTATTCCGCTGCCCTTTGTCAGTTATGGTGGCTCATCGCTGATTGTCAGCTTGGCCTCGGTAGGCGTGCTGCTCAACATCACGCAGCAGACGGATTGAGATGAGAATTCTACTCGCTGGCGGAGGCACGGGCGGGCATGTCATTCCGGCGCTGGCCGTGGCCCAGGAACTGCGCGCCGGCGGTCACAAGGCCGCCTTCATGGGCACCGCACGCGGCATGGAGGCCCGGCTCGTACCAGAGGCTGGTTTTCCGCTGTACCTTGTCCACGTCGGGCAACTCAATCGTGTAAGCCTCGTCACGCGGATTCGCACCCTGTTGGGCCTGCCGCTGGCCGTGCTGGCCGCCATGCGCATCCTGCGCAGTTTCCGCGCCCAGGCCGTCATCGGAGTGGGTGGCTATGCCGCCGGTCCTGCCACGATGGCGGCCGTGCTGTTGCGCATCCCAATCGTCCTGTTTGAGCCTAACGTGGTGCCCGGTTACGCCAACCGTGCCGTTGCCCGCTTTGCCGCCAACGCCGCCGTGCATTTCGCGCAGACCGGTAAATGGTTCCGTCGCTTTGAAGTGACGGGCGTGCCGGTACGTCCGGCGTTTTTCTCTCTCCCCGCGCGGCGAAGCCAGCCGCCCACGCTGCTTGTATTTGGTGGCAGTCAGGGTGCGCGCGCACTCAATAACCTCATGATTCAGGCTGCGCCCCGTTTACTGGAGAAGATACCCGGTCTGCACATTGTGCATCAGACGGGCGCGCACTCCTTTGGCGCGCTGCAAGTGGCGATGGCAGCCGCCGCGCCCACCGTTGAGGTATGCGCATTTATTGACGATATGGCGCAGGCCTTTGCCGATGCCGATCTCATCGTCTGCCGCTCGGGAGCCTCTACCGTGGCGGAGATTGCCGCGGCCGGTAAGTGCGCGCTCTTCGTGCCATTTCCCGGCGCCGCCGACGATCACCAGTTACGCAACGCCGAGCTGCTGGCCAGCGAAGGTGCCGCGCTGCTGATACCGGAGAGCGAGTTGACTGCCGTCAGCTTTGTGGATCAGGTCGCCGCACTGTTGAGCGACGCGCCGCGAATGGCTCAGATGGCTGAACGCGCACACGGACTTGCGCATCCCGGCGCGGCGGCGCGCATCGCACAGATGGCGTTGGAAGTTGCAAAGCAGTAGTTGCCAGATAAATAGTAAAAATGCCGCTAAGGCGTCAGGTATTCACGAATGTAAGGATCGTCACTGGTGGCGATCTCGGCGGCCGATCCCTCAAATAACTTCTGTCCATCCTTCAAAATCAGAAAGCTCGTTTTGGAATCCCAATCCGAGCCGCGCGGCACTTCGACCATCTTGTTCTGTGCAGGAATGAAGCGATGGGTCGCCATGGTGAATGCGTCCTGCAGCCGGTGAGTCACCAGCAGCGCGCTGGTTTTGTTCACGTCGCGTTGCTTTACCAGCAACTCCACAATTGTGGTTGAGGTCATCGGGTCCAGCCCCGCAGTGGGCGAATCGTAAAGCAGCAGTTCCGGGTTGTTGACGATGGCCCTGGCAATGGCAACCCTTCGCCTCATGCCGCCCGACAGCTCCGACGGGTAGAGATTCATCGTGTGTTCCAGTTCAACAAAGTGCAACGCCTCGCGCACCCTGCGCTCGCATTCCTCGGGGGCAACATGTTCCTCGCGCATTCTAAAACTGACGTTGTCATCCACGTTGAGTGAGTCGAACAGCGCGCTTTCCTGGAAGATCATTCCAATGCGCCGCCGCAGCGCGAACAGGTCGTGCTCGCGCATGGAGCTCACTTCCTGGCCCAGCACGATGATTCGTCCTGAGTCCGGCTTGATCAGGCCCATGGCCAGCTTTAGAACCAGGGTTTTGCCCGTTCCCGCAACTCCAAACAGCGCTTTGGTCTGCCCATGCCACAGGGTAAAGCTCAGCCGGTCCAGCACCTTGTTTTCGTCAAAGGCGATGGAGACATCCTCGAAGATGATGACCGGGTCCTGTGTCGGGAGTGAGGCGTCCATGATCGTCGCCTATAGATTCGGGAAGAAGTTGAGCAGCAGCTTGGTGATGAACAGGTCGGAGATGACCAGCGTGACCGAGGCAGAGACCATGGCCTGCGTAGTGGCCCGGCCCACGCCCTGCGTCCCGCCCCTGGCCGTCATGCCGTAGTAGCAGCCAATGGTGGAGATGATGAAGCCGAAAACAAAGGGCTTGAGCAGGCCCATGACAATGTCATCCAGGGCCAGTGACTGCCATGCCGTGGACCAGTATTGGTTGCCGTCCAGGCGCAGCATGAACACCGCCACCAGCGAGCCGCCGAACATCGAGGCCAGGTCGGCAATCACCGTCAGCACAACCAGCATGATGATCGTGCTCACCACGCGCGGCGTAACCAGCTTCTTGCTGGGATCGGTACCCAGGGCGCGCATGGCGTCAATCTGTTCGGTCACCTGCATGCTGCCCAGTTCGCTGGCCATGCCGGTGGCGCTGCGCCCGGCAACCATCAGTCCGGTCAGCACGGGGCCAATCTCGCGCACCATGGAGAGTGAGACAAGCTGGCCGGTAAAGGACAATCCGCCGAAGCGGGCCAGTTCGTTGGCACTTTGCAGCGCCAGCACGGCGCCCAGAAAGAATCCAGTCAGCATCACGATGGGCAGTGAGCCCACGCCGATGATGTCCGCCTGTTGCAGGGTGTCGCCAAGATAACGTGGCGAAGTAAAAATGTTCGCCATCGACTGCCAGGCCAGCAAGGTGTATTCCTGCACAGCCAGTATGTTGCGCTTGGCAATCGCCGTAAGGGAGAACTGTAGAATCTCCGACGCTTTGTCTGTGCTTTCCGCCATTGGCACCGACTATATCAAAAGATAGAGCAAACCTCTATGAGCTATGCGTTATCGCGCTGGCCGCGCCGTTTGACTTCGATGTTCAGCCGCTTGATCTTCTGATTCAGCGTGGAGAGCGGCACATGGAATCGTTCCGCGGCCTCCGTCTGGTTCCAACCGCAGCGCTCCAGCATGCTGGATATCACGCGCCGCTCGCAGTCTTCCATGATGTCAAACAGAGATGCGTCCGGACGGCTGGCGATCAAGGGCAGCGTGTCACGCCCGGCCAGTTCGTCGGGGAAGAGATCGGCGGTGATGACCGGCCCATTCGACAGCACGACGGCGCGCTCAATGGCATTTTCCAGCTCGCGCACATTGCCCGGCCAGCTGTGATCCATCAGGGCGCGAAGTGCATCGGTGCCCAGGGTGGCCAGCGCGCGGTCGTTTTCCGCGCAATATTTCTTCAGGAAGTGCAGCGCCAGCGCCGGAATGTCCTCCTTGCGGTTGCGTAGCGGAGGCAGTTCGATGGTGATGACGTTCAGCCGGTAGTACAGGTCCTCGCGGAAGCGTCCATCCTTCACAGCCTGGCGCAGATCGCTGTTGGTGGCGGCGATCACGCGCACGTCCACCTGGATCTCCTGCATGCCGCCAAGATGCATAAAGCGCTTGTCCTGCAACACGCGCAGCAGCTTGGCCTGTGTCTCTGAACTCATATTGCCGATCTCGTCCAGGAAGATCGTTCCCCGGTCGGCCAGCTCGAAGAGCCCCTTCTTGCTGCTGATGGCGCTGGTAAATGCTCCCTTGACGTGGCCGAAGAGCGTGCTCTCCAGCAGGTCCGTGGGCATGGAACCGGTGTTGACCGGCACAAACGGACGATCCTTACGTGGCGAGGTGTTGTGGATGGCCTTGGCGATCAGCTCTTTGCCCGTGCCGCTTTCGCCCTGCACCAGGATGGTGGAGCGTGATGGCGCCACCTGCGAGACCAGGTCGAATACCCTTAGCATTTGCTCGCTCTTGCCGATGATGTTTTCAAAGCTGTAACGCTGCTTCAGTTGCCGCTTGAGCTGAATATTTTCCTGCTCGGCGCGCTTGCGGCCAATGGCGGCACGCACGTCGGCTTGCAGCTTTTCGTTTGTCCACGGCTTGGCAATAAAGTTGACGGCGCCGCCCTTGATGGCCGCCACCGCGTTCTCCGGCGTGCCGTAGGCGGTGATCATGATGACCGCCAATTCCGGATCGCGCTCGCGAATGTCGCGCAAAATCTCCAGTCC
The DNA here is from genome assembly GCA_903851035.1 of uncultured Acidobacteriota bacterium. Taxonomy (GTDB): domain Bacteria; phylum Acidobacteriota; class Terriglobia; order Terriglobales; family Acidobacteriaceae; genus TOLSYN. Next base: position 33,523 of record CAINND010000031.1, on the reverse strand, counting down.
GTTGCGGTCCGGCAGTTGGAAGTCGAGCAGCACCAGGTCCACGGTCAACGAGTCCAGTTTGGCCAGTCCCTCTTCGCCATCCTGCGCCGTCACCACCTCGTAGCCGTCGTCCTCCATCAGGAATTGCAGCGACTCCCGGATGGCCGCCTCGTCGTCAATAATCAGCACGCGGCCCACCCGCGCGGTCTCCGCCGGCGGCAGGGGAGACTTCAATGCGCTTGAATCAGACATGTACAGCCTTTCTCAACATTGGAAACTCCATGAAGAAACTCGTGCCCTCGTCCGGATGGCTCTCCACGCGAATCTTTCCCGCGTGTTCTTGGATGATGCCATACGTTACGGCCAACCCCAGTCCGGTGCCGCTGCCGCCAGCCTTGGTCCGCGTCTTGGTGGTAAAGAACGGATCATAGATGCGGTGAATGTGCTCCGGCGCAATGCCCGTGCCCGTGTCCATCACCTGCACCCGGACCTCGCGGTCGTGGACAGTGCGTACGGTCAGTGTTCCGCCCTGCGGCATGGCGTCCTTGGCATTCAGGAAGAGGTTCAGGAAGACCTGTTGCAGCTTGCCCTGGTTGCCGTGGATGGGCGGCAGCCCAGGTGCCAGGTCGCCCACCACGCGGATGCGCGAGGTCTTAAACTGGTGCTCCAGCAGAGCCAGTGTGTCGTGAATAATGCGGTTCACATCCACGCTGGCAAACTCCGCGCCGCTGGTGCGGGAGAAGTTCAGCAGGTTGTTGACGATCTCCGACGCGCGGAAGGTCTGCTTGGTAATTTTGTCCAGCAGATCGCTGCGCTTCTCGTCGCCCTGCAACTGCTTGGCCAGCAACTGCGTGTAGCTGCTGATTACTGCCAGCGGCGTGTTCACCTCATGCGCCACGCCGGCCGCCAGCAAGCCGATGGAAGACATCTTGTCGGCCTGTGCCAGTTGACGCTCCAGGTCCATGCGTTCCGTGATGTCGTCCACAATCACCAACCGGCCCACCACGCTGTAATCCTTGCGCACCAGCGGAGCAATCGCCACGTTCACCACGCGCACGTCGCCGGCCGTCGTATCCAGCCGGAACTTGTACAAATTGTGGATGCCGGGATTGTCACGTACCCGGAAGAACTCATCGCAGAAGGCCGATGGCAGCACCTCGTGGATGGAGTGGCTCAAGGCGCCCAGGCGCGGCAGGGCGTACATGACCTCCATCTGCGTGTTCCAGGCCTCGATCTTGTCATCCAGGTCCACTACGAATACGCCCACGTTGATGGATTCGACGATGTTCTCGTTGAACTCCTTCAGTCGTTCGTACTCCTGCGCCTTTTCCTCCAGCGACGCGTACAGCCGCGCGTTCTGCAGGGCGATGGCGATGTAGCCAGCCAGGGTCTCCAGCAGCTCAACATCTTCGCTGGAGAGGAAGTCGCCATCGCTCGTCTTGCCCAGTCCCAGCATGGCGATAGTGCGCTGCATCACCGTGCAGGGAATGTAGTAATTCAATTCCAGCGCGCGGATGGATTCCTGCGCCTGCGGCTCTTCTCGCACCGCCTGGTGGGTGTTGTCGTAAAACAGATGGCCCTCGCTGAACTCCGGCCGGTCGGTGCTCAAAAAGCTCAGGTCCAGATTGGCGATGTGCGCAATACCGCTGGATTTGACCAGCGCGAAGCCTCCCGACTCGTCGGCCAGGAATATGGCCATGCGATCCACCAGCAGGGTGCGCTGGATGCGCTCCAGAATGGCGTCCACCATCTTGTCTAGATCGCGCTCGCTGTTCAGTTCGCGGCCGAACTCGATCAGGGTTTTGCGATAGTCGTAACGCTTGCGATAGAAGAACTTGTCAATGCGCTCCTGCGTCCAGCCCTTGATGGGATCAAAGAGCAGGCTGGTGACCACGATGGCGGCGATTAGTCCACCCGGGCCGGCGCTGGGAAAGCTCTTGTGGAAGATCTCGGCGGCCGTGCCCACGGCCACAAAGTACACCCCGGCAATGGTGCCGGCGGCAATCGTGTAGGCCATGCCGCGCTTGAAGATCAGGTCCACGTCCATCAGCCGGTAGCGCACAATGGCGTAGCCAAACGTCAGCGGCAAAAATACCAGGAAGAGCACGCTGACCTTCATCGCCGGCGTCTGCCCCTGCCCGGCAAGGAAGGGAATCACGTAGAAGACGGTGAAGGGAACCACGGCCAGAAAGGTGCCGCGCGTCACCCACTTCATCTGTTGCCGCAGGATGGGCGTGCGCGCCTTCAGATAGGTGTGCCACAGCACAAAGGTGGACGTCAGGAAGAACGCCGCCACATACCCCATCTGCATGCGGTCCAGATTCCACAGCAGCAGGGCGCTGGGCTCAGCGGCCGTCACCAGCAGCACCCACACGGCCAGCATCGCAACGCCCGGCACATACACCATGGGCAGCAGCCAGCGGCGGCGCTCTAAAAACACCTTGCGCTCCGGAAAACTCAGCGCAAAGTGCAGGAACATGGCAGGCTGCAGCATTCCGGCCACCACGTTGCACCAGTAAATGATCCAGTCAAAATCGTTGAGTTTGCCGGTGAATTTGAAGGAGTAAAAGACGAATGAGACCAGGCAGAAGAGGTAAAAATGTCCTGCCTTTGGCGCCGTCCAGCGCCGCATCAGCACGTACACGCCAATGCCCAGGTACACCAGCGCGATCAGCCGCAGCCCCAGGTTCAGGCTCTTGTCGGCCTTGTCCAGAATGACCGGAACGTCAATGCTGACGCCCTCACGTTTCAGGGTGTAAACCAGGGTGCGGAAGATGCCGGAGCGGTACATCTGGCGCGCCACGTCGGCGTTGGACTTCACATCCGCGCCGCCCATGGCCACCAGCACGTCTCCGGCCTTGATGCCGCCGCGTTCGCCGGGCCCGAGTGCGGTCACACGCCGCGCCTCCAGCGTGCCGCCACTCTCCACCCACCACACGCCATCCGTCGGCGTGGAGAACTCTCTTTCCTTTTGCAGGTTGAACCACGCAAAGATTACCGCCGTCACCGTCAGCAGGAAGAAGACCACTGCCGTAAAGCGGATTTGCGTTTCTTTCGTCATCGGCAATCGTGACGTCTCCCGCGGGGACACGGCAGCGGGAGTGGCATCGGACCACCACTTCTGTTGCACGTCACTTGCCACCTTCCGCTTCGTCATAGACTCCCAAAGTCCTGCGATTTCATATACGTCTGTGAATTATATTCCCGGAAGATGACTCGATATACGAAAATGTGAATTGTGGTATGAATTATGGGATTAACCTGCAAGCGTTCGTCTGCTTGACCTGCGAGTGCAGTATCCCAACCCCGCTGAGACCAGCCCGCCCATGTAGAATGTTGCCGTTAACCGTCGAGCCCGGCTGGCTATAAGTGAGCCTATGTACAGGTCAGAAAAATTTCAGCAACTGCTAAAGGACAGAGGTATCTCATTAGCGGAGCTATGCTTTGGCGACATTGCACTAGAGAGAGAAGACGCCCTTTCTGCTATCGCCTTACTGAGGGCTGATTTGATCCCGATTCTAGGAGGAGATGTCTATTACAGGCGAGGGGCGAGGATTGAAGTAGGTTGTGGAAGTTGGTGTAGTGAAATCATGGCCGGGGAAAGTCGGCAAAGCTTCATGGAAAGAAGCTGGTTGGAAGCCGCTGATTATATTACGCAATTTCCACATATATCAGGCGCGGAAGTGCTTTTCGGGATAGTTGTCTATGATGGCTCGATAATTAAGATTTTGAATAGTTCAGCTTATGGCGGAAATGATTCCATTGACCGAACTATTACTGCTGGTAGGTACCACGCCATGCAGCCGCGTTTCCTAGAGGATCATGAGCAGTGGTTCCCCTGTGGAACTGGCCGCATGAGGTTCATTCACCTCCCGGCCCGCCAGCCCGCAGCGCCCGCGCGCCCGGCCCTCATGCTGGTGCATGGGCTGATGGGCTACAGCTTCAGTTGGCGGCATAACCTTGAGTTCTTCTCCCGCGATCGCGACGTTTATGCCGTTGACCTGCTGGGCATCGGCCAGTCGGATCGCCCCTCGCCCGCCGAGGCCGATTACGGCATCCCGGCCGCTGCCGCTCGCGTGCTGGCCCTGGTGCGCTCGCTGGGCCACCCGCAGGTGGATCTGGTCGGCACCTCGCATGGCGGGGCCGTAGTGATGATGGCCGCGGCCTTGGATCGCCGGTCTCCTGATCCCATCGTCCGCAGCATTGCGCTCATTGACCCGGCGCATCCTTTCATGCGCAGTGCGCGCTTCCGTCTCTGGTTCTATCGCACGCGTTTTGGAGCATCCATGCTGCGGGGCATCATCTTCCGCAGTGGAGTCCTGCGTCGCTTCTCCGTGGGTGCCATGTACGCCCACCCTTCGCACGTTACGGCGGCCACGCGTGCAGGCTATGATGTCAACCTTACCGACCCCACCTCGTGTGATTACGCGCTTGCCGTGGTGCAGAGCTGGCGGCCGGACATGGAAGCCCTGCGCGCCGCGCTGCCATCCATCCGCCAGATTCCCACGCTGCTGCTATGGGGCGCCCGCGACCGTGTTGTGGCGGCATCTTCCGCGCCTCTGCTGCAAGCCTGCTTTGCCAATTCACGGTTGGTTCTGCTGCCCGATTGCGGTCACATGCCCTATGAGGAGTTGCCCGCGGAGTTCAATCGCGAACTCTCTGCGTTCCTCGATTCCGAAAGCCCTGCTCCGTAAACCTTTCACACCCGCGCAATGTCATAATGGGCAGATGAACGGCCAGTCCATGAGCCTGCCCCGGCAGGCGCTCGCGCTGCTTCGCGGAGTTGAGAGTGGCGCATGGGTGCGCTTTTTCGTGGGCATCTTTGGGCTGGCGCTGGCCTTTGCCTCGGCCCTGCTCTCCACCGCATCACGCGAGGCCGGGGACGTGGTTGCCACTGCCGTCTTTGCCAGCTCAGCGCTGCTGCTGGCCGGTGTCGTGGCCGTTACCACCGTGCCCTACCTGGCGCGCCGGGTGGTGGCGCACCGCGTGCGAGACGCGCTGAATTACGACCTCACCCGCGAGGGCATGGTCTATCTGGCTCTCACACTTTTGATTGGCGTGGCGGCCCTCAACACGGGCAACAACCTGCTCTTCATTGTCGTGGCGGCCATGCTGGGCGCCGTGCTGGTCAGCGGTGTCGTCTCCGCCGTGATGATCAGCGGGCTGGAAGTGGAACTGCACCTGCCGCATCACGTCTTCGCCCGCCAGAGCTATGTCGGAGCGGTACTGGTGCGCAATCGCCGCTGGCTGCCCGCCTTTTCCATCTCCGCCGTGCCGCCGGTGGAGACCTCTGAGCGCGGCAAGTGGAAATGGCAGCGCTCGCAGTTTGTTTACCCTCCGGCCAGCAGCGGCAAAAAGCCTATTTTGCGCTGGCCGGATCTCGCTTACGTCAAGGTCAAGCCACCGCGACAGGCTCCGCCGGTCTTTGAGCAGAGCGTCTATTTCCCCTACCTGCCCGGCCGCGAGCGCCAGAGCGCCGAACTGAATCTTTGCTTTGCCCGCCGCGGACTGTACGCGCAGAGTGGAGTGGGCGTGGCCACGCGCTTTCCCTTTTCGTTCCTTAAGAAGACGCGCACCATCAGCCTGGAGCGCGAGGTGCTGGTCTACCCATCGGTGGAGGCCACCGACGCCATGCTCGAGGTGCTGCCCATGATCAGCGGCGAAATGGAGACGCACCAGCGCGGCCGTGGTGCCGACCTCTACCGCATACGCGATTACGAGCCCGGAGACAGCGCACGCCATGTGGACTGGAAGGCTACCGCCAAGAGCGGCGAACTTAAGGTGCGCGAGTTCACCCGCGAGGACGAACGCCGCCTGCGCATCATTTTTGATAATCCCGCCGAAGGTGTTCTGGACGAAGCACACTACGAGCGCGCAGTGGCGCTGGCTGCCTCCATCGCATGGCACTTTTCAGAGGAGAACACGCAGCTCAGCTTTGCCGCTCCCGGCCTCGTGGGCGAGCCCGACATCTATGCCTTCCTTGAGTACCTCGCCCTGGTGCAGCCCGCGGCCAGGCTTGCGGATAAGGGGGCGGAGAAGAATGGCGAAGAACTCACCGGCTTTGCGCCCGACGGCGGCCACTATCACATCCTCATCACCGCCCGCCGCCGCGGAGAGATTCCCGGCGCGCTATGGCAATCTTCCTACGTCTTTTTTACCCGGGAATAGCCGCGCCAGTGCAGCCCTCAGCGTAAGGCGAATGAACTATTCAGCCGTTGGCACGCTCAGAGTTGTGGACTTGGCCAGGTAGAGGGTTTGCGACGGTGAGGCCAGTGCGGTGCCGCAGCCTTCGATAATATCCAGCACGTTCATCAGGATACCCTCGCGCACGGCAGTAAAGTCATTGTAGTCACAGGTCAGTACGTAAGCCTGCATCTCCAGTTCCAGTGCGTTATCGCCCAGCTTTGCCAGCCGTACCCATGCCGTTGTGCTCTCCACGCGGGTGTGTTCCTGCAGCATGTGTGTAATCTGCTTCAGCACGGCGTTCAGTTGCGGACGTGTCGTCTCATAGCGCAGTCCCAGCTTGCAGAAGATGCGCATCTTGTCGCGCGCGCTCAGGTTTTCCACGTTCACCGTTGCCAGCACGCCGTTGGGCACGCTGATCAATCCGCGCTCGTAGGTGCGGATGCGGGTGGAGCGCAGGCCTATGTCTTCCACCGTGCCGATGGTGTCGCCCACCTTGCACAGGTCGCCCACGCGCATCACGCGATCGCTAAGGATGCTGATGCCGCCGAAGAGATTCTCGATGGTCTTTTGTGCCGCCAGTGCCAGCGCAATGCCGCCAATGCCCAGGGTCGCCAGCGCGGCAGAGAGGTTCACCCCCGCCATGCTCAGGATGCCGAAGACCGCCGCCATGGCGATGCAAACCTTCAGCATACGGTGCAACAGAAGGGTCAGTGACAGCGTGCCGCGTTCTTCCGGTGCCGTCATGCGGCGGCGCATGCGGCGCGTCCATACGGTCACAAAGTCCCACAGCAGCCATGCCACGGCATACACCAGGGCAACGCTCAGCACCTTGAAATACGTTTCGCGGAAGAGCAGTGGCACGGTCAGCAGGCCCAGCATGCCGATGGCGTGCGCCGCGGCGGTGGCAAACAGCAGTACCGGCCTGCGTATGTTCTTCCAAACCTCGCTTTGCGCGGCGCGCTGGCTGAAGCGTCCCAGCAGCCACACCGGGGCGCGCAGCAGTGTCACGGCCGCAAACCCGGCCAGCAACGCAACCGGCATCAGCAGCACAAAGGCAATCCACACCCAGATGGGGATATCAAGGAAGGTGTGGCGGATGAAGAAGTGCGGCAGGTGGCCTTCCAATTCGTGCGAGCGCACGTCGTTGGCCATGTCGCTCACCTTGCCGAGAGTGCTCCAACTGATTAGCCAGATGTGTCCGTTGTTGCCGTCGGAAATGCGAACCACCAGCAGCGGCAGATCATGGCCGTTCACCGCAAAGTCGCCCACGCGCTCGTGGTTTGGCTCCAGTTGCGGGTCGTAGATAAGCTCCGGGCTATCGGTGATGGCCACCAGGCGGCCGGCAAAGCCGTGATCCAGCAGCACCTTCAGGTCCTGCACCAGGCGGGTGGAATCCACCTCGCCTTCCTGCCGCGGCAGTTGCAGATACTCGGCGGCCGTGTCCGTGTCGCCCTTCTGCGCCGCCTGCATAAAGCCGGTCACGGTGCCCCGAGGAGTCGTGCGCCCCAGCAGGTCAACCGGCCGAGTCGCCGCCGGAGCCGCTATGTTGCTGGCCAGCGCCTTCAGCGCCGCCTGCGCCTGCATGGGAGCAGTCAGCGCAACGGTCAGCCATAGCAGCAGTAGGGAGCGCAGAATTCGCATGGCTTCAGGGTACAACTTCAACGCCCCGGGACGCCAGCTTGCCGTGCGGCAAGGGTATCCCGGGGCGAGTGTTTAAGTTCAATCGCTACTCTCAGCCTACTTTGTCTCCGGCTTCCAGCGCAGTATCGGCTTGCGCGCCGCAGCCGTCTCATCCAGCCGTGAGAGCCGTGTCGAATGTGGCGCTCCCTTCACCAGCTCGGGCTCCGAGGCGCACTCCTCGGCAATCGACTTCATCGCGTCAATGAACAGGTCCAGTTCCTCCAGTGGCTCGCTCTCCGTCGGCTCAATCATCAGCGCGCCATGCACCACCATCGGGAAGCTGACCGTGTAGGGATGGAATCCATAGTCAATCAGCCGCTTGGCTATGTCTCCCGTCTTGATGCCGTTCTTCGTCTGCAACTTATCGCTGAAGACGACCTCATGCATCGACGGCGTTGCGTAGGGCAGGTCGTAGATGCCGGCCAGCTTGCTGCGCACGTAGTTGGCGTTCATCACCGCGTCTTCCGTCGTCTGCCGCAGCCCGTCGGGACCGTTCGCCATGATGTAGGCCAGCGCCCGCACGTGCATCCCAAAGTTGCCGAAGAAGGCGCGCACGCGTCCCACCGACTGCGGACGGTCGTAATCCAGCCGCAGCTGTCCGTTGGCGCCTTCCACCACAATCGGCTTGGGCAAAAACGGTTCAAGATGCTTCTTGCATGCCACCGGACCGGAGCCCGGTCCGCCGCCGCCGTGCGGAGTGCTGAACGTCTTGTGCAGGTTCAGGTGCATCACGTCCACGCCAAAGTCGCCCGGACGAGCCTTGCCCACCAGCGCGTTCATGTTGGCGCCGTCCATGTACAGCAGCCCGCCCTTGCGGTGCAGTATCTCGGCAATCTTGCCAATCTGCGCGTCAAAAATGCCGAGCGTATTCGGATTGGTCAGCATCAGTCCGGCCACGTCCTCGTTCATCTGCGCTTCCAGGGCAGCCAGATCCACCATGCCGCTCGGATCGCTTGGCAGGTTCTCCACCTCGTAGCCCACCATCGCCGCAGTTGCGGGATTCGTGCCGTGCGCCGAATCCGGAATCAGAATCTTCTTGCGCGGGTTGCCCTTCGACTCCAGATACGCGCGCATCAGCAGGATGCCCGTCAGCTCGCCATGCGCTCCGGCCGCCGGTTGCAGCGTGATGGCGTCCATGCCGCAGATTTCGATCAACTGATCGGCCAGCGTCTTCATCACCCGCAGCACGCCCTGCGCCGCTGCCTCCGGCTGGTAGGGATGCGCACCGGCCAGTCCCTCCAGCCGCGCGACAACTTCATTCACCCGTGGGTTGTATTTCATCGTGCAGCTTCCCAGCGGATACATCCCGTAGTCCACCGCATAGTTCCATGTCGAGAGCCGCGTGAAGTGGCGGATGATCTCAATCTCGCTCACCTCCGGCAATGCCGCAGCCTCGCCGCGCAAAGCCGAGCCCAGCTCCTTCGCCGCATCCACCGTCGGCACGTCCAACTGCCGCAGGCGATACGCCTTCTTGCCCGGCGAGGAGTGTTCAAAGATCAGACCTTCGTTCTGCGACGGGTGCGAAGACACCTTCTTGATATTTTTATCGCTCACCGTCCCACCTCCTCGGCGGCCGCATCCAACGCCGCCTTCGACGTCAGCTCCGTGGCGCACCACAAGCTGGCCTCGCCCAACTCCGGATAATACTTTTTCAGCGGCAACCCGCCGATGATATTGTGCTCGTCCAGCAGACGTTTGCGGATCGCCTCGGCGTTGCCCTTCGTCTGCACCACAAACTCGTTAAAGCGCGGAGCGCCCTCAAACAGCACCTTGCTCTTCGCTCCCAGCGCCTTGCGCGCGTAGGCGGCCTTGGCTAAATTCTGCTCGGCCAGCTCGCGCAGCCCATTCTTGCCGTAAACATCCATGTAGATGTTCACCATCAGTGCCACCAGCGCCTGGTTGGTGCAGATGTTCGACGTAGCTTTCTCACGCCGGATGTGCTGCTCGCGCGTGCTCAGCGTCAACACAAAGCCGCGCTTGCCGTTGCGGTCCACCGTCTGCCCGCACAGCCGGCCCGGAATCTGCCGGATGAACTTCTCCCGGGTGGCGATCACTCCCGCGTACGGACCGCCATAGCTCAACGGCACGCCAAAGCTCTGCGCCTCAAGACTGACGATGTCTGCCTCCACCGGGGGCTTCACAATGCCCAGCGACAGTGCCTCTGCAATGCTGACCACCAGCAGCGCGCCCTTCGCGTGAACCACGTCCGCAATGGCCGCCACGTCTTCAATCGTTCCAAAGAAGTTCGGCGATTGAATCAGCACGCAGGCCGTCTGCGGCGTGATGGCCTTGTCGAGCGCCGCCAAATCCACGCGCCCGTTCTCGGTAAAGCCCACCTCGCTCAGCGGCATCCCCTGATACTTGGCGTAGGTGGCAATCACCTCGCGATACTCCGGATGCACCGTGCGAGCCAGTATGGCCTCGCCGCGCCCGGTCACGCGCATGGCCATCATCACCGCCTCGGCCGCGCCCGTGGAGCCGTCGTACATGCTGGCGTTGGCCACTTCCATGCCGGTCAGCTCGCAGATCATCGTCTGGAACTCGAAGATTGCCTGCAGAGTGCCTTGCGCAATCTCCGGCTGGTAGGGCGTATAGGCCGTAAACCACTCGCCGCGGGAGATCAGCGAATCAATCACCAGCGGGCGATAGTGGTTGTAGGCTCCGGCGCCCAGCAGGATGCTTGCGCCGTTGGCGTTCTCTGCCGCGCGCTCGCGGAACCAGTCCACGATTTCGCTCTCGGCCATTTGCGGTGGAATTGCCAAATCGCGTGTAAGGCGGAACTCGGCCGGGATGGGGGCGAACAACTCGTCCACCTTCGCCACGCCGATTTCGCCGAGCATCAGCTCGCGTTCCGCGGGAGATTTCGGGAGATAGCGCATGATCTTCTTCCTGGGGTACGGCCTTGTGGGGCCGGGGGAATCATGAATGGCGAATGTCTCTCAGCGAGCTTCATTCGCCTTCCTGCTAAATAGGAGAGCTATATTGGCAACCGCGAAGAGAATGCATCCGGTGATTGCAATTACAGTCAGCGACCGTCCCCTGTAAAATTCCAGGGCCAATCCGAAGACTAGGGCAATATTGATGTAGATTGCCTTCGCACGAACTGACATCTTCGTCACCGGCCGATCCATGCTTGCGCCCTCTTGTACGAGCTGCCTGCGTAACCCTACTGTTCTTCGGCTACGAACTTCTCGTAGTCGGCTGCGGAGAGCAGTCCGTCAACCTCGGCGGGGTTCGCCAGCGTCACCTTCACCATCCACGCAGTGTGCGGCTCGCTGTTCACCTTCTCCGGAGAGGTTGCCAGCGCTTCGTTGATGGCCGTCACCGTGCCCGTCACCGGAGCGTAAAGGTCGCTGACGGCCTTCACCGACTCCACGGTGCCAAAGGTCTTGCCGGCAACCAGTTCAGCGCCAACCTTGGGCAGCTCGACAAACACAATGTCGCCCAGCGAGTTCTGCGCGTAGTCCGTAATGCCGATGGTGCCCGTCGTGCCGTCCACGGCGAGCCATTCATGTTCCTTGGTGTATTTATATTCCGGCGGGTAGGCCATGATGATCTCCCTCAACTTCTCTTGTCTCCGGATCGCTCCGGCGCCTTGCAAAATTGTAATCTACTCGGCCGCCTTGGCGCGGCGCGGACGCTTGTAAAATGGAATTGCCACCACCTTGCACGCCACCGGCTGACCGCGAACCTCCACCGCCAGCACAGTGCCTTCGTTGCTCAATATAGGAGGAACGTAGGCCAGCGCGATGTTCTTTTTCAGGAACGGTGCCGGCGAGCCGCTGGTCACCACGCCAACCGGCGCGCCGTGTGCATCCAGCACCGGGTAGCCGTCGCGCGGGATACCGCGCCCTGTCGCTTCCAGTCCCACCAGGATGCGCTCCAGGCCCTTGCCTTTCTGCTTCTCCAGCGCTTCCTTGCCGGTGAACTCATCCTTGTCCATCTTCACAAAGCGGTCCAGCCGAGCCTCCCAGGGTGTGATCGTATCCGAAATCTCATGTCCATAGAGCGACAGCGCGCCTTCCAGCCGCAACGTGTTGCGCGCGCCCAGTCCGCAGGGCAGCACGCCGAACTCTTCTCCCGCCGCCAGCAGAGCATCCCACACCCGCTCGCTGGTGGCCACGTCGCTGGGGATATAAATCTCAAAGCCATCCTCGGCCGTGTAGCCCGTGCGCGCAATCAGCGTGTTGGGCAGCCCGCACACCGTGCCGTGGGTGAACCAGTAAAACTTAATCGTCGTCAGATCCACATCGGTCAGCTTTTGCAGGGTGCGCCAGCCATTCGGACCCTGGATGGCGATTTGCGTGTACTTGTCGCTCAGCTCTTCCACCACGCAATCAAAACCCTTGGCCGCCTCGCGAACCCAGTTGTAATCCTTTTCGCGCGTGCCCGCGTTAATCACCAGCAGGAAGTCTTCTTCGCCCAGCCGGTGCACAATCACGTCATCCACAAACGTGCCCTTGTCGTACAGCAGCGCCGAATACTGTGCCTGTCCGATGGCCAGCTTGCTGGCGTCGTTGAAGGTCATGTGCTGCACCGCTCCCAGAGCCTGCGGCCCATGCAGGCGAATGTCGCCCATGTGGCTCACGTCGAACAGGCCCACGCTGCTGCGCACAATCAGGTGCTCGGCAATCAATCCGCCGCTTTTGCGTGCGGCGTTTGCGGGATACTCCACCGGCATGTCCCATCCGGCAAAGTCCACCATGCGCGCGCCCAGGCGGCGGTGCGCGGCGTTTAACGCGGTCTTGCGAACGGTGGCGGTACTCTCGGCGTTGGACACGGCGGAAACCTCGGGAAGGGAAGTCTTGCGGCCCCCGAAGAGGCCGCCGGAACACTCGAAAATATCACGTTGCCAGCGGCGCAGGCAACGCACGCAGAAACGCCAGCAGGCCATAGAAGCTGCTGGCGTTTAGTCTACCTGACCGCTAGAAGTGGTACGCCATCTGCGCCGTCAGCGTCCGCGGAGTGACAAAGTGCGTGCCGCTGAAGGTGGAGAGGAAGTTATACAGCGCCACCTTGTTGGTGATGTTGACGGCCGTCAGCGTCGCCGACCAGCGCTTCGAGGTCTTTGACTGGAACAGGTTGTCGTCACCCAGCGAGACGTCGAACAGATTGCGCGGTGCAATCCGCGGCGGATTCCTGTCGTTGTTCTCCGTCCCCGGGGCCGGAATCTTTATCCGCGTCGAGCCGTACTCCGAAGGCGCGCAGGTGGTCAGCGGAGCGTTCAGCGTCGGTGTCTGCGTGCCGCAATACAAGCCCGCCTGCATCTGCTGATCCGCGCTCAGCCGGGTCAGATCCACCGGCGTCGTTGCGTTGATCGCATAGGGCACCGAGCCGGCCACCTGGCCACTGTCGTAGCGCCAGTTAAAGCCCGCCCATGGACCCTTTTTCCACGGCTGATACTGCAGGTGCGTCGTCTGGTTGAACTTCTCGTCGTGGTCAATGCGGAAGGGCTGTCCGTTCTGCCCCGGCATGGTTCCCAGGCCGCTTGTTTGCGGCGGGAAGAAGCGCGCCGACACGCTGCTGAACACCACCAGCGCGCTGAAGCCGTGATGCTCAGGTATGCTCACCCGTGCCGCATAGCCCGGAATCTTCGAATTATGCCAGCCGATGGGGAAGGTGATGGGCGTTGCTCCCAGCACGGTAAAGTCATATGCCGTGTGCGTGTACTTCCAAACGTAGTCACCGCTGAAGACTGCCCAGTGTCCCAGCGACTGCTGCAGCCCGGCGTGGAACTCATTGCGGTAGCCCGGAGTATTGGGAGCCTGTACGCAGGGAATCAGCGCCGCGATCACCGCGTAGTTGCAGCCTTCGCTGGCCAGCACCAGGTTCTCGTTAAAGGGCGACTCCAGGCTGCGCGCGTAGGAGAGTCGGAATACCGTGCCGCTCGGCTTGATGTTGTAACTCACGCCCAGCCGCGGCTCCGCCTGGCTGGCCACCACCAGTCCGTTGTACAGGTCTCCGCGGATGCCCACGTTGAAGGCCCACTTGCCCATGGTGATGGCGTCCTGAATATAAAGTGCCGTCTCCTTCACATCCGTGTGCCCGTGGAAGTGATACAGGTTTCCGCCGCGCGTCAGATCGTAGGGCAGCAGCGTCGTGCAGGGTGCGGCCACGGCCACTCCGCCCACAAGGCAGGGATTGCCAAATCCATCCGTCAGTCCCGGCACCAGCGTCGGGTCCACGATCCCTAACTGGAAGTTTTCGGTCAGGAAAGTCTGCTGGTAGGTCACGCCCATCTTGATGTTGTGGATGCCCTTGGCGTGCGTTACGTCCGCGCGCACGCCCGCGTTGGTCAGCGTGCGCTGCTGTGCAATCGTCTCCTGCTGCAGGTTGCTGGGGCCAAGGTCGGCAAAGGGATTGCCGCTGGGGTAGTAGTTGTATCCATCGTGGCGGATGAATACTCCCACGTTCGTCACCGTCGTATTGTTCACCAGCCGGGTCCAACTGGGCGCCAGGTTGAAGGTCACAATCTTCGAGCGCTGGTCCGTCGGGCCGACGACGTTTCCGTTCGGGTCGCGCCCGCCGTTGTTGACTACCACGCCATTCCACGGCGTCGCCAGCTCCGCGTCGTAGGAGTTTGGCGTCTGGAACCAGGAGCGCGACAGCCCAAGATTCAGCCGCAGGTTGTCCTTGTTGGTCAGCTGGTAATCCACGCGGTCGAACAGGTTCTGTTCGTTGCCCTTGTCGTGCATTACCTGGAACTCCGGTGCATCCAGGAAGCGTCCGCTATTCATTCCGCTGGCGGCCGTAAAGTTGCCCCAGCGCTTGCCGCCGTATGCCAAATCAAATCCCAGGTTGGCCGACCCGAACGAGCCATAGCTGGCGTTCACGCTGCCGCGCGGGCTGCTTACGCCCTGTCCGCTGCGTGTCGTCGCCACAATCACCAGGCTGGTCTTGCCGCCGTACTCCGCCGGAGGCGCGCCCGGAATCACCTCCAGCGATTCCAGCGAGTCCACCGGTATCTGGTTGCTGAAGATCTTGCTCTGCTGGTCGGTAATGGGCTGGCCGTCCACGCTGAAGCTGTTGCTGGCGTGGTCGCCCATACCGTGGAAGAGGCCGTTGCTGTCCGATGAAACGCCGGGCGTTGCCAGCGTTACCAGCGAGCTGACGCCCGACGACTGGCTCTCCAGCGGCATCTTCTCAATCAACTGCCGGTCCACGTCGGTGTGGCCCGTGGGGACGTTTTCCACCAGGTCGGCGCTGGCCTCTACCGTTACCGTCTGGTCGCTGGTTGCCACCTGCAGCGTGATGTTGACCTGTGCGCCTACGGCCGAGCGTATTTCCACATCCTGGGTTGCGGGGCTGAAGCCCTTTGCCGTCGCCGTCAGTTGATACCGGTTGTTGGGCAGGTTGGCAAACTCAAAGTGCCCGGCGCCATCGGTCTTTACCGTGCGGTCCAGGCCGCTCACCGGATTGTGTATCCGCACCGTTGCGCTGGGTATGACCGCGCCGCTCGCATCCGCCACCGTGCCACTGCACTGCGTGCCCGTTGAAGCGGGCTCAGCGGCAAACGCCGTGGAACAGATCAGGATGAAGAGCAGCAAACAGGCCTGCATCCGGTGCAGGTTCAAGGTAAACATCAGGAAATCCTCCGCAAAATATCGCCAGAAATCGTCAGCGCACGGGCCGCAAACAAAACACTGAGGCCCAGGAAAAACGCACGACTAGGCGGTGGGAGGAGGGCGAATACAAGGGGTGGAAACCGACTGCTGGGCCAGCATCTGCCTGCCCATGGCCACCTGCAGCGTGGCGCACTGCGCCAGTGCGGGAGCCTGGCATATCTGCACCGCCTGTGCCGGCGCATGCATGGCCAAACACAGCGTGCAATTGGATTCCGTGCCATTGGCGCGGCTGTGATCCAATCCGTCGGCGTGCCAGTGCGCCGCCTGGGCGATGCCGCCCAACAGCATCAGCAGCACCAGGAGAATGGCGCCATGCCCGCGCCAGCGGGCTCCTGCGGATTGGAATTTGTGTCTCATCACGATAAGGCAGAGCTTATTTCTGAGCCTACGGGAGGCGGTTTCCATTGTCAATCACGCCGCGTCCGTGGCCCCGCCCCACGGCCGATAGTTGCGCGAATGACGAATGCGCGATAAAGTTCGCCCATGTCCGTCCGTTTCCGCTGTGCCGATTGCGACGAAGTCGAAGAGCGCTGCAAGTGCGATAAGTTCTGCTACATCTGCCAGGGCGAGCACGAAGTCCGCCTGGTGCAGGATGGCTGCTATTACTGCCTGGAGTGCCGGGAGGCCTGTGACTACGAGCCCGAGCCCAAGAGCAACATCGTTTACGAATAACTCGGGCTGGCTGCCCGCGCGCGCCATCCTTGCCGTTCTCATTCTGCCCGGCAACGTTGCCGGGGTCATTCCCTGGCTACTCGTAACCCATCCCATTCAATTTCTGCGTGGCGCGCCGCTGGCGGCAGCCCTTGCCGCCCTTGCGCTCGGCATGGCCATTGCAGGCCGCTGCGTGGTGGACTTCGCCCGCCGTGGCCGCGGTACGCTTGCCCCTTTGGATCCCCCGAAGAAGCTGGTGATTGAAGGGCTCTACCGCTACTCCCGCAATCCCATGTATGTTGGCGTGCTGTTGATCCTCCTCTCGGAGGCGGCGCTCTGCCGCGCGCAAACGCTGCTCATCTACGCGGTCATCATTGCCATCATCTTCCATCTGTGGACCGTCTTTTATGAGGAGCCGCACCTGCGCCGCGCCTTCGGAGCCCAATATGATGACTACTGCCGTCGCGTCGGCCGCTGGTGGAGCTTTCCTCGCTGATTTTTGACCGACACCGTTGCTTGTTTTGCTTCGCCGATATCTTCAAGCAAAACAAAAGCCGCAGGCTCCCGGCCCGCGGCTCATGCGCAATTCAATGCAGCTAAAAGTTAAAGGCCAGTCCGGCGCGGATGAAGCGCGTGCCCTGCACAAGGTACACCGTGCTGCCATCGGCGCTCAGCACCGGACGATAGCCCTGCGCCAACAGGTTGCGCACATCCACCAGCGCCTCCAGCCCGCTGGGCAAAAAGTGCATGGTGGGAATGGGCTGCCGCAGGAAGAAGCTGAGGTAGGGGTCGGTCTGCCCGGCCGAGGCGTTGAACATATCTACCGGCGTCAATGCGCTGCCGCTCAGCCAACGATAGCTGGCGATGACCGTCGTCTTGGTCGGCTTTACCGTGCCACTCAACTTGGCTGCCGCGGCATGGCGCTTCACGGTCTCCAGCCCGGTTGCCGTTTGGCCAACCTGCACCAGGCTCTCGGGTGCCGTCAGCACGCCGCCGTAGGCGTAATCCACCGTGCCCTCCAGCCCGCGCGCCACCGGACGGGAGTACACCGCGCGCACGCCCTGCGTGTGCATGTTGCCGCCGTTGTAGGTGAAGATGCCGCTGAAGGGATCGCCGATCAGGAAATTTGTGTCCGGAGAGAAGTAGCCCGTGCCGGTCAGCGCCGCGTTGTGCACCATGTCGCTGTAGGCGGCTATCTGCACCTTGTTCTGGCCAAATCGCTGTGAGAGGGAAACCTCATGGTGCGCGTCGCGTTCAATACGCTGCCCCAGTCCGGTCATCGTCACCATCGGGTTGCTCTCGCTCAGGTCACTGGGAGCCGTGTCAAAACCCTTGGCCGCCCGCAGGCTGGGCTGGCTGGTGGCGTAGCGGTATTGCAGCGCAGTGTTCGACGTTGGATGAGCGTTGAAGGCCGCAAAGGGACGCACGCTGGTGGCGCGCTGACGGTATTGCAGCGCCTGCGCCTCGCCACCGTAATCAAGGCCCAGTTTTTCGCCAAAGGCCATCGAGTTGGCCACCGAGAGCGCCAGCGCCTGGATTGCCGGTTGTCCGGGATCGAGGCCGGCAAAGTGCTTGGCACTGATGGCAATCTCCGGGAAGCTGCCATCGGGCAGCTCACGCGAGTAGGCGGCGCGCAGCACGGCGTTGGGATTCGTCGCGCTCACCATGCCGCCGGTCAGCGACCAGCGCTGGGGGACGTCGTGCTTGGTAAAGACCGATTGCTCCACGTGGAAGTTCGTGCTCGAACTGGTTGCCGCATCGCCTTCTGAATTGGAAAGGAAGCTGACCCGCGCCTTCAGCACGCCCTCGTCGCCGTCGGTATCGCGCTGCACCACCACCAGCGGCTGGTCGCCAATCAGGCGCAGTATGGGACGGTTGGCCATGGAGCGCAACGCCCAGCGCCAGTCGTCGTCAGCTTCGGCCGTATTGCGATGGCGGGGCACCAGTTGGATGGCTTCAAACAGCGTGTTCATCGTCAGGTTCAGCAGCAGGTTGGCGCCTGGCTGCACCCGCACGCGCTCGCGGATGGTGGGCAAAAAGCTGGGTGCGGTCACGCGGATTGTATAAATGCCGGGCAACAGCCCGGCAATGGCGAATCCGCCCTTGGCATCGGTCGCCACGGTCTGTATCTGGTTGGCGGAGTTGGCGAGCACCTCCACCACGGCGCCCAGTTGCGGCACCCCGGAGGTGTTGCGCACCGTGCCGCGGATGGCGCCCGGGCTGATGGCTCCGTGGGCGGCCAGGCAGCACACGATCGCCATGGTCAGGATTCCAAACTTGCGCGTCATCTTCGTCGACATACGTCCTCCAAACGCTTCGGCTGCCGCCGGTACAGGCGGCCCAGAATGCTTGGTTGAACAAGGGGCCCATCCGGAGGCCGTCCACCATGGCGGCCGCCCGGAGTGCTGACGAACTGCAATTCTATACCCGATTCGACTGGTTTACTCGACCTGAAAACGGGCCGACGGGCTGATCGTCTGTTTGGTTACATCATCGTTGACCGTGATCTTCAGGTTGTACAGTCCCGGCTCCAGATTAGCCAGCGGCATCGACTTTTGAACCGTGATCTGGTCGCCCGTGTTGCCGTAAACCGTGCTGGATTCATCCACATGCAGCACGCTCTTATTCGTCTGTATGTTCACGATGTCGTAGCTGATGCTGCCGCGCGTCTTGTGTACCTGCTGATCCTGCTGCAGGTTGTACACCTGTAGGAAGATATTGAGTTTCTGGTCGCGGTGGAAGCTGGCCGGTTTGCCATCGCTGGGATCCACGCGCGGGCGAACCTTCAGGTCGCCGATGATGAAGTTGCCAGCGCCCACCGTCTTGGCCGGTACGCGCTCCAGCAGGTCGGCCAGAATCAGCGTCGAGCTGGCGAGCTTTTCCTCGTCATACTCCGGCACGCGGATGGAGCGCGTGTAGGTGCCTACCCGGTCGCCGTTTACGTCCTTCACCGCCACGTCAATCTTGTACATGCCGGATTTCAGTGGCAGCGCCTTCCAGTAGAGCTGCGAGGTCTGCAGCGCCTTTTCCAGCAGTTCGTTCGGCTCGTCCACGCCTACTGTGTCCTCAAAGGTGGCGGCCACGCGTCCCGTCAGCGTTGTAATGCGCCCAAAGATGTTGACCGATGCCCGCTGGATGCCTTCCTTTTGCAGGAAGGTCATATCCTTCACCTTCATCTGGATGGTGATCGGCACCAGCGCCGTCTCCGAAGTGATCTTGATGAAGTCCACGCGCAGGTCGAAGGGCATCAGCTTGTAGCGAATCTTGGTGTTGACCTTCTCTTCCAGGTCCTTGAACTTCACCGGCGGCGGGCTGGTCAGCTTGGCGTAGCGTTCCAGGGCGTCAAACTGATGGTTATAGCTGCCGGAGTATGGATCCGCGCCGCCCGGAATGCCGCTCATGCGAGAGCCGCGGTTGCCTTTGCCCATCTCTTCCAATGTCGTCGGTCCGCCGCCCGGAGTGTGCAGCAGCGCGTCCTTTTCGTTCGGATCCATCGAAATGTGGTAGTCGTTGCACTGGCAGGTGTCCACAAACTCGATGATGATTTCGTTGCCAATGCCTTCCAGGTAGCGGTAGCGCCAGCGCTCAAAGGGGAAGGTCGTGGTCTGGCCGCCGCCCTCTTTGGCGTCGCGCTGATAGCTGCCGCCGGAGGCGTGCGATTCGATCTCGTCCGGCTTGCCCCACACAATGTAGATGCGGCCGCGGTCCGTCTTCCAGCCCGGGATGCCGGCGGCGAAATGCTCGTTGGCATACTGAATGCGGCGGTAGTGTTCTTCGCGGAACTCGTTTTCTTCAGTGTCCGGCGTGGGATCGCGGCGCAGCCAGAACTGTTCGATGAACTGGTCGCGCTCTTCGTCGGTGGCCAGCAGCTTGAAGGCCTGCTCTTCCTCATTGCTGATGATGTAGGTAACGTCCTGGTTCAGCCAGTTCCGGTAGGTCTTGCTGACCTCGGTTTTGAAGCTCTTCTGGCGAGCCTTCTTCTCTTCGACCGTCAGCTCTTTCGGCGCCTCGGGTTCGGCCTTCTTGGTCTTTTTCAGGTCCCTCAGCGAGGTGCCCTCGTCTTTTACCGCAGGGACGGTGGGCTGTTCCTGTCCGGCGGCGAAGCCGGTCACAAGGACGGTGGAAAAGAGGGCAACCAATAGGGAACGCAGCACTTTGGACCGCATCAAAAAGGGCTCCTGACAAGCTATCTGAGGACTGCTGCGATTGTATGGTTTCGCTTCCTGCAAGGCAACCCGCACGCACCCAGCCTGTGACTCCCCAATTCACCTCCGGCAAGCCGGAATATCCTCCCCGTTGCCAGGGAAGGCTCTTGCCTCGCCATTGCTTCCTTCCGGCAGGGTACAATCATCCGTGGTGCGAGGAATTTGCCCGCGAATGGAACTTCCGCTCTGCCTTTGTCGTACATGGTTGGCAGCAGGAGGGGGCCACGGCTGCGAGTAGGCGCCGCCGGGCCGGGGATAGCCCTCATCAGCCCAACCCGCCAGCAGCGGGCATGAACGAGGACTCATGAAGACTTGGAAGAAAGTTACTTTGATCGTGGGTGGTGTGGTGCTGATCGGCGCCATCGTAGCCGGCAGCTACTACAAGAGCCATGAAGGCATCGTCGAAGTGCAGACCGGCAAGGTCAGCCGTCAGGAACTGGCCTCCGTGGTCACCGCCAGCGGCGAAATCCGTCCCAAGACCTTTGTCAACGTTGGCGCCAACGCCATGGGCAAGATCGTCAAGCTCTACGTCAAGGAAGGCGACAAGGTCGTCAAGGGCCAGTTGCTCGCCCAGTTGGAAAACATCCAGGCCGGTGCCGATGTCAACGCCACCCAGGCCTCGCTCACGGCCGCCGAAGCCGACTACAACGCCGGCGTCGAGACCCTGAACACCAACATCGCCGATCTCGATCGCGCCAAGGCCGACCTTGAGCAGAAGCAGTTTGACTGGAAGCGCAGCGAAGGCCTTTACCGCGACCAGTTGATCGCCAAAAAGGACTTCGACGCCGCCAAGAACGCTTATGAGTCCGCCGTCAGCGGCGTGGCCCAGGCCAAGACGCGCATCGCACAGTCCCGCGCCCAGGCCGAGGCCTTCAAGCGCCGCATCGCCGTGCAGAAGGCCAACCTCGTTCACTTCAGCGACGTGCTCAGCAAAACCGAGTACCGCGCTCCCTTCGACGGCGTGGTCACCAACCTGCCCGTCCGCGAAGGTGAGACGGTCGTCATGGGCATTCAGAACGCCCCCGGCTCCACGCTGATGACCCTGGCCGACACCTCCGTCATCACCGCCGAGGTCAAGGTGGATGAGACCGACATCGTCAACGTCCGCACCGGCCAGCCCGCCGAGGTCAGCATCGACGCCATCCCCAAGAAAAAGTTCAAAGGCACGGTCACCGAGATTGGCAACAACGCCCTGCTGCGCTCCACCGGCGTAGCCACCTCGCAGAGCACCGGCAGCACGCAGGAGGCCAAGGACTTCAAGGTGGTCGTCACCCTCACCGAGGTCCCGGAAGGCCTGCGTCCCGGCCTTTCCGCCACGGCCAAGGTCACCACGGCCAGCAAGCAGAATGTCCTCAGCATCCCCATCCAGGCGCTTACCATCCGCCAGAAGGGTGACCTGGTGCCCAAGAAGAAGGGCAAGCAGAAGGACGCCGTGAAGGCCGCCGAAAAGCCCGAGGAGGCCAAGGCCGCCAAGGAAGAGGTGCAGGGTGTATTCGTCATCCGCGGCGGCAAAGCGCAGTTCGTCGCCGTGCAGACGGGCATCACCGGCACCACGGATATCGAAGTGCTTGATGGCCTGAAGGAAGGCGATGAGATTGTGACCGGCAGCTACAAGGTGCTGCGCACGTTGAAGCCCGACACCACGGTCAAGATCAACAACACCGCTCCGAAGAAGGAAGACGAGAAGAGCTAGCCGCCCGGCCGCCTACAGGCGGTCGCGCCACCTAAGTTTGGGAGACAGCACAAGCATGGCAACGCAAGCGGAATCCGTGGGAACGAAGCGCCAGGCGCCGCCGCCCGACTGCGTCATCTGCACCGAAGACCTGTGGAAGACCTACGACATGGGCAGCGAGCAGCAGGTCAACGCGCTCAGCGGTGTCAACATATCTATCAAGCGCAATGAGTACGTTGCCATCATGGGGCCCTCGGGCAGCGGCAAAAGCACGCTGATGAACCTCATCGGCTGCCTCGACTCACCCACCAAAGGCATCTACTGGCTCAACGGCCAGCTGGTCAGCGAACTTGACGACGACGAACTTGCCCGCATCCGCAACAAGGAGATCGGCTTCGTCTTCCAGACCTTCAACCTGCTGGCCCGCGCCACGGCCCTGCATAACGTCGAGCTGCCGCTCATCTACGCCGGCGTGCCGGCCGCCGAGCGCCTGGAGCGCGCCCGCCAGACGCTGATCAGCGTCGGCATGGGCGAGCGCATGAGCCACAAGCCCAACGAGCTCAGCGGCGGTCAGCGCCAGCGCGTCGCCATCGCCCGCGCCCTCGTCAATCGCCCCAGCATCATCCTGGCCGACGAGCCCACCGGCAACCTCGACTCCAAGACCGGCAACGAGATCATGGCCCTGCTCGATGAACTGCACGCCAAGGGCAACACCATCGTCCTCGTTACCCACGAGCACGATATTGCCGAGTTCGCTCACCGCGTCATCCACATCCGCGACGGCAAAGTCGCCGGTGACGAAAAGACGGCGCGAGCGAAGAGCTAGGCGGAAAATTCAGCTTCTCGATCAGCGCATCGGCTGACGCACGACGGTCTTCCACTTTTCGGGAGCCATTTTCCGTATGTCGCTCAGGTAGATTTCGTGGTGCCTGCCGCGGAGTTTGCCCTGCGCCTCAATAAACTCATGCACGCGCTGGATGGTCGGCCCCTCGGCTGAGAATGGGCCGATGTGCATCACCTGCGCGCACTTACCCTCGGCAAAGCTCTCCACGCGGAGTTTGGCGAGGCCGGGCAGCGCTTTCTTTTTGCCCGCTTCCACCATCGCTGTTGCAAGCATTTTTTCCGGCAGACAATCCGGCTGCATGATCATCGCCGTCCACTTCCATTTCTTCCTGTTGCCGGCTGCAAACGCCGCCGGATCATCGCTCCACCACAGCGCCTCCAGCGGCATTACGCCGTAGTCCACACCCTTTGGAGATTTCTTCAGCATGAATTTGGCCGTGTAGGAGACGGTGAACAGCGCCTCCACGGCTTCGGCAAATTCCTTGGATGTGTTGGGATCGCCTTCGCCGTCAATCATCAGGAACTTGAACTCCGGTACCTCCACCTCTGCGACCTGCTTTGCGGAGGGTAGATATAAGTGCTTGAACTGCTTCTTCAGGTCCAGCTTCTCCATGGCCTTCTCCTGCCCAGTAAGAGGTTTGCTGACAGAGTGCCACGCCGTCTCACTCCGGGCAAGGGGCGCCGCCCCCCGCAAAGTGCTACGCTTTCCTCTGTGAACCTCTTCTCCAATCCGCAGGACCCCGCCACCGACCGCACTCGCCCCCTGGCCGACCGTATGCGCCCGCGCGATCTTGACGAGTTCGTCGGTCAGGAGCACATCCTCGCGCCCGGCAAGGCCCTGCGCGTGCAAATCGAGCGCGATGACATTGGCAGCATCCTTTTCTGGGGACCTCCCGGCGTCGGCAAAACCACCCTCGCCAAAATCATCGCCCGCCGTACCAAGGCCGAATTTGTCGAGTTCTCCGCCGTCATGGCCGGCATAAAAGAGATCAAACAGGTCATGACCGAAGCCGAGCGCGCCCGCGACTACGGTACCCGCACCATCGTCTTCATTGATGAGATTCACCGCTTCAACCGCGCTCAGCAGGACGCCTTTCTGCCGCACGTCGAGCGCGGCAACATCCGCCTCATCGGCGCCACCACGGAGAACCCTTCCTTCGAGGTCAACTCCGCGCTGCTTTCACGCTCGCGCGTTTACACCCTCAATCCGCTTACGGAGGAACAGATTGTCGCGCTTCTCGAGCGCGCACTTACTGATGTTGAGCGTGGCCTCGGCCCGCTGCATCTTACAGCTGAACCAGCGGCTCTCGCCCGCATCGCCGCCTACTCCAGCGGAGACGCCCGCTCCGCCTACAATGTGCTGGAGATCGCCGCCACGTTGGCCGGTGAAACCAAGCCGCCTGAGGCCGGAGCAGCGTCCGTTGCTGCGTACCCGACGCCCCAAACCATCACCGTCGCCCAGGTCGAAGACGCTCTCCAGCGCCGCACTCTGCGTTACGACAAGGCCGGCGAGGAGCATTACAACCTCATCAGCGCCCTGCACAAATCCGTCCGCAACTCCGATCCCGACGCCACTCTCTACTGGCTGGTGCGCATGTTGGAGAGCGGCGAAGACCCCATGTACCTGGCGCGCCGCATCGTGCGCATGGCCATTGAAGACATCTCCCTGGCCGACCCGCATGCCCTGGAAATCGCCATCGCCGCCCGCGACGCCCTGGACTTCATGGGCCTGCCGGAAGGCGGATTGGCCCTCGCCCACGCGGCGGTCTATTTGGCCATCGCGCCTAAGTCCAACGCGCTCTACATGGCCTACGGAGCGGTCAAACAGGCCGTGGAGGAGACCGCCGCCGATCCCGTGCCGTTGCACCTGCGCAACGCTCCCACCAAGTTGATGAAGGAACTCGGCTACGGAGAGGGCTACCAGTACGCGCACAATTTTGAAGAGAAGGTGACCAACATGCAGTGCCTGCCGGATAACCTGAAGGGCCGCAGTTGGTATCACCCCACAGAAGAAGGCGTGGAAAAACGCATCCGCGAACGCCTGGCGCAACTCAAAACAGCGAAGGACAAGATGAAGGAGTAGCAGCCGTTTTAGTTGCAGTTTCATCTAACCGGAATTGGAGCAATGATGAAGAAGATCGCAATCCTATCGCTGCTGACGATGCTGCTTTCCGCACTCGCATTAGCCGAAAAGAAGCCAGCCGTCGTCAATCCCGCCGACTACACCATTAACGTTCATGTCGTCGAATCGCGCATATCCATTGACCTGGTGCCATGCGCCCAAAGGCTTCTCACCGTCATCATCAATCAGAAGAAGTATGAAGTGTGGTCGCCCACCAAGTGCACCGATGGCAAAGGCGTCCTGGCCCTCGGAGACTACAAGGCGAAGCTCGTCAAAGACGTGCACTCCACCGCGTACCAGTCCCTTCAGATTTATCAGGTCATCCTCCCCGATAACACGACCATGAACTTCAACATCATTGGCTTGATCGAGTGATCAACCCGCCCCGCCGGGTGCCCCATCCTAGCCGTAGTTGCTAGGGTGGGGCAGTTGCTTCTGATCTTGTTGTTTCAGTGACAAGCCATACTCCTTCCATCTGAAAAATGTAGAATAATCCTCACGTGACCAACGAAATGACCCCCGAGCCTGACCGTAGAATCCAACCCGTAACAGCTTCACGCTCGCAGCTATGGTCGCGTTTGCAATCTCTTATTCACGAACGCGAGGACCAGGTCTTTCTTGTCCTGTCTCTGCTAATTGGTGCGCTGGCCGGACTCACCGTCGTGGCCTTCATTGTGCTCACCGAGCGTCTTGGCATGCGGCTTTATCCCGTGGGCAGTCCGGCATGGAGGCGCATTGCGATGCCCGTCGGCGGCTCGCTTGCCATGGGCTACCTGCTCTATCGCTATTTTCCAGATGCGCGTGGCAGCGGCGTGCCGCAGACCAAGGCTGCCCTCTACGCGCGCGACGGATACATCTCTCTGCGTACGGTACTGGGTAAGTTCGGCTGTACGGCGGCCACTCTCGCCAGCGGAATTCCACTCGGACGCGAAGGTCCGTCGGTGCAGGTTGGTGCCGGCATCGCTTCCATCCTGGGCCGTAAACTCGGCTTGCGTCCGGAAAAAGTAAAAGCTCTCATTCCCGTCGGTGCCGCCGCTGCCATCGCCGCGGCCTTCAATACCCCCATGGCAGCCGTGGTGTTTGCACTGGAAGAGGTTGTCGGGGATATGCATGCCCCGGTCCTCGGCTCTGTCGTCCTGGCCTCCGCCACATCGTGGGCGGTGCTGCGCCTGCTTCTCGGCAACAACCCGCTATTTCAGGTTCCGCAGTACGAGCTGGTGCATCCGCTGGAGTTCGGTATTTATGCGGTGCTGGGTATCGCCGGCGGATTTCTCTCCGTGGCGTTCACCAAACTTTTGTTATTCATGCGCAAGCGCTTTCTGTTGTTGCCTCGCAGCACGCGCTGGTGGCATCCCGTGGTTGGCGGCGTCCTGGTTGGGCTGATGGGCTGGTTTGTGCCGCAGGTTCTTGGCGTGGGATACAGCTACGTCGGCTTGGCTCTTGACGGAACCATGGCTTTGAAGCTGATGGTTCTGCTCATCGTCCTCAAACTTTTTGCCATCACCACCTGTTACGCATCGGGCAATGCCGGAGGCATCTTCGGCCCCAGCCTGTTTTTAGGCGCAATGCTGGGTGGCGCCATCGGAACGGTGGCCCATCACTGGTTGCCAACCTACACTGCGTCGCCGGGTGCGTATGCGCTGGTGGGCATGGGCGCGCTCTTCGCCGGAATCGTCCGCGCTCCCATGACCAGTGTGCTGATGATCTTTGAGATGACGCGCGACTACGCCGTCATTGTGCCGCTGATGATCGCCAACCTGGCCAGCCTCTTCATCTCCACGCGCTTCCAGAAGGAACCCATTTACGAGGCTCTCGCGCAGCAGGATGGGATTCATCTGCCAAGCCACAAAACTCGCGAGGAACTTGTTCAGCGTACGGTGCAGCAGATCATGAGGGGAGTTCCGGAAACTTTGCCGGCGCAGTTGAGCGTCCAGTTCGCGTCGGAACAGGCCCGCACCAGCGAGTTCCACTCCTGGATTGTGGAGGATGAAGGGAGTGTCGTCGGTGTGCTGACCCGGGATACCTTGGAACGCGCTCTCGCCGATGGGAAGGCGGAAGAGAAACTGGTGAGTCTCTTCGATACGCTTGATTTTCCCCACGCCCACGCGGATCACCCTGTCCACCTCGTGCTGGAGCGCATGAGCAAACTTCATATAGACATCCTGCCCGTAGTGAATAGAGCCAATATTCATAAACTCGAAGGAGTTGTAACCTTGCGGGACGTATTGGATTCCTACGGTGTGGACACCGTGGGGTCAGCGTAGAAAAGCCGCGCATCTCACGCCAACTTTTCCGGTGTGCTGTAGAGAACAGAACCCGCGTACGAACTCCCATACAATTGTTCGCACCCCAAGGGAGACCCCCGCCCAATGAAAACTGTCCTGCTGCTGATCATCTCCAACACCTTCATGACCTTTGCCTGGTACGGTCACCTCAAGCATCGCAACACGCCTATCGTGGCGGCCATTCTCGTCAGCTGGCTCATCGCCCTGGGAGAGTATTGCTTCCAGGTGCCGGCCAATCGCATCGGCTACGGGGAGTTCACCGGCTACCAGCTCAAAATCATTCAGGAGGCGATCACCCTCGTCGTCTTCGTCATCTTCGCATGGCTCTACCTGCGCGAGCCCATGCGCTGGAACTACGCCGTCAGCTTCACCCTTCTAGCCGGAGCCGTCGGCTTCGCCTTCTGGGGAAAGTAAATCCCTTCGGGTAGTTGTTTCTGTTTTTGTATTTGTTTTTGAAGTGTCATCCTGAGCGCAGCGAAGGACCCAAGCACGGCTCAAATCAATCGCGCGGCATCAAGGTCACCTTGATAGGCTGCGGGTGGCAAATGCCCCAAAGTTGGCGCCGCTCAGACCCTTGTCAACCCCCTGTTATGCTCAGAATCCTCCCAACCGGATGATTCCGCACGAGATATAAATCTCCCCTCCGCTGAGGGTCACCCCCATCCAAATTGCTATTCTTAAAGTAGAGGGAAACATCAGAGGCATCGCGGTCACGGGGCATCAAAGGTTTTGCACTTCCCGTTTTGCTCTTCAACCTTGAAACCTGTGAAACCTTGAAACTTTGAAACCTGCTATCTCGTTCTTTCTCAATTTTTTACCGGGAAATATAGAGGGGGGAGGGGGTATCACCCCCACGCACAGAACTTCTCTGCAGAATTCCGCCAGCTTAACGCGCCCGTTGCCGCCACGCCTCGTACAGCAGAATGCTCGCCGCAATCCCGGCGTTCAGGCTCTCCACCTGCGCGGAGTGCGGAATCGCGATGCGCTCGTCGGCCGCCGCCATCAGCTCTTCAGGAACGCCCTGGCCCTCGTTGCCGATGAAGATGGCCACCGGACGCCGCAGGTCGCACTCATGCAGCGCGCGACCGCCATGCGAACTGGTCACGGCAATCTGCACGCGATGCTGCTTCAGCGCGGCCACGGCCTCCGCCGTAGTGGACCGCACGCAGGGCAGACGGAAGACCGATCCAGCTGATGCCCGGGCCACCTTGGGGTTGGCCGCCGAGACCGTGCCTTCCGTACACAGGACGCCCGTGGCGCCAAAGGCCTCCGACGAGCGCAAGATGGTCCCCAGGTTGCCAGGGTCCTGCAATCCCGCGCAGCCCAGAATCAGCGGCGTCGGGGCCTTCTCGCCTGCGGCAGGGAAGAGCCCTTCGAGCGTGGATTCCAGCGGCATTACCAGGGCCGCAACGCCCTGTGGAGACTGCGTGGCCACCGCCGAGTGGAATACATCATCCGGCAGCAGCAGAGCCTCTACGCCCTCCGGCAAGGCCGCAAGCAGGGCTGAAACGCGCGCTACGCCGCTCTCGCTGACGAAGATGGCGCGCAGCGGCCTATGGCTGCGCAGAGCCTCGCCGACCAGCGTTACGCCCTCCACGGCTACCGAGCCGTCTTCACAGGCTTCGGATTGGGCGAAGGCCTTGCGCAACTGCTTGACCAGCGCGTTCTGCCGGCTGCTGACCGGGCGCAGGCGTGCCGCATAGGATGGGCTGTTGGGGTTGGCCATTGGTCTTCGGGTTCTCCCTTGCCTGCCGGGCATTGTAGAATCAACCGGAACCGGCATGTACATGATAACTCCCGCGCTGGCGGTCATCTGAGTTACCCTTGTGCGGTTGGATTCTCCACATACCGGGCTGGCCACCATGCCCCCGGTAGGAAGCAGAGGTACCACGGGTGCGCCCGGAAATCATTCGTATCCATCCCGCTGAGCCCGAACCGGCTCTCATCAACTATGTGGCGGAGCG
The DNA here is from genome assembly GCA_903851035.1 of uncultured Acidobacteriota bacterium. Taxonomy (GTDB): domain Bacteria; phylum Acidobacteriota; class Terriglobia; order Terriglobales; family Acidobacteriaceae; genus TOLSYN. The sequence goes on along the minus strand of CAINND010000031.1, from coordinate 4,311 downwards.
CATTCGCCAGGGAAACGTTGTGGGCCTGCCCACGGACACCTTCTACGGCCTGGCCGTGGACCCCTACAACCTGCATGCGGTCGAAAACGTCTATGTCATCAAGGATCGCGGCCGCCACAAGCCTCTCTCCCTGCTGATTGACAGCGTGGAGCAGGCGGAAGAGATGGGCCACGAGCTGCCGGACGAGTTCTTTCTGCTGGCGGAAAAGTTCTGGCCCGGCCCGCTGACCATCATCGTGCCGGCCGCGCCTCGGCTGCCGCTCAAGGTCACCGCCAACTCCGGCAACATTGCCGTTCGCATGCCGGATTGCCCGATTGCGCTGGCCGTTGTGCGGGCCATGAAGTGCCCGGTCACGGCCACCTCCGCCAACCTGAGCGGGGCCGTGGAGAGCACCACGGCGGAAGGGGTGGTGGAGCAGCTTGGCCACCGCGTACAGCTAGTTGTGGATGGTGGCACCACGCCGCGCAACACGCCCTCCACCATCATCAACCTCACGGGTGACGGCCGCTGGAGTTTGCAGCGCGAAGGCGCGATTCCGGCCGAGGCCATTGAGGATTTTCTGGGCGATCAATGATTTCCAGGCGTAGCAAGGGGCTGCGTTTCGGGGCCATCGCCTCTGCTGCGCTGGCCGTCTGCCTTCTCTACTTCGGGTGGACGTGCCTGCGCATTGTCGGGCAAAGCACGCGGGACGAAGCGCAGTCGGCTGACTGCATCGTCGTCTTCGGTGCCGCAGAATATTACGGCCGCCCCTCGCCGGTCTTCCGCGCCCGCCTGGACCACGCTTACGACCTCTACCAGCGCCACCTTGCCGCGGTCGTCATCGTCACCGGCGGCAATGGCGGCGAGCAGCGCTTCAGCGAAGGAGCCGTGGGCCGTGACTATCTGGCCGCACGCGGCATCCGCGACAGCCACCTCATTGCGGAAACCCAGAGCGATAACAGCGCCGAAAGCGCGGAGCGCGTGGGCACCATCATGCAGGCCAACAATATGCACACCTGCATCGCGGTCAGCGATCCGTATCATGTCTTCCGCATCAAGCAACTGCTGGAGGCGCACGGCATGACGGCTTATGCCTCGCCGCGGCGGCTGGATGCAAATGTCGGACTGGGCTCCAGCGCGCTGCGCGTCTGCCGTGAGGCGCTCAGCTATACCCTATGGCGGCTGTACATCTTCCGCCGCTGAGGCCATGCGAAGCGATAGGTGATGATTGCCCGGCTGCAACCGCGCTTTAACAAACGCCCTGCACAACTCTGTCATCAATGACGTGACGTGCATCACAGAGCGCGGCGGCCATGGGAATTTAGCATCGAAGAGACTTATAAGGGAGGTCGGCAATGGCTCATTTACCAGGTACCCCGGCACCGCAGACGGGAATCTACTGGTGCAGCGTGTGCAAGCTGCCGGTGCAGTTCAAGGAGGGCCAACCGCTGCCCACCTGCAAGAACCTGTGCGGACGCGGCAAGTGGGAGTTCGTGCGCGCGGAAAAATAACACTCCGCTCTCATCTGCGCTCAGGCGCAACCAGTTCCGGCCGGGCCCAATGGGTTCCGGCCTTTTCTTTCAGGTTGTATGATTGCGTCTTTTGAGATTGCTTCTGTCTTGGCTCACGCCCGCAGGCTGGGGTTTACATCCATCGCCGGGCCACCAGCGCCACGAGGGCCACGGCGGCGGCAAAGGCGGAGCTGGTGAAGTTCACGCTGTTGTTGCCCAGCCGACCGGGACGCTCCAGGGTGGCACCCAGCAGGCTGTCCATCAGCGTACCGGCAAAGGCCGCGGCGGCCACCGTCCAGTAGTAGCCCGGCGCCAGCATGTTGGCCCACTCGCAGACCCAGCAGGTAAGCAGAACGGCTCCGGCCGCAAGCCCGGTGCCCACGGCGGTGATGCCGCCATTTACGCCCACCTTAACGGGGCGCAGGGTGGTAATCAGCCGGGGGCGGCGTCCGAAGACCTGCCCCAGTTCGCTGCTGACGGTGTCTCCGGCGGCCTCTGCCAGCGCGGCGCTGGTGGCGGCCAGCAGCAGCCAGCGCGCATGGGGTGTGAACAGCAATGGGGCGGCGCACAGGGCACTAGGACCCAGGTTCGCCAGCATCTGCATGGGGCCGCGCCCGTCTTTCTTTTCCATCGAGCCCAAACGCTCTTTTTTGTGGCGCCCGGTGCGTGTGGAAAAGTGCGTCAGCAGGAAGACCACTGCGATGACGGCCAGCGCGCCCGGCCCGGCGGCGGCGCAAAGCACTAGAGTGATCACCGTTCCGGTGGCGGCCGCAGCGCCGGTGATGGCGCGCGCTCCCCAGGCCCAGGCCGCAAAGATCACGGTCAACCCGGCCACAATCAACAGTTGCGGCATTCCTGCCATCCAGTAGGGAAGAGTGCTCATTCGCCTTCCATCCTAACCTGAATCCACCTCTACGGCAGAGCCGGGCGCGGCGATGTATTCCGTCTTGCCAGTGGTGACGGCCATTCGCCTCCGCACAGGCTCATCCAGTACAATTGTGCCATTCGTTCTAATTGCTGACGCTGAAGGCGGAAACCGAATGAAGGTACTGTGGAAAGCCGCATGTGCGGTCATCCTGTTGATTGCTGTAACGGTAATTGAGACCGGTTGCGGAGAGACATACCGTCCCATTGCAACGCCCTCTCCGGTCCACACCGGCAACCCCAGCGGAGCTGAGACCGAAGTGGTGCTCAACTGCTGCCTTGACCCAAGCAGCATCAACGCCATCAGCGGCGTCAGCAGCAGCGTGCTCACTGACATTGACGTCAGCGGCGATACCAACGCCGGCAACAAGGTGCTGGCCAACATCGTCGGCGGCGTGAACGGGCCACTGCCCGGCGTCTTTGGCATGCCCCTGGCCTTTGACTACCAGCGCACCACGGTATTTGCCGCCGATACCGCCTCGGATAACGTGACGGCCGTGCTGCTGAACAACTCCACCGCGGGCTTTGCCGCCACCACTACCACCATCGGAATGCCCACCGGCTCGCAGCCCATCGGCATGAGCTTTGAGTACTATGGCGTCTCCTACTCACAGGATTACGTTATCAACGCCGGGCTGAACACCGCGACCTGTCCCGGCAAGGGATCGATCAGCGCCATCGCCCAGGCCAGCCAGGAGTTGAAGGCCACCATCTGCGTCGGCGTGAACCCGCAGATTGCCTGGATCTACCATGACCTGTCGAAGGTCTTTGTGATGGACACGACGGAGAACCAGCTCTACGTGGTCAGCGCCAGCAAGTACATGGTCACCAACAAGATTCCCGTTGGCAACAGCCCCATCAAGATTACGCAGAGCCCGAACGGCCTGTACCTCTACGTCCTGAATGGCGGCGACGGCACCATCAGCGTGGTGGATGCCATCAACGAAGTCACGGTCGGCGCACCGATCTCCATCTACGCCAATACCGGCAGCTCCAAGCAGCCGATTGACATGGCGATGGACCCGAATTACACAGACACACTCACCAACACCCAGTACAACCACATCTGGGTGTTGCAGGCCGACGGCAAGGTCAGCGTGTTTGATGACACCACGCCCTCGTCACTCAACTACGTCACCTCGTTGAGCACCATCAGCAATGCGCAACTTACAAGCGGCATCTACCCCACCAACCTGGCCCTGATGCGCGACGGCACTCATGCGTACGTTGGATTGGGCAACACTAACCAGGTTGTGGCCATTGATACCAGCCGCCTGGCTGAGGGCGGAGCCGTGACTACGGGCGCGACTTCAACGATCAACATCGGCCTGCCCGCCACGGCCTCCTTCACCAAGAGTTCCATGACGGACACCAACAGCGTCACATTTTACGTTGACGAGACAACTACGCCAGTGGTCACCTACGTAGCGGTTTCCCGTAGCGGCAGTTCGGCCGACCAGAGCAAGTTGTACGCCGCCTACACCACCAACACCACATACTCTTATTACCTGGATGCCGCCGGCACACATCCCACCAATAGCCGCCCGGCCAGTGATCCCACGCCGAGCTGGTGCACGGACAACGGACACACCACGACCTGTGCCAATCTTTATAGCGGCGTGGGCGTGGTAGCTGCCGCCGCCAACGGCACAACCACGGTCAACAGTTTCATCACCAACATTTTGTCGCCTGCGCAGGTCACCTATTGCAGCTATCCCACGGGCGAAGTGGATGGACAAAAGAATTGCCCGCTGATGACACCGCAGATTATCCTGGGCCGCAGCTAGCAGGCGCCCGGCAGTAAACGTGAAAGGGCGGGCCAAGTGGCCCGCCCTTTCTATTTCCATCCGATGCCTGCGGGCAGCCGGACTCTATCCGTCGGCGCGGCGGCGGCGGT
>CAINND010000030.1 GCA_903851035.1 uncultured Acidobacteriota bacterium | reverse complement strand
ATCATGTCCACGTCGTCCCACTCCTCGTCCTGCACGGCCATCAGCAGCAGCATGATGTTGGCGCCCACGCTGAAATTGCCCGCGTCATTGCTGATGACGAAGGCATCGAACTGCTCGCCCAGCCCACCCGGCTTCAGCGTCTGCGTGGTCAACTGTATGATGTCGGCGCCCAGCGAGTTCATCTTGGAGTGGAACTCGATGCAGCCCACACCATCGCCTAAATCAATGAGCGATGCGCCACTGTTGCTCTTCACCACTCCATTGGATTTTTTCGCCACTGCGACGCTCCACACACCGGCAGCGGTCTTTTCTTCCGTCGCCTTGCCCGCCGCAAGGTCAAAGTACTCGCGCCCGCTGGCGGCCTTCGGAGCGTCGCCATACCAGCTCGTACGCCCGGCGGCCAGCAGCTTTTCCACGTTGGCGGCAACGGGCTTGCCTTCCTTCTTCATGCGGGCAACGCTTTCGGCCACGCCGATGGCGTCCCACATCTCAAACGGTCCCAGCTCCCAGTTGAAGCCCATGCGCATGGCGCGATCAATTTCCACCACGTTGTCGCTGATCTCCGGGATGCGGTTGGCCGCGTAGGTAAAGGCCTCGCTCAGGGCCGTCCACAGGAACTCCCCGGCCTTGTCCACCTTCTCCGCACCCATGCCGGTCAGCATGCGCAGCCGCTCGCCCAGGCTGTCCACGGTCTTCGCCATCTCCAGCGAGGGAAACTTAGGACGCGCCGCCGGACGATACTCCAGGGTCTTCCAGTCCAGGGCCAGCCGCTTGTCGCCCTCCGGCGATTTTTCCTTTTTGTAGAAGCCCGCTCGCGTCTTGTCGCCCAGCAGCTTCCGCTCCAGCATCTGGTCGTAGAAGGCGGGCAGGTCCAGGTCGCCGCGCTCATCCAGAGGCTTGCCGCCGCTCAGCTTTTTCGCGTTGCGCACCACGTGCGCCAGCACGTCCAGTCCGACCATGTCGATGGTGCGGAAGGTCGCCGACTTCGGGAAGCCGATGGCCGAGCCCGTGAGCGCGTCCACCTCTTCCACCGAGTAGTCGAACTCCTGCATCAGCCGCGCAATGTTGACCACGCTGAAGCAGCCAATGCGGTTGGCGATGAAGTTCGGAGTGTCCTTGGCGTAGACGATGCCCTTGCCCAGCCGCACCGAGCAGAACTCCGCGATGGCCGCCACGGCCGCGGGGTCGGTATCCGGGGTGGGGATGATCTCCAGCAGCCGCATATAGCGCGGCGGATTGAAAAAGTGCGTGCCGAACCAGTGGCGACGAAACTCCTCGCTGAAGCCTTCGGCAATGGACGCCACGGGCAGGCCGCTGGTGTTCGTGGTGACGATAGTGCCCGGCTTGCGCACGGCCTCCACCTTTTTCAGCAGCTGGCGCTTCAGCTCCAGGTTCTCCACCACCACTTCGATGATCCAATCGCACTCGGCCAGCAGGCCGAGGTGGTCGTCGAAGTTGCCGGTGGTCACCAGGCTGCTGAGTTTGGCTTCCATAAAGGCCGCCGGTTTGCTCTTGCGCGCCGAATCCAGCCCGGCGTCGGCGAACTTGTTGCGAACGGCTGCCGGGGCATCCGCCGCAGCGTCCGGCGGAACGATATCCAGCAGGTAGGAACGCACCCCGGCATTGGCCAGGTGCGCGGCGATGCGGGAACCCATGGTTCCCGCGCCGAGGACGGCGACTTTCTCAATACGCTTCAACATCGGTGGGGCTTCTCCCAGACTTCGACTGCATGAGTGCAAGCACACGACTGGCGCGCCCGGCTCGAACCCGGTTCAGCTATCCTGAACGGCCTTGGAGCAATGCACGCTTGTTATAGAAAACGTGGGGGTTACAGCCATTTGATATGCGGGAAAAAGAGGAAGAGTCCACCTGGAAGATAGGCAGGGATAGACATTCGATTCGACATGACACCCGTCGGCGCAGCGAAATCATCTTGTCCAACTAGAACCGCTAAAAGTAGAAAAATACCCTATAAACAAAGAGGCGGCGTGCGCCGAAAATGTGGGGTGAGGATGGCAACGGCGCACGCCTTATTAAGTTGAAAAGAGCTTACTGAATGAATCGCCATTCAGTCAAGAACTTTTTCAGCTTTTTTTAGGGGTGCCACGCTCCAGAAATCGCAGAAAAGGCTGCCGGCGCGTTTCCACGCCACGGCTTGGTTAAGGACGGCCGCCAGGGCGGCCCGGACGCGAGTCCCGGCGGGACTGGCCACCACCACCACGGCGCGGCCCTGCCCCGCGCTGCGGGGCTCCATGACGGGGTGACAGGCTGCCCAGGGGAGACATCAATGGCCGCTGCTGCGCCACGGGACGCGCCACGGCGGGGCCGCTGATGGGTTGCTGCGGAGGCGGCGGGGTCAGCCGCTCAGGATGCTCGCGCACGATCTTCTGCGCCATCTTCAGCACCTCGCGCTCGCCCCGGTAGGTTAGCTTGTGGTGCGCCTTCTCCAGGGGAAACCAGAAGGCCTTGCGAACCTCGTCGCGCATATCCGCCCGAATCTGCCCAAGGCGTCCGGACTGGTAAAGGAACAGGTAGAAGCTCACCGACTTATGTACCTGCTCGCGGCCGCCCCAGGAGCGCTGATAGGTATAGCGGATGGTGGTCAGCCGGAAGAGGCATTGCGCCCGCACTCCGGTCTCTTCATCCACTTCGCGGCGGGCGCTCTGCTCTGGAGTCTCGCCCTCATCCACTCCTCCCTTGGGCAGGGCAAACACCGTGCCCGGGGGACGCGCCTTGGCCTTGCGGGTAATGGTGTCGGCGTTGATGATGTTCGGCTCGATCAGTGCCACCTGCCAGGAGCCGCGAATGTGGCGCAGCACCACGCCGCCGGCAGAGGTCTCATAGACAACGCTCTCGGGCGTGGCGGACTCTGCCGTGGCCGGAGGGCCATCGGCGTCCTGCATTGCTCTTCTGCTGGCGGGCGTATGGGACACGGTTGACGAACCTTGGGTACGGAGCGTGCTGCAAGCTATCTGATCATGTTCGCAGACTATTCGCCGCCCGGCAAGAGTCTGTCACGCCCAATCCGTCCCCCGGAACCCTTCCCGCCATCCCGTTTCCCCGCTCTTCGGCTATATTGGGAGCTGCTACCGCCACCGCTGGAGATGCCTAACCCATGGACATTCACCCGCCCGAGGGCCCCACGCACTCGCTTCGTGACTTCGCTATCCACATCCTGGTTGTCACCATCGGCATCCTCATCGCTCTCAGCCTGGAGGGCGTTCGCGAGAGCTGGCGCGAGCATAAGGCCATCGCCGAAGCCCGCGAGGCCTTTCGCGAGGAGATCGAAGGCAACCGCAACAACCTTAAGCTGGACATGGAGAGCTTCCACAAAGTCGAACAGCAGGCGGACGAGATTGTGAAGCAGATGCCCGAGCTGGCGAAGCATCCTGACGAGTTGCGCAAGCAGGTGGACAACCTTAAGCCCGGCTTCTACTTCTACCGCACGCGCGCCTGGGAGACAGCCGCCTCAGGCGGAGCCCTGGCCCATATGACAACCACCGAGCGCAGCCGCTACGCCGACGTCTATACCGGGCTGAAGAGCTTTGAGGCAATCTCCGGTGAGACCTTCAAGCAATACATTGAGATGGAAACCTACTACGGCAGCCACCACTCCTACACCGGCAACACTCTGCCGGAGGCCGAGCAGCGCCTCCGCTTGCTACACGCGGAGTGCAAGGTCCTGCAGCATATCGGCGAGCAATTGACCGTCGCCTTCGATCAGGCGCTGGCCGTGAAATAGGGCGAGGATCACTCCCCGCCCCGCCTTACTTCAATCTTTTTCCGCCGACTACTTCCCTGCCGGCATCTCCGATTCGCGCAGGAATTTCGCGCTCTCCTCCGGCGGCGTGGGGTTGATGTAGAAGCCCGTGCCCCACTCAAAGCCCGCCGTGTTGGTCAGCCGCGGAATGAACTCCAGGTGCCAGTGGTAGTAATCGAGCGAGCCCTCCTGCAGCGGGCCGGTGTGCAGTGCCAGGTTATAGGCCGGCCCGTCCAGCGCCACGTCGCACTTCAGCAGCAACTGCTTCAGCGCCGCCGCCAGGTTGATCATCTGGTGCGAGCTCAGGTTCTCAAAGGCTGATTCGTGGCGCTTGGGGAAGATCCACGTCTCAAAGGGAAAGCGCGGCGCAAAGGGCGCAAAGATCAGGAAGTCTTCGTTTTCCGCCACTACGCGCACCGGATTCTCCATCTCCTGCCGCAGGATGTCGCAGAAGATGCAGCGCTCCTTGATGTTGAAGTACTGCTTGGCGCCCTCCAGCTCCTCGCTCACATGCTTGGGCACAATCGGCAGCGCGATCAGCTGCGTGTGCGGATGCTCCAGGGTGGCACCGGCGGCCTCGCCGTGGTTCTTGAAGATCATGATGTACTTGAAGCGGCGGTCCTGCTTCAGGTCCACCATGCGGTCGCGGCAGGCCCACAGCACGTTCTCAATCTGGCGCCCCGGCAGCACGGCCATGTGGGAGAAATGCTCGGGGCTTTCAATAATCAGCTCGTGCGCGCCCAGGCCGTTCATCTTGTCGAACATTCCCTCGGCCTGCCGGTTGAGCGTGCCTTCAATGGTCAGCGCAGGAAACTTGTTCGGCACCACGCGCACCGTCCAGCCAGGCCCGTTCTTTTGCCCGCCACCGGCGACATCCGGACGGTAGGCCAGCACCTCGCTCGGCGTCTTCTGCTCGTTGCCCGGGCACAGCGGACAGAAACCGCCCTTCTGCACCACCTTGTTGCGGAGAAAATCCGTGGGCCGCTTGGCACGGTCGGTGGAGATAATCACCCAGCGTCCTACAATCGGGTCTTTGCGCAGCTCTGGCATGACGGTTCTCCCCTGTCGGCGCGGCTCAGGGCCGCCGCCCTGCCAACATACTACGCCTGTCAAAGGCGTCCTTGAAGACTTCAATCTCCGGCTCCGCGCCTGGTATCAAATAGACGCTGACCACGTCAAAACGGAACTGCGGGCGCGGCGAGCGCCGCCGCAGAAAGACTCCGGCCATGGCGCGCAGTTCGCGTTGCTTGTCGCTGTCCACGGCGGCCTCGGCCGTGGCCACGGCGTGGCTGGTGCGCGTCTTCACCTCGATAAAGCACAGGATCGGGCCATCCCAGCCCACCAGGTCCACCTCTCCGCGCCGCCCCCGGGTGCGCCAGTTGCGCGCCACCATCACATAGCCCATGCGGCGCAGGTGGTAGTAGGCCATGCGCTCGCCCCGTCGCCCGGTGGCAAGGTGCTGCGCAACCACCGCCGGACGGCGCAGAAAATCCGCCACCGCGTCCAGCACGCGGGTCAACCATTCGACGATGCGTCCGCTGCCCATTGCGGCAAAGTGTAACGCAAAGCCGCCCAAATGCCGACTCCCCGAATGGGAGGATTTTCTCCCCGGATGATTTAAGATCAACGGCGGAGGAAGCTGATCGTGAAGAAACTGGTGATCTTTGACCTGGATGGCACGCTGGCCGAGAGCAAGTCCGCCATGGATGCCGAGATGGCGCAACT
>CAINND010000029.1 GCA_903851035.1 uncultured Acidobacteriota bacterium | reverse complement strand
GTAGTAAACGCCCTTCATGGCCAGCAACTGCTGGTGTGTTCCCATCTCGCGCACCTGGCCCTTGTGCATCACAATGATCTTATCCGCGCGCTGAATGGTGCTGAGGCGGTGAGCGATGATCAGCGAAGTGCGGCCTTCCACCAGGCGGGTCAGCGCCTCGCGCACGCGGAACTCGGTCTCCGTGTCCACGCTCGAGGTGGCTTCGTCCAGGATGAGCACGCGGGGGTTATGGGCCAGCGCGCGGGCAAAGCTGACAAGCTGCTTTTGTCCGGTGGAGAGCGTGTTGCCGCGCTCCTGCAGCAGGCTGTCGAAGCCCTCCGGCAGCGCCTGGATGAAGTCCGCGGCGTTTACCTCTTCGGCGGCCTGTTCAACTGCCTGGCGCGTAACATGCTCCGAGCCCAGGCGGATGTTATCCGCGATGGTGCCGCTAAACAGGAATGGGTCCTGCAGCACCACGCCGCAGCGGCGGCGCAGCTCCTGCAGGTTCATCTCGCGCACGTCCACGCCATCCAGCCGCACCGCGCCCTGCTGCACGTCATAAAAGCGCAGCAGCAGGCTGATGAGTGTCGTCTTGCCGGCCCCGGTGTGGCCGACGATGGCCACCGTCTCACCGGGTTCAATGGCAAAGGTCACGCCGCGCAGGATCCAATCCCAGTCCGGTCCCGGCACCTGCTTGCCGTCTTTTTCCACGGGCACTTTGCGATAGGCGAACCATACGTCATCGAACTCGATGCGTCCTGGGCCATCGGGGTGGACGGGCACGGCGGGCGATTGCACCTTGGGCTCGGTATCCAGCAAACGGAAGACCCTCTCGCCCGCTGCCATGGAAGATTGCAGGATGTTCATCTTCTCGCTCAGGTCCATGATGGGGCGGAAGAAGCGCAGCGCGTATTGCATAAAGGCCACCAGCACGCCCAGCGTGGTCAGCCCGCTCAGCACGCGATGGCCGCCATACCACAGCACCAGCGCGATGGCGATGGACGAAAGCGTCTCCACCACGGGGTAGTACAGTGCGTAGGCGAAGATGGTGTCCTTAAAGGCCTGCATGTGCTGCCCGTTGACGGCCTCGAACTCCTGGTAGGCGCGCTCCTCGCGGTTGAAAAGTTGCAAAGGGATGATGCCGCTGACGTGCTCCTGCAAAAAGCTATTGATGCGGGCGATGGCCGTGCGAATGCGCCGGTAGCCGTCGCGCACCGCGTTGCGGAAGATATGCGTGGCCACGCCGATCAGCGGCAGCACGACGAAGGCCGTCAGCGCCAGCCGCCAGTCCTTGCGCAGCATGATGCCGACGATAAACAGCAGCACAAAGATGTCTTCCACAATGCTGACCACGCCGCTGGTAAACATCTCGTTCACGGCGTCCACATCGGTGGTCACGCGCGTGACCAGGCGTCCCACGGGGTTGTGGTCGAAGAAGGCGATATCCATGCGCTGCAAGTGGCGGTAAAGCTGGCTGCGCAGGTCGAACATCACCATCTGCCCGGTCCACTGCATCAGGTAGGTCTGGGTGAACTCAAAGATAAAGCCCAGCAGCAGCACGCCCAGGTACAGCCCGCTGACCTGTGCGATGCCGGTCATGGGCACCGGGCTGAGGTAGCGGTTCAGCCATGTGTAGCCGTGCGAGTTGCCGGTCAGGTAGTGATCGATGGCCAGCATGGTTAAAAATGGACCCAGCACATCGGCCAGCGCCTTCAGGATGATGGCGCCAAAGGCCAGTAGCACCTGCAAGGTGTAGGGGCGCAGGTAGCCCAGCAGGCGGCGGGCCATCTGACTGTCCTGCGATTTTGCCAGTAACTCTTCTTCTGCGGCCATGTCTCTCTTCTGATCTAGTAGGGCTTGGTTGCCTATCTCTCTAGTTTAGATGGAGCGGGAGCCTCTTGGGGTGCAGCTTTCCCCGCGATGTCGGAAAAAGCACTCCGGCGCGGGGGTACACTGGGATTTCCAAGTGATGACCACCCCGGCCCATTCCGCCTTGTACCTGAGCGTGCCGTTTTGCCGCACCAAGTGCTCGTTCTGCAACTTTGCCAGTGGAGTCTTCTCCCGCCAGCAATTCGATGGCTACGTGGCGCACCTGGAACTGGCGATGGCCGGGGCGGAAAGCTGGGTGCGAGCCAACGGCGGCGAGTTCTCGCCCCTGCTCGACTCCATCTACCTGGGCGGCGGAACCCCCAGCGTACTCGCCCCGGATCAGCTTGAACGGCTCTTCCAGTCCGCCGCGCGCAGCTTTAAGGTGAAGCCCGGAGCCGAGATCACGGTCGAAGTCGCGCCCGGCACGCTTTCGCCAGAGATTCTCGATGTGCTCGTCCGTTGCGGCGTCAATCGCGTCAGCCTAGGCGTGCAGAGCTTTGTGGACGAGGAATCGCGCGCCGTGGGCCGCCTGCACACCCGGGCCACCACGCTCGATGACATCGCCCGCCTGCGCGCGGCGGGCATAACGGAGATCAGCGTGGACCTCATCGCCGGGCTGCCGCACCAGTCGCTCGAAAGCTGGAGCCGCTCGCTCGATGGGGTCATTGCCCTCGGCGTGCCGCACGCCAGCGTCTACATGCTGGAGGTGGATGACGACAGTCGCCTTGGCCGTGAACTCATTGCCGGAGGCACGCGCTACCACGCCCACCATGTGCCGGATGAGGCGCTGACCGTTGAGCTTTACCGCGAGGCCTGCCGCCGGTTGAACGCGGCCGGGCTGGAGCAATACGAGATCAGTAACTTCGCCCGAGCTGGACATCGCTCACACCACAATCTGCGCTACTGGCAGCGGCTGCCCTACATGGGCTTCGGCGTGGACGCCCACTCCATGCTGCCCGCGCCAATCCAAGGCGAGCCTCACCGCGCCATTCGCCTCGCCTGGCCGGAGACCATCGAGTCCTTGCTGGCCAACACCGCTGCTGAGCGCACCGTGGTCGGCGAGCGTCAGGCCATTGAGGAGACCTACTTCCTCGGCCTGCGCACCGTGGAGGGCCTTGAACTTGTGGCCATCAAAGAAGAGTTCGGCATTGCCGCCGTGGACGTGTACAAGGAGCGCATCACAGAGTTGGTCGCACGCGGGCTCGTTGAGATTGACGATGGTTTTCTGCGGTTGACCGCCGAGGGCCGTCTCTTCTCGAATGACGTCTTCGCCGAGTTTCTCAGCGAGTAGTCGGCGGTAAGTGGATGGCCCGGCCGCGCTCGCAGGATTTACACTGAGCTTTCGATTCTTTCTCCGCAGGAGTACCCCATGAGCACCGCAATCATTGATCTCCGCAGCGACACCGTGACCCAGCCCAGCGAGCAGATGCGCCGCGCCATGGCCTCGGCCGAGGTCGGCGACGACGTCTATGGCGAGGACCCGACCATCAATCGCCTGGAGTCCCGTGCGGCTGAAATCTTTGGCCGCCAGGCCGCCATCTTCGTCCCCAGTGGCACCATGGGCAACCAAATCGCCATCAAGCTGCACACCCGCCCCGGGCAGGAGATTCTGTGCGAAGAGCGCGGCCACATTGCCAACTGGGAGATGGCCATGCTCGCCTGGTTCAGCGGCTGCATGGTGCGTCCCATTGCTGCGCCGCAGGGCATCCTGAGCTGGGACTTGATCGCGCCGAAGCTTGCACCGCCGATTTATTACGTTGCGCCCACCGGCCTCATCGAGTTGGAAAACACGCACAACATGGCCGGAGGCACCGTCACCCCCGAGAACACGATGCACGACATCTGCGCCCGGGCTCACGAGCGCAAAATTCCCGTGCACCTCGATGGTGCGCGCATCTTCAACGCCGCCGCGTTTCTCAACCGCCCGGTCGCTGAGCTGACAAAGGGCTTCGACTCCGTGATGTTCTGCCTCTCCAAAGGCCTGGGCGCGCCCGTTGGATCGCTACTGGTCGGCGGCAAGGAATTCATCGCCGAGGCACGCAGCGTTCGCAAAGCCCTGGGTGGAGGCATGCGCCAGGCCGGAGTGCTGGCCGCCGCCGGGCTCATCGCCTTGGAGGAGGGGCCGAAGCGCCTGCACGAGGACCACGCCAACGTCCGTCTGCTGGCCGAAGGCGTCGCCGCCATCAAGGGCATCACCATTGATCTGCCCACGGTGCAGACCAACGTCGTCATCTGCGACGTCAGCGCAACGGGCAAAACCTCGGCGGAGATCGCCACGGCGCTCAAGGCCGCGGGAGTGCTCATCGGCACGGTCAACCCGCAGCTTGTCCGCTTTGTTACCCATCTGAACGTGACGACCGCGCAGTGCAAACAGGCCGTGGAGAAGCTGGCCGCCATCTGCCGCGCCTGAGTTTCTTGATTTTGGCGAAGGCGCCGCGCCGACCTGTATAGAGCAAAGAGGAGATTCCATGTCGCTGAAGATTGAGTACTTGATCACCGCGCGCTGCCGTCCGGAGAAGCTCTGGCAGGTGTTCACGCAGCTGGAGCGCTGGCCGCACTTCGATCCTGCCACGCTCAGCGAGGCTCGCTGGCTGAGCGGCGAGCCGTGGACGCCGGGTGCGCGCTTCGTGCTGGGCTTGCGCAAGCCGGTCCCCATCCAGTTGACCACCGAAGTCGTCGCCGTTGTGGCCGCCGCCAGCCTGCAACTGCGCGGCGAAGGCAGTGGCGTAACGGCCGAGCAGCAGTATGAATTGCACTGGGACGAGGCCGCCGGAGTGACCGAGCTGCGCACCGTGCAGGAGTTCAGCGGCGCGCCCATCATGTTCTTCGGCAGCGCCATCAAGCCGCAGCTGGAGCAGGGAATTGCCCAGCTCTTCGCCGGACTCATAGCCGAAGCTGAGGGCTAGCCTCTCTCCGCCCGCATTTATCAGCGATCAGTAGTTGGAGATCTCCACCAGGTTGTGGTCCGGGTCGCGCACGTAAATGGAGCGCATTTTTCCCATCGCCCCGCGCCGCTCCACCGGACCCTCTTCAATGCGAACCTTCTGCTCGCCCATGTGCCGGATGACCTCCTCCAGTGGGGTGGAAGTGATGAAGCAGAGGTCTCCCGCGCCGGGGGTTGGGTGGGCCGCCTTGGGCGTAAACTCGTGGCCGCGCTGGTGCAGTTTGATCATCTGCTCGCCAAAGGCCAGCGATTTGCGCCCGCCTTCCACGATCAGCTCCATGCCCAGAACTTCGGTGTAAAAGTCAGCGGTGATGTCGATGTTGGCGACTGTAAGTACCAGGTGGTCGAGCGATTCCATCAGGATAGCCATAGCTCACGGATGATACTCGCCCCGGGCTTGCGCATACAGAATTCTCTTTTGCCCTATATCCTGCCATCCCCCCTGCCAAAGGCAATGCTTCCCCTGCCATGCCTCCGCGTGATATAAGCATCAGTTTTCCTTATAGGCCCATCCGCGTGGGGCGGAGGGTCTGTACCCCCTCAATTTCCTGATCGAAACGGAGTGCGTGTGGACTTCCAACTGACTGACGAACAACTGCACCTGCAGGCCACGGTGCGCGACTTTGCCACCCGCGAGATTGCGCCTCATGTGATGGAGTGGGACGAGGCGGCGCATTTCCCAGAGCCAGTTCTGCGCGAGCTGGGCCGCATGGGCCTGATGGGCTGCATCTTCCCCGAGGAGCTTGGCGGCGCGGGCTACGGCTACATCGAATACGTTCTGGCCATCGAGGAGCTTTCTCGCGTGGATGGCTCGGTGGGCATCATCGTCGCCGCCCACACCTCGCTGTGCAGCAATCACATCTACCTTGCCGGCACCGAAGAGCAGAAGCGCCGCTACCTGCCCAAGCTCGCCCGCGGAGAGCACTTTGGCGCCTGGGCGCTCACCGAGCCCGGCAGCGGATCGGATGCCGGAGGGGCGCGCTGCTCGGCCACTCGCAAGGGCGACCGCTGGGTGCTGAACGGCACCAAGACGTTCATCACCACGGGCAGCTATGCCGATGTGGTGGTCGTGGTGGCCGTCACGGATAAAACCAGCGGCACGCGCGGGCTTTCTGCCTTCCTCGTGGAAAAAGGCACGCCCGGCTTCCGCGCCGGAAAAAAGGAAAACAAGCTCGGCCTGCGCGCCAGTGACACCGCCGAGCTGATCTTCGAGGACTGCGAGATACCCGAGGAGAACCTGCTGGGCAAACTGGGCGAGGGCTTTGTGGACGCCATGCGCGTGCTCGATGGTGGCCGCATCTCCATTGCCGCCCTCGGCCTGGGCATGGCCACCGGAGCCTACCAGTGCGCGCTCAAGTACAGCCAGCAGCGCAAGCAGTTCGGCCACGCCATCAGCCACTTCCAGGGCACGCAGTGGAAGCTGGCCGACATGGCAACGGAGATTGACGCCGCGCGGCTGCTAACCATGCGCGCCGCCTGGCTTAAGGACAACCATCGCAAGACGACCCTCGAAAGCTCGATGGCCAAGCTCTACACCAGCGAGGTCGCGGTGCGCGTGGCCAACGAGGCGCTGCAAATCCACGGCGGCTACGGCTTCATCAAGGACTACCCGGCGGAGAAGTTCTATCGCGACGTGAAGCTCTGCACTATTGGTGAGGGCACAAGCGAGATCCAGCGGCTGGTGATTGCCCGCCAGTTACTGGACAGATAGTTTCCGGATAGTTGCACAAGCTCACATCTGTGCAGCTTTGTTAGACTAAGAGGCTGCGAGCGGCATCCTTATGAGCACTGACATCACCACCTGGGTGGAAGAGATTCGCGCGGGCAACCTGCGTGCGCTTTCGCGTGCCATCACCGCCGTGGAAAACCGCACCGCCGACTCGCATGCGCTGCTACGGTCTCTCTTCGCACACTCGGGTCACGCCCGTATCGTCGGACTCACCGGCTCGCCCGGCGCGGGCAAAAGCACACTGGTGGACGCCCTGGCCGGAGAGTATCGCCGCCGCCAGAAGACCGTGGGCATCATCGCCATCGATCCCACCTCGCCCTACACCGGCGGAGCCATCCTCGGCGACCGCATCCGCATGCAGTCCCACACGGGTGACAACGGCACGTTCATCCGCAGCATGGCCACTCGCGGAGCCCTCGGCGGCCTGAGCAGCACCACGGCCGACGTGGCCACCGTCATGGATGCCGCAGGCCGCGACCTGGTGCTCATTGAGACCGTCGGCGTCGGGCAGGACGAGGTGGACATTGTGCGCCTGGCCGACATCACCATCGTGATTCTCGTCCCCGGCATGGGCGACGACGTGCAGTCCATCAAGGCCGGCATCATGGAGATTGCTGACATCTTCGTCATCAACAAGGCGGATCACAATGGCGCCGAGCGCGTGGAGCGTGAGATCAAGTCCATGCAATCGCTCAGCCAGCGCCACGATAGCTGGATTCCTCCGGTGGTGAAGACCGTGGCCAGCACCGGCGCGGGCGTGCCGGAGCTGGCGCAGGCCATCGATCAGTACGAGGAGTTTCTTACAACCAGCGAACTTGGCCGCGAGCGTCGCGTGGCCAACTGGCGCAATCGTCTGCGGCAAATGCTGCGTGACGAGGTGCTGCGCCAGATCGTCAGCCAGGCATTTACCGATGAAGCCGTGGGCCGCTACGCCGAGCAGGTGGCCAGCCACGAGCGCGATCCCTACGCACTGATTGGCGAGATAGTGGGCGAACTCGCCCGGCGGGAGCCCTCATGCTGATTCTTTCCATCGATACTTCCGCCCCCGCGGGCAGTGTTGCTTTGCTGCGCGGCGGCGGCCCGGAACTGCATACCATTGAGATGGCTGATCTGCCTGGAGGCCGCGCCAGCGAGCAACTGTTGCCCGATGTGGCCGCCATGCTGGAGCGCCACAACCTTTCCCGCAATAGCGTGGAACTGCTGGTGATCGCCAGCGGGCCGGGTTCGTTTACCGGGCTGCGCGTGGCCGTGGCGACTGTTAAAGGCATGGCGCAGGCCTTTGGAACGCCGCTGGTTGCCATCAGCGTATTGCAGGCCGTGGCCCTGGCCGCCGGAGTTGAAGGCCGGATGATCGCCGTACTGGATGCGCAGCGCAACGAAGTCTACTTTGGCGAGTACATGATTACGAATGGCCTCGCGGTGATGCAGCGCGAAGGTTTGGCTCCATTGCCGGAATTTGCAGCCTCCATTGCACAGCAGCAGGGCACCATCGTCACGCCGGATGCCAAGGTGGCGGAGGCCTTGAACTCGGCAATCGCCGCAACCCAGCGCACGGTCAGGCTTGTGGCGCGCCCCCACGCCGTGGACTACGCCCGCATCGCCCTGGCGCGGCACCTGGCGGGAGAGCACGACGACCCCGTCACGCTGGATGCCAACTACCTGCGGCGCTCCGATGCTGAAATATTTGCCGCCCCAAGGCTTGGCCTGCCCAAGGCTTGAATGACGAATGACGAGTTACGCATGACGAGTTACGCATGAGCCGATCTCCCATCAGCATCCGTCCCGCCGCCCTCAAGGACATGCCCGCGCTGATCCATCTGAGCGAGGCAGCCCACTGGAGCCCCGCGCAGTGGGAGGATATCTTCCATACGGAAAATCCATTGCGCCTTGCCTGGCTGGCTCAGTCGCCACAGGGGCCATGCGGCTTCCTGGTGGCCAACTGTGGCGTCAAAGTTGACGGCGCGCCGCCGGAGTGGGAGTTGGAGAATGTTGCCGTGGCCAGCGCCAGCCGCCGCCAGGGCGTGGCGCGCATGTTATTGGAGGCTTTACTGATGGCAGCCAGAGAGGCTCAAGCCAGCCGTATCCTGCTGGAGGTAAGAGAGTCCAATGTGGCGGCGCGCCTGTTGTATGAGGCGTCGGGTTTCCACTTGCTGACGCGCCGGGCTGGCTATTACGCGGAGCCAACGGAGGATGCACTGGTTCTGGTGCATGTGTTTGACCATCCGTTATGAAATTGCGATGAATTTCGCTTGCAGCACCATAAGGCGGGTGCTAGTTTGATGAGCACCTGATTCCAGGCTTGGAGGTGCTGCAATGAATGCTCCCGTACGCGAAGAACTGCTGGCCAGCAACGAGGAATTCCGCAAACTGGCCGCAGAGCATAGTGCCTACTCCCAGCGTCTTGAGATCCTCACCGGCAAGAAATACCTCTCCGAAGAAGAAAAAGTAGAAGAAATCAAGCTGAAGAAGCTGAAACTTCGTCTGAAGGACGAAATGGAGAACTTCGGCCTGCGCGCCCAGGGTACAGCCTAGAGCAGACGCAGAATTTCAGCGTGCCGTTCCGGCGCCACGTGGAGCGCCGCCAGCAGGCCTGGCCCTAATAGCTTTGCCTGCCCCACAGAATTTTCTCCCCGGCCATACCGCCGCCCATGATGAGGTTGGTGTGGCCGGGGAATCGCTTTTTATGCGGCCATCGGCCGTGAGCCGTTGCCGCCATGGTGCCAGTCGCTGCAACACGGCTTTGCAGGGGCTTCCAACTGTGGTGAAATCATCTGACCATGAGTCTGCCCCGCGCGCTGCTGCTTGCCACGCTTGTTGCCTCCTTCAGCCTGACTTTGCAGGCCCAGCCCCAGCCGACGCCGCAATCCGCGCCCCAGGCGATGAACTTCACTGGCGCCTGGCAGGCGGAGATCGTGGCTGCCCGCCCCGGCATCGAAGACAGCTACCGCGTTCCCGTCGTGCTGGTGGTGGAACGCACTCAGTCGGGCATGACCGCCGCGCTCGCCAACGGTAGCGACCGCATCGCCTTCAACTCCGTACAGCGCGTTGGACAAACGCTGACACTGCATCTGGATCAGTACGATGCCGTGCTGACCCTGCACTGCACGCAGGGTGTAAAGATCTGCTCGCGGCTGGAGGGGGAATATAGCCGCCAGCGTTCAACCGGTGTTTCGCATTACGCCGTTACGGCCACGCGGCAGCGCCATGGCGAACCCATGGACCACGCCACGCTCGCGCCGGACTGGCAGTTCGCATTTACCGGTCCCGATGGCAAGCCCGCCAGCGAGCCCACTGCCCCCGGGCACTTTACGTTGCAGGCCGATCGCGTGGAGGGCACCATCGCCCCGGTCAGCGGAGACTACGGCTTGTTGCATGGCACTTTGCGCCAGGGCGAGCTGCACCTCTCGCGCTTTGATGGCATCCACCTGCTGCGGCTGGATGGCCATCTCGTCTCACCGGAGCGCATCGAGGGCGTCTTCCACGTCTCGCCCGGCAACCCCTTGAGCTTTGTGGCCACAAGCACCACGGCTCCGGAGGGTTTTGCCGAGGCCGAGCAGTTGACCCACGTCGAGGACCCCAAGGCCATCTTCCACTTCCACGCCGAAGATGCCACGGGTGCCATCATCACCGAGGCCGATCCGCGCTTGCAGGGCAAGGTCGTGCTGCTGGATATGTTCGGCACCTGGTGCCCCAACTGCCAGGACGAGGCGCCGCTGCTGCAGGCCATGTATGAGAAATATCGCGGGCGCGGGCTGGAGGTGGTGGGCCTCAGCTACGAGTACACCAACGACCGCGCGCGCAGCCTACGGCTGATTGAGATTTACCGCAAAAAGTTCGGCATCACCTTCCCGTTGCTGCTGGCCGGCACCACTGACAAGGGCGAGGTGGAGCGCACCCTGCCGCAGCTTAAGAACTTTGGAGCCTTTCCCACAACGATTTTCCTCGATCGCCATGGCCGCGCCCGGCTTGTGCATGCCGGCTTTACCGGTCCGGCGACGGGTCGCTTTGAAGAGGTTCGCCACAGCTTTGAGCGCACTCTCGATGAGCTGCTGAGCAAGCCATAATTCGCGCCCGGCCGCCGTTCTTCATTCTCCTGCGGCCGGGGGCGGCCTTCGCTATAATCAAGGGGTCTCATCACAAGGGGTCTCATGGTACGCGACGGAATTTATTACGCGCTGGCGCTGGTGGCGGTTGCGGTCCTGCTTGGTTTTTGGACCACGCCGCTATTGGCCATTGTGCCGCTGTTATTGGCGGCCTTCTTTCTCTGGTTCTTCCGCGATCCGGAGCGTGCCATTCCACAGGAGCCCGGCGCCGTGGTCTCTCCCGCAGACGGCAAGGTGACGGGTGTCTCCACCCTGGAAGTCAACGGCGAGGCGCGTATCCATATCAGCATCTTCCTCAACGTCTTCAATGTGCACGTCAACCGCTCACCGGCGGCGGGCGTAATTGAAAGGGTTGAGTACCGCAAGGGCCAGTACCTGAACGCCATGAATCCGGCTTCGGCCGAGTTGAACGAGCAGAGCATTTGCACCCTGGTGGCGGATGACGGCGGCATCATCATCTTCAAGCAGATTGCCGGATTGCTGGCCCGTCGCATCGTCTTCAACCGCAAGGCGGGCGACCGCGTGGCGCGCGGCGAGCGTATCGGGCTCATCAAGTTCGGCTCGCGCTGCGACGTGATTCTGCCCGGCGCGGCCGAGGTTAAGGTCAAGGTTGGCGAGCATGTTTTATGCGGCAGCACGACCTTGGCCACGCTGCCCACGGGAGGCCGCTGATGGCCGATCTGGCAAAGGGCGAGGCGCGCCGCTTGCGCAAGGGCATGTACATCCTGCCCTCGTTGTTTACCACGGCAAATCTGGCGGCGGGTTTTTACGCCATCAGCCAGGCCGCGCTGGGCGCGGCACAGGCTCAGGGATTTTTGAGTTCCGCTGGCAGCGAGCCGTTGCGCCTGGCGGCCACGCACTTCAACCACGCGGCCATCGCCATCGGCTTCGCCGTTTTCTTTGACGGCATGGATGGCGCCGTTGCCCGCATGACGCACACCACCAGCGACTTCGGCAAGGAACTCGACTCGCTGGCCGACGTGGTCACCTTCGGCGTCGCTCCCGGCATCCTGGCCTGGATGTGGGGCTTCTTCTGCCTGCCGCTGACGCTTGACGGCGACTTCCGCGACAAGTTGATTCAGTTTGGCGGCATTGTGGGCTTTGCCTTCCTTGCCGCCGGAGCCTGCCGCCTGGCGCGCTTCAACATCACTTTGAATCCGCAGCCCAAAAATCCGGGTCGCCCCGGGCGAAAATATTTTGTCGGCATGCCTATTCCGGGCGGCGCCGGTTGCCTGGCCGCCGTGGTGCATCTCTGCCTCGGCCGTCCCATCCAGAACGCGGCTTTCTCCATTGCGTGGATGGTGTATATTGCCGCCTGCGGCTTCCTGATGGTGAGCACTTGGCGCTTCTGGAGTTCGAAGAGCATTGACTTCCGCAGCCGCCGCACCTCGCGCGTACTTGTGCTGTTCGCGCTGACGCTGGCTGGCATCTGGTACCTGCACCGCTACATGCTGTTTGCCATGGCGGCCACCTACATGATCAGCGGCATCATCTCCCGGCTGACGTATGCCTTCCGCAAGGGAAGCGTGCCGCCCGCTCCGCCCACCCCGCCGCTGGTGGAGGCCTGATGACCGGCACCGATCGCAACTCGAACCTCTTCAAGGTGGCCATCGTCGGCGGCGCCTCGCTCAAGGGCAAGGAAGTGCGCGACGCCCTTAGCGAGCGCAATTTTCCCTCTGTTGACATCAAGCTGCTTGATGACGAAGACGCGCTCGGCCAACTGGAGCAGGTCAACGACGAGCCCACGTTTATCCAGAGCGTCTCTCCCGAGCAGTTGGAAGGCGTGGATTTTGCCTTCCTCGCCGCCGACCAGCTCAGCACGGCTGGCAATTGGAGCACGGCGCGCGATGCCGGCTGCGATCTGATCGACCTTAGCTACGCGCTGGAAAACAACACGGACGTGGAGTTGCGCGCACCCTGGGTGGAGCGCGAACTGGGCCACACCCGCGCGGCCGGACTTAAAACGGCGCCCGTGGTGGTGGCGCATCCGGCGGCGGTGGCCATGGCGATTCTGCTGTCGCGCGTGCAGAAGGTTGCGCCGCTGCGTCTGGCTTCCGCCGTGATTGGCCTGCCCGCCAGCGAGTATGGACGCCGCGGCATGGACGAGCTGCACGACCAGACGGTGAACCTGCTCAGCTTTCAGCAGATGCCGACGGCGGTTTTCGGCGCGCAATCGGCGTTCAATATGTACGTGCAATCCGTCAAGGACACGCAGCCCTCGCTGGCGGAAAGCGAAGCGCGCATCGTCCGCCACTTTGTGAAGATTACCGGCGGCGCGGTCATCACGCCCTCCGTGCTGTCCGTGCAGACGCCGGTATTCCACGGCTGCACCATGGCTATTTTCCTGCTCACCGAGGGCCATGCCACGGCCACGGCCCTGCAAAAAGCTCTCCATGGGCCTCACGTCACCGTCTCCGATAGTGCCGAGGACTATCCCAGCAACGTCAACATCGCGGGCGTGGATAATATCCTGGCCTCGCTGCGTGAGGATGGCGCCGGCGGCAACGGCTACTGGCTCTTTGCAGCCTGTGACAATCTTCGCCTGCCCTCTCTATTGGCCGTGGAGTGCGCCGAGGAGATGGCGCTCACGCGTCCCCGGGGGACCCTGCAATGAGTCCTCGCCTGATCTCTCGCCTCGCCGTGGCGCTGCTACTTCTGCTGGCCGCTCTCTGCTGTGGCTGCGGATACCACACCGTGGGCAGCGCGCAGGGCCTGCCGCCGGAGGTGAAGATTCTGGCCGTGCCCATCTTCATCAACCAGACGCACAGCTATCACGTGGAGACCGTGCTCACCGAGGCCGTCATCCGCGAGTTCAACACCCGCACCCGCTTCCGCGTCGTGCACTCCGCCGATGATGCCGATGCCGTCGTGCGCGGCACCGTGCTTAGCGTGCAGTCGGCGCCCGTCGCCTACGACTCCAAGACCGGCCGCGCCTCCACCGGGCTGGTCACCATCACCGCCAAGGTGTCGCTCACCGCGCGCGACGGCCGCATCCTTTACAGCAACTCCAATCTTGTCTTCCGCGACCAGTACCAGATCTCCAACGAGCTAGCCAGCTTCTTTGAGGAGCAGGGTCCGGCGCAGGATCGCCTGGCGCGTGACTTTGCCCGCACCCTGGTCAGCAATCTGCTGGAGGCCTTCTAACTTGCGCGCCTTCGCACCCGTCGAGCGCTTTGTGCAGGAGGTCACCAGCCGCCAGCTCAAGCCGGGCTACGTCTTCATCGGCGATGAAGGCTTCTTCCGCCGCACCTGCCGCGAGGCCATCCTGGCCAACCTTGTGCCACCCGGCATGCGCGAGTTCAGCCTCTACGACTTCGATCTGGAGAACACGCCGCTGGTGGAGGTCCTCGACCGCGCGCGTACGCCGTCGCTGATGGCAGGCTTCCAGGTCTTCTTCGTGCGCGGCGTCAAAGCCCTGTACGGGCGCGGCAAGCACGATGCCGAATTTGCCGCCCTCGCCGACTACGCCAAGAATCCCAATCCCGACGCGCTGCTCGTCCTGGTGGCCGACCACATCAGCATTCCCAGCGACGTGCGCCGCATGGAGATGACCGACAAGGATCGCTACGAGCGCATCAAGGAGACCCTTGGCGAGCACCTCACGCTCGTCGAGTTCGCCCGCGTCGAAGAGGGTGAGGCCGTCAAGTGGCTCAATGAAACGGCCGCCGCGCAGGGCGCCAAGCTGGACGCCGATGCCGCGCGCGAGCTGGTGGATTCCCTCGGCGGCGACATGATGATGATCTCCAACGAACTGGAAAAGCTGCTGCTCTACGTGGGCGAGAAAAAGCGCATCACCCTGGGCGACGTGGAGACCATGGTGCTGGCGGCCAAGCAGCGCACGCTCTACGAGCTGACCGACGCCATCAGCAGCCACAACCGCGCCCGCGCCTTGGAGGTGCTGGACGCCATGCTCAGCACCGGAGACGGTGACGAGGCCGCCATCGGCCACCTGTACATGCTGGCCCGCACCTTCCGCCAAATGCTCGTCATCCTGGAGCGCAACGTGCGGGACACGCGCACCCTCTACCAGGTCTTGTGGCAGGGCTTCCGCATCCCGCCCTTCGCCGCGGAAGATGTCATCCGGCAGTCGCGCCGCTTCAAGAGCCGCCGCGAACTGACCCGCGCCATCCGCCTCATCGCCAAGGCCGACGCCACTCTAAGGTCGAATCCGCCCAGCAAACGGCTGGTGCTGGAAAACCTGATCCTCGACCTCGCCTCCGAGCCGAAAGAAAACCAGGCTCCCGCCTGGCAGCAGGAGAGCTTGCTGGATTAGTCTCCCGCAGTCTCAGGATAAGTTTGGTTTGGTGCGATATGCGATTATCCGAATAGGATTTTTCACTTTGCGGATCACCTCTGAGCCACCAAGCGTTTGCACGAAATCCGAGGATGTTCCCAAAATTTCACAATTCTAAGTTGTTGTCTGGTAGTAGACTTTGCGATTAACAAACAGGAACGTAATAGGTAAGGTCAAAAGGCTATGTCTCAAAAGTGCGGGATTCGAATTGCGCTTGTTTTGATGATTTCACTAGGATCAGTCGCTTTGGCCCACGCTCAGTGCAAGAATCAAATTACCCTCGTCCCGCTTACCACTCAAAAGTCAGCCAACAAAGTCCGCGACTTCGACCGATTCAGGTACTCCCTATCTGTTTCTGACACGCTCATCATACGGTCGCATGAGGATACTGGAACTTCGATTGGCCCGTACGATACTGGCTTCGTCATCACACGGGATGGAAAGGCCCTCCAGCGCATCTCTCTTCGTGAACTTCCTGAGATGCATGGGGAACCCGATTTCGCGGATAGCTTTACTACGCTTGCTGTGACCCGCGCCTGCGGTAGCGGAAGTTCTATCTTCTTTGTCACGATGCAATACATGGGGGACTTGACCAGTCCAGCGCTTCTCTTTGTTCTAGTCGCGTCCGAGCATGGATACGAAGTGTCCGCGCTCCCTACTATTTCCGGCGGTGTATTCGAAATTTCCAGGGTCAACCCATTTCATATCAGGACTTGGGATACCCTCCATGAGGGCGAGTGCAACGCCTGTAAAACCGCCTATCAGGTCACTGAGTACGAAATCAGGAATGGTAAGCCAGTCCAGATCCGCCGCTATCGGACGCGGAGTCAATATTCTTCCGTAGACTTCGATGACCGACGGCGCATCCGATTCATTCCATGACGATTTCTTGGCATATTGAAGATTGGCGTGAGTGCGCCACAGGTAAGTCTCTTCTAAAATAATCGCCCGTAAATTCTCAACTTTGCGAACCGGTGATGCATCGCGAAGCCAACCCCACCCGCCAATCCTTTTCGCCTAAGCGAAAGCGGCAGGCCATGGCCTGCCGCATCGGGCTGCTGACCAACCCAGGGACAGCTAAAACTTACGAAATGTCATGGTGAGCGCAGCACCCGCTGTTTGGGTGCGGAGTCGAACCACCCTTTGTTTCCGGGGGAGAGCAAAACAAACAAAAGGTTGCCCCACTACGCGCCTGCGGCGCTTCGGTCGCAATGACATTTCCATTCATGCGACTTTCTCGCCCAAGCGAAAGCGGCAGGCCATGGCCTGCCGCATCGGAGAAAAGGGATAAGTTACTTGGCAGCCGTCTTCGTGGC
>CAINND010000028.1 GCA_903851035.1 uncultured Acidobacteriota bacterium | reverse complement strand
GTCCGCAGGTGGCAGGCACGTTCTTCACGTTCACCGTGGAGTTGGGGTCCTTGGCGGGCAGGATGCGGTGCGCCGTGTGGCAGCCGGTACAGGTGGCCGTCACGGTCAGTCCGCTCTCCAGCAATCCCTTGCCGTGGATGCTCTCCGTGTAATTGGGGATGATGTTGTGCTGCGCGCCGGTGTAACGCATGGCCGCCTTCTTACCTTCAGAGTGGCACTTGCTGCACAGGGCGGGCACGTTGGTGGCAAAGGTCACGGAGCGCGGATCGGCCTTGCCGAGAATTCCGTGCGTGCCGTGGCACTCACGGCAGCCCGGCGCCACGTTGTCGTTCTTGGCGGTCAGCGAACCGTGGATGCTGCGCGCGTAATCCTCTCCCACGGCCTCGTGACACTTGGAGCAATCCACCTTTTTGGTGATCGTCTCACAGGGGCGGGAGCGGGAGGCATTGACCTCCGAGTGGCACTGGCTGCAAGCCACCTTGTTGTGGCGCGATCCGGCAACCTCGTTTTCGTCCACGCGCATGGAGCGGCCGTCGTGGGCCTTGAGGTTGGGATTGGCGTGGCAGCGCATGCAATCGGCGTTGGCCATGCCCATGTCATAAAACGCCTTGCGCACCTTGTGCGGCTGGTGGCAATCGACGCAGGCCGGAAGCACGTTGGCTTCCTTCTCCCACAGTTCGCCACGAATGATTTTGCGATGGACGCTTTCAATCTGGCCGTGGCACTTGGTGCAGGTGGCGGCAATGTTGCGCCGCGCAATGGACGAAGCGGGATCGGTGTGCGGCAGGATGCTGTGCGCGGTGTGGCAACTGGCGCAGGTGGCCGCAACGGTCAGTCCCTTTTTGAGCACGGCCTCACCGTGGATGCTCTCCGTGTAGTTGGCCAGAATGTCGTGCTGGGGAATGTCGCGGTTCTTCGTGACGGCGGTGCCTTCCTGATGGCACTTGCCGCAGACGAACGGAATGGAGAGCGGAGCGACGGCCGAGCGCTTGTCCTTGACCGGAACGATGTCGTGATTGCCGTGGCAGCTTACGCAGCGCGGCGCGAGCTGGTCTCCGCGGGCGGCGGCCTTGCCGTGCAGCGACTTGGCGTAGAGATCCTGCTCAGCGGAGTGGCAACTGCCGCAGGCGACACGGGCCGGCTTGGGGTGCGGAATGTCCTTGCCTTCGAGGTCGGCGTGGCAGCCGGTGCAACCCACGGCGCCGTGAATGGAGGCACCGAACCTCTTGGCGTCCACATGCAGCGAGACGGTCTTGCCGCCGCGCTTTGTGGTCATGCCCTTGTCGCCGTGGCAGGCCAGGCAGGTGTCACTGGAATCCGATGCGTGCCTGGCAAGCGCGGGCGCGGAGGTCAGCAGCACCACGAAAGCCAATAAAAATGCCGGGAGAAGGCAACGCAGAATGGATGAAAAAAGGAAAGTGGTACGCCGGGGATTACCGCTGGGAGCTGGGTCGGTTGGTTGCTTCCGCCAGCCACTTGTACACCTGATGGCCACGTGAGTATGTCCTTTCAGATCGTGCTCGTAAGGCCGTGCCGGACTGCTTTATTTTGATGGCAAAGTGCAAGGGGTGCGCGAAGCGAACTCCGCACACCCCCGTTGGTTTTAGTGATGCCGCTTCTTTTCGTCTCCCGCTTCGCCGGCATACTGCGACAGCGTTGCGGAATCCAGGCCGTGCTCTTCCTGGTAATGCTCCACCGACATTTTGCCGTCGATGAAAGCGAAGTTCAGAGGATAGGTGTCCGGATCGGCGATCACCTGGTAGAGATGCCAGACGATGATGGCCAGCGTGGCCAGGATCGCCTCGTAGAAGTGGACCGTGGTAGCCACATCCACCCACCAGCGCGGAACCGCGATGGCCGACTGCACCTTGAACCAGATCACCAGGCCGGTAAGAGCCATGACGAACGTGCCCCACACCAGCGCCCAGTACTCCATCTTCTCCGCGTAGTTGAAGCGCTTGAACTGCGGCTTCTTGGAGCTGAATCCGAGATAGTAGGCGAATACGTCCACGATGTCGGTGGCGTCCTTGAGCTCGGGCAGCATGTCAATCAACATGCGGCGGCCTTCGCCGGTGAACGCCAGGTAGTACACATGGTAGAAGCTGACGAGGATCATCAGCACGCCGGCGAAGCGGTGCACGTAGCTGCGCACCAGTTCGTTGACGAAGACGTAGTGCAGCACATCCGGGTACTTGAGGGCGAAGCCCGTCACCACCAGGGTGAAGAAGCTGACCAACAGCAGGAAGTGCTGAATACGCTGGTTCTTCGTCATGCGGACGACCACGCGGGGACCCGCGGCGTGTGCCGGCGGATTCTTTTTGCGGTCAATCAGCTTGCGTACAAAGATCATCAGGTTGTGCAGGAACATGAAGCCAATGGTGGCCACGATCAGCAGGATGTACACCCCGCGGACGTAGTTGTTCACCTTGCCGCCAAAGTCGGCCTGCGCGGCCGCCGTGGGATCCAGGTGAATCTTGCCCTTGGCAAAGTTTGCGTTGGCGCCGGTGTGGCACTGTCCGCAGGTCTTGACCAGGTTGTTGGGGTTCACCGTGGAGGCCGGATCGCTGCTGGGCAGGATCTTGTGCGTGCCGTGGCAGCTGGAGCAGCTGGCGGTGCGCGTGGAACCCATTTCATTGGCCATGCCGTGATAGCTGGCGTTATAGCTGTCGGTGCGGCCGCCGGGGATGCCGAATTCCTTGGTCATGCGGACGTTGTTGTGGCACTGCGCGCAGGCCACGTCGCCCTGGTTCTTGCCGTTGACCGGCGACGCTTTGTCACTGGTCAGCTTGATGGTGTGCACGCCGTGGCAATCGGTGCAGACGGGCACGTGGATGTTGCCTTCGGCGAGCAGCTTGCCGTGAATGCTGGCTTTGAAATCATCCGCCGGCTTGGTGTGGCACTTGGCGCAGGTGGCGGGAATGTTGGCGTGGAAGACAGCCGACTTGGGATCGCCCGCCGCCAGAACATCATGCGACTGGTGGCAGTCCGAGCAGACCGCAGCCTTCTCATTGCCGGCGGCAACCAGCTTGCCATGCACCGATTCCTGATAGGCCAGCGCCGGCTTGCCGCTTACTCCCGGGATGGACTGGGAGTGGCAGACGCCGCAGGTTTTAGGAATGTTGATTTTTGCGGTGCGGGACTTGGGATCGCTGGATGGCAGAATCTCATGAATATTGCCGTGGCAGCTCTGGCAGCTGGCAGCCTTGGTGTTGCCGGCGGCCATCGCCTTGCCGTGAACGCCGTTGTCATACTTGGCTTTTTCGTCGGCGTGGCAGGTGGCGCAGGTGGGCTTGGCCAGTCCCATTTCGTGGGGCAAGCTCTTGATGTCGGTGTGGCAATCGACGCAGGTGAACATGGAGCCGTGAATGGAGGCCTTGAAGGCATCGCCATGCACGTCCTTGCCATTCACCATGCTGGCATCACTGTGACAGGCCAGACAGTCGTCATTGGAAGGCTTGGCCGGAGCCGCCGCCTTCCCCGCCGCGTGTGCGAACCCGGCGCAGGCAAGCACCAGGAGTAGGAGATAAATACACTTTAAGTTCTTCACTAGCCCTTCACCTTTATGATCGGCATGAGCACCTGAATCGGCTGCTTAATCGGCCGCCCGGACCTTGGCCCGGGCAGCCTAAGTACAACAATTGAAAACTGAAAAGTTTACTTGAGGGTCTTCACGAAAGCGGCAACGGCCTTGGCTTCGTCCGGGCTCACGGCCTGGGCCTTCATTTTTCCCTGGCCCTTCAGGACGATGTCAGCCAGGGCTGCATCTGACTTACCCTTTACGGCGGCAGTGTTCAGCGGCTTAACGCCCATTGCGGGGATGGACTTGGAGCCATCCGCACCATGGCAGCCGGCACACTTGGCCTTGTAGACAGCCGCGCCGTCGGCGGCCAGAAGCGGCGTTGCCATGGCGGCAACAAGAGCAAAAGCAAAGAATCTCTTCATCGAT
Organism: uncultured Acidobacteriota bacterium; assembly: GCA_903851035.1. Classification (GTDB taxonomy): domain Bacteria; phylum Acidobacteriota; class Terriglobia; order Terriglobales; family Acidobacteriaceae; genus TOLSYN. Next base: position 8,547 of record CAINND010000028.1, on the reverse strand, counting down.
TCTCCTGTACTATTCGCAATTCCTGAAAGCAGGGACAAGCAAAGACACATCCCCCCGCTTTTACAGGACACTACTGTTTTCCCATTCAGTAAGCACTAAGGGCAGTGAGTAGCCGCACGAATTCTTGTGACATATGTCACATCTTTCACCCAATCGTTGTGCTGTCAACGATTTGACGGCCTTTGTCCATTCCGGGTATGGAAAAGGGCCGCACCATGCGGCCCTCCGAAACCACGGAAAAAGACTCAGGAAGCCATGGAGCGCGGACGCTGAAGGCGGCTGCGGCGGGCACGGCTGAGGCCGATGGAGCGAACCCGGTCGTAGGCGCCATGCAGGTCATCGCTAAGGCGGCGCACCACTTCCATGCAGATGAGGGGGTTGTCGCGCAGGAACTTCAGCAGATCCTTGCGCTTGACGAAGACCACCTGGGCGGTATCCAGCAGCTCGGCCGTCACCTCGTAGGCGTCGCCGCTGAGGGTGGCGCCCAGGCCCAGAATCTCGCCGGGGCCGGCCACGCGCAGCATCAGGCGCTTGCCGCTCTCCGAACAGAGAGAGAGTTTGGCGCGGCCTTCGCACAGCACATACACGCCCCGCGCCGGGCGACCTTCGGCAAACAGCAGAGTGCCCTTCGCCAGGACCTCCTGCTCCTTGATGCTGTCGAATCCGCGCGTCGCCTCCGGCGACATGTCGCAGAAAGGACGATCTGAGCGGAATGCGCAATGGCTGCAACTGGGTTGCATAGCGTTCTCCATGGGACACTTTTAACCGCCGGGGCCGGTCAAGGCTGTGATTCGAGTCACCCGCCATCGTGAGTGAGACCACAGCCGAATGCACACGGCTCACAAATTACCGCCGCCTTCCGCAACGGCTCGGCTTGCCCGGCAAGACTGCGCGCAGGCCCGTAAGTGGCCGGAAAATCAAAGGCCCGGCTGCGGCCGGACCTTTGCGAAACTGCGAAATATGATGTGCCTTACGTGGTGGCCAGGGCCTTTAACGCGGTTTTGTTGCGAATGACCAAAGTGGAACCCTTGGCCTGCACAATTTGCCGTTTCTTCATCTCGGCAAAGAGGCGGGTGACGGTTTCACGCGAGGTGCCGATCATCTGGGCAATCTCCTCGTGGGTGAGCGCCAGCTTGATGCGAGGCTCTGCCTTGGCGCCTTCGCCGTTCTTCACCGTCCACTCCAGTAGCAGTTTGGCCAGCTTTTCCGCCGCCGAGTGCGAAAGGCCCAGGGAGCGAATCTCGCGGCAGGCGGAGTTGTACTTCTCGCTCAACTGCTCGGCCACGCGCAGGCAGGCCTCGCTGTGCTCCTTGAGGAAGCGCAGGAAGTCCTCCCGCTTGACGAAGTTGACCTGGCAGGGATCGATGGTTTCCGCCGTCAGCTCGTAGGGCTTGCCGCTGACCGAGGCGCTGAGGCCCAGCACTTCACCGGCTTCGGCGATCTTGAGGATCAGGGTTTTGCCGTCGGTGGAGCAGATGCTGAGCTTGACCCTTCCCTTGCAGAGCACGAAGATGCCGCGCGGCGCCTGGCCCTCGACAAAGAGGATGGCACCCTTGGGATAGGCGGTGGCGTATTTAATCTGTTCGAATGATTGCAGGGCAGCGTCGGGCAGGTCGCAGAAGATGGCATCCGCCCGCATCTTACACGTCAGGCAGCTCTCGATAATGTCCAGACCATAGGGTGAAAGCACGAGGGCAGACCTCCAATGCCGCGCGGCCACATTTACCACTCCGGACCGCGACCGGCAGAACGACACAATATGAATGCAAACCTGGACTGCACTGCCTGTGCTTACAGACCGGCCTGCCCCGCTGGCCGGTAAAGGCCAATATAAAAAAGGGCGCAGGCACACAGGCTCGCATTAGCTTGTAAGGTTTATGACAACCCAAAAGGAAGTGCGGCCGTCACAACGCCGTGTGACAAACACACGCGTCCGTGACCTGCGGCACAGCTCGAAGTACATGGGTCAATAGCTTGGCGTGGCCAGCAATTTGTCTTGTATCTTTTTTATTTTCTATCTCTTATGGTGATTACTTCAACTCCACGCGATAGAGCGCATACTGCGGGGTACGGTGAAAACTACGCAGTTCGGGCAGCCGCTCGAACTCCTGCCGCTCGAAGGGAGCGTTGTAGAGGACGTAAATCTGGCGTGGCTCCTGGCGGGCGCTGGCGACCAGTTTTTCCAGCACCTCGCGCAGGACGTAATCCGGAAAAGGATTGAAGAGATAGACGACCAGGTCGCCCGAGGGAAAGTCAAATTCGCGGGCGTCGGCGCAGATGCTTTCAATGAGCGGCGACTGGCGGCCGGGATCGCTGAAGGCGACGATGTTGTGGTTGGCGATGGCATGGAGCCGGGGCTGCACCTCAACGCCAATGACGCGTGCAAAGGGATACATGGCGGCCATGAGAAGAACGCGTCCCTTGCCGCTGCCCATGTCAATGAAAGTAAAGCGCTCAAAGTCCACGGCGGCGAGATGCTGCATGATCTCGGCGAATTCGGCCTCGACGGTAGGCTGGTAGAGGCGCTCGCTGAAGACCTCGCGCAGGCGGACGGAGAGGGGCAGGCGCGCCCAGGTGGTGTCGACGGCGTGGTCACAGTCGTAGTCAATGTCTCCAAAGCGGCTGCGGCGACGCTCGGGCAGGCTGTCTTTGACGCACTCCACGAACTGCTGGCGCAGGTAGCGCAGAGAGCCCGCAAGGCCACGGGCGCGGAGGGAGTCGCGCAGCCAGCGGGCGATGACGCGCGGCAAAGAGGGCGGATGGGACGGGATTGGCGCAGGAACGGGCGCCTGCTGCGCGGAACCGGAGGGAGAGCTCATAGGGTCATTATGGCATCCCGGTGCGCGTGGGCGGCCTTTACAGCCCCGGCAAGTGCCATGTGGCTGCCGGGCAAGGCAGCGGCGGCGGCGAATGTGGCAAAGTAGATGAGAGATCATGGGAAAGATGGATTCCACGGAAAACACAGCCCGCGGCGCGACCACCGGCAAGCACGACGCACTGGCGGCCTTCCGGCATCGTAACTTCCGGCTGTTTACCGCCGCACGCTTCCTCGTCATCTGCGGCATTGAGATGCAGTCGCTGGCCGTGGGCTGGCAGATTTACTCCATCACGCGGCGTCCGCTGGATCTGGGGCTGGTGGGGCTGGCGCAGTTTTTGCCCGGGCTGATGCTCTTTTGGCTGGGCGGCCATGTGGCCGACCGCTTTGAGCGCCGCAACGTGCTGTTGTGCTGCCAGGCGGGCTTCGCCCTCAGCTCGCTGGCGCTGCTGGGGATTACGCTGCGGGGAATCCATGGCGTGGGGCCCATCTACTGCGTGCTGGTGGGGATCGGTTTGATCCGGGTATTTAACGGTCCGGCGGGACAGGCGTTTACTCCCCTGCTGGTTCCACCGGAGGTCTTTCCCACGGCGGCGGCCTGGGGCAGCGGAGTGTTCAATGCGGCCACCATCCTGGGCCCACTGATTGGCGGCGTGCTGTACGCGGCGGGAGGCTCGCCGGTGCCGGTGTACATTACGGCGGCCATGTGCCTGCTGCTGAGCGCCGGGCTGATGAGCCGGCTGCGCGTGCGGGGATTGCAAAAGGGCAAGGGCGGAGCCACGGCCGTGCTGGCCGGCTTCCGCTATGTGCTGAAGAACCGGCTCATCCTGGGCAGCATCAGCCTGGATTTATTTGCCGTGCTGCTGGGCGGAGCGGTGGCCCTGCTGCCGGTGTACGCGCGGGAGATTCTGATGGCAGGGCCGCGCGGGCTGGGAATGCTGCGGGCCTCGCCGGGATTGGGCGCGGCCATTATGGCCTTGACGCTGGCGAACCGTCCGCTGCGGCGGCACGCGGGAGCCAAGATGATGGCCTCGGTGGCGGCCTTCGGCGTTTGCACCATCATCTTTGGAGTGAGCCGCAACCTGTACCTATCGATGGCGGCGCTGTTTCTTGTCGGTGCCAGCGACATGGTGTCGGTGGTGATGCGCTCGACCCTGGTGCAGTTGGCGACGCCGGACGAGATGCGCGGGCGAGTGAGCGCCGTGAACCTGCTCTTTGTGGGCACCTCCAACGAGTTCGGACAATTTGAGAGCGGCGTGACCGCGCAGTGGTGGGGAGCGGTGCCGGCCGTTCTAGTGGGCGGCGTGGGGACGCTGCTGGTGGTGGGATTGTGGAGCGTGATCTTCCCTGCCCTGCGGCGGGTGGACGAGCTGACACCGGAGTCGCTGCGTGCGGCCCACGTGGTGCCGGTGGCCGAGCAGACTATCACCGACGCGCAGTGATCGTTTCGGTTTAACAACAAATCGGTTTTTAGAAGTTGGGCTGGAAGAAGAAAGCCGCGGCACAAGGCCGCGGCTTGAGAGATGCGGACAGCGCGCAGACGCTAGGCGCTGGCTCCGGCCTGGGTTGCACTCTCCCACCAGATCTCCGTCGGCAGCGGCTGCTCGCGGCGGCGGAAGGTTCCGCCGTGCAGGGTAACGCGCTGCAAAACCTCTTCGGTGAGCTTTTCGATGGCGGCCTGCACCGGCTCGCTGAGCGGTGCGCCGACCTCGAATGCCTCGCCGGTGACGCCGACGAGATAAATCTCCTCGGGACCGTCGCCGGCCAGTTCGGCCACGAAGATGGATTCGGTGATTGCGGGGGAGTGGGGATCCAGGCGGACAGCGGGCCGGTGGCGGGTGATGGCTGCCTTGTCATAGACAGTCACCGTGCCAGCCGGCTCGCGATTATCCACTGAATCGATCAAGATCAACACGTCCATACCGGTCATGTAGGCAATGAGGTCGAGGCCGGGGGTGCCGAGGTCTTCGACCACGACACCCTCACCGAACTCGTAGTTGGCGGCGATCCAGCGGGCCGCGTACGGCCCGACTGCATCGTCACCCAACAGAACACTGCCTACACCGCAGACCTTGATCCTTTTCATCGTTACAGCACCTTCACGGTTGCAACCGGCTTGCCCTCGGGATCGAAGGTGTGGCAGGCGCAGGCCATGCAGGGATCGAACGAGTGAATGGTGCGGATGGCCTCCAACGGGCGCGTCGGATCGGCGATGGGGTTCTTCAGAAGCGAGGCTTCGTAAGGACCGTGCTGACCCTTGGCGTCACGCGGCGATGCATTCCAGGTGGAAGGCACGACCGCCTGGTAGTTGGCGATCTTGCCGCCCTTGATGACCGACCAGTGCGACAGCAGACCACGAGGCGCTTCGTGCACGCCCACGCCCTGCACTTCCCCGCTGGGGAAGACAGGCTCGTTGTGGGTGGCAACGTCGCCGCTGGCGATGTTGTTGACCAGCAGGCCCCAGTGCTTCTCGCCCAGTTCGGCCAGCATGCTGGCACGGATGGCGCGAGCCACGTGACGGCCCATGGTGGACTGCAGCTTCTCGATGCCGATCTTCTTTCCGGCGATGGTCGAGATGAGGCCCAGAGCCTTGTCGGTGTGCTTGCGGGTAAGAGGATCGCCCGCGGCGTAGCCGACCAGCACCTGTGCCAGCGGACCAACCTGCATCGGACGGCCCTGGAAGCGGGGCGCCTTGACCCAGGAGTACTTGCCTTCGGCCTGCCAATCCGTGTATTCCGGATCGGTTTCGCCATCCCACGGATTGAGCGGCTTTTCACCCTTGTACCAGGCGTGCTTGGTTTCCTCGGTGACGCCCTTGGTGAAGACCTCGTCGCGGAATCCGTTGAACTTGTGCACGCTGCTCAGGTTGCCGTCCATGATGTAGCCGCCGACCAGGTCGAACTTGGTGTTCTTGGTGTCGAGCGGCAGATCGGGCGAGGCAAGGTAGTTGGTGACGCCGGCGCCGTAGTTGAACCAGTCCGCGTAGAGAGCGGCGATGGCGCACACATCAGGCAGGTACACCTGATCGACGAAGGTCTTCACCTCAGCCGTGAGCTCCTTGATCATGAACAGCTTGTCCATGTTCAGGGTGCCGAGGCTGTCCAGGTTGATGGCATTGCTGACGCCGCCAACGGTCAGGTTCTGGATGTGCGGGCTCTTGGAACCGAGGATGGCCACGGCCTGCACGGCCTTGCGCTGATACTCCAGGGCCTGAATGTAGTGCGCGAAGGCCAACAGGTTGACCTCCGGGCTCAGCTTCATGGCCGGATGTCCCCAGTAGCCGTTGGTGAAGATGCCGAGCTGGCCGCTGGCGGCCACGGCCTTCACCTTGTCCTGCGCTGCGAGGAACGTCTTTTTGGAGTTGCCCGTCCAGGGAGTCAGACCCTCGATGAGAGCGCTGACCTTGGCCGGATCGGCAGCCGGGATCTTCAGGATGTCCACGAAGTCCAGGGCCGACAGGTGATAGAAGTGCACGATGTGATCGTGCAATCCGTGGTTGATGAGGATGAGATTGCGAATGTACTGAGCGTTCAGGGGGATCTCAAGCTTCAGAGCATCTTCCACCGAACGGACGCTAGCCATAGCGTGCACCGTGGTGCACACGCCGCAGAAGCGCTGGGTGAACACCCAGGCTTCGCGAGGATCGCGGCCCTTGAGAATTGTCTCAATGCCGCGCCACATGGTGCAGGACGACCAAGAATTGGCAACCGCCCCGTTTTCGACTTCGATGTCGATGCGGAGGTGGCCTTCAATCCTGCTGATGGGGTCAATCGTTATGCGTTTCGCCATTGTATAAAACCTTCTCGTCGAAGTCGTGGATTAGTGTTCTACCGGTGCGTAACCCGTGAGCTGAATACCAGGCTTAACCTTCTCTTCGTACTTGGCCATCTTCATCCAGTCGTCGTTGGTGCCCGGCAGGATGGCCAGCTTCTTGACAGCCACCAGGTAACCCAGGGCGGCGATGGCAACGAAGCCGACGCAGACGAGGACTTCCGCCACGGCCGGGAAGTAGAACGTGTTCGCCTTGGCCGAGAAGGCCAGCGTCGTCGGGCTGAAGCGATAGATCATGCCGCCCACCGCGCAAATCAGGTGTGCGTTGAACATGGTCGAAAGCTTTTTGCCCTTCTCCGTGGAGAGCACGTAGGCGGAGCCGAGAATCAGCACCGTCTCTACCCAGAACAGGATGGAGAAGTAACCGTCAGTGAAGATATGCAGGATCTTTCCGCGCACCAGGATGTCCAGGAAGCGGAAGGCGGTCCAGGCATAGATGAGGTAAACCGTGATTTTGTTCAGCTCTGCCATGACGACGGGATCAAGATCGCGCTTCCACGCAAGCTTGGCCAGCAGCAGGCAGAGGGTGACGCAGTTATATCCAAGGAACGCAGCGGCCCACACATAAATAATGGGCAGGCACGGCGTTTGCCATAGCGTGTTCACCCTGGAGCCGCCCAGAACCATCAGGGCACCCAGTGAGGACTGGTGCATCATCGGAAGGATGTAGGCCAGGCCGATGATGAAGGGATAAACCTTCTTCATCAGTGTCTCGCAGGTTTCGGCCACCCCGCGCCACTTCGGGAACTCATAAATGAGGTACTCGAAGAGCGGCGGCAGGTTCTCCAAAAGCAGCGGGACGCTGGCATACAACGACATGCAGACCGCGATCTCCAGCAGCGGAGAATTCACGTTCCATTGCCAAGGCATTACCACCCAGTAGAAGTTCCACGGGCGGCCCACGTCGACACCCAGCATAGCCAGACCGGTCCAGTACGCGAGGGCGCTGGTCAACAGAGCCACGCGCATGACCGAGTGCAGCTTTTTGTTGTTGAAGATCCAGGCGGCGATGCCCACGGCGAAACCGCCGGAGCCAAGACCCGTCAGAACCATCACGTTAAAGGTTTTCCAAAGTCCCCAGGCAAAGGGGTCGGACATGCCGGAAACAGTCGCTCCGAGACCGACGACCTCGCGGTAAACCGTCAGCAAGAGGCCGAGGGCGATGATGATGCAAAGCCCCCAGAATCCGCGAGTGAGCACGGGGACACCGTATACAGGAACGCTTCTCTGCCACCGTGTCATAGCTGTGCCCTCAATCCGGTCTCTTTCTGATCCTCGACCAGGTGATGTGAATGCTCCTTGAAGTTCTTACCCGCAAACGCCACCATGCCGACATAGAGCGCGATGGGCAGCGCCAGCCACTTGTAGGCGATGTGGGAGTACTTCAAGCCGGAAGGAATGGAGTTTTCGCCAACATCGGGCAGGCCGATCTTGTCGAAAGGCACGCGCGACAGGTACAGCACCTGGGTGCCGCCCGCATCGTGCTCGCCGTAAACCTTGCTCTGGTAATACTTGCCAGGGTTTTCGGCGATGCGCTTCTTGGCTTCCTTCAGCAGGTCAGGACGCTTGCCGTAAATGACGGCGTTGGTGGGACACACCTTGGTGCAGCCGGGCTGCTTCTTGGTGGGGTCCTTCGCCATCGGGGTACGGCAGAGTTCACACTTGATGATCTTCGGATTGAAACCATCCCACTGGAAAGCCGGGATGTGGAAGGGGCAAGCGATTTCACAGTAACGGCAGCCGACGCACTTGGCGCCGTACCACCAAACCACACCGGTCTCCTCGTCCTTGCGCAGGCCGCCAAACATGCAGGCGTTCATGCAGCCGGGATCGATGCAGTGCATGCACTGCTGCTTGAAGTAGGAGTGGTCAGAGCCATCGTCGCTGCGATACAGCTTGAT
>CAINND010000027.1 GCA_903851035.1 uncultured Acidobacteriota bacterium | reverse complement strand
TGCGGCGGGCCGGCGGGCGCGGGCATGCAGGAGATTTACCAGATTACCGCTGCTCTGAAGCAACTGCCCCATTGCAAGCATGTTGCTGTGCTGACAGATGCGCGATTCAGCGGTGTTTCGACGGGCGCTTGCATTGGCCATATCACTCCGGAAGCGCTGGCGGGTGGAGCGATTGGGAAGGTGCAGGACGGGGACGTGATTGAGATTGTGATTGACCGCAGAGCGCTCCTGGGTACGGTGAATCTTTTAGGCAGCGCGACGGCTGAAGTGCTGTCGGTGGAGGAAGGTTCTCTGCTGCTTGCCGCACGCCAGCCACGGCCGGATTTGCGACCGCATCCGAAGCTGCCGGATGACACGCGTTTGTGGGCAGCGCTGGTGCAGGCCAGCGGCGGTATGTGGGGAGGTTGTGTGTACGACGTGGACAAAATCATTGCCCGTTTGGAGGATCATCCGTGAAGGTTTATCGCACCGACAAAGGACTGTTTGTTGAAAGCGAAGGCAACTGTTACCGCATCCCGCTCGATTCGTGGGATGCGCTGGTGACGCACGATGATTTGCATGGGTTACTTCACTCCGTGGTCGCGAAGGGAGAGCATGCGGCAGGCATTGCTTTGGCCACGAGTGGGGTCACACTTCTCGCCCCGATTGAGAGCCAGGAGGTGTGGGCGGCAGGGGTGACGTACTACCGAAGCCGCAACGCGCGGATGGAGGAATCAAAGACTGCCGGCGGTGGCAGTTTCTACGATCGCGTGTATGCTGCGGAGCGCCCGGAACTCTTCTTCAAAGCGACGCCGCATCGCGTGGTTGGCCCTGGAGGGAATGTGCGCATTCGCCGCGATGCCAACTGGTCGGTACCCGAGCCGGAACTGACTCTTCTGGTGAATCCCGGTGGCGAGATCATTGGTTACACGGTGGGCAATGACATGAGCTCGCGCGACATTGAAGCAGAGAACCCGCTCTATCTGCCGCAGGCGAAGGTCTACGACGGCAGTTGCGCCTTGGGGCCGTGTGTCCTGATTACCCCGGAACCGCTGCCGGTATCGACGAAGATTCACCTGGAGATTCTGCGTGGCGAAGCGGTCGAGTTTTCTGGCTCAACTTCGCTGAAGGAGCTGAAGCGCGATCCACGCAGTCTGGTGGAGTTTCTCTTCCGCGATAACAGCTTTCCTCGCGGGGCATTTCTGATGACGGGAACCGGCGTGGTTCCGCCGGATGCCTTCACGCTGCAGAGTGGCGATCGAATTCGCATCACGATTGACGCGATTGGCACGCTTGAGAACGTCGTGATCCAGGGCTTCCAGGCCTGAAGCGGTCACCTGTCAGTGCAGGCCATGCGGCAGATAGCGTGGGCCATGTATCCGGCAGCGGTGGCAAAGGCGCGGCCGGCCTGGTCCATTTTGCCGGTATCGGCACTGACGCCTTCGGTGATGATGCCACCGTCCCAGTCGCTGGCGCGAATATCAGGCAGGGAGAGCCACTCGTTGCCGGTGGAGAGCACGTTGAAGGTGACGAGGGCGCCGTCGACGGCGCGAATGTCGGGCAGGGAGAGCCACTCGTTGCCGGTGGGGAGGACGTCGTCAGGGCCGAGGTGGAGCGACTGGGCGCGCAACGGCGCGATGGCCACCAGGGCGAAAGCGAGGCAGAAAGCGGCTTTGCGGGCGAGGGCGGTGAGGGGATCTCGGGTCGAGTTCATGGGTTCCATTCCATTTGCCGGCGAGGATTCCGGTTTGGATTCGCGTAACCGGAAAGCATACATCGTCCGCCTTGGTCGGCCGGCGGCGACCTGCTGAGGGAGCGCTCGTGCAGCGCCGCGGCTCGGAGCACGCGCAGCTGCGTGTCTTCGGCGATGCGTGGTCGCTTCTGCATTGACGATGCGCGTAACGGCGGACTGGGAGAGCTTGAGCAGCGCGACCGGGGCCTTCAGGGTGATTTGACGGTAAGTTTTCCTGAACTCGGTTCTGTTGTCCGGTGCACGCTCGCGGCGAAGAATCTCCTGGCCATTGGATTGTTGAGGGCTTCGTCCCATGGGTTGAAGGCCGACCCATGGTTGCATCGCAGGCAGTGCGGGAGGCGGAATGCGATACCGTCAGCCAATCGTCTTTTAAGGCATTGTCATTCCCTCAGCCCATACACATTCATGCGAATTCATCCTGCTAGCTTTGGCTCTTGAAGCCGGCCAGTTGCATGGCGCGGGACGATTCCTTGTTGCGCATGAACGTCTTCCAGACGAACGAGGAGCGCAGATTTTCCGCCATGATGACAGTGATGCCCTGGTCGATGCCGATCACATCGGGGTCGTACCAATTTGCTGCGGGGTGGAAGCAATCCACGAAGCCATAGCGGCCCCAGGCCAGCTTGCCCCACCTGGCGCGCATGGCTTTCAGGACTGCGAGACATTCGGCGGGAAGGAAGGCAAGCGAGCCGGCTGCGGCACAGGGCACAACGCTGCCGTCGAGCGGCCCCTGCGCGGGTGGGCCGCCCCAGGCGGTGTAGCCGCCGACGTAATCCGAGGCGGTGATGCCCCAGTAATCCTCGCTGTACCATTTGTTATAAGACAGGCAGAACGCTTTGTGAGCGCGGGTTGCGGTGACTGAGTTGGTGAAGTAGTCAGCGTAGGCATCGCGCTTGCCGCGGAAGTCGTACCAGGCCAGGGAATACTGGTGCGTGAAGATGGGATCGTTGCCGCTGATAAAGTCGTAGCCCTTGTAGTGGATGACGGGGCGGGAGAAGTTGCTCCAATACTCCGGCGCGACGGGATGGGTGGGCGAGCCGATGGCGAGCAGGTAAATCATCATCAGCTCGCAGTACTTTTCCCAGCGGGCGTCGAGAAATCCGCTTTCAGGATGCCAGCCCATGGAAAAGGTTTTGCCGCCATTCAGCATCCACGGCCAATCGATGCGCTCGTAGATTTGCTGGGCGAGGGATTTGATGCGCTCATCGTCAAAGTACGCGCGGGCGGTGAGCACGCCGCAGAGCAACAGAGCCGTATCGATGGACGAGAGTTCGACGCCATCGACGCGCTTGCCGGTTTCGACATCGCTGAAGTGGTAGAAGAATCCATGCACCTCAGGGAAGTGGTTGAGGTGCCAGTCGAGCGTGGTGCGTACCCGCTCAACGACCTGCGCGTGGGGCAGGTAGCCGCGATGGTCGGCGATGCAGAGGGCTGTGAGACCGAAGCCGGTGGCGGCGATGCTGGCCATGCGGCGCGGGTCGCGGGCGCCGCCGAGGTCGTTGCGCGCGCGGTCCAGCACCTGACCGGTAACCGGGCTGGCCTGCTCCCAGAAGAAGAGGCAGCCCTGTCGCTCGAGGTCGTCGAGAAATGCTTCATCGCTCTTGCTGAGTGGAGCGTGCGGCGGCTCGGCTGCCAGCGCCAGCTTGTCCAACGCCACTGCGCAGCCGGCAGTTGCGGCCATCGAAAGGAGCATCTGGCGGCGGCTCACCTGGGGCTGGCGATTCAGGTCGAGAAGCGATTTCATGGTGTCTCCTTG